>JAFXSC010000051.1 GCA_017525915.1 Ruminococcus sp.
TGCATCAATAGTGTCTTTTTCAGCTTTCTGCTGTGCTATGAGCCGTGACCGTTCCGCTTCGCAACTTCTTTTCTTGGCTTCATAGTCAGCTATTACGTCATTTTCTATCTCCTGAGCTTTGTTCTGAACACGAGTGTCAAAGGCTTCTCGGTCACTTCGGAGCGCTGCTTGACCGTTTCGGAGATCCCGTTCCCGGCTTTCAAGCCCTCTCAAATACTTCTCTTTATCGAATTTCTGGGCTTGCAGTTCAGTTCTAAGCAGCGATATTTGCTTGTCACGAGCTTGTTTATCGGCAGAAGCCGCCGCGATTGTGGTGCTCAGCTTCTTCTCTAGCTGCTTTTTCTGCTCTTGCTCGTTCAATAGCTGCCTGTCTTTCTCTTTGAGCTGCGCGTTCAGCTTTGTCGGCAGCTCGCTGTCTGATGTTCTGCTCAATTCGTCCAGTAAATTCTGCAAAGTCTTGTTCTTCTCGGCTTCGCTCCTGGCTCTCTGCTCGGCTTGCATCCGCTGCGCCTGTTCCTGCTTCAAGACTTCTGCTTGCTGCATCTGCTCCGCTGCCCTGGCTTCGAGCATTTGCAGCTGCTTCTGTTTCTCGGAAAGCTGCTGCGTCAGCTTCTGCACTTGCGAGGACAGCGTTTGCTGCTCGGATAATTGCCGCTGTATCTGTCTGTTCGTCTGCTCCGCCTGTCGAAGATCCGAACGCAGTTCCTCTGTTTCCGCTTTCAGATCCTTCAAATCCTGTATGGCTGCTTGCAGCTCTGCGCTCAATCTTTGATTGTCCGATAAGGCGGTCTGTTGCTGACGGTGCAGCTTTCTTAATTCTTCCCTCTGCTGCTCGTTCTCCGTCTGCAAGTCCTCTGTCATCGCTATCAACTGCGCGACTTCTTCTGGCGAGTAGGTCGGAAATTCGTTGTTTTCCTGCATTGATAACTTCCCCTCTCTCTCTGGTCAGTTCGGCTGCAAGCTGCTTTATTTCTTCACCTATAGCCTTTAACTGCACTGCAATCGACCGCAAAAGGCTGTTTTTTCGCTTAATTTCGTTGTTTTTTTCAATAAGGTCAGATCTTCTGCCCGCGGATGCTATCTTTCTGGCGGCAAAACCTTCATGCACAGTTGGTATCTGGTCGATGCCCTGGCGTTCATAGCTGCGGTGGTCGATCCGGTCACGCTCAGTCAGCCGGGCATTGCAGCATTCCGCCCACGCTGCGCGCCATTCCTCTACGCGCTCCGATGCATTCCAGTTGTTGTAATCCTCTTTGTGGCACTTATACTGCTTGCGTCCTGTCTTGTCGATCTTCTGGAAGATCTTCTCTCCGTTCTCGTCCAGATCATAGACCTTCCGGCTTTTCGGTGCCCATGTTCCATCCGGCTTAATGCTTCGTGTCGTAAGCATGATGTGCGCATGGGGATTGCCGTCGCCCTTATCATGCAGCGACCAGTCTGCGCACATTCCCTGATCGGTCAGGCGTTTGACAAAATCGCGGACAGTCTCAATCTGATGTGACCGGCTAAACTCTTTCGGAAGTGCAACCTCGATCTCACGCCAGAGCCTTGCGTCTTTTGCTTTTTCGATCTGGTGCACCGCGCTCCATAGTGTCTGACGGTCGGCGTATTCCGCAGGGGCATTTTCACATAATGCAATTTCGGAATATACTACACCGCCTTTCTTCGTATAGTCAGACACAAAACCGGTTTCGTGATCGGTCAGTTTCTCACCGGCACGATATGCAGCAGCAGCAATCGCACTTTGACCTTTGGAGCGACTGCCGACCTTTACACTGCAA
>JAFXSC010000052.1 GCA_017525915.1 Ruminococcus sp.
GTCTGCCACGCTTCTTTTTTCCTGTGTCCATAGTGGTGTCTCCGTTGTTTTTATTTCGGCGTAAGCCGATTATTTTCTGACCGCTGTGCGGTTATTTCGGGGCTTGGGGTGTCCCCAACAAGCATTTGGTATTTTCGCTCGCTGTGCGGCGCAAAATACAATGCTTGTTATTTTTGTTGCGCTATGGCGCATATTTTTTCGCCTGAGCTTATCTCTCTGCTCAGGCTTTCGATGCTCCGTCAGCGAATTCGTGGAGCGAATGCGACATCTCTCACCGCCGCTTCGGTCGGCGGTATCTCGCTCACGCTCCAGCGTGATGCCCTCAATCATCATCGGTGTCAATATTCTAAACTGGTACGGCGCAGGTATTGCGCAGTCTGGGCGGCAGTTTGATGAAAGTGGGGGTTGCTTTTTCGGGGCTGCTGTGGTATAATATAACGCAAGGATGTTTGTCCGCTTATCATTGTGAGGTGTTTGTAATATGGAATGGATTATCATTACAGTTATAGTTATCGTTGCCGCACTGGTTGCTTGTATATTATGGGCTAAACAGCTTTCAAAACATAAATTCCAGTGTAAAGCCTGTTCTAAGGAATTTAATGCAAAATGGAATAAACTTCTGTTTGCAATTCACTCCGATGATTATTATGAAATCAGATGTCCATATTGCAATCATAAAGGATGTATTGAAAAACAGAATAGTGATTGAAGATAATTACTTCTCCTTGATAGCTGTGTGAGCGTCCTCCGCTCCGCAGCTTTTTTCATTTTCCCCATAACAACTTGACGAACTCGAAAACTCTAATGGCGCACAAAGTTCATGCGCCCTGCGAATAGACAGATAGCTCCGAAATTTGCTATAATATTATCGTGGGGTTAAATCAAATCTTGCGATACTCAAAACCGAAAGAGGTGATGCGAATGAGTAAGAAAGCGAAAGCTGAGGTCGCTGACGAGTCCGCCGTTATCATTACGGATGCCGTGCTTGCTGAGAATCAGGCAAAGCTCGATAGCTACGAAAAGTCTATCAAGGCAGCGCAGGAGCGCAGACGTAAGGTCATCATCGAAAGCAAGCTCTACACCTACGATAAGCTCTCACAGCTTTACGGCGGTGCTGAGGGACAAAAGCTTCTCGATGCTGTGACTGCTGAGCATACGCTCATCGGCAAGCTGACCGACAGCGGAATGTCTTATGCTGACATTGAGGGGCTTGTCGATAGCTCTGACGGTGCAGACAGCAAGTCGGGCGATGATGCCGACAGTGGCTCTGCCGATGATGAATTTGTCGGACAGACTTCTTTCTTCGGAGATAATTCCTACAAGGATTAACATATTTCCGACAACAAAACGATAGCTGTGAGAGGGGCGGCAGCAATGCCGTTCCTCACGGCTATAATCACAACTGATAACCATGAGGGTAAGAGATATAAAGCGATGCCCTCTGACCTATAAGCGTAGATATAGATAAGCTAAGGAGATAAATTCGCTATGAAACAGAAAACTATGCAAGAGCTGAATGAGCAGTACAAGGACTGCCCTCAGCGTGAAAATGAATACACTGTCTGCGGACAGAAGATGATCGTGGTGAGCCACTTCATCGGGGATAAAGACCTTGA
>JAFXSC010000032.1 GCA_017525915.1 Ruminococcus sp.
CATATCACGCAGGCTTTCGATGCTCCGTCAGCGAATGCGTGGAGCGAATGCGACATCTCTCACCGCCGCTTCGGTCGGCGGTATCTCGCTCACGCTCCAGCGTGATGCTCTCAATCATCATCGGTGTCAATATTCTAAACTGGTACGGCGCAGTTATCGTGCTGGGAGTGCGGCAGTTTGGTGAAAATCTACCTCAATAGTTATTACCAAAATAATCATGGCTTCGTTAAGCATAGCCTACTAAAAAATTGAGTGCTTCTCGGATAGAGTATTTGTGCATAACGGAGAATATCTCGGCGGCACTTAACGAATGGCAGAATAATTTGGTATTGATATGTAGAAGGTCATAGTTTCTCTGTATCATTAGTGGTAAAAGTGAAGCCGAACACACTGGAGCTTTTTGAAATTCCCCATAACATTCTGTCGAACGCAAAACTCTAATGAAACAGAAAGTTTGAGCGCAATACCAGTAGACAAACGGCTTTATTGCGCGCTATAATATTATCGTGGGGTATGTGAGTATCCTGCAATATCAGATGAAGTGAGGTGATGTGAATGAGTAAGAAAGCAAAAGCTGAGATTGCTGACGAGTCCGCCGTTATCATTACGGATGCCGTGCTTGCCGAGAATCAGGCGAAGCTCGATAGCTACGAAAAGTCTATCAGGGCAGCACAGGAGCGCAGACGCAAGGTCATCATCGAAAGCAAGCTCTACACCTATGATAAGCTCTCACAGCTTTACGGCGGTGCTGAGGGGCAGAAACTTCTCGATGCTGTGACAGTGGAGCATACGCTGATCGGCAAGCTGACCGCAAGCGGTATGACCTATGAGCAGATCGGTGAGCTGGCTGACGATAGTTCTGCCGATGCTGACAACAGCTTCGATGAAAGCGATGCCGACAAGTATGGCAAGCAGATGAGCTTTTCAGAAACAGATCATTCCTATTCGGAGTAACATATATTCCGACAACAAAACGATAGCTGTAAACGGGACGGCTCTGCCGTTCCGCACGGCTACCCTGTGCAGGCGTAACGCCCCTGCAACAAAAAGCCTATGCGTGTAGAGATAGATAATCGCAGGCGGAAAGGAGAAAATTGACAACAAACGATGCTACTCTTGCCGAGCTGAACGAGCGATACAAAGACAAGCCCGTGAGCGAAGCAACTTATGAGATCGACGGTCAGCTTTTTACCGTCACAAGCCACTATGTCGGGGAGAAATCTCTCGACAAGGAGCTTTACAGAATGGCTTTTGAAAGAGCCTATGCAGAAACCGTTGGACAAGTCTGAAAAGATAGAAAAAAGGACTTGCCATATTCGGTTTTATGCGCTATAATGGTAATATCGAATATGGCTGTCTTGATTGGAAAGGAGTTATGTCATGACAAGACAGTCAACCTACAACGTAGGTATTTATGTGAGATTATCACAGGAAGATATGCGAGAGGGCGAGTCCCTCTCCATTGAAAATCAGAAGAAAATGCTGACCGATTACGTCAGTCAGCAGGCAGGCTGGAACTTGGTGGGGATATACGAGGACGACGGCTATTCGGGTACAAATTTTGACAGACCGGGTGTCAGACAGCTTCTCGATGATGCTAAGTCGGGAAAGATAAATCTTATCCTCTGTAAAGACCTCTCTCGTTTCGGTCGTAATTACATCGAAGTCGGTCAGTATATCGATTACATTTTTCCTTCATTCAATATCCGCTTCATCGCCATGAGCGACAATGTGGATACGCTTGACCGCAACAGTACGGCAATGGACTTAATGCCGATCATGAATCTTTTCAATGAATGGCACGCCGCAAACACGTCCAAGAAAGTACGCAGTGTCCTCGCCCAGAATGCCAAAGAGGGAAAATATATCGCTTCATTCGCCGCCTACGGTTATCTCAAAGGCGATGATGAAAAACATACTCCCATCATTGATGAGCCTGCTGCAAAAGTGGTGCGCCGTATCTTTGAGCTTCGTGCAACAGGTATCACGCCTACCCAAATTGCAAAGAAGCTGAATGCTGAGGGTGTGCCGATACCGTCCGACTATCGTGCGCAGAGGTTGGAAAAGCCGAATCCTTACAAGAACACTTTTCATTACTGGAGTCATGTGGCGGTGAGAAATATCCTCGGTAACCCGATCTATATCGGACATCTGGCACAGCAGAAGTTTACAACAGTATCATTCAAAAACCACAAGTCTGTCCGCCGTGGTAAGGACGAGTGGGTCATTGCTGAAAACACCCATGAACCGATTATTTCTCAGGAGCTTTGGGATAAGTGCCAGGAGGTTGACCGCTGTGCAAGTCACGGTAAGATCATGAAAAAGGGCATTGTTCTTCCGCTTAACAGCATGATGTTCTGCCCCGACTGCGGAGCTAAAATGAAGCTGAACGGTCACGCAAAGAAAAAGGACGGCTCGGTCAATTATTTCTACGCCTGCGGTACATATAGTCGATGCGGTTCGACTGCCTGCACCACGCACTATATCAGCCGGAAGCAGATCGAGAAGATCGTGCTTGCGGACATTCTCGCAAAGGCAAGATATGTGATCGAGAATGAAGATGAAGCCCGACAGGAGTTCCTCAGACGCAAGGAGACAGAGGGTACAAAGCACCTTGATGATGCCCGTCAACAGCTTGTAAAGTACCAGTCAAGGCTTGCTGACCTGAAAGTGATGACACAGAAGGTCTATCAGGACAAACTGCTCGGTAAGGTGCCGGAGGACTTGTGCCTTGAAACGCTCGGTCAGTTCCGTGCAGAGGAAGCTGAACTGACGGAAAAAGTAAAAAGCCTTACTGCCACATTAGAACAGGACAGCAAGGCAAGGGACGATATTGAGGAATTTATCTGCCGTCTGAAACAGTATGCAGATGCACCTGAGCTGACAAGGGAAATGTGCGTTGACCTGATCGAGTATGTTGTGATCGGTGACCGCCCGAAAGAGAAAAGCACACCCCGCCGTATTCAGATCTATTACAAATTCCTCGATAATGGGCTTGCCGACGGCGAAAAGCCCGAATTGAAGTAAGTATGAGTTAATGTGTATCCATTAGATAATGTTTGCTC
>JAFXSC010000033.1 GCA_017525915.1 Ruminococcus sp.
CCTTTGTATCAAGCTCGTCAAGGTGCTTGTAAATTTCGCCCTTGTCCACGATCTCCTGCAAGAGATCGGGCCGCTTTTCTTCGATGTGGTGCAGATAGTACCTGATTTGGTCGGTATGGAACACATAACGCTCCGTTTCGCCCGTCTTGGGGTTGCGGTGGCGTACCGTCTGCGTGTCGGTATCGACCTCCCAAACGGGAGCGCCGTTCACGGTCTGTTTGCTCTTGAAAATCATTGCTGTCACTTCCTTTTCTTCATTACATAATATCCGATTCCGCCGACTCCTGCGAGAGCTGCCACTCCTGCAATGATTGCAAGCGGATTGGCTCCAGAACGCTCGGAATCGCCCTCAGAAACGCTTGACGGACTGTCGGGGGTATCGTTGCCCTCTGCGGAAGAACCGCCCTCAGAAGCCGTTTCCGTTCCTCCTGCGACCTCTCCGATCACTCTCGGACTGTCCTCGCCGTTATCGTTGATCTGATGACCGCCTGTGCTTTCTTCGGGTTCGTCTTTCAGCGTACTGAACGGAGGAAAGGTGTCCACGGTGTCACCGTTGCGGTCGATCATCTGCCAAGTACCGTTCAGGAGCGTGAAGCTGTAAAAGTTATCCTCAGTCTCAATGGTCCAGTTACCGTCGTTATCGTCCTCAAAGTCCCAGCCGCCGATCAGGTCACGGTAGTATCTGCGGTAGCCGTGTGTGACCTCGCCCACATCGGTCCAGTCATATCCGCCTGTTCCGTAGTTATCATCAAGCCACTTGTCAAGCAGATGGTGCTTGTACGATGCTTCGGGATAGTCAAGCCCGTTATCGCCCTTACCGTTCCACATATCCTCCCAAATCTCGGCTTCAATGTAGTCACGGTCAAGGTTATCGGCAGCGTAGGCGGTAAGCCCTGAGCAGAGTGCAAGTGTGGTGCAGAATACCGCTGTGATAAACTTCTTCATGTTAGTTCTCCTCCATATTTTCAAAGTAGAAAGCAAGTGCCTTTTCAATAGTTTCCGTGATTTCCTTCGCCTTGACACCCTCGCTGAAATACTTGGTATAGGTATCATTGCTGATCTTCACGCTCTTGGGCTTCGGCTTCGCTTCGCTGTCCTCTCCGCTGATGATACTTTCAACGGTGTAGCGTTTGATATTCCCCTCATCATCGGCAGATGCACGGAGCATTTTCGCTTTCTTCATGTCGATCTTGCTGTCCTCGGCACACTCGGCAACGACCGCTTGCGTATCTTCTGACAGGAAAGAAAGCTCCACTCCTGCACGGATAGCAATATCTCCGCTGTCCACAAGGGCTTTCAGCTCGTCGATCAGCTTGTTGATGCGGATAAGGCGAACAACAGAGCCTTTGCTCACGCCGTACTCCTTGCCGACGCTCTCGCTGGTGTCTAACTTTGAACCCACTGGATTCAAAGTTGCGGTGTTGGGATCTGCTGACGGGTTTTCAAGGACTGCAAGCTCCCTCAGAATATCATTCCGCTTGCCCTGAGAGAACATTTCGGAATGACGGAGTGCAACAGCGGCAGCTTGTTCACTGATGCGGAGGTTCTCGAACCCACGCTGCATCACATTACTCTCGATCACATACATTTCAGCTTCTTCCTCGGTCAAACCCGTCTTGACGATAGCCGGCACGGTGGGCAGTCCTGCGAGCTTTGATGCATTCCAGCGGTTGTGACCAATCAGTATCTCATAACCGCCCTCGATAGGCTGTACGATGATCGGAGACAGCACACCGTTCTCCTTGATACTGGCGACCATATCCTCAAGGCGTTCGCCCGAATACAGCTCAAACTTGTGGTTGTGATAGGGGTGAAGCTGATCGCACGGTATCTGCTGAATAGCGGTCTGCGGTGCGGAGAGCATTGTTCCCAGGTCAAACTGCGGTGTATTCATCGTTTCATCTTCCTTTCCATATCCGCAAGCTGTTTTCTCAGCTCACGGTTGTCAATATCAAGCTCCATGATACGCTTTTTCAGCTTCTTGATCGAAACATCGGCACGGACGATCATATCTGCAAACCGCAGGAGCGTGTATTTATATCTGCGCTGATTGTAGTGAAATTCGTAGCAGAGCTTTCCTGAGAGCCTGTCACGGCTCTCGGAAAGGCTTGCAAGCACTTCTTTTGAAGTCTCTGCGATGATCTTGCTGTGGTCGGTGCTGAAATACTCGTTCAGCTCACCATCGCCGTGGGGAGTGAAAAGCCACGGCATTTTGTCGGTGTCAAAGGGCTTCATGACTCGTCCTCCTCGTCATCATCTTCATCGGTGCAGTAGTCAAGCCCATTCTGAAGCTGAATGTAGATGCCGGAGTAGCGGTCATGTTCTGCGCCGTCGCTGTTCATCATCGCTTCAAGGAAATACGCCTGAGCTTCTTCACGGTCGTCCCAATCCTGCTTCTTGCCGTAGCAGACGGTAGTGACCTTGCGGTTAGGGTTCATAGCGAGTTCTGACATACTTAACATCTTGAAAGCACCTCCTGTGCCAATTCATCATATTCCTGACCTAACTTGTGACCTGTGAGACAAAGCGGTGTGCCGTTCTCGGAGCTTTTCGCCGCTTCAATGGACTTGCTGATGCTTGTCCTGAACAGCATTTCGCCGTACTTTTCGTTGAGGGTTTCG
>JAFXSC010000053.1 GCA_017525915.1 Ruminococcus sp.
CCGCTGTCGCTTGGTCTGCCATGCGGAAAGATCGTGCTATCGGTGGCGGTGCTTGCGATACTGATCACAGCTCCGCTTGGGGCGATAGGGATCGACAGGAGTTATAAGAAACTATTGATAAAAGAATAGCAGAGCTTGACACTCCTGTTCCGCTGTTGTATAATAATACAAGCGTGTTTTTAGGAGGTCATAGCAATGATAGATGAAGTAATAGCCGGAGCAAAGGTCAAGCTCAGAGAGAAGATAAGTGATAGCGTTCCCGTCGGCAGCATCGCCACGGTCTTATACATCGACGATCTCGACAATGTATTCATAGAATGGGTGAGCAATGGTAGGCTGACCTCGTTCTCCAAAAAGAATTTCAAGAGCCTGTTTGAAACGGCATAATTGCAATGAGAAGCCCTCAGCGATGAGGGTTTCTTTTATACAGAACATCAAATTTCAAAAAACATATTGACAAATCTCGATCTGTATGCTATAATATAGAAAATCATCAATATGAGGTGAGCAAATGGAACTGACAAACAAGCAGATCACCGTAATTTTCAAGGCTCTGTGCGATGAGAACAGGGTGCAGATATTCAGGCTTCTGCAAAACGGCGAGAAATGTGCCTGCAAGCTGCTTGAAGCAATGCAGTGTACCCAACCTACGCTTTCGCATCACATGAAGATACTCTGCGACAGTGGTCTTGTGAACGGCAGAAAAGAGGGCAAGTGGATGTACTACTCCATTTCTGCGGAAGGTATGGAAGAAGCCGTGAAAGCTCTGCGTGAGCTGACAAAAGTGTCTGACAGCGGAGAATGCTGCTGTAAATAAAATGTCCGTGGTACCTCGGAATTTTTATTTGCAGTATGTATAGATAAATTCAAATATATTTATTGGAGGTAAACTATGAAACACACAGAAATTGCAAGTGAGCTTTTCTCAAAGCGGTATTACTGCTCTCAGGCGGTGCTTGCGGCATTTGCCGAGGAGCTTGGAATGACGAAGGAACAGGCATTGAAAGTCGGCGCTTGCTTCGGCGGCGGTATGTGCAAGGCTGAGGTCTGCGGAGCGTGTACGGGTGCGCTTATGGCTTTAGGGCTAAAATACGGTATGTGCGAAGACGGTGACTTAGAAAGCAAAGAGAGAGCAAACAGCTATGCCGTGCGTTTTCTTGATGAATTTGCGAAACAAAACGGCTCTTATATCTGCCGTGAGCTGCTTGACTGCGATATTTCCACTGATGAGGGCAAGGCTTATGCAAGGGCAAATGGTTTGTATGCAACAGAATGTCCGAAGATGATAGAGAGTGCCGTGCTGATCGCAGAAAAGCTGATAAACGAATAATTCTGCCGTATGAAAAATACGGCTTTTTATCCCGTAAATAAATCGACTGATTTCAATTTATCTATGGAAGGCGGTGCTTTATGGGAATTTGGGACTTCATACAAGACGAGATTCTCGGTATGAAATGGCTGAACAGGCTTATCGGCTCGTTGCTGAATGCCTGCGGTCTTGATACAAGCGAAAAAATCGGCGGAAGTGTGCAGTTTTTCATCTATGATGTGATCAAGATCATGGTGCTGCTCGGAGTGCTGATATTCCTTATATCCTACATTCAGAGCTACTTTCCGCCTGAGAGGACAAAGAAGATACTCGGACGGTTTCACGGCATCGGTGCGAACTGCATTGCCGCCTTGCTTGGTACGGTCACACCGTTCTGCTCATGCTCATCAATACCGCTGTTTATGGGATTTACAAGTGCAGGACTGCCGCTTGGTGTGACATTCTCGTTCCTTATTTCATCGCCAATGGTTGACCTCGGCTCTCTTATTCTTCTGATGAGCATATTCGGCTGGAAGGTCGCTGTGGTTTATGTGATCGTCGGGCTTGTGATCGCAGTCGCCGGCGGTACGCTGATCGAAAAGCTGCACCTTGAAAGTGAGGTCGAGGAGTTTATCCGCAACGGCAAGAGCATTGACACTCCGCAGAACGAGCTGACAAAGCGTGACAGGCTGAAATACTCATGGGAACAGGTCACGGGAACGGTAAAAAAGGTCTTTCCCTATGTCATAGTTGGTGTAGGTATCGGTGCAGTTATCCATAACTGGATACCCGAAGAATGGGTGATAAAGCTGCTCGGTACTGGCAATCCGTTCGGCGTTATCATTGCCACGATATGCGGAATACCGATGTATGCAGATATATTCGGGTGTATCCCCATTGCAGAAGCACTCGTCGCAAAGGGCGCAAAACTCGGCGTTGTTCTTGCATTTATGATGGGCGTTATCACGCTGTCGCTGCCGTCGATGATCATGCTGAAAAAAGCGATCAAACCGAAGCTGCTTGGCATATTCATTGCTATATGTTCAGTCGGAATTATCCTTGTGGGATATTTCTTCAATATCATTCAAAACTATATCATTTAGGAGGAATAGATCATGTCACTGTTTGGAAAGAAAAAAGAAGAAGCAAAAGCTGAAACATCCTGCTGCTGCGGAGGTTCAAAGTCTGCAAGTGAGGTCACATCGACCTGTTGTGGAGAAAAGGTCAATGGTATCTGCTGTATCAAAGTCCTCGGTTCGGGCTGTAAAGCCTGTCATCAGCTTTATGACAACACTCTGAAAGCTGTGGAGGGTATGGGTATCGAGGTCGAGTATGTCACCGATCTGCAAAAGATCATGGAGTACGGTGCAATGTCAATGCCTGCACTTGTGATAAATGAAAAGGTCGTATCGGTGGGTAGGGTTTTGAAGCCTTCGGAGATCTCAGCTATGATAAGCGATATAACGGATAAGTCGGAGTGTATATGATGAATAAACCAAAGGTCGCATTTATCTGTGTGCATAATTCATGTCGCAGCCAGATCGCAGAAGCACTCGGCAAGCACCTTGCAGGAGATGTTTTTGAGAGCTATTCGGCAGGAACGGAAACAAAACCGCAGATCAACCAGGATGCAGTCCGTCTTATGAAGAAGCTCTACGGCATCGACATGGAGCAGACACAATACAGCAAGCTC
>JAFXSC010000054.1 GCA_017525915.1 Ruminococcus sp.
CAGGTTTTGGAGCTTTACCCGTCAGGCAATATTCCGAAAGTCGAAAATCTTGAAAAGCATATCGCATCTTTGCAGAAAAAGCTGTCGAAGAAAAATACGGAATACAATCAGGCGGATAAAAAATCCCGTGAGCTGTCTGAAGCTACGAGGACAATAGAGGAATATCTGCGCCATGAGCAGAGCCGAGGACAACAGCAGAAGCGTAAGCGGAATGACCTTGAATGATGATAGGCTCTCTGGCGAACGGAAACGCCCCTTAGAGCCGTTCGTGTCGGTTATGGGGAAACCGATACCCCGAAACAGTAAAACGCTCTCTGAACATTTCAGAGAGCGTTTTATGACATACAGCATATTTCACCGAGGCTTTTTCTGTGATTGCTGCGCCCTGCACAAGAATTATTACAAATAATTCGCAGAGCTGGACTCCGAGATTATTGTAGGCTATAATATGGTTACTATGAAATTGGAGGTGCTTCAAATGTTAGCAATACCCGAACTGGCGATGCCAAGGTCAAGCAAGGTCACTACCGTCTGCAACGGTAAGCGAGAGATCTGGACGGACTACGAAGAAGCTAAGGCATATTTCCTTGAACTTATGATGACTACCGAGGGCGAGGAACATGAACGTGCGGAGTGCGTATACATTCAGCTCACACACGGCTTGTCGGAATGTTCAGACGAATAATTAGCAGCGGAGCGAGTTACCGAAAACGGCAGCTCGCTTTTGCTATGTTTGATTTTGCCTTGCCTTCCTAAAATAGATCATATATGCTCCGACATTCAAAGCCAGCGCTCCGATCCAAGCAATGATCTCCGCACAGGCAGTTGCCCGAAATCCAATATGCGGAAGCAGGAAGATGATTGCAGGGATACGCAGTGCCATTTCCGCTATCCCCGATAGCATCGGGATCAACGGATAGCCCATTCCTTGCGTTGCATTGCGGTAAATGAACAGCAGATTCAGCAATATCAGCCCCGCACCGCATATCCGCAGATATTCTGCGGAAAGAGCGATCGTTTCACTCTCATCAAGCATGAAGTCAGCAAGGCGTTTTGACAGCAGTATCATAGCAGAGCCTAAGAACAGATAGGAAACCAATGCAATATTGATACAAACACGAACGCCCTGTCTGATACGCTCGGTCTTGCCTGCGCCGAAATTCTGGCTGACAAAGGAAGAAACCGCAAAGCCTGCCGTGAGGGACGGGAGCATAAACAGGTTCAGGTACTTGCTGCACACTGAATATGCCGATGTATAAGCTACACCGCAATCATTGACATATCCCTGAACGACCATACAGCCTACCGCAGTGATCGAGTTCATACACGCCATCGGTATGCCATTTTTCAGCAGCAACAGAAACATTGCCGTATCCGATTCAAAATCATCTTTACAGATTTCAAGCTGAGGTATCTGTTTCATTTTCAGATAGCAGATAAACGCCGATATAGCTTGTGATATTACAGTTGCCGCTGCTACTCCCTCAACACCTGTGTGAAAGAGAAATATCAGGATATAGTCCAAAGCAATATTGACCGCCGAGGAGATCATAATTGCAAGAAACGGCGTTTTACTGTCACCGACCGAACGGAGAACACCTGAAAGCAGATTATACGCTATCGTTGCTGCCAGTCCGCCGAAGATGATATATCCGTAGATCAGGCTGTCTTCCAGTATGATCTGGTCTGTCCGCATCAAAAGCAATATCGGTTTCAGAAGCAAACAGCCTGCCGCCGTCAGGATCACTGTCAGTATCGTTGACAGCTTCACAGATAATGCAACAGACTTGCGGACGGCAGTCATATCGCCCGAACCGAAGTTCTGAGCGATGATAACGGCAAATCCGCCTGTTACACCCATTGAGAAGCCGATTATCAGCAGTGATAAGGACGAGAGGTTGCCGACTGCACCGAGGGCATTGTCGCCTAATCCTCGCCCGACGATAGCCGTATCAGCTACCGAGTAAATCTGCTGAAGAAGATTGGTCAAGAGCATCGGAAAGAAGAAACCAAGCAGTTTTCCCGATACTTTGCCGTTTGTCAGGTCATTCGTATGATCCATTCACATCACCTCTGCCAATAAATATAGCATATCTCAGTTGTATTTTATATCTGGGAACTTGAATTTATAGCTGAAAAGTGATATAATATGCAGAAGAAAGGCAGGCGGTGCGTATGAAAATCAGAAATGAGCTGAATGCAGAGCTTTTTCGGCAGAAAATGGATAATTTCAAGCGTTCGGAACATTCCGTGAAGCCAGTCGAGTTTACTTCAATATGTAATGGGGATATGGATGCTGTGAAATTGCAGCTCAGTGAGGGTGAGCTTGCTTTAATCGCTGATGACAGGCTCATGTCTAAAAACAAACTGAAAAACGCTGTGTATCACTTTGTTTTATGTGCATCTGCAATCGCTTCCACTTGTATGGATATGGGCATGGGGCAGACAGAAGCCTATACACTATCTGATCTCTATGTCCTCAAAGCCGATACTTGCAGGACGATAGACGGTGTATGCAGGCTCTATGAAGATATGTGCCTTGATTTCACCGAGCGAATGCAGGAGATACGCAAGGAAGCAGTTATTTCGCTTCATATCCGCAAATGCATTGACTATATCTATGAGAACTTAGGTGCTGATCTGTCTGTAAAGACTCTTGCAAAAGCAGCAGAGCTGAATCCTGCCTATCTGTCAAGACTGTTCCGGCAGGAGGTCGGCATTCCGTTGACACGCTTTGTGAAAGAAGCAAGGGTAGATACAGCTCAAAATCTTCTCCGATATTCCGACCTTTCCTATCTTGTGATTTCTACCTCTCTTGGCTTTTCCACGCAAAGTGTGTTTATTGCCGTGTTTAAGGAAATCACAGGCATGACACCAAAGGTGTACCGTGAAACGTATTATACGAAGAATAAATAGAGATATTTCAAAACAAAACGCCACTCTCCCTAATGTGTTGGAGAGTGGTGTTCTTGTTTATCGAATTTGATTCTGCTTATTGTGTGGGGTTACTTAATGGTTATTTGACATTACCTTCTGAAACATATGGCGCACCTTGTCCAGGCGGCTGTTTGGACGGCGGGGCTGGATGACCGGCTGACCGACAGCGGCCTGATATCCTTTCAGCTCTGTAAGGCATACGCTCCGCCCGTTGGTGTAAAAGGCC
>JAFXSC010000055.1 GCA_017525915.1 Ruminococcus sp.
GAAGCGATAGTCAGATGGGAAAAGCGGATTGAGCCGGTCAAGCAGAGTCTTCATCTGACCGCTCATCTCATAGTAGTAAATCGGCGTCACAAAGACCAGCGTATCCGCTTCCTTCACCTTTTCAGCGATCTCCACGGCGTCGTCCATCAGTAAACACTTTTGTGTTTTCTGGCAGGTCAGGCATCCAACACAGAATTTGATCTGTCTGCCTTTGAGGCTGATATGTTCAACGTCATGACCTGCGTCCTTTGCACCGGCGATCAGTTCCTCGGCGAGTCGGTCGGAATTGCTCCTTGCCCTTAGGCTGGTCGTAATGACAAGCACCCTGCTCATTTAAGATACTCCTTCATAAATGCCTCGATCTTGTCAAAGGGGATCGCGCCCTTGCCGCCGCCGTCATAAAGATCGGTATGGGAAGCACCGGGGATGATAAGCAGTTCTTTGTTGTCCGCATATTTGCTGCCTTTCACCATATTGGCGTAAGCATCTCTGCCGAAGTAGCAGGAATGCGCCGCATCGCCGTGCATCACCAGAACCGCAGAGCGAATCTCATTGGAGTACTGCAGGATCGGCTGATTGATAAAGCTCTCGCAGCCGATCACATTCCAGCCGCCGTTGGAGTTGAGGGAACGGGGATGATAGCCGCGGCCTGTCTTGTAATAGTCGTAGTAATCCTTCACAAAATACGGCGCGTCCTCCGGCAGCGGATCGACGACACCGCCGCCGAGCTTGTATTCGCCGGCTTTAAGGTCTTCCAGACGCTGTGCGCACATAGCGGCTCTCTTCTGATAGCGGGCTTCCTCGCTGTCCTCAGAATCGAAGTATCCCTTCGCGTTGACACGGGTCATATCATACATGGTCGAGGCGACCGTTGCCTTGATGCGGGTGTCCAGCGCCGCGGTATTCAGCGCCAGACCGCCCCAGCCGCAAATGCCGATGATACCGATCCGATTCGGATCGACCTTGTCGCACAGGGAGAGGAAATCCACCGCCGCCATGAAATCCTCAGTGTTGATATCCGGGGAAGCCATGCAGCGCACGTTACCGCCGCTCTCACCGGTGAAGGAGGGGTCAAAGGCAAGCGTCAGAAAGCCGCGCTCCGCCATCGTCTGCGCATACAGCCCGGAGCACTGCTCCTTGACGGCTCCGAAGGGGCCGCAGACCGCGATGGCCGGGAGCTTTCCCTCTGCGCCCTTCGGAACGTACAGATCCGCTGCCAGCGTGATGCCGTAGCGATTGATAAAAGTGACCTTGCTGTGATCCACCTTGTCGCTTTTGGGAAAGGTCTTGTCCCATTCTTTTGTCAATGTAAGCTCTGCCGGTTTCATCATGATTCAATCTTCCTTTCGGTGATTATTATTCTTTATTTGTCTGATCAGATAATCGATCCGATCAATTTTCCTCTGGCACTCGTGCATATCCTCCACCATATTGCAGCGCCGCAGCTTCAGGAATCTGACAAGCTCTGCCTCCTGTCCTGATTGATATAACTGCATCGCCCGCTCTATGAGCTCTTGCCGTACACCGGTATCGGCAAGAAAGGATTTCATTGTTTCCGAATAATCTGACACAGTAATCCGCACTCCTTGGCTCCTTGTTCCTTGGTTCGTTTTTATTATAACGCATTGACTTTATGCTCGCTAATGGTTATAATGAATATCATGATATTCGTATTAGGAATATCATGAAGGAGGGATACCATGGAGATAAGAACACTTCGGTACTTTCTTGCCGTTGCGCGGGAGGAAAATATGACGAGGGCCGCCGAGCAGCTTCACGTGACGCAGCCGACACTATCAAAAGCTTTGAAGTCTCTTGAGGACGAACTCGATAAAAAGCTGTTCACCCGGCACAGCTTCAGCATTCGTCTGACGGATGAAGGCGTCCTGCTCCGCGACAGAGCGGAAGACCTTGTCAGCATGGCGGATAAGATTGAGAAGGAGTTTGTCTCGCTTGATGATGTCTCCGGCGGAGAACTGTTCCTCGGTTTGGCTGAATCCTATCAGATCAAGTATATTGCAGATGCGATCAAAGCCTTGAAGGAGCAATATCCGAAGC
>JAFXSC010000056.1 GCA_017525915.1 Ruminococcus sp.
AATAAGGAAGCTGTCCCTGTAAACCAAATAATTGGGCTCGTCCCCGCCGTCAGCAAGGTAACGTATCCTGAGGGAAGCCTCATAATACTCGGGTTCGTGTTCCTCCGTGGGGTACGATTCAAGCAAGGATCTTGTCCTTTCGGGATCCTCATCAATGCTGTTGAATGCGTTTGCCAGCACCTCGCCGACAATGTTCATAGTATCGGAGACGGCTTCGTACTCAACGTCGGCAGACGTTTCGCCCGTACCCGTATCGGATCCGGAACCGTCTGCATTGTAAGACTTGGTCTCGGTGCCGACTATTGCCGTGCCGCCGCGCGTTCTGCTCAATGCCGCTGCGGGAACAGCCAGCTCGGCAAAGACCATGATCAATGCGAGCATTGCGGCAAACAGCTTAAAACTGCCCTTATTCATGCTTAAGCTTCCTCCATGCTTTTTATTTCCAGCGTATCTCCCGACAGTCGGGAGACATATACTGAAATAATGTAACACGGCCTGTCCAACAAATGTCCAACTAAAGCACGACCGATAAAGCATGAAAAATAATATAATTGTGTTTCCCCGAAAACAACCCGACGATTTGACAAGCGGAGAGGCATAGTGTATCATAAACTTGCTTTAGGACGGCGGTTTCGTTCACGGGCAAATTACGGGAAAGGAGCTTAAGAGCTGTGGTTTTGGATGGCAACACGCCGGCACTGCTTATCCCGCTTTGCTTTTTACTGATCGGTCTTACCATCACCGTGGCGCTGGACCCCTATATAAGCAGGAAGCAGCGCATTATAATGTTTACAATAATCGGGCTGAGCCTTACGCTTATCGCGCAGAATATAATCGAGGACGCTCTTGCCTCCGGCGAGCTCAACTGGTTTTGGAGGACCACCGCCTCGGTATACGGCTACTCCGTCCGGTGTTTTTGATACTGTTCCTTTATATCGTCTGCCCGGATGAGAAGCATCTCGGCTGCTGGGCGCTGGCTATTGTCAATTTTCTTATAAATATCACGGCGTATTTCTCACGCATCTGCTTCTGGATCGACGAGGGGAACCATTATCAGGGCGGACCGCTCTCAAAAGCCTGCCTCATCATCAGCCTCATTATGATCGCCTGCTGGTTTTATAAAAGCGTAAGAAAAAGCAGTGATCATTCGGGAGCCGGAAGGAGGGGCATGCTCATTCACATCTTCGTGGTGCTTATGCTGCTCGCATCCGTTTTCCTGGACGTGACCCTCGATGAAGCGGGTCAGCCGATAACCTTCCTGACCTTCGCCATAGTGATCAGCAGCGTGTTCTATTATATCTGGCTGCACTTAAGGTTCGTGCAGATGCATGAGGACGATCTTAAAGCCCAGCAGCGCTTAAAGATAATGATGAGCCAGATACAGCCGCATTTTCTTTATAATACGCTCTCCTCCATACAGGCGCTCTGCCTTAAGGACCCCCGAGAAAGCGTTCGACGTGACGGAAAAGTTCGGAGCTTATCTGCGGCAAAACATAGACTCGCTCGACCGCCCGGAGCTGATCCCGTTTGAAAAGGAACTCGAGCATACGCGCGTTTATTCCGAGATCGAGATGATTCGTTTCCCGTCGATACGGGTCGAGTACGACACGCCGGATACGGGCTTCATGATCCCCGCGCTGACCGTACAGCCCCTCGTTGAGAACGCGATCCGTCACGGCGTGCGCGGCGCAGAAAACGGTGTAGTGCGCGTTTCCTCTAAAAAGAAAGACGGCTTTTACGAGATCGTCATCGGCGACAACGGAAAGGGTTTCGATCCGGAAGCCGCCGAAAAATCGGACGGGACACATATCGGGGTCCGCAACGTCCGTGAGAGGATCTCGAGTCTTTGCTGCGGAACGATGACCGTTGAAAGCGCGGACGGTAAGGGAAAGAAGATCGTCATTCGCATCCCCGTGAATGCGGGCGGGAATGAGCCGCAGGCGGAATAAAAACCGCATGGGGGGGCATCCTCCCGGCGAAAACGCCGCTCTTTTGCGAAAAAACGATCATAAAGCGATGCAGCCTGTCATTTCCGGACAAAAGAGTTGATATTAGCTGAAAACAGATCGGATAAAGGATCGGACAATGAAGATTATCTGTATTGACGACGAGCCGCTTATACTGAACATGACGGTCGAGCTGTGCGAAAAGCTGCCGGAAAAGCCCGAAGTCACCGGCTTTACGAAACCCGGCGAAGCCCTCTCATGGCTTGAAGGGCATTCCGCCGATATCGCACTGCTCGATATCAATATGCCGGAAATAAACGGGCTGGAGCTTGCGGCAAGGATCCGTGAGCTCGACCCGTCGACCGCGATCATATTCCTCACGGGGCATTCCGAATATGCGGTGGATGCTTTCACACTGCACGCTTCCGGTTACCTTATGAAGCCCATAAACAAGCAGCGGCTTGCCGATGAGATAGCTCACGCGGCGAAGCTGCACAAAAAGCTGTCGGAAGCCAAATCCGGCGCCGATGCGCGGATATATGCCCGCACGTTCGGCGAATTCGATCTCTTTGTTGAGGGGGAGCCCGTGAACTTTCCGCGCTCCAAGTGCAAGGAGCTGTTAGCATACCTCATCGATCGTCAGGGCGGCGGAGTAACGAGAGCTGCGGCCGCGGCGGTGCTCTGGGAGGATCAGCCCTATGATCGGTCCATGCAGAAGCAGCTTGACGTTATCATCCGATCGCTCCGCAGGGCGTTGGAATCAGCCCGCGCACAGGATATCTTCGAGCTGAAAAACGGCTTCATGCGCGTCATCCCCGAGATCCTCGACTGCGATCTGTACCGTTTTCTTTCCGGAGACATTTCTGCAGTCAATTCCTATCGCGGAGAATACATGAACGCGTATTCCTGGGCGAGCTTCACCGAGGCTTTTCTGGACAAAACGAAAAAATAACGGCAATAAACTCTGTTTTGTTTGCAAAAGGACTGCACCGCGCGGGTACAGTCCTATAGCTTTATCGGCAAACACGGAGCATGGCTGAGGAGCCGTTTATCGGTTTGCCTCGCAACTATTCTTTTCCTATTCCGCACATCCTCATCGCAGAAGTTTATTCGGCACGTCCGCGAAGGATCGGGCTCGGTTTGCGTGTAATGGACCAAGCTCAGTCGGTCAGTATTTCCATCGCCTTCCGATACTTTTCGATCCTTTCGAGCGCTTTTTCGTCCACGGAGTCGAGCCGTGTAGAATCGCTGTTGTGGGCAAGATCGGCAAGCTTGACCGCCCTTGCGGCGGGATCGGCCTTGATCCCCGCAACGTATTCAAGATACGGCACGCCGTCCTCATGCGTCAAAAGCGCGAGCGCGTCGGTGACCTCACGCGGGAATCCCATGTCGATCAAGTCCTGCAGCGTATAGTCGGTATCCTCCACTACGTCGTGGAGCAGCGCAATGGCAGTTGTTATCTCGTCCGTCATCTGCTCCGCAACGTGGAACGGATGGAACACGTACGGCAGACCGGACTTGTCCACCTGCTCCTTATGCGCCTCGAAGCAGAGCTTCATGGCCTTTTTTGTGAGTTCGGTATAGATCATGTCGATCCTCCATAATTCTCTTTTTGAACTGCCACGGGCAGGAAAAGCCGACGATCGCAGCCCTTGTTTTACTTTACCCTATGGTAGCAGGTCGATTTGCCCTGGCCTTCGCGGACGATCTCGCCGGATCCGACGAGCTTGCGCAGGGCGCCTTCGACGGAACTCAGGCTCAGGTGCGGGCAGAGCTCCCGGATATCCTGCTTTGTGAATCGTCCGAGCTTGCTCAGTGTGGCAAGGCGGACGGTCTCCTCCGCGGTCCTCTTGGTCTCCACAAGTGCGAAGCGATCCTCAAAGTCCCTGTACGCGGCGAGTATCGTTCCGAGCAGGTACTTGATGAACGGAACGGGATCGTCCTTGCCCTCATGCCAGCCGTTCTGCGAGGCGGCAAGCGCGTCATAGTAGAGATCCGTGTTCTTTGCTATCTTTGCCTCGAGCGAAATGTACTTGCCCACGCAGAAGCGATTCCTGTAAAGGAGCAGCGTCGTGAGCAGCCTGCTCATGCGTCCGTTGCCGTCGTTGAACGGATGGATGCAAAGAAAATCGTGGATGAATATCGGTATCGCGATGAGCGGATCGGCGTCGTTGTTCCCGATCACACGGTTGTATTCCCCGCATATCCTGTCCAGCGCCTCGGGCGTTTCAAACGGAGCAAGCGGAGTGAAAAGTATCTTCTCATGCCCGTCGGGATACGTCGCGCTTATGTAGTTCTGCACGCTCTTGGTCGCCCCCGCCAGCGGGTTATTCGCATAGCTGTAGAGGATCTTATGCAGCTGAAGGATGTAATTGCGGGTGATGGGAATGGCGTCGAAGTTCTCGTGAATGATACCGAGCGCGTCCCTGTAACCCGCGATCTCCTCCTCACTGCGGTTCCTCGGATTCGATTTATCCGCCACAAGCTGACGCATCCTCGTGCTTGTGGTCACTATGCCTTCTATCGCGTTGGACGCCTCGGTGCTCTGCACCTTTGCGATATCGACGAGCTTTTCAAGCTCCTCTGGACGCTGCTTCAAATAAAGCTCCTGCTTTCCCGCCTCCTTATAGATAGCGGCGATCAGCCCGAGAACGTCCGAATCCCATTTCATGTCTTTGATTTTGGAGTAGTTAAAGCGTCTCATTGCCTCACCTCACATGTTTTCCCTTATATTTTAATGGAGTTTAAGGGATTTGTCAAGGATGTAAGGGATATTTCCCTTGTTATTCTGTGCGATATAAGGGGAAATATTCAATAAGTACCCTCATTGAGACAGATACAGGATCTGCCAAAGACTTCGGGAGGGTAGTATTTAGGTACACATGAGCAAAAAAACTACCCCAACTCTTTGGAAACGTGTACCTAAATACTACCCCAAAGTCTATTTCGCAAAAAGGATCGAGCTTCATAGGTGTGTTTTCTGCATTTTTCGGTTGAATTCGTGGTTTTCTGGCACTCTCTATACAGCGATGAAAAAAGAGTCGGTATTGGTTTGCTTTATTGCCGAGGAGGCAGGGCAAATCGGTGCCGTCCGGAAAGGAGCTAGTATGAAAAGCATGATTGTTACAGTAAACGACTTCGTCAATCAATACGGGGAGGCTGTGACTAAGGTCAGGGCGGCACGCATTCTGGGCGTATCGCGCGCAACTGTGTACAGGATGATGTACGCCGGTTTGATCAGCGCCTTGAGCTGCGGAAAGATCAGCTGCCGTTCCCTTCACGCTTTCCTTTATCAGAAGAGCTGATTGGGCAGACGGCGTTTGCACCTATGAAAAAGGTGTTGCCACGGAAAGCGCTTTCGGGTATACTGCACAGTCTTAAAGGATCGTGCAGTATAGCTGAAGCAAAATACAAAACACAAGGAGGAAAAATGGGAAAAAGAGAAAGGTATAAGGGCAAGGTCGTTATCGGCACCAAGCCCGATGGGACCAAGGTCCCAAAATGGGCTTCCGGCAAAACGAAGAGGGAGCTGCAGGATAATCTTCAGAAGATCAAAGAGAAGTACCGTGACGGTACTGATCCGGATAGCGACGATATGTTCGCGATGGATTTCATCTACAGCTATTTCGACACGTTTATAGCGCCGAATCAGAAACCGCAGACGTCAAAGGACATACGACGGCAGATAAAGCTCTACATTGAGCCGCAGCTCAGGGATAAGCTCCTCAGAGCCGTGACGGTTTTCGATCTGCAGGAGTGTATCAACTGCATGAACGGAAAATGCCGCACGCTCATATCGAACGTTGCCAACGTTCTGAGGCGCTGTTTCTCCGCCGCTTGCGCTATGGGTTATATCCCGAGGGACATCTCCGCGGGGCTCTGCGTACGCCTGCCGTTGCGCAAGCACAACAGAGCCTTGACAGACGAAGAAAGACACGCGATAGAAAGCGCCATCGAGAGGAGAGATACCGAGCCTCTTCTACTCGGCGTCCTTTACTATACGGGCATGCGTCGGGGCGAGGTTCTCGGGCTTCAGTGGAGGGACGTGGATTTCGAAGAAGGCGTCATCCACGTTCGCCGGGACTTCGACTTCAAGACGAACTCCATAGACACCCTGAAAACGAAGAACGCAGAAAGGGACATCCCCATCGTGCATGAGCTGGAAGCGCTCCTGCGCGAGTACAGAGGCATAGGCGAGGCGTTTGTCGTCAGCTCCCCGACGGATCCGGGGAAGCCGTTGTGCGAAGCGACGCTCAGGCGGAAGTGGAAAGCGATACAGGCTCTCGTCGGGGACGACGTCACGACGAGGACGTTCCGCAACAATTTCGCGACCGTGTTATATGACGCGGGCGTAGACGTCCTTGCCGCGGCGGCGGCAATGGGGCATGCCGATCCTTCAACAACGCTCGGGATCTATACGGATCTGAAGCGCAGCAGGAAGGTCAAAAACGGAAACGAAACGATAAAGGGCATATTTACCAAATAAAAAGTTGGCGAAAAGTTGGCGCTTTTGCATCGGCGCGCGTTTCGAAAAAAACGAAAAGCCTTGAAAACTCAATGTTTTCAAGGCTTTTTTGTTGGTCGGAGCGGCGAGATTTGAACTCGCGACCTCCTGGTCCCGAACCAGGCGCGCTACCGAGCTGCGCTACACCCCGAGTATTCTGTTGGAAAGCGGCCTATGACCTTGAGCCCGCTAAAGCCAATTCATACCGGCCCAACCGAGCCGGTATGAATTGGAGCCAATGCAGGGACTCGAACCCTGGACCTGCGCATTACGAATGCGCTGCTCTACCAACTGAGCTACATTGGCTTGCACAGTTATTTATTATAACACCGAATGCGGCGCTTGTCACTACCTCAATGCCTCGGAAAGCCGAAATACAAGGAATATATTTTGGCGGGGTATTGACCCTAACGCAGCGTCATGGTTTATACTATGACCGAAGGGGCGGGAAAGACCCGCCGAATGGAGGACTCATCATGCTGACTGTAAACGAGGTCTCAAAACTGACGGGCGTGACTATCCGCACGCTGCATTATTACGATCAGATCGGGCTGCTCAGCCCCGCGCGCCGCACGCCGTCGGGGTCGCGTCTGTACGGCGAAGCGGAGCTTGCCCGTCTGCAAAGCATAATGCTCCTACGCGAGCTCGATTTTTCGCTTGGGCAGATCGCGGAGTTCATGCAGTCGCCGTCGTTTGACGGGGACGCCGCACTGGATGAGCAGATCCGTCTGCTCGAAATAAAAAAGACGCGGCTGGAGGGGATGATCGCCCACGCGCGCGAGCTCAGAAAGAAGGGGGAAAAGCTAATGGATTTCAGCTCTTTTGACAGGACGGAGATGGAAGGTTACAAGGAAGAGGCGCGCAGGCGCTGGCAGGGGACGGAGGCTTACGCCGAGTACGAAAAGAGGGGCCCGGGAGACGACGCGGAGCGCGGGAAGACCGTCGCCGACCGTCTTATGGACGTTTTCCGTGAGTTCGGTGAGATCCGCAATGAGCCCGCGAATTCCGAAAAAGCTTTTGCGCTCGTTAAAAAGCTGCAGGACGCCGTCACGCGCGATTTCTATACCTGCACAGACGGCATACTTGCGGGGCTCGGGCAGATGTACGTTTGCGACGAGCGGTTCAAGCGGAACATCGACGGCAGCGGGGGAGAGGGTACCGCGCAGTTCGTTTCCCGCGCCATCGCCGAATACCTTGCGGGAAGCGGGAAGGCCGACCGAAAATAAAGGCCCGCTCCGCGCTGCGCACGGAATATATATCTTGCGGCAGTTGAATTTCCATGCCTTTTGAAGTATAATAGCATAGTTATTGGAGCGGTATCGAAGTGGTCATAACGGTCCTGACTCGAAAACGAGTTGTCCATTCGGCACCCTCCTCTCGAAAAATCCTTTGTTTTACTGGGTTTTTCGAGGTTTGATAACTGAATATTTTTCGCAGTTCTCTTCATCAGTTCTCTCCGTTTTCCGAGGGTTGATTTTCGAGATAAGCTTGGAGCGGTATCGAAGTGGTCATAACGGACCTGACTCGAAATCAGGCGTACAGCAATGTACCGTGGGTTCGAATCCCACCCGCTCCGCCAAGAAAAGCCAGTAAATCATTAGTTTTTCTGGCTTTTCTTTTTTTGTCTCGAGGCGGACAAGCGGTTTTATCACACTTATGATTTTCAGAACCTTCAAGCGAGCCGTTTTCAACTCAATCCCAGCCCGCCAAGCAGCGCGTCTGCTGATGACAGCTTCGAGCTGTAATCAAGGTGAGCATAGATATTGGCTGTCGTTGAGAAGTCGCTGTGACCGAGCCATTCCTGGATCTGCTTCATAGGTACTCCGTTCGCTATGAGTAATGAAGCGCAGCTGTGGCGCAGATCGTGGAATCTTATCCGTCTCAGCCCCTTCTTCTCGAGGAGCTTTGGGAACTCGACAGAAAGATACCCAGGCTTGATTAGATCCCCGATCTCATTAATGCAGATATAGCCCATAAAATCCTTAATGTACGATCTTCCGCAAAGCATTCGGTTCTCTTCCTGTTCTGCCTTTAAGGACAGGAGTTTTTCTTTTACGAAATCGACCAGAGGCAGCGTCCTCATGCTGGCCTTGTTTTTCGTCCGATCCTCTTTTACGAGGATGCGCTTGCCGTCCAACTCACAGGTCGTGACCGTATGCTTTATCGTGATCGTGTTTTTGTCAAAGTCCACGGCGTCCCATTTCAGTCCCAACACCTCGCTTCTGCGCAACCCGTAGAAAGCTGCGAGCATTACCGGTATTTCGAACTTTGTCCCTTTGACAGCCTCAAGAAGAAGTTTCATCTCCTCTGTATCATAAAAGCTGCCTTTGAAGCTGCCCTTCCTGGGACGTTCGATCTTATCCGCAGGGTTTGTAGGTATAAGGTCAAGCTTTACGGCGTATTTCAACGCCTTGTGAATGTTCGCGTGATAGTGGATAACCGTATTCGCGCTCACCCGTTTCAGCTCTGCCAGGTAGAAATTCTGGATATCCTTTGCCGTAAGGTCCACCAGTTTTATCTTGCGTCTTCTGAAATACGGGGCGATTGTCTTCTTCACCATCATTGAATACGATGAATATGTGACCGTAGCTATGGACGTCTTGACTATTTCGAGCCACTCTTCCATATAATCCGCGAAAAGGATCTCCTCGGGTGATGAATCTATCTCCTCATATTTAAGTTTCTGTTCGTTCAGGAACGCTTCGGCACGTTTCTTGTTTCCCTTCACCGGAAGTCCGGTTGCGATCCATTTGGTCTTGCGGTTGCCCAGCCCGTCTTTATAGGTAATAACCGCATAGTAATGTCCTTTTTTCTCGCTAAGGTGTCCTGAAACCATTTTTTACCTCCTATTCTTCACGGACACCGTTGCTGTCAACCTGTGTCTGCATTATAGCCTTTGTTAGGTTCGAATACGAGGATGTCGATCCATTATTATCGATACCTATAACAAGATAACTGAGCAGATGTGCCTTTGGTATCCTGTATGCCCTGCCGACTCGGATGCTCATCAGCTTTCCTTCTTTAAGAATTCGATAGCAGGTTTTCATTCCTATCCCCAACACTTCACACACCTGTTCTGCGTTCATAACGTCGGGATAGTCCTTGAGCATAACTCTGTATGCCTCGCGCTGCGTAAGATTACTCGTCCCCATTATCGTCACTCCTCTCATTTGTATCTTCGCCCTTCAGAATGATTCCCGGGAACTTCTTTTCGGTTAACATCTGCAAAGCTTTTCTGCGAAGCGCTTGCTCTGCCCTTCCTATTGACCTGACTATCGTAACACGGTTCCTTCCCTCTCGCTTCGCAATAGTCTCTTGCTTGACCTTGTCTATCCTGTAAGCCGTTACCCTCTTAAATGCGGTTTTCGAAACCGCTGATCTAAGCTCCTCCCATCTGGAGTGCTCTTCGGAGCTTTCTATCATGTCATTGAGCAGATCGCTGCCGTCGGAAGCATAAAGAGAAACCGTATCGAACGAAACAACTCCTGCGGTGTATTTCCGGATGTTGTGCCTCAGCTTGCACTCGTCGAGGTACTGTCCGTGGAAGAACTTCATAAGCTCCCAGTCATACGGCATTGTTTCAAGGATCTTCTTGTATTGAACGTAGTCTTCAACAGTAAATAACTTGAATTCATACCTGTTCATCCTCTTGTAGTCATCGTCTGTAAGCGGCCCTTTGTCCGCATTCTCCGGGTTGGCGGTGTTCGGGCCAATAGTCTCATTTGTTAACGTCATCATAATTCCTTTCTGCCTAATGCGAGGAAAAGGATATGAAGTTGATTCTTTTGACCCGAAGCTGCCATCGCCCGACTAAGCATGCACCAAGAAAAGGGTATCTGACAGCACTACGATCACGTCGTCCTATGCTGCTTCATATCCTTTGCCCTTAATGCATATCAGGCAATGTTTGTTTGGATTTAATCCTTACGCGGATGATTCTATCAGGACAGACAGCAGTATAGAAGCTCAAAAAATGATCATGTAAAAAGCCCTTATTCTATCAGTATTTTTTGGATGTCGATATTGAAAATAATGCCAAAACCGGCCCAAAACTAATCATTTTTTGATTAGTTTTTCTAAAATATATTATTTTTCGAGTCCATTCAGCTACAGAACCAATCTTTTTCAGCTATTCTCTCTATAAGCATATCTGTTTAGGGGCAAAACTCAAATGTAGCAATTCGAGCATTTATGAGCTACATCATTCACTGTTCAAAAAACACTGTGATTTATTAGAAATCTCGCTCCTGTCAGCCATATGTAAAATAATATATTTTATTTTTTCACTTCTCCAATGCTACTTTTTGGCCCTTTTTTTGCCAAGTAAGTGAAGGCACATGAAAGATGACCTTCACGCACCTTGACAACCGAATAGCCAACTCGGGCAACAGCATAATGATACTTCCGCTTTGAACGCTTCACAGCATTGAGCGGCTCGGCACAAGCATGCGGGGATCTGAAATAGGATATGCGTGAGAACGACGGCCCGACGAGGTAAGAACACCTACTACTTAATATGGAGGCACACCATGACCAAAGTAATCGCAATAGCGAACCAAAAAGGTGGTGTCGGAAAGACCTCCACCACCGTGAACCTCGGTGCCGGACTTGTGAGGCAGGGATATGCGGTTCTGGCGATCGACTTCGATCCCCAGGCCAACCTCACAATGGCGCTCGGGTTCAAGTCCCCGGATGATATGGAATACACGGTATCGAACGTTCTTGCCAAGGCAATGGACGAAGAGCCGATAGACCCGTCCGAGGGAATACTTACCACAGAAGAAGGCGTCGATCTGATGCCTTCGAGCATACAGCTCTCGCGTTTTGAGCTGGCTCTTGTTAATGAGATGAACCGTGAAAGCATGCTGCGTCAGTTTGTTGACGCCGCAAAGCCCAACTACGACTACATACTCATAGACTGTGCGCCGAGCCTGAACGTACTTGCGCTGAACGCACTTACCGCAGCGGACAGCGTGCTCATCCCCACTCAGCCGGAGTTCTTCTCAAACGCCGGCTTACAGATGCTCCTCTCC
>JAFXSC010000057.1 GCA_017525915.1 Ruminococcus sp.
ATACGAGGTCGTCATCGGTACGCACGTCGATAAGTCCCACGTCCATAACCATATCATATTCGATTCCGTCAATCAGAAAACCGGAAGGAAATACACCGCGACCCTTCCCGAATACTTCAAGGGCATCCGCGGCATTTCCGATCGGCTATGTAAGGAACACGGCTTATCGGTCATCTATGAGACACGAGGCATAGCCAGAACGTATGTTGAACACATGCTTCAAAAGGCGGGCGTATACACTCAGCGAGAGCTGTTCGAGATATGCCTCCAGGAGTGTATGAACGATGCGAGCTCCCTCGGTCGTTTTTATACTCTCATGGAGTGGTGCGGATATGAGATCCGCCATGACAGCAAGTATCCTTCGTTTGTCCCCACTAACAGCAAATACGGATTCCGAGCGAAGCAGAACGGCAGATCTTTGACCGAGGATGACATCGAAGCCATCATCATGGGCGGAGAGGATTTCAAAGCCGCTGACGTTGCGGTCCGAAAGCGCGAGTATGTTCCGTTCAAGCCCGCGGGCAAGCTGCACGGTTTTCAGGCGCTCGTCGCATCATGGATGTACGTCCTCGGTATCTACCGCAGCGGCAAATACACAGACGTTAAGGTAAACGCCGCCGACGTCATGCGGTTTGAGCAGTATAAGCGCGACGAAGAGTTCCTGCGCACATACGGTATAGACAACGAGGATCAGCTCGACGCCCGAGAAATAGCGATCAATTCCGAGATCGAAAGGCTTACCAAGAGCCGTATTATCTGGAACAGCAAGAAAAAGCGGCGCAAAAAGCTGTATGACGCGCTTGCCGATTCCAAGTACTATGCCGATACCGCGCTTCTGTATGCCGACGGCGAAACGGGTATAGAGGATGAATACAGGAAGTACGTTGCTGCTGAAGAGCTGCTTGAAGGTATCGACCGTGAAGACCTTCTCCGTGAGCAAACGGGGGTGTACGATCATATCGCCGAGGTAAACCGCGAGCTGAGGAGCCTGCGCTCCGAGCTTACCATTATCAGGAACCTTCGCCGGGACATTCCCCATATCGCAAATGAGCTGAAGGTACCCGTCGAGATCGGAAAAGAACAGAAAGAACGAAACCGTGAAAACGAACGATAACGAATGAAAGGAGATCCAGCATATGAATGGAGACGCGGCCGAAGAGGTCGTAAAAATGGCACTTAATACAGCGGACATCTCCATTCGCCTTGTGGGAGCAGGCGCGAAAAACCTTGCGGCTCTGCTCGTCGCATGGGCGAAAAAGGAGAAAAAGCATGTTGGCAAGACGAGCCTGCCGAAGCTGCTTTCAAGCGGCGATGAGCTTCACGTACTTTCGCTTACCGAAAAGCAGTATGATGGCTTTAAGAAGCTTGCCAAGAAGAAGATAACCTATGCCCCCTTCCTCAATACGAAGACGAGGGACGGCAAGGTCGATATCGTGCTCGGCGCGAAGCAGCTTTCCTTTGCGAACCACATTCTCAGCAAGGTGGGCTACCGCAATATCGAACCGGGAACGGGCGCTCACGTCGAACTAATGAACGAAAAAGATAAGGAGGCGATCGGTGAAATGAGCTTTGAGAACAGTTCCGGGACTTCAAAAAAAAACGATACTCCATCGCGAACCGACTCAAGAGACTCCAGGGAGACCTCTCAAAGCCGGGACACCCGCCCTTCGAGCAGCCGTAAGCCTTCCGTTGAAAAGAGGCTTGAGGAGAACAAACGCAAGCTCGAAAAGCAGCGGAAGAAGGAACGTCCCCGCGAGAAGAGCAGGCAGAAAACAAAGACCAAGAGCGCCGGAAAGGATAGATAAGTATGAAACCTTCCGCCAAATCTCGGGAGTGGGAATTCTTCCGTGATGAAAGCGGAAGGATCGCCTACAATCCTAAGTGTACTGAATGTGCAAAGGACTGCAAGCAAAGCTTCAGGGCAGAACTCGTGCGCTGCCCTGTGTTTGTAAAGAGCAAAGACAAGGCAAAAAGTGCTGATGCTTCATGTGATTAGAGCCGTTGACTATCTGGCTTCAATATGTTAAACTTATCACAATGAAAAACGCACTCTCAGGAGAAGGTATGAACGGGCAGGAATTATTCGAGCTGGCCATGAAGCACATCTATGGCGACGGTGTTCCCGAGGATAATGATTTAGCTTTTAAGCTTTTGACACAGGCCCATGATATGGGAAATATAGAAGCGACGTATAACTTGGGCATCTGTTATCACTATGGCTATGGTACGAGTATTGATTTGAAAAAAGCTTTTGAACTGTATCTTGAGTCTGCCAATGCCGGTTATGGTAAAGGCATGGAGCTTGTAGGTCGATTCTATAATCGCGGCATATATGTAAAACATGATCGTGAGCAAGCTGAGCAATGGCTTAATAGAGCTATGGAAAGCTCAGATCCTGATGCGATTGAGGAAGCTAAGAAAGAATTAGCCAAAAGAGAGGAACAAAAAACTATATTCTTCAAAGCAGATAAGGAAACCTTCTGTTTGCTTGAAGAGCTGTTCCCGAACGACTACAACGATAGATTCCGGCAGTTCATGGATAGCTCCATCGATATTTATGTCGTAACATATTTAGGGAGGCCGATTGGTAGGCTTGTTGCAAATTACTCAAATCAGCATTTGGATAATGAGACGATACCGAACGTTCGCGTCTGCCTGTCTCATTTCATCCTATTTAGGGACTATCGAAAGCAGGGGTTCGGGAGCCGATTATTGGATTATGCTTTGAATGATTTGAGCTCTCACGGTTATACAGAATTTACCGTCGGAGTAGAGGATGCGAACACGATTGCCAAACATATGTATTTCAAAAGAGGGTTTGCTGAAAAGATTGGCCACGGCAATGATCCTTGTGAGTATGATTTGTACTTGAAAAGATGATTTGGAATCAAGCACTCTTATCAACTAATTACATCAGTTTGAAAGCACCGTTTCGGCGGTGCTTTTTCTATGCAAAAAACTATAAGGAAGGAGAGAAACTCATGGCAGAATACAAGCTCAAAATGACGCAGGATGAGAAGACGACCGTTCAGAACGCTCTCATCAACATGCGTTACTCGTCCGCTGTGGACGAGATACTGGCTGAAAAGCTGGACGCGCTCATAGCGCAGCTTCAGGCACTGCGTCCCGTGCAGAAGCTCGGATATGAACGATAAAAAGCAGGAGCGATGGATTTATGCCGTCGCTCTGCTCATCCCGGTCGTGTGGCTCGCGCTGCTCACGGCCCCGTGCCTCGGAGGAACTATAATCGACGTAATGAAGCGGCTGACAGAGGCGATAAAGTCGCCGCTTCATATCGTTTGGTGTAAGGACAGCATTAAGTGCATACTGGTCTTTATCGGATTGTACGCTTTCGGCATACTTCTCTATTACGGAAGCCGCGGTAATACTCGTGACGGCGAGGAGCACGGCTCGGCCAAATGGGGCACTCCGCAGGAGCTCAACAAAGAATTGAAGCAGAAAACGAACTTCCCGCTCTCGAAGGAGATACGCTTGGGAATGGATACGCATAAGCATAGACGAAACCTAAACGTGTTCGTTCTCGGCGGCTCCGGCGCGGGTAAAACGAGATTCGTGGCGCTGCCCAATATCCTTCAGGCGAATTGCAGTTATGTTATCACCGACCCGAAGGGAGAGATACTCGCCAATACCGGCTACTACCTTTTGGAGCAAGGATATGATGTTCGCGTTTTTAACCTCGTGGATTTCAATTCTTCGGACGGTTACAACCCGTTCAAATACCTTCGTGACGATAAGGACGTATTGAAGCTCATAACCAACCTCATACGAAATACGACTCCGAAGGGTTCGTCCAATACCGATCCCTTCTGGGAAAAGGCGGAAACGGCTTTGCTGGAAGCGTTGATGTTCTACCTTCTTTACGAAGCGCCGTCCGAGGAGCAGAACTTCGCAATGATAATGAAGATGCTCTCATACGCCGACGTGCGCGAAGAGGACTCCGCTCATATCTCCCCATTGGATCTTTTGTTCCAACAGCTGAGCTATCAGAGCCCCGGGCATATCGCGGCAAAGCAGTACGCGGTGTATAAGCAGGCGGCGGGCAAGACGGCGAAGAGCATCAATATCTCCCTTGCCGTTCGCCTCGCGGCTTTCAACATGAAGCAGCTGCAGAGGATCACCGACGTCGATAACATGAGCTTCGGAGACCTCGGGGAAAAGAAAATGGCGATATTCGCTGTCATCCCCGATAACGATACCTCGCTCTCTTACCTTGTCGGTATGCTCTATACGCAGATCATTCAGGAGCTTTATTTCCGCGCCGATCATATCCACTATGGAGCCTTGCCCGTGCACGTTCGCTTTGTCTTAGATGAGTTCGCGAACGTCAGTTTGCCTGAGGAATTCGATAAGTCTCTGGCTACCATGCGATCGAGGAACATGTCAGCTACGATCATCGTGCAGAACCTCGCTCAGCTAAAGGGACTGTATAAGGACGGAGCATGGGAGACCATCACCGGCAACTGCGATTCGCTCATTTACCTCGGAGGCAATGAGCAGAGCACACACGAGTACATCTCAAAGAACCTCGGCAAAGAGACCATCTGGACTAAGACCCACGGGCAGACCAAGGGCAAATCGGGCTCATATTCCACCAATCAGCAGCTTACGGGACGCGAGCTGCTCACGCCCGACGAAGTGCGTATGCTGGATAACCGCTACGCGCTTATTTTTATCCGCGGCTTTCACCCCGTCAGGGATGAAAAGTATCCCCTCGAACGTCACCCCGCATATCCCATGACAGCTTCGGGAGGATATCCCAAATACGACCACGCATTGCAGCGGCTCTCCTTTGAAGAATTCAGCGGGGACATAGCCGTTGCAAGCACAAACGAACAATCAAACAATAAGGAGGCAACTACTGATAATGCATCTTAACAAAAGGACCAAAAGGATCTTTGCGATCCTGTGCGCGGCGGTACTCGTGCTCTGCACGGCTGTCGCCGCGTTTGCGGAGGGGGACGACCCGATCGCGGTCGTCAACAACCTCTCCGATTTCATTTTCGGGCTCATCCGAGCCGTGGGTATCATACTTCTCGGCTTCGGCGTACTGCAGCTCGGCATCTCGTTTAAGTCACATGATCCATCCGCCCGTGCCAACGGTATGCTGACCATTGCGGGCGGTATAGTCATTACCTTCACCAAGGAGATCCTGACGCTCATCACGGGCTGACGGATCATACGGAAGCGGCGGCGCTCTTGCCGCCGCGATCCCTTGGAAGGAGGTGACGGCTCATGGGATCAAATAACTGGATCGTCGATATACTGCAGAAGGCGCTCGGGACATGGAGCTATTTCCTGCGATTGATATGGAGTCTGCTCACTACCTCTCCCGCCGAATTCAAAGGCGGAACGATATGGGAGATCATGGTAAATATCCATGAGGGAATCAAGGGCATAGCTTACGGGCTGCTTGTGCTGTTCTTCGTGGTGGGCGTCGCAAGGACTACCACCAACTTCTCGGAGATAAAAAGGCCGGAGCAGGCGTTGAAGCTGTTCCTGCGTTTTGCGATCGCCAAAGCTGTCGTGACGTACAGCATGGAGCTGATGCAGTCGATATTCCGCATAATCCAGGGCATACTTACGCAAGTATCGACATCGGCGGGCTCGATCGTTACCGGAGGCGTAGAGCTGCCGGATTCGATCATCTACAAGATAGAGTCCTGCGGTTTCTTTGAAAGCATACCGCTGTGGCTCGTATCGCTGATCGGCGCTCTGATTATTGCCGTGCTAAGCTGCGTCCTGCTGCTCACCGTCTATTCCCGCTTCTTCAAGCTTTACATGTACACGGCGGTAGCTCCCATCCCGATGAGCTCATTCGCGGGAGAAGGCACTGCGCAGGTCGGAAGGACGTTCTTGAAGAGCTATGCCGGCGTATGCTTGCAGGGAGCGATAATCATACTCGCCTGCATAATCTACTCGGTGTTCGCAGAATCGGCTCCAATGGTCGATGAAGGGGCTTCGGCGGCATCGGCGGTATGGTCATATCTGCTTGAATTGATACTGAATATGCTCGTGCTGGTCGGTGCCGTGCGAATGAGCGACCGAATAATCCACGAAATGATAGGTATGTAAAAGGAGCGCAGCAAAAGCGCTCCTTAGTACCACGAAAGCCAAAGTGTTTCAATGTTGTTATTTATAAAGCAGTTAAAACTAAAACGATAGTTGAAACTGCTGCAATGGCAAACA
>JAFXSC010000058.1 GCA_017525915.1 Ruminococcus sp.
AAAGGCGACAATAAGCCGAAGCTCAACCGTATCAAAAAGGCTCTCTATGGTATTCTTGGTGATGAAGCTCAGACCGAACAGGTATTTGCTATCATCGCAAAGGAAAAGTATCATGTATCTTTTGAGCCTGAAAGCTCTATCCACTTCGGTCTGTTCGGAAATGGTATTACGGCTTATGATGTATCCCGTACTGATCCCGAAACTCACGATTATCCTACTGTTGCTCATATTTCCGAGGAGGGCGTTGTATCTATTTATGACGATACTCTCTCGGAGAAAGATATGCAGCGTATTCAGGAACAGGCGCAGTCTGCCCGAAAGCAGTTTTTTGAGAGATGGAACAGGCTGTCAACAGAAGAACAGTATTATCAACTGCTTAACAATGCCGATATGACTACTTCTGTGAATATCACCAGAGATCATCTTCCGATGGAAAAAGCAATCGAAAAGTATATGCCGTTTGTTTTCTTCAAGGAGGGCGAACGTCCTGAACCTGAGCAGAAAGGAACTTTTCAGATTTATCAGCTCCCCGGCGGTGACAAGTATCACGGTATCCGCTTTGAGGGTATGGAACAGCTCAAAAATGACGGTGTTCAGCTCAACAAGGACGATTATGAGCTTGTCTATGAGGGCGAAGTCGGAGAGTTCAGGGGCAATGCTACTCTTGAAGCTCTCTTTGCTCAGTTCAATACCAATCACCCCGAAGATTTCAGAGGTCATTCTCTTTCAGTTTCCGATGTTATCGTCATTTCCGTTGACGGCAAGGATACAGCGTATTTCTGTGACAGCTTCGGCTTTACCAAAATGCCTGAGTTCTTCCGTGAAAAGGAGCTTGTGCAGGAAAAGCCCGAAACTGCAAAGGTGTCCGATCTTGCAGTCGGTGATATTATCATGTATGACGGCGCTCACCGTGAGGTCGAGAAGATCAGCGACAAGAGCATTTCCCTGAAAGACCTTGACGCACCCGACTACGGCGGTATCCTTCTCGGTACTTCCGATGTTCTTGCGTATGACGGCTGGCAGCAGGATATGGAGGAAAAGGGCTTTGAGATCATCAGCAAGGGCGGACAGCAGGCTGAAAAGGCTGAACCCGAAGATAAAGGTCCGGTATCGCTCCGCAAGGTCGGTGACTTCTACGAGATGCACGGCAAAAATGCGGAGATCGGTGCGGAAGTCCTCGGACTGCGTATGCTCTCCAAAAATGGGCAGCCTATGGTCGGTTTTCCGGCTCATGTCAAGGACGAATACTCCGACAAGCTGAGAGAAGCTGGATATACTGTCCTGATTGAACAGGCATTTGAGCTGAACCCTCCGAAGCGTGAAGCTGAGAAGCTCCAGACATTACAGCAGGTCGTTGACAAGTTCTTCGGGACTGACTGCGAATCTGCCGAAACGGAGCGTGGCACATGGAAACTGGCAATCGCTGACGGCGATAAGGTCGGTGAACTGTTCTATGACGGCGATCCCGTCTGCGGTATCTATAACCGTGGCGATAAAATGGAGATTGAGCCTTACCGTGAGATGACCACTTTCCCCGCACTCCTGCGTACTGCGATGCTTGAGCATAACCCCGACAAGCCCGTGGAGATCATGGATTTTCAGCATACTTTCGAGACTCCGCTTGATAAGGCAAAGTTCCTTATCAACGATTTTTGCGAAGCAGAGTACCGTGAGGGTGCTGATTTCTCCGATCTGCACAATGTCGGTCTTGCGTTTACCACTCTGACCGATGATGAGCTGCCCATTCAGGTGACGGCTGACCTTGTGGATTTCAAGTTCACTCACGAATTTGACGGCGAGGTATTCGATACAGAGCAATTTGACAGTATCGAGGATATGATCGAGAACGGTCTGACTGACTTGGACTTCTCTGACCTTGTATCCGTTCCCGATGAGGTTATCGACAGGCACACTGGCAAGGACGAACAGACGGTTGACCTTATGAGTGATGCCGCCGATGTTTCTGATACTTCTTCTCCTGCGGAAGATGTGCCGTCTATTACGCTGAAATACAAGGGTGATGCCGAGAGCCTTGACGAGATCAAGGATAAGGCACTTTCCCTCGGAGCTACTGTTATCATTGATAATGCCGAGGGCGTTATCTCTATCGACACCTATGAAAACCATCATGCTGAGATCGACGGAGCCGCCTATGAGCTTGGTCTAATGGCAGTCGATGATGCTCCAACGGTTTCAGAGGATATTGACAAGCCCCTGTTCACCGATGATGCTGTTATTGAGGAAATTCAGCGGAGTCAGAACGATGATATTCCGTTTTGGGAGAAGCCCGATATTCAGGGCGAACAGCTTTCTTTGTTTGGCGATCCCGAACCGCTGACATCTTCAAAGCCAGCAAAAGAAAAGCCTAAGTCCGAGTTTGCAAAAGGTCCGGTGGTGGACGGTGTTCAGGTCTATGAAGCACTTGCCGCCGAGATCGACCGTGGAACTGGCTTTGTTCACGGCAAGCTCCGTGTGCAGGACTTCTACGAAGAAAAGCACCCGACTATCCAGCAGCTTGCCGATTTCTTGAAAAAGGAGTATGGCACAGGCGGACACAGCGGTGAGGGCAAGATCTCACTCGTTGACTATAATTCTCAGGGTATCACATTCAGCTTTGAGAACGGCGAAAAATTCCGTCATTCGTGGTACAATGTCGCAACAATGACCGAATCACGGCTCAGGGACGATACCTACCTTTCTGCTGAACAGAAAGCTGAGAGGGCCGCACTCAAAGCGGAAAAGGCTGAGGAGCAGAGCCACAAGATCGTGGAAGTCGGTGACCGATTTCGTCACAAGATTACTGGCGAGGTTTCTGAGGTTATTTCGCTGACGGGCGCACTCCCGTTCTATTCGGACGATTGCACCATTCAGCGTGAAAGCAGCGGTTTCGCTGTGACGGAGAATATCTCCTATGATAAGCTCCTTTACAGCGGTCTGTATGAGTATATCGGCAGGGCTGAACCCGAAAAGGAAAAGTCTGAACCTGTGAAGCCTGAGCCTGTAAAGGCTGAGGTCAAACCGGATAATCCTGCTGTCGCGCATGAAACGGAAAAGACTGATATTCCTACGGTCAAGAACCTATCTCAGCTCAAAAAGTCATTGAAGCCAGGAATGATATTTGAGATCAGCGATCATCTCCGTCCTGAATGTATCGGAGAGCGCAGAATCGTCACGGGTGTAAGCACCGTTGATTTTACTTCCAGAAAGCTCGATGAAAACGGTGAGCCTACGGGCAAAGACCTCCACATGGAGTTCGACCGTGCGAAGAACTGGACTTTTGACGGCGGTGAGCTGACTTCTCGGCTCGATAATGGCGATATGCTGATGTCATTCCATTTCATTGACAGCTTGGAGCGTGAGCAGACTGTTCAGGCTGAGAAAGAGCCGGAGGTCGCACCTGTTGTTGATGAGGTCGATGCTCCCACACCGGAAGCAACTGCACCCGATAAGGGCGAAAACTTCACCATTACTGATGATAACCTCGGTGACGGCGGTGCTAAGACAAAGTTCAGGGCGAATGTCGATGCAATCAAAACACTGAAAACACTTGAAGCTGAAAAGCGTCCTGCAACTGATGAGGAAAAGGAAACCCTGTCGAAATATGTCGGCTGGGGAGCTTTGGCAAAGGCTTTTGACAAGGACGATCCGAAGTGGGCCGCAGAATATAAGGAGCTTTCAGAGCTGCTGACTCCGCAGGAGTACGCTCAGGCTCGTTCAACGGTCAATGATGCTTTCTATACTTCTCCTACGGTTATCGACGGCATCTATGAAGCACTCGACAATTTCGGATTTGACGGCGGTGCTGTCTTAGAGCCTGCAATGGGTATCGGCAACTTTTTCGGTC
>JAFXSC010000028.1 GCA_017525915.1 Ruminococcus sp.
AAGCTTTTCGTTCTTCCTCGAAACGTCTGACAGCTCGTTCCTGTGCTCGATTTCGGCATCCTTGATCTGATCTTCAAGCTTCTTTATCTTCTCGCGGAGTTTGTCTTCTTCTGTTTTCGCCTTTTCTGATTTCTCCTGCATTTCAAAGAACTGGAGCTGTTCACCTTCACGTTCCTTTTTCAGCTGTTCTATCTGTGCTTTCAGTTCTGTTACGGAAAGCTCCTCGGGCGTTCCTTCGATGTTCTCACGGTCTTCCTCTGATATCTGGGAGATCATGTAGAGCTTCTGTATTCCCGCTCCCTGATTGTCAAGGATGTACTTTTCGTCGAGGTTCTGATAGACGCTGAGATACTTTGCAGCCTGCGAACGCTTAAGCTGGTACTTCTGCTCACAGTAGTCCTCGAAGGTGCTGTATCCGAGTTCCTCGTAGAGCTTGCGTTCCTTCATCTGCGTCATGCATCTGCCGATGTTGTACACAGCTGTTCCGAGGTTGTTAGCCCACATCTGTATTTCGTTATCTATCCGGATGGCTTCATCTTTCAGCGTTAATTCGTTCATTTTTACTTATTCCTTCCTGTGTTATGCTGTTTTCTTTGCTTTTTCAGCTTTTTTCTTATTTTCTGTCCTCTCAGGCTCGATCTTGAAGAAGTACAGAGCGTCAAGATAGCACTGATACTGTCTCTCGAATTCCTTTATACTTTCCGGCTTCGGACTTTCACGGTCGTTCTTGTAGCCTCTGCACTGTACTATGTGACCGTCGGTGTTTACTTCCATTGTGTAGTACGGTGTCTGTTCGTCTCCGATCTTCCTTATAAAGAGGATATTAAGCTTTCCGTCTGCGTGTCTGTCGGCATATCCGGCTACACAGTGAACGAGCGCTTTACCCTCGTTTACGATATCCCTGATGCAGGTAGGAAGAACGATCGTAAGGCCGAGGTCGTCAGCTGTAAACAGTAATACCTGACGCGCACGGTTAAGCAGGCGGAGCTTTCTGTCCTTAGTCCTGTTACGCTTTGCCGCCTCTTCTTCCCTGAGTGCTTCAATGACTCTTGAACAGCGGTCATGTGCAGCAGTAAGGTCTGACGGTTTCCAGATGACCGGATCTTCAAGATCATATTTTAATTCCCTGCACTGAGAGATATAATCGCTCCACTCGTGTATTGTGGTATTGTTCTTCTTCAGATACCGGAGGATTGACCTGCAGGTTTCCTTCCGGTTCATTATGAGTTCATCCCGAATGAAATAATAACGGTTATATCCGAAACCGAGACTTCTTTTCACCATTTCAGCTACTTCTGCTGCTGTTGATCTGCTGTCACGCCGGCGGAGCTCCTTGTAATGTGCTATCTCTACCGTGTCCCACCCGCTCAGAAGTTCCATTTCCTCTGCAGTCATGCCGAGGACCTTCTTGACGTTGTTTGACTTCCAGTTCAGCTTAATGCCACACATAGACTTATCAAATTTATCGACCACGAGGCTGGAGAAGCCGGTCTTGAGCAGATATTCGATCTGAGGATGTATACAGTATTCACCGAGCACAGTGATAATGTTCGCATTAAGATAAGACTGATGTTTTGAAGGAACGTCGAAGCTGTTTATTGCTTCTTCGAGATACCGGAACTTCGTTTCACCGATAACGTCATCACCTATAGGTGTATAGCTGTTATCCGCTCCGCTGTAAGGTGTCATAATGAATATCGGTTCTTTGCACTCAGCTGCTTTTTTCCACACACCGACATAGTGTCCGTCCTGTTTTTCGACCTTCGGAAGAAATCGCATAGGAGGTTCACCGAGGCAGAAATAATAACGACATACTTCATATGCGTCATAATCAAAGATATGATCACATATCTCACCAAAGAGACTGCCGCTCGAAGGTTCATAGAATTGTCTGCGGAGATAGAAGCAGCGAATCACGATTTCTGTATCAGATACCGCTCTGAATACGGAAAAGTTTCTTTTGTCGTAGTATTTCTTTCGTCCTCTGCCGTCTGCAAGGTATGTAATGCCCCGCTCACACAGCGGACAGGTATCACGTTCACCGTGAACCGCTCTCTTTGTGCTGAATGTCCTTGAACCGTATGATGCTACTTTCGTGGTGCTGGTATGAGCGTTGAACCACTGCTCACAGTGCGTACAGAAAACAACCTGGTGATCATCTTCTCTGTGATAAAGGCCGTAGTGCGGGAAATACTCACGCTGCATTTCCTCCCACTCGTCATTGTCAACGTCCGTGCTCTCAATGAGCCGGAGTGCGTACTGCTCCCTGTCTGTCATTCCCCTCATGATCGTCACCTCGTCAGAAGTCCAGTAAGTCATCGAGGTTGAGTGTGAGCTTCTTTGAAGCTGATGCGGACGGCTTCGGGGCTGATACTGGCGGTGGCGGTATCACTTCCGGCTTTTTGTACGGCTTCTTCTCTTTTGCTTCTACCGTTCCACTCAGGTGGATGTCCATGTTATAGCTGATAGTTGCACCGGGGAAATAGAACTGTACTGCCTTTTTGAATACTGTGAAGTCAGAACAAGCAGGGTTAGAGGCATTGAAACCTCCTGCTATTTCTTCTATACAGTCATCAAAGCTCCTGCCGCTCTGTTCGATCGCCTGTTCGAATTCGGGCTCCTGTTCACAGAAGGTCAGGAGTGCATCTGCGGTCGGTTTTGCTATAAGTTTACCTACTCGGTTATTTCCGTTATACTGAAAATATGCTTTTTCCATAAAATTTTCTTCCCTTCATAAAAATACTGTTGACTTTTCGGGGACAATCGTTTATAATGTGATTAATGGATTGTCGCAACCAGTCCAACAAAGTTAAGTTATGAAAAAGCTCACTGTTTCTCTGCGGTGAGCTTTTTTTCTGCCCT
>JAFXSC010000059.1 GCA_017525915.1 Ruminococcus sp.
AAAGCACAGTAGTGATATAGAAGTTTTTTCTCCCTTAATTCAGGTCGCATAAAATAGGCATTATGCGACCTTTTTTCCATATTTGCCTGTTTCAACGGATATGGTAGTCACCGCCACATCAAAGCGGAAGTGTATCTCAATATCCTGCACACGCTTTCCGCTGGACTTGTCGGGTTCGTGGACGATGATCTTATCAATCAGTTCGTGCATGATCTCAGGCGTGAGCGTTTCGATATGCTCGTACTTATGCACCACTTTGAGGAACGCAGTCACATCGGAGGACTTCTGCTCTGCACCGTCAATCAGGGTTGTAAGCTCCGCAACGGTAGCTTTCAGTTTTGCCTGTTCTTCCTCATATCCTGCCGACATCATCGTGAAACGCTCGTCCGACAGCCTGCCGAGGACATTATCCTCATAGAGCCTTGTAAAGAGCTTGTCAAGTTCAGCGATACGCTTTTCAGCCTGTTTCAGTGTTTTCTTTGCTTTTGTAAGCTCTGAGGACTTACGCTGAACGGAATTGCTCATAGCGGTCTGAATAAACTCGTCCTCGTTCTCCCTCACCGTAGCAAGTAGCTTGTTCAGCTCACCGAGGACGATCTCATTCAGGACACAGGTGCGGATATAATGCACCGAGCATCTGTCCTGTTCCTTTGCGTATGTAGAACAACGCATATGCTCCTGTTCGGGACGCTCGTTCTTGCGGCGGCTCAGGTACATCTTTTCTCCACAGTCAGCACAGTACACCATTCCTGCAAAGGGATTGACCATCTGTATCTTCTGCGGTCTGCGCTTGTGCTTGCGAAGTTCCTGCACCAAGTCAAAGGTCTGCTGCGTGATGATAGGTTCTTGCGTATTCTCGAAAATCTGCCACTCGTCCTGCGGATTGTAGACGATTTTGTGAACCTTGTAGGACTTCATCTTTGTACGGAAGTTGACCGTATGACCGCAGTATTCATAGCGTTCAAGAATATGGGCAATCGTGTTTGCACCCCAGCGGTATGTTTTAGCGTTGTGTCTGCCGTTGTCCCTGCCCTGAGAAAGAGCGTAGGCAGTCGGTGTTGGTATGCCTTGCTCCGTCAAAATCCTTGCAATCTGCACCGGACCGTAGCCGTCAATGCAGAGCTTGAAAATCTTGCGCACCACCTCGGCGGCAGGCTCATCAACTACCCACAAATTCTTGTCGGTATCAGACTTCTTGTAGCCGTACACGGGCGGACACAGGTGCTTGCCCGACTGTCCCTTTGCCCTGAACACAGCACGGATCTTCTTACTGCAATCACGGGCGTACCAGTCATTAAAAATGTTCTTGAAAGCAAGCAGTTCGTTCTCGGATTTCGCTGTATCGACATTATCGTTCACAGCAATGTAGCGAACATCATAATCGGGGAAAACCATTTCGATAAGTTCGCCCGTTTTCAGATAATCACGACCTAAACGGCTCAAATCCTTTGTAATGACCGTAGCGACCTTGCCGTCCTCAATGTCAGCCATCATCGCTTTGAAGCCGTCACGCTCCCAAGTCGTTCCGCTCACTCCGTCATCGACGTAGAAAGTCGGATTGGGAAAGCCGTTGTCCTCAGCGAATTTCTGGAGGATAGCCTTCTGGTTGGTGATACTGTTGCTCTCACCGTCCAACATATCGTCCTGCGAAAGACGGCAGTATAAAGCTGTTATCTTGCCTGTCATTTTAACCTCACTTTCCGACAGGATACAGCAAGCTATGATAATAGTTTAGCGCGCATTGCCGAAAAAGTCAATACGCACCAAGCTAAAATTTCACACTGCCTGCTTGTCCTGTTCCTGTTCATTATCACCGAGCATTTTTTCACAGTCAGCCGTAATGAGCCTTGCAAGTATGTCGCTCAGGCTTTGCCGAAAAGCTGGGTTAAAGACGGTTTTCACTCTGTAAATCGTATGCCCGATATGGTACTCGGACACGGTTGCTTTTGTTTCGTTCATAGCGAATTTTTCTCCTTTAGCTTGTCTGTTTCTATGCTTTTAGGTTTGAGGGTTTCGCTTTATCTCTCTGCCCTCATATTCATAGCCGTGAGGAACGGCATTGCTGCCGCCCCTCTCACAGCTATCGCTTTGTTGTCGGAAATATGTTAATCCTTGTAGGAATTATCTCCGAAGAAAGAAGTCTGCCCGACAAATTCATCATCGGCAGATCTATCGTCCGACTTGCTGTCTGCATCGTCGGAGCTATCGACCAGCCCCTCAATGTCAGCGTAGGACATTCCGCTGTCGGTCAGCTTGCCGATCAGTGTATGCTCCGCAGTCACAGCATCGAGAAGTGCCTGCCCCTCAGCACCGTTGTAAAGCTGTGAGAGCTTATCGTAGGTGTAGAGCTTGCTTTCGATGATGACCTTGCGCCTACGTTCCTGCGCTGCCTTGATAGACTTTTCGTAGCTATCGAGCTTCGCCTGATTCTCGGCAAGCACGGCATCCGTAATGATAACGGCGGACTCGTCAGCAATCTCAGCTTTTGCTTTCTTACTCATTCGCATCACCTCTTTTCGGGTTTGAGTACCGCAGGATATAATTTTACCCCACGATAATATTATAGCGCATCTGCGTTGTTTCTGTCCATTCGCATTGCGCTCAAACTTTGTATGCCAGTGAGATTTTCCAGTTCGACATATTGTTATGGGGAAAATATTAACGGAAAACTTTTCACCGGATTGCCGCCTTCATTGCGCTGAAACTGCGCTGAGCCAGTTTACAATTTTGGAGATGATGATATTGAGAACATCACGCAGGAGCGTGAGTGAAGATGACCGCCGACCAAAGCGGCGTCGGAGATAAGTCGCTGTCGCTCCAAATTCGATGACGGAGCATCGAAAGCCTGAGCGGAGAGAAACGCTCAGGCGAGAAAATATGCGCCTAAGCGCAACAAAAATAACAAGCATAGTGGAATGCGCCGCACAGCGAGCGAAATTCCACCAATGCTTGTTGGGGACACCCCAAGCCCCGAAATGACCGCACAGCGGTCAAAAAATAATCGGCTAACGCCGAAATAAAACAAAGGAGACACCACTATGGA
>JAFXSC010000060.1 GCA_017525915.1 Ruminococcus sp.
TGACGGCGATTTCACGAAGTTTCAGGGGTATGACCTTCTGCTCGGCGGTTCGCCCTGCACCTATTGGTCTATCGCCAAAAAGGACAGAGAGGTTGACTGCAACGGTGAGGGGTTCAGGCTCTTTAAGGAGTATGTGAGAGCCTTAGAGGAATCCGGCTGTAAGTATTTCCTCTACGAAAACAACTACTCCGTTCATCAGCGTATCAAGGACGAGATCACAAGGGTTCTCGGTGTAGAGCCTATTATGATAAACTCGGCGCTTGTTTCGGCTCAGAACCGTAAACGCTGCTACTGGACGAACATTCCGTTTGCTTCTTTTCCTGCTGACAAAGGTATCCTGCTGAAAGATGTACTTGAAAGCGGTGTTGCGTGGCAGGACAAGTCCTACTGTATGACCGCTTCCTATGACGGTGCTGTGCTGTATAACACTTTGGAGCGTAAGCAGCGGACTATGGTCGCAGAGCCTATCCCGATCAATACATATCAGGGTTCGGACAAGTCCCGCACTGTCATGGCAGGCTATCACAAGTACGGTGAAGCGACTATTATCAAAAACTCAGGTTTTAACGGCGGAACAACTGCGGTCGCTATGCCTGTTGGTGCCGCCCAGCGTGGCAGATACGTTGACGGTGAAAAGACCGAACAGCATATCGAAGTGCGTGAGGATGGCAAATCCAACTGCCTGACAACTGTGCAGAAAGATAGTCTTGTATGCTCTCCCGTCCGTGTCGGTCATTACGGCAAGGGCGGACAGGGACAGCGTATTTACTCCATTGTCGGCAAATCTGTCACACTCTCTGCTAACGGTGGCGGACAGGGTGCAAAGACCGGTCTGTATAAGATAGACCTTCCCGACGGCGATTATGTGATCCGAAAACTCACGCCGATCGAAGCGGAACGCTTGCAGACTCTCCCCGACAACTATACCGCAGGCATTTCCAATACCCAGCGATACAAGTGTATCGGCAACGGTTGGACGGTCGATGTGATCGCCCACATCTTGGGAGGGCTTCACAATGCTTGATGAAGCCCTGAACAAGTGTGCCGAAAACAATAACTACACCATTTATACCAGTATGTGCAAGGCACAGCGTATCCTGATGCGGTCTTATGATGCCGTGTGCAGTATCAGCGGCGGTTCGGACAGCGATATTGTCCTTGACCTGATTCACAAGGTCGATGAGGACGGCAAGGTCAAATATTTCTGGATAGATACAGGACTTGAATACACTGCCACTAAGGAGCATTTGGACTTCCTTGAACAGAAATACGGTATCACCATTGAGCGTGTCAAGCCCGATAAGCCTATCCCGACTTGCGTTAAGGAGTATGGTGTTCCTTTCCTGTCGAAATATGTATCTGAACAGATGATGCGTTTGCAGGCTCACGGCTTTCAGTGGGAAGATGAACCGCTTGAAGTGCTGTTGAAGAAATATCCTCGGTGCAAAACGGCTCTGCAATGGTGGTGCGGTGAACGATACTCCGACAAGGACGGTATCCAGAAGATAAGCCGTTTTTCGATCTATCGCAACCGTTTCCTCAAAGAGTTCATCATGGCAAATCCGCCGGATTTCCCCATATCCAACAAGTGCTGTGAATTTGCGAAGAAAAAGCCAGCAAAGCGTATCGTCAAGGAACACGATGCAGATTTGGATATAACAGGTATCCGGCAAGCTGAGGGCGGTATCCGTTCCGCAGCTTTCAAGACCTGTTTCTCGGAATGCAAGTCAAAGGGGTGCAACACCTTCCGTCCTGTGTTTTGGTACACGGACGGCGATAAGCGTGACTATGAGGAAATGTTTGGTGTGACGCACTCTCGCTGCTACACCGAGTACGGACTGCGGAGAACGGGCTGTGTCGGGTGTCCATTCAGCAAGCACATCACCGAGGAGCTTGCGACCATCGAGGAACATGAGCCGAATCTGTATAAGGCGGCAGTCCATATTTTCGGGAAGTCCTACGAATATACAGCGAAATATCGTGCTTTCGTCAAGGAAATGAAAGCGAATGAGAAAGAGGAGAAGAAACGTGATAGACTACGCAGCCTTAATGGAACATCTGCCTGTGATACTGGTGGTAACAGCGGTGCTGGCTCTCCTAATCGGAGTGCCGTATCTGCTAACTACAACGCTCCTGAGATCAGAAAAGGAGCGTGATAACGATGTTCGATCCTGAATTTCAGAGAAAAGCTCTTAGCCTGATCATGGGCTTTATCATGCAGTTTTCAGAAACTCCGGCAGAACCTGAAGTGCAGGAGCTTTCGGTCAATGACCTGAATGTATCGACGATCTCTGTTTCCTGCCTGAAAGTGGCTTGGAATGGTGAGCCTGACCGTGATTATTATGTGAGCTGCACGGCTCACGATGATGATTATGCTTATGCGGATAATATGTATTTTGAGTTCAAGTCCAATGAGCTTTGTTACATAACAGGTCTGCGTGAGGGTACGGAGTACACGGTAACGGTCGAGCCTATTCTTTCAGATGATGAAAAGGACGGTTATACCGCAGTTTACGCAAGTGCTGACGGCAAGACGGAAACGGTAGAGGTCATTTATGAGTTCCCCTATGAGGACGGTTGGACAAACTGTTTTGCAGGAGAACGAGCTTCGGGCTTGACGGCAATGCCAAGCTCAGGAGCAATATATGGCTCAAAGGTCGATACCATAACAGGCACGGGCATTCGCCGTGATGATTATGGTGATTACTGCTGTGCTATGGGCGTATGGTATGGCTACTGCAATGACAGATTTTTAATCGAGCTTGAGAATGGCACTCAGTTCACTACGAAAATCTGCGACAGCAAAGGCTATGCCGACGATGGCGATGGCAAGTATCACAACTTCGGCGGCAGCGGTAAGTGTATCGTGGAGTTTATCTACGATGATTATAATTTACCGTCCTGCGTGGCTTTCTCAGGCTCTTGGGGTTATTACAACTGGAACGGTCTTGACCTCGGAGCAAACATCAAATCAATCAAGAAGATCAACTACGGTGAACCCGTAGACTACTAAATTTGGAGGTTACTATTATGAACGTAAAGAAGATCATCAAGGGTATTATCGGACTCGGTGCAATCGGTGGCGTTGCCTACGCAGCTTATAAGCTCGGTGAATCCGACGGAAGATTTAACGAGATTCACCGCCGTATGACTGAGAACGGAGATGAGGACGATGAGGACATTGAGGTCGAGGAGGACGATGATTACAGGTTCTACGACAATTACGATGAGCCTGACGATGGCTGCATCGCTCCCATTGACTTCGGCAAGATGAACGATGCACCTGCTGAGAAGTATGAGGACAGCAAGTGTTGTTCTGCGGATAAGGACACATTTGCACCTTTCTCCTCTGTTCAGGTGAACGGCATTTCGGAGAGTGACTTCCTGTCTCTGCTCTATCAGATCTCTGAAAGAAAGTACATCTCCAACAAGGCGATCAGAGAGTACCTCGATGTTGATACCGACAAGGCGGCTGAGGTGCTGTCGGTTCTGTATCATGCCGGCTACATCGCTTCGGAGACTGGCAAGCGTATTCCCGTCCGCCTGACTATCTCTGACTATTTTTCCCTTATCAGAGGTGATCGCAAGTGAGTATTCTGATCGTGGGCGAAAAGCCCAGCGTTTCCCGTGCGATCAGTGCGGTGGTCGGTGCTTCATCTGCACACAAAGGCTACACCGAGGGTAACGGCTATGTGGTTTCGTGGTGTGTCGGACACCTTGTCGGTTTGAAGTTCCCGAACGAATACGGCAACGGCTGGGACCAGAGGTGGAGCTTTTCACAGCTTCCGATGCTCCCCGAAAAGTGGCAGTTCCGTGTGACTGACAGCACAAAGGCACAGTATGAGCTGCTGAAAAAACTTATGAACAGAGTCGATGTTTCGGAGATCATCTGTGCAACGGACGCTGACCGTGAGGGCGAGTGTATTTTCCGCTATGTGTATAACATGGCGAACTGCAAAAAGCCTGTGAAGCGGTTGTGGGTATCAAGCCTTGAAGAGTCGGCTATCCGCAAGGCTCTCACAACGATGAAGCCTATGTCCGCATACGATAATCTGTTCAATGCAGGCTATGCCCGTGCAAGGGCTGACTGGCTTGTGGGAATGAACAGTTCTCGTCTGTTTTCCGTTCGTTACGGCGGTAAGCTCAACATTGGCAGAGTGCAGACACCGACGCTCGCAATGATCGTTCAGCGTGATGCTGAGGTCAATGGGTTTATCAAGCAGAAGTATTACACGGCAGACCTGAACTGCGGTAAGTTCATTCTTTCTTCTGCAAGAATTGACGATGAAAATGTCGCTGAATCACTTGTTTCTGCCTGTGACGGCAACACAGTCACAATCAGCTCGGTCAAGCGTGAGGTCAAGACCGACAAAGCGCCGAAGCTATATGACCTGACCACGCTCCAAAGAGAAGCAAACAAGGCTTTCGGCTATACGGCACAGCAGACGCTCGACTATACGCAGTCGCTCTATGAGGGCAAGCTCGTTACATATCCTCGCACAGATAGTCAATTCCTGTCCGATGATATGGCGCAGACGGCACTTGATGTGGCAAAGCTCTGTGATACCTATTTCGGGTTCGGTATCTCGCATACACCTGATATTTCAAAGGTCATCAACAATGCTAAGGTTTCGGGGCATCATGCAATTATCCCCACAAGCGGTATCGCAACGGCTGACCTTTCTTCTCTGCCGTCCGGCGAGAGAAATATCCTCACGCTGATCGCAACAAAGCTGATCTGTGCAACGGCTCCGGCGCACAAGTATGAAGCTGTTAAGCTCACAGGTATCTGCAATGGTACGGAGTTCATGGCAACGGGCCGCACGGTGCTTGAAATGGGTTGGAAAGCCTATGCCAAGCAGTCCGACAAAAAGAATGAGGAAAAGTCTCTGCCTGCGGTATCTGAGGGACAGACCTTCACGGTTGCTGCAAGCAAGGGCGAACACTTCACTTCTCCTCCGAAGCCGTATACCGAGGACACACTTCTCTCCGCTATGGAGAGAGCCGGAAATGAGGACTACGACGAGGACATCGAAAAGAAGGGACTCGGCACTCCTGCCACAAGAGCTGCGACTATCGAAGCACTTGTAAAGAATGGCTATATGGAGCGTGTCGGCAAACAGCTCAGGGCAACGGATAAGGGCAAGGAGCTTGTGACTGTTGTTCCCGATGAAGTGAAGTCCGCAAAGTTGACCGCAGAATGGGAGTCCAAGCTCCAGCAGATCGAACACGGCAGCCTGCCCGAAGCGGTCTTTATGTCGGGTATTCAACAGTTTATCACTGAGATGTGCAGTAAATACGGCTCTGTGGATAAGTCTGTTTCTCTTTCTGACGGCGGTAATGAGCCTGTCGGCAAATGCCCGAAGTGCGGTGCTGAGGTGGTCAAGGGTAAATTCGGTTACTACTGCAAGGGCAAGTGCGGTATGAATATCGCAAAGGTGTACGGCGTGGAGCTTTCCGATACCCAGGTCAAGGGACTTCTTGACGGCAAGTCCACAAGCTACACATCTAAGGGCAAAAAGACGATCGTCCGCCCTGAGATCGTGGAGAATCCGTATAACGGCAAGATGTACTATCAGTGGAAAACAGAAAGGGGTAACAAGAATGGATAACAAACAGCTTGCGGAAGTCGCAAAGATCCTCGGTGTCTCCGAGGACAGTATTTCCGCTATGGACGATGAGATCAAGAACAGTATGACAGCGGTCTTTGAACAGGTCGCCGTCAAAAACGATGAGGACAAAAAGGCTGTCTTTGAAGCCCTCGACAATCTATGGCAGAAAGGCTCTATCTACATTGAGCTGAGTGAAGTCGCAAAGTCCACGGGTATCACCACCGAAACGCTCCGCAGTCTTGACTATGAGACTCAGCAGACTATCGTCTATGAGTTCATGATGGACAGTTCGCAGACCGCCCGTTTCTATGACCTTGTGAACAAGTCACTTGCGGTCGCTGACCTCCCGAATGTGGCGAAGCTCATTGGCACTCCCGTTCGTGAGCTGAGGTCGCTCCCTCGCCGTATTCAGGAGAATGTATGCGGTGCGTATGCAATGGAGTACGATGCCGACAGCACCAATACTGACCTTATCGACACGATCAGGGAGATGATCGCACCGTGACAGATTTCCCGTATATCGGCGGTATCGAAGTCTCCGCTATCCAGAACCGTGAGTTTATCCGCATTGAAACGGACAAGGCGCAGGCTATCGTGGTGGCTCTCGACAAGAGCAATATTCCTTTTTCTGCCCGATTCGGTGATGCCGAAATGGTGCTGACCTATGACGGCAGCTACAAGGAACAGGTCGAGGAGATCATCGCAAAGGCACAGTCCGGCGACTATGAAGCATTGCTCCGTGAGCTGCAAGTTTACGGAGTGCCTGACGGCTATTATCGGCTGCTCGGTGAAGTAGCGGAGCTTCTGAACACAACTGTGAGCTTTTTGCAGTCCCGTCCCGATGAAGTTCAGCTATTGCTCTGTAAGTTCTATGTTGACCTGTGGCTCTGCGACAAGGCTACACTTCAGCGTGAGCTTGACCGTATTATCACGGTCAACGGCAGAACGCTCTCGGATATTTCGGAGTATGAACGAAAAAAGGTTCAGGAGAAAACTCCTGCCGAACCTGTGCAGACGGCAGACAAAGTTCCCACATTTGAGGAGCTTTATGATGCTTATCAGCGCCGTCATGTCAATGACCACTTTACAAGAGAAGCCCATAAACATCTGGCTGAGATCGCCCGACGCAGACAGCGTGACGAACAGGAGCGTATCATTCAGACAGAAGAAAGAGAAAGGAAGAACAGACCATGAAGAAGTTTATCATCATCGGAAGTGCCGTTGTTACGGCTGTGACCACAGCGGTTATCATCATCGTGAGAAAGAGAAAGTGAGGTAGCCTATGCCCGTACAGGACA
>JAFXSC010000061.1 GCA_017525915.1 Ruminococcus sp.
CCTGTGACGAGCTGATGATCATTCCCCGTCCGCGAGGGATGCCCGAGTGGTGCGATTATGCCATCGTGCTGACGTATATGACGCATCGCATCATAGTTGAAAAAGAATAACCAAACCGAACCAAATCCCGACGTGATCGGGGAACAATAACGGCACAGCCGATTTTAAGGAGGAAAAACCAATGTACACCCTGACAAAGAAAGTGCAGTATTTGAAAACTTTGTCCCCGATTGTCAATAAAACATGAAAGCCAACATAAATGAAAGGAGATGGTTTTATGAAGCTTTCCAAGATTATTACCTGCATCCTCACCGCGCTCATGCTTATCTGCGCGATGGCGCTCCCCGCTTTTGCGGAGGGAGAACCTCAGTACAATGAACACGACGTTGCAAAGCTCCGCGCATTCTTCGAGCAGGAAAGCCCTGGCGGCGTAAAGAACGGCGACGTGCTCTTTGAGAATTACGATCCCGACGATCCCTCGACCTGGGACGAATGGGAGATCTACTGCGGCGAGGACGTTCCCCGCGTCGGGTGGGACGAGAACGGCAGGGTAACGGTGCTGTGTCTCGGCCGTGAGGAGGAGCAGCTTTACGGCAAGCTTGACATTTCCGGCATGGATGAGCTCACCTTCCTCGAGTGCGGCATGAGCAAGCTTACCGAGGTCGACTGCTCCGGCTGTGCAAAGCTCGAAACGATCGAGCTTTCCCAGAACGAGATAGAGAGCATAAACCTTACCGGCTGCACCGCGATAGAGCTCCTGAACGTTGCATCGAATAAGCTCAAGGCGCTTGATTTTAGCGACTGCCGCGGCTCCCTCGTACAGCTTTGGGTAAACCACAACGAGATCGAGGGCGAGCTCGATCTTGCGGGCATGACGAATATCGAAAAGGTGTTTGTAAACAACAACAAGCTCACCCGCGTCAGCGTTCCCGCAGAGTGCGGGAAGCTTGAGAAGCTCATCTGCGCGGTCAACGATATAACCGAGGCCGAGGTTTTCGCCGAGGTCAAGCACATTGCGTTAGGCACAGCCTTGACAAAGCTCCATTTCGTTACGAGGGGCAATGAAGTCGATATCGTTTCCGACGGTCACGGTACTTTCAGCTGCGAATACGTCAGGGATGCGAAAAACGCGCAGACCGGCGAGACCTACGATCGCTTCGACGTGACGGGCATTCCCGACGAGGGCTATGAGTACATGGGCCTTTACATGGACGGCGAGCTCGCATTCGAGCCGAACGAGGCATATGAGGGAGAAGCACTCCCCACCATGAGCCTCACCGCCGTATTCAGCGGCAGCGAGCCCGAGCCCTCCGAGCCTGCGGAGCCCTCCGAGCCCACACCTTCCGAGCCCGCTCCCATCGATCCTCCCAAGCCGCCTCAGACCGGTGCGGAAAGCATGGTTTCTCTCGGCTATCTGCTTGTATTGGCCGGTATCGGCATGGTAATCACCATCAGCAAGAAGAAGATGGCAGCAGACTGATACTTCCTCGGATAACATGGCCTCATTTGCGGCAGCGAGATCATTCTCGCTGCCGCAAAAACAAAGTATTTACACTAAAATACATTTAAACAGAAAGGAAAAAGTATGAACATCAAGAATTTCAAGAGGATGCTTGCAATCGTCATGACGCTCGTATGCTTCTTCGCATACGTTGTTTTCGAACCTGCATCCGCACTGGCAGAAAATGCGCGCGAAGAGAAGCAGCTGAGCGAGAACATCAACGAGATCAACAGCATATGGTCTCAGGACGGTGAAAAGTACAGTCCGCTTGCAGGCGAACTGACCGATGAAAGGGATGAAGCCGTCAAGCGTTTCCGCAGAGAAGACGGCGCGATAGAGCTCGTTTCCTATTCCTCTCCCGTTCACTATATGAAAGACGGCGAATGGGCCGCGATAGATAACACCCTTAAATATGATGAGATGACCGGCAGGTTCGTCAATACGGCCAATGACTTCATCGTGGAGCTTGGTGCGAACGAGCCTGTTTTGAATGTAAGCTACAACGGCGAAACGCTCTCGATCACCGGCATTGATCTTCCCGACATTACCGATAAAGAGCTTTCCGCCGCTGTCGAAGAGCGCGAAAAGAAGGAGGATCTCACCGATGAGGAGAAGGACAATCTGCTCCGCTTCCCGGAGGAGCTTTCTTCCGCTCTCGCATATTACACTGCGGATGGAAAGGAGACCGGCCTTGAATACAAGCTCAGCGGCAAGAGCCTTTCGGAATACATAACCGTTGCGGAGAGGCCCGAGACCGTTCCCACTTATGTCTATACTTTCACCACCACTCTCATTCCCCGTATCGAGGAAAACGTCGTCTTCTTTGAAAATGAAAAGGGCGAAACGGTCATGTATTTCTCCGCTCCCGTAATGGCGGACGCCAACGGGAACGAGTGCTTCGACTTTACGGTAGAGCTCGCTGCCAATGAGGACGGAAGCTACACCTACATACTCACCCCCGACGAAGCCTGGCTCATGAACGAAGAGACGGTCTATCCCGTCGTTATCGATCCCGACGTAAGTACAAACTTCAGGAGCAATGTCCAGAATTCGTATGTAAGTCCCGACGAGCCGAACTTCCAGTACGGAAGCAACAGCAATACAAAGTATTCCCTCAAGGTCGGCGGAGACAATGCGTATCGGACGCTCATCAGGCTCGAGGATCTGGGGACCTTTGCCCCGGGCGACGTTATCATTCATGCTTCCATCAATCTGACAAGGTATTCTACCCAGTACGATCAGTACGGCAAGGAGATCGACGCCTACCGTATGAACGGTACGTGGAATGAGAGCACCGTGACGTGGAATACGTATTCGGCCATCAACGGCGGTCATCCATATGATGATTCCAGGATCGAGACTTTCGCGCTTTCTTCATATGGGAGTACCGTAACATTCTTCGATATCACGGATCTCTACAAGAGATGGTATGCCGGTGAAACGCCCAATTACGGCGTCATGCTCACCAGCAGCAATTACGCTGTATTCTTCTCTTCGAGAAATTCCACAAGCGAGGATTGCCATCCTTATTTCAGGGTAGTGTATGTAAACTCCACCGGTCTTGAAGGCCGATTCTCGTACTCCGGCCACAGTGTCGGCAGAGCGGGCTCGGGCAATGTAAACCTTTTCAGCGGAAACCTTACTTTCTCATTTGATGACGCTGCGATCAACAACGGCGTCATGCCCATCTCCGTTTCTCATGTCTATAACACAAACGACAAGGATACCGACATCGGTTACGGCTATGGTTGGAGACTGAATTACTCTCAGGAGATAAACGAGGTTGAGCTTACCGACCGAGATGGTACTCAGACATATTACGAATTCATCGATGGCGACGGCACGAGGCATTATTACAAGAAAAAGAGCAGCTCTTCCTCAACATATGTGAATGAGCTCGATAAGGATTCCACTCTCACCATCAATTCTTCCGATTCCACGATCACGATAAAGGACAAGGGCGATAACAAGCTTGTCTTTAAGTATGGCACTGTAAACGGCAAGAAGCATGGACGCCTTATCCGTGTAGAGGATGCAAACGGCAATAGAACGGTGATCGCGTACAAGAGCACCACGATCAGCAATATGCGCATATCGTCCATCACCGAAAAGCTCTCCGCAAACTCCTCCAACGGTCAGAGCATCACCTTGACGTATGGTAACGATGACCGTCTTTCCGCAATGACCGTTCCCAACGGCCTCAATATGAGCTACGGATATGGTGCGGGGTACGGCAACCTAAATACCGTGACCGCGGCAGACGGTCAGACCTGTAACTATACCTACTCCTCCCACAAGATCACCAAGGTCAGGAGTATAGACGATTACAATATCAGCTATACGTACGATTCGCGTTATCGTGTGACCTCCATACAGGAGAAGGCGGATACCACTCCCGGCAATTCATTGTCATACGATTATGCTTGGAACGTTACTACCGTTACCGATAATCAGGATAGGAACACGGTCTATCAGTTCAACGACGCAGCGCAGCCGGTAAGTGTAAGGGATAACGAAGGCAACGCCGTATATGCGGCATATGGCGATTCACAGAATCCTACTAAGCTTTCTGCGGTCTCCAAGATGCAGCATACCATCGTCAACCTACTCAAGAACCCGAGCTTTGATAACAATTCCACTTCGCCCTGGACGCTTTCCTCCGCTGCGACGGATTCGAAGCATCATACCGGCAGATACAGTGTAAAGCTAAGCACGAACGGCAGCGCTGTTCAGACCGTTTCCGTCACGAGCGGCGAGACATATACCTTCTCCGCTTATTTCTCCGGAGCCGCAACGGGCAAGCTCCAGATATTGAATGGCTCGACCGTTATCGCCGAGAGCGATCCCGTCGAGACCTACGGCACCGCCGGCACCGACTGGGCACGCGGCTCGGTTACGTTCACCGCGCCCTCGGCCAGCATCAAGGTGAAGCTCATAAATGCGGGAACAAGTGCCGTATATGCCGATTCCGCACAGCTCGAAGCAGGAGAAACGCCCAACAGGGTGAACCTTCTTGTAAACTCCGACTTCTCCGACGGTACAAACGGATACAACACTCACAACTTCGGCACAGGAGATACTGTTGTCACCACTGCCGACAGCACTCATCCGGATCAGCTTTCCGCCTCCGTCTTGAAGATCACCGGCAGCTATGATCAGGAGTACGTTTCCCAAACGCTCTACGTTACTGGCAAAGAGGGCGATTCCTATTCCTTCGGCGGCTGGTGCGCTTCCGATTCCGTTCCCCGCAACAAGCAGTATGATTACAGTGCAATGGAGTATGTATCCTGCGGCGAGAGGAGCCTGCGCGTATCCTTCTACAACGGAGATACCCTTGTCAACGGCACAAACGCCTACTTTGATCCGGACACCACGGATTGGCAGTTCGTATCATCCTCCGCGATAGCTGAAGGCGCATATACGAAGATAGTTTTCTCCGTCCGTTTCCTTCATTCAAGGAACAAGGCGTATTTTGACGGTGTGCAGCTCTACCGTGAGGAGTTCTCTCAGGGATATGTGTATGACTCCAACGGCAATCTAACAAAATACACCTCTCTGCTCGGCGATGACGATGATTTCGAATATGACGATAACAACAACCTTACAAAGGCAACGGATCCGCTTGACAATTACACAAATTATACTTACGATCCTCATCACAATCAGCTTACTGCCACAACGAAGAATACAAACGATGCCACCGTTTCCGAAGTCACAAATACGTATGACTCAAACGGCAATGTAACGAGCACCAAGGTCGGCAGCAATTCGAACTATATTGAGGCGACTACCGCTTACGATAACGCCTCCGCTCTTGCATCCGCCGTTACCGACGCAAGGGGCAATTCGGTATCCTATACCTACAACAGCTCCACTCGTCAGCAAACCAAGATCACGGATGCAAAGGGCAACGAGAGCACCTATGCCTACGGCAACGCGGCAGCTATGCTTCGCCTCGCTTCCCTTACGAGCGACGGAACCGGTACTGTTGAATACGGCTACGATCAGTACGGCAAGCTGACGTCTATCTCAAGGAGCACTACCGTTTACAGCTTCACGTACGATAACTGGGGAAATGTGGTCGATACCAAGGTCGGCAGCACCACGCTTTCCACCAATATCTACGATCAGTACGGCAGGCTCAGCCAGGTGAATTACGGCAACGGCTTCAAGACACGTTATGAGTATGACTCCCTTGACAGGACGAGCAAGATCTATCAGGGCACCGCAGCGAACGGTTCAAACACGCCTGCGTACGAATTCATCTACAACGGCGAAGGCGATCTTTACGAGCTCCGCAATTACAAGACTCTGAGAGCTTCGTTCTTCGAATACGATCATGCCGGACGCTGTATGGCGAGCACAGAAAAGAAGTTTACCGTAGATTCCAACGGCGCATTCTCCTCTTATGCCGGTACCGCTGCAGGGTATGCGTATGAGTATGACGCCAACAACAATCTCACAAAGCTCACCTGCTTTAACGACCATGATTCCTGGGAAACCACCTATACGTATGACGGAGCCAACCGTCCGCTGACGACCACTCTTAACAACGGCAAGGTGATCAAAAACACCTATGATATCATGGGCAGGATCACTTCAAAGGCGCTGAAGAACAGCAGCAACGCCACCACAAGCATATACAAAACCACCGTCACTTACGTTGCCGGCGCAAACGATTCACAGACCGCTCTTGTTGCGACATACCAGAACGGCTCCGACGCCGCTTACAGCTATTCCTACGACGCGAACGGCAACATCACATCCATCACCAAGGGGAGCTTAAGCTTTACCTATGAATATGACGCCGCAAACCAGCTCGTAAGGGAGAACCTGTATTACGGCTCCGGGAACGCCAACAATGCGACCTATACCTATGAGTATGATGATTGGGGCAATATTCTTAACAAAAAGAGATATACCTACACTACCGGCAGCCTCGGTTCTGTGCTGAACACGATCAATTACGGCTATGGCAGCAGCCAGTGGAAGGACAGGCTTTCATCCTATAACGGTCAGTCCATCTCCTACGACGCCATGGGCAATCCCACAAGCTATCTCGGAAG
>JAFXSC010000062.1 GCA_017525915.1 Ruminococcus sp.
CATCATGTAAAGAATTATAGTTCTGTTTCCTTTGCTCTGATCGGAAGCACACCGGCCCCCGCCCCCCCCCCTATGCCTACCATGTGGCCGCTGCTATGCTGTGCGCCCCTGCCGTGCATCCGGCGTTGATGGCCCATATAGGGGACATACCCCGATATACCCCGATATGCCCCCGGCTTTCCGCCCCGCTCGGAATGACCTTTCTTTTATAGGGGCATTATAGGGTTAAAGCGTTCTCCGCGTCAAGCGGCGAGAACGCGCCCTTTAATATCTTAAGATATTATATATTAGAGCGTCGCAGAAGTCTGATTTTCCGCATGGTTATCGGATAATCTGAATGTGCGTGTAAACAACTGCCCACACAAAGGTAAACAACTGCCCACACAAAGGTAAACAACTGCCCACATAAAGTAAACAACTGCCCACACTTTCCGCTTGACCAAAAAGTGTGGGCATCTGTTTACATCTGAATGATACTATCCCTCTGTAGAGCGTGATTTATAACCGTCTGCTCTGCCCTCATGGACGATACATATATGCCCGTATAGGGTTGTCTTTGTCGGTAAATTATACTCTTGCGTCGCTGGGTTTCTGTTGGTGAAGCGCAGATTTTTATAATACTTCAGCGCGTCGGTTTTCGTCTCAAATATACGGAATGCCGCCGCAAAGGTTTGTTTGAGCTTTGCGTTATAGGCTTGCCTTGATCCGTGGCTGCTTTCAATCCGTTCAAGCTCGTAACGGATTTGTGGGCATTCGGCGATTATGCTTTTATAGGTTATGTCGTATGTGAATGTTGGCGGCTCTTTCCTTTCTTTATCGGCTTTTGAGTCGGCTTCTTCTTTCGGATATGTTGCCTCTATTGTTATGACTTCGCCGTCTGGTTTCTTTATGGTTTTCTTGCGTTTCGTCGGCTTTTGATTTTTGCCGTGGCTTTCAGACGTAACTTTATCCGGCGTTGTCGTCCCTCGTCTTGCAAGCCCCTGTAAAAGGCGTATTGCTATTTCAACGGCTGCTTGGTTTGGCTCGTTCGCTATATCGGCGTGCGCCAAAAAAGTATAACGGTTTGGATCGTTGCGCCTTGCAAGCTCAAAAAGATAAGGTGTGGAGACGGTAACGGTTTCCGTCTCCGGGTCGTATGATTGAAAAGCAAGAAATCGGTATATCTTGCCGTCCGGAAACATCCCGACCACCCTGTCAAAGGGTTGCAAAAGCTCGAATACTTTATCTTTGCGCGCTTCCCCTATTTGTTTGCCGCCTGCCTCGCGCCTTTTGGAATATGTGCGCGGGTCTATCTTCAGTTCTCGCAGTATGGTCGGCACATATAGCGTAACGGAATTATTGTCTTGCAGCTCCGGCGTGTATATACGCAATACCGCTTGCAGTACGGCCCCGAATAATCCCGTCTGCGCTCTGTCTATTCTCTGTTCCAGCTTTTCCCCGCGTAGGCTTAACGGAATTAAGCGCCCCCGTTCGTCAAAGCTGCTGCTGTCTATATTCTCCGGTAAAAGATATAATGATCCTCGCGTCAAGGCTAATAGTAAATCCTCGCTTGTCGCGTATGCCGCGCGCCCGTTAAGTGAAGTGATCGCGCCCGTTTCCCTCGCTTTGGCTATCCTGCTGGCGCTTTCCAGCGTTTGCGCTGCTATCCCTGCCGCCGCTTCTTTCCGCAGCCGTTCAACCTCATCGACGTATAACGCAAGCTCTTGAAAAAACGGCGTTCGTACAAGGCCCCCGACCATATCAAAAGCATTCGACAAAAATCCGTCCCATTCCTCGCGCGCTTTATTATCTGGCCGTCCAAACGGAAGCCCCAAAAGCTCATACTGTCCCTGATCCTTTACAAGGGCAACTATTTTGGTTATAGGCTGCCCGCCGCCTATGGTACATAGCCAATTCAGAAGAGGAAATGAAAAGGCTGTCAAGTCTGGATCGGTTTCGCTTCCTATGTACGTCTTGAATAGTCTGTTGGTGTATGTCGTGATCCGGCGCTTGATCGTCGGCGTGTCGCTTTCGTATTGTCCAAAGGATAACCGTATTCCGGCCTTTATACCTTCAATCACTTTCTGCATATACTCCCTTTCATCGTATTCGCCCGCCTTGCGCGTGAATATATCCTCGCTGTCCCTGTTGGCTTCCGGCGTGTCGCTCAAGCTGTCGGCCCCCTTTCTTTTATGTGTGTATGTTCATACACATGACGTTGTGTAGCTGTATCTGTATCTATATGCGTGTTTTCTACTTCCGTTAATGTATATTTACAGAAGTTCGGCTATTCGGCATCCGCTCCGCTGCCGCCGCTGCCGTTCGTGGTCTGGCCGTCAAGAAACGTCTGCAAGCTCTCCGGGCTTACTCTCCAATACTTCCCGACCTTCGTAGCGCGCAGCTTGCCGGAATAGATGTAATTATAGAGCGTGCGCTTTGTGACCTGTAGTATATCGGCTATCTCTTCAAGGGAATAGAATTTCTTAATCTCCGCCATTGTGTTTACTCTCCTTTTCTTTTGTCGAGCGCGTCAAGCCCGTATTCTATGAGTTTGTATATCAGCTCGTTCGCTGAGGTCTGGTTATCGTCCGCCGCCGCTCTGATCCGCTCGTATAGCGTAGGCGTGACAAGTATCTGCATCCGCTTATTCCGCTTTTCCTTTGCTCGCGTCTCAAAGGATAGCCCCGGCCCGTGATCCTGTCCGGCTGCTGGTGCTGGCACCGGATCGCCCGCACCGTTCACACCGTCCGCCGCTGCCGCTGTCGGTGCTTCTTGCGCTCCCTGCGCGTCCGGCGTGGATATGAATTTCAATGCCGGGCTTAACGCCCCGCTCGCATCGTCCTTAAAGCTCTTGCTCATTGTCGGCTGCTCCCTTCTGTTATTTCGTCTACAAGGCGGCTGTAATCCGCTGCCGCGTTGCTTTTCGGTGCATAGTCGTATATGTTCTGGCGTTTGGCCGCCGCCTCGCTTATGGCCGTGCATTCCCGGATCGTCGTATTATAAAGTCGTGTGTGCAGCTCTCCGGCTGTCTCTTTCAGCGTTTCGGCTACTTCCCGCCGTATTATCAAGCGCGGGTTGTATCGTGTCAACAGTATTCCCATGACCTGTAAAGAGGGATTGCAATACCGCTTTACGGCTTCCAGCGTGCTATACAGCTGGGCTATACCCTGTAGGCTGTAAATGTCCGCTTGTGCCGGAATGATCGCACCGTCGCAAGCTGTGAGCGCGTTGATCGTGAGAATGCCTAACGCTGGCGGCGTGTCTATAATGCAGAAATCATAATCCCCGGCTATGGTCTGTAGCGCTTCCCGTAGACGGTATTCCTTGCCCGTCGCTGTGATCGTGGTATCGGCTCCGGCCAATTCTATAGAGCTGGCGATTATATCGCCCTGATCCGTGCGCTGTATTTCCTCTTTAGTGGTTTCTGGCCGCTGAAGTATTCCCGCAGCGTTATAGCCCTGCGTATTCGCTCGCATCGTGTAGGATAAATTCCCTTGTGCGTCAAGATCTATGAATAGCACTCTATAGCCTTTCCGCATCAATCCGGCCCCTACCGCGCCCGCTGTAGTGGTCTTTCCTACTCCCCCTTTCTGGCATATTATCGCTATGGTCTGCATGGCTGTCACTCCCTTGTATAAATGGCTGTCGAGCGGCTACACATTGCAATAGCGTAACCGCTCGGAATGTCTGTTATAGGTCTGTTGCGCTGATTATCTCGGTCTGATAGATCATTTTGAAATCGTCATTGCTTACGGTAAAAGCGCTTTTCGGGAAATTGTCCGGCGTTTCTGATACGGAAAATGTGATTGTGCCTTTTTGTAAATCTATGCGCCTGATTATCGCATATCCCCCCGGCGTTTTTATGCCGTTTACCGTGTCAGCCGCCTTGTAAATGCTGCCAATTTTCATGGCTTTTCTGTGCCCCCTTTCGCGTGGTATAGGTTGCCGCTCGGTGTTTCGTTATATCGTGATATTGCCGTGTTGTGGCGTGGATCGCTGGTTAGATGGACATTTCCGGCGCGTTTCCCGTTGCCGTAGGTCGTGACATTCTGTCCATCTAACCGCGCTCCGGTTGCCTATGGCCTCTTTGCTTCCCCGTAGACAAGGGACGCATATAAAAGGCATAACTCAAAGTCTGGCACCGTCTCAAGCCTTTGCGTGATCCTCTCGATTATCTCTTTCCGGTATGCCCCCGGAAGAGGTGGTAATGCTTCCGGCTCCGGCTTGCGGCGCTGCTTTGGTCGTTTCGCCTTGCTCCCCCACCGTGGGCTATCTTTTGGCTGTCGGTGGTTGTTCTCCGCTGGCATACTCATATTCTGTTACTCTCTCCGCCCCCTCTCGCTGCCGCTCTCGCTCTCCGGCGCGCCCGTTCCTCTCTGATCCCGGCTATGCGTCCGGCGTGGTATATTACGGCATTCATCCATAATAAACGGTGATTGATCGTGTAGCCGTCCGCCCTTATGTATGCGTTGGCTATGGCTTCGGCTGTGTCGTATTCCGACCTTGAGGCGTAGTGCGAATATGCCGCCGCCTCTTCCGGCGTTATGCGCTGCTGTGCGTCGTACCTGTCTATGCTCATTCGCTGCCGCCCCTCTCCGGCGTAGTGATCCGCTTGTATACCGTGGTTAATTCCTTTATCGCGTCGAGCATTCCCGCGCTGTATGCCTCTATGACGTGCGCGGCTATATCCTCTCCGGTTGACGTGGCCGCTTGCAGTATCATTATCTGTGCTGTGAGGTTTGATAACAGCGTGTCGGCCCTGTCAAGGTCATCTATTCGGATATAGGTCGTTTCGGCTGCTGTGTTGCTCATGCGTCCGTCTGCCCCCTTTTCTTTGCTCTCTCTTCCCGTATGCCGTCGACGCGTCCGGCGGCGTAGCACACACCGCACAAAAACCGGAAGTCTGTTATGCTGTAGGCATCCCTCAATATGGTTATAAGTTTAAATGACCTGTCGAGCATTGCCGTGTCACAACTGAAGTATGCGGCCTGTGCCAATGCGTCAAGCTCTGGCGTAGGCTCCGGACCTTTTGTGTTTTCGCTCATAGTGATTATTCCTTTCCTTTCGTTGACAAGTCGAGCGGAAACGGCTATAATAAATATCGGTGGTCTGCATGGCCGTCTCCGGGCTTATGCAGTTTTAGCACCATTTCTCGATGCTCGCCGCACAGCGCTGTCGCTCCAATGTCAAGCGCTGTGCGGCTTTTTTTACCCTGTTGCGGTCTATGTTGCTGCCCCCTTTCCCTTTAAAAAATAGCGTCCGCTATCGCGCTGGCGCATCCGTTCGCGGCCTTGTCGAGCGCGTGGTTATATATCTGCGTGGTTGCTATGTTCGCGTGCCGCGCGAATTGCTGGACTTCCGTTATATCCTCACCGGCCAATAGCGCAAGCGTTACCGCCGTGTGTCTGAGGCTGTGAGCTGTCAGGCGTTCGCTGTCATATCCGGCGTTCTGCATCCTTGTCTTTACTATGCCGGATATGCTCCGCGTGGTCAATGCCTTGCCCCTGCTGTTATTGCTGGTAGAGGTGAAAAGCGGCTCGCTGTCGGCTGCCTTGCCCCTTGCCTTAAGATAGGCCCTTATCGCCTTTTCAACCTGTGCCGTGACCTTTACATAGTCGGCCTTTTCTTCGTGGCCCTTGCCCTGTATGTAAAGCACCGTCTGGCCCGCTGCCGTCCTGAGATCGCCTATATTCGCCCGCGCTATCTCTATCGTGCGCAGCCCGCATGTTACCATCAGTACAAGCATAGCGTAGTCTCTCAAGCCCGTCAGCGTGTCCCGCTCTATGGTCTCAAGGATCGCCTTGACCTGCGCAGCCGTGAGATAATCCTTTTTGTGTTCTCTGTCGATTCTTGCGCCTTTGAGGTGTTCCGCGATATTCGGATATATGCCCTCTACCTCTGTCCATGTAAAGAATTGACGCGCGGCTATGATATATCCCTGTATCGTGGTCGGCTTGTGGCCGCTCTCGCGCAGCGCCTCTTTATAGGCTATGAGATCGTCCCTTGTGGGCTGTGTGATCCCGTTCTCCGCGAAAAACTTGAAGAGCTGGCGCAGCTGCCGCGTGTAGGTCTCTACCGTTTTCGGTGCAGCGTCAAGGTATGCTATAAAGCGGCTGAGTAAATCCGCGCCTATAACCTGTGTGGTGGTTGCTATGCCCGTGTTTACGCTCATAATTTCGGTCATTGTGGCCGCCCCTTTCTCTTTGTGTATGCTCATGTGTATGACGTTGTGTATGTCGCTGTGTATCTGGTTGTGTCGCTCCCGTTTCTATAATCTATTATAGCGGATATTCTTTCATATGTCAAGTATTATTTTTATATAACAGCGTAAATATTTTTGTTTTCCCGCGTAAAAGAAAAGGGGGGATCGGCGCTTAACCGTCCCCGCTTTTTCTCTCTTTCAATGCCCGTTCTACCGTCCCGTAGAATACATTATCGTTTGTCATCAAAGCTATCGCGTGTACCGCTTTCAAGAGTAATTCGCCCGTGTCCGTGCCGCTCGCAGCTCCCCGGATTATGTCCGTCTGTATCTGCGAGACGGCTATCATGTTTTGCTGGTATTTCTTGTAGACGGCTAAAGCCCTTTCGTGATCGGCCTTTGCGCTGTCGGCCCGTCGCTGTAGCTGTGAGATCGCCGCCGTGTCCGCCTCGCTCTGGCCGTGATCCTGCCCGTGATCCGGCGGCTGCCCTCGCTCTGGCCCCGGCTGTCCGGCTATCTCATAAAGCCTTGTTATATCAAAATCCATGCCGCCCGCGCCCCCCTTATATCTCTTCAAAAAGGTTGAACATAGCGTAATAGTTATATGCCAATTTCGCGCCCGTCTTGCCGTTCCTGTTCTTCAGTATGACGGCCTCAACCTCGCGCGGGTTTTTCTGCTTTGCCGCTTCTGCGTCATATTCTCGCGTCCCGACACCGCGCAGCTGTAGACCTATGAGAACGTCAGAAGAATACTCTATAGCACCGCTTTCTTTAAATGCAGCATAGGACACCGGATTATTATAATTGTCCCTGTTGAAGCTGGATATACAGATAACCGGAATTTTGAAATCCCGTGATATGCGTTTCAGCTCAAGCACAGCGCGGTCGGTGTTCTGCTTATCGCTGGCGCGCACATCATAAGGGGCCAATAATTGCAGATAATCAATGATTGCTACCGGCCTGTTTCCGGTAAAAGAGATATGCCGCTCGACAGCTTCCCGCATATCTGCCGCGCCTATATCGCCCATTCCCTCGCTGATATAGAGGTGTTGCGCATACTGGCCGTAATCGTCGAGTGCGCGCTTTATCAGTTCCATTTCTGCCGCGCTGTATCGGCTGTATCGCTTCCCGTCCGTGATCCCTCGCGCGGTCTTTGCGTCCGCCATATTGCCGCCGTTTGTGATAACCTGTTGTATGGTCGAGCGGCTTATACTCTTGCTCATCAGCTCATTCCGGGCCATTTCCAGCGAGAATATGAGAACGTCGTGCCCCTGCTGTGCTATCTGATCGGCTATCTGTAGCGCGTAGGTCGTTTTCCCTAAAGAGCTTATCGCCCCGATAACATAAAGCCCCTCGAATAATCCGCCGTCAAGCTCCGCATCAAGACGGCTGAAGCCCGTAGGGATATACGGCGTGTTCACGCTGTCGGCTATCTGGCCTATGAAGCCGTCAAGGAAATGCGCCGTTGACGTTTTCAGATATGCCGCTCGCTCGGCTTCCCGCTCGGCGTTCTCGGCTGCCGTGACTTCCTGTATCGCCGCCGCTATCCGCTGCCGGAATGCCTCGCGGTCTGCACATAGCGCCTCGTTTGCGTCCTTGTAGGGGCTGCATATGTCTTTACTGTAATGCCGGATATGCAGCGCATCCAGTGCGGCTATGAGCTGGCCGCTCGCGGCTGCCCCCGCTGGATCATTGTCGAGCGCAAGTATAAGCGGCTGCTGTAGCTGCTTTTCCTCTATCGCGGCTATAAGCATCTTTGTGTATGCCGTGCTTCCCATGCCTACAGCTTCCCCGCCTACATCAATGACAGAAAGAGCGTCAAGTTCGCCCTCTGTGATGAATACCGGCTGTTTTGCCGTCCGCAGCGCGTCAGCGTTGAATATCCTTATCCGCCCTACCTTGCTTTTCTCTATGTTCCCGTCCGGCTGTTGATCCTTTGGCCGTGTGTCCCGCGCAAGATAGCTATAGGCGCTTGTCGGTATAATCAGGCGCGGTGATAATGGTATGCGCTCCCATGCCTCACGCGTGCGCGGCTTCCCGGCCTTATCCTTGCCGCCGTTCCCGTGGAGATATGCGTCAAGAGGATAGCGCCATTGCGCGACATATCCGACGTTGAAGCGGTCGAGCGTGGCCGCGCTCAAGCCCCTGTGATATGCTGTCTGGCCTATATTGCCGTGCGCCTGTAAAAAGAAATGCCTGTAATCCGTTCCCGGCGTGTCCGGCTCCGGCTCTCGCTCTGGCTGCCCCTCATTGTGTGTATAGCCCTGTGTATCTTTATGTGTACCTTGTTGTGTATCTCTATGTGTATTCTGTTGTGTACCCTTATGTGTATTCCTATGTGTACCGCTATACACATCAACAGATATATGCAGCATTGCCGCCAATTCGATTATAGCGGTCTTGAAGTCTGCCCCCTTGAGCTGCTGGTATAGCGCTATAACGTCTCCCGAAAATTCGCATCCGTAATTGCAGCGCAGCGTTATCGCTGGATTTGCCGCGCCCCCGTTGTGTACTATGCCGCTGTTCTGGTTGTGCTCTCCGGCGTGACACATCGGGCATTCATACATAGGATAGCCGTCGTGTGATCCGATAGGCTGCCCGCATAACAGCTCAAGTATTTCGTCGGTGTGGTCGTGGATATAGTCTTTTGCTCCGTCTATGTCGTAGATCATTTTGATAGTTCCTTTCTCCGGCTGGTATTATTGCAAGTATCGCCCCTGTGTTACAAGAGCATATGTAAAGGGTATTAGGGGTATCCCCTAAAAACGCCTTTTGAATTTATGATCCCAAAAGGCCTTGCTTGCGCTTCCCGTACCGATAGGCCCGCTCTCTTTCCGGCCTGTTTTTTTATGCTCTCTTTTATGCCTTATCCGAAACGCCCCGGCTGATATATCCGCTCTCCGCGCACGGTAAAGCGGAACCGAACCGGCCTATTTTTTTATCTGTGACTGCGCATAATTTGAGGGTCGTAGCACCGCGAAAAGCATCCTACCTTATCCGTATCATTCCGGCTAATAGCTCCGCCGCCCCCGTGAGGTGTTCGCCCTGCTTTTCTCCGGCCTTGTATACGCTGTGCAGCCCGTGAGCTGCCGCCGCCCGTTGCCATTCTTCCGAATGCCCTGCATCGTCTATACCGTTATGCGCGCAGTACTGATGTACCATTTCGTGCAGCATTACCACCGTTAAAAAATATATCTGCTTTCTCTGTGTGTCCTGCGCTGCTACAAGGTCTATAAACTCATGCGAAAAATATATGCTCTCCGGACCTATGTCGCTTTCCCTGCAATAACAAGCCCATGCGTCCGTAATCTCACCTTTATTGAGATTGCATATATCTATGCTTACCGTGCTTAACTGCCCCTTGAATAGCTCGACGTTTATCCGGTTGTGCAGCCGTTGCAGCGCTCGGATTTTCCGTATGTGTTCAAGCTCTTCAAATCTCATTCGTGTTTTCTCCTATGCCCTGTTGTGCAGCATTGCCAAAGGTCGGCGCGGCTGCTCTCGCTCTGGCCTCGCACCGTCGCGCTGATGCGGCCCGTGATAGGTCTATTTTCAGCCCCCGCGCGCGCCGTCCGCCGTCGCTTTATCGTCATACTGCATAAATCGCGCCTGATATGAGATAGCGAGAAATCCCCGCCATTTATCAAAGTGGCTGTATGTACTTGTGTTATCAGTTGGTTTATCAGTTGGTTTATTGTGTTGTTTCTTGTTCTTCTGTTGGTGTATTGTTGTGTTTCCGCCCGCGCCCTGCCGTCGAGCGGCTACTATGCGCCCGCTGCCGGATCGCTGCCGCGCGTGGATCGCCGCCGCCCGCTCGTATCTTCCAGCGTGCCGGATAGCGCCCCGTATACATTCCCGTCGTGCATCCGCCGCCGCTGTTGTGGCTGCCGTCGCTGCTATGGTTGCCCCGGCTGTCTCTCCCTCTATCCGTGTCCGGCTCTCATGGTCTGTTGCAGCCCTGCCGCATGTATGCCCCTGTCGTTCGCTCTCGCGGCCTCTGGCGCGTTTTTTCGCGCTGGCCGTGTATTAATCCTGTAAAAGAGATATACCCCTCACAGCGCATTTCTGGCCCCGTATCGGCTATCTATGCTTGTACGAAAATGCCGCTTTCGTGCCCTCATACTTCCGCGCTCCGGCCCCGCTCTGGTCTCGCGTCCCGGCTCCGGCTGCCGTGGCTTCCGCTGCTGCCGTGGGCTGCCCGCTCCGGCGCTTCCGGCTCACCGTGCTCCCCGCTCTGACGGATCCCCCATTTCCGCTTTTTGGTGTCGTTTTTGGCTTGTTTATCACGTTTTCTTGCAGAAGAGGAAACGAAACGGCAATTTTTTTCTTGTCTGACTACACACGAATCGGGGTCGTAGCGCCCGCGAACGACACCCCGCCCCCTTCACAGTACCTTAATTGATCCGGCGCGCCGTCATCGTCTTTCCTACCTCGCGTCGCTGTTCGTGTCCGCTCGACACAAAAGAATTTTCTTTCAGATGTTCGCGCGCTCGCGTCGGTCGGTCGAGCTGCCGCGCTGCTGCTGCTGTGCTTCTGCATCATGCGCCCCGCTGCCGTCCTTGACATTGCCGCCGCTGCCGTGATATAATTCTTTCGGCTACTGTATTATTCCCGACGTGGAACGTGACAAAAGATAGACGCTTGCGGCTATTCGTGAGCGTCTATTTTTCTTCCATACCCCCGCGCCCTGTCCCCGCGCGTGTGCCGCCTCTCGCTCCCTTGCTTTCCCTGCCGTCGAGCTGGCCCCGCTCTGGCCGCCCGTGTCTGATGTTCTTTGTAGGTACTTTCTGCGCGCTTGCCGCTCGCGGCGCTGGCGGATCGCTCAAGGTGTTTAGTTCATCATGTAAAGAATTATAGTTCTGTTTCCTTTGCTCTGATCGGAAGCACACCGGCCCCCGCCCCCCCCCCTAT
>JAFXSC010000063.1 GCA_017525915.1 Ruminococcus sp.
GTCCGGCTTGTCCTGCTGGAGCATGAGCCACATAGCGCGGACGTAGTCCTTGGAGTGGCCCCAGTCGCGCTTGGAGTCCATATTTCCAAGCTCAACGTATTCCTGAACGCCGAGCTTGATGCGTGCAACGGCGTTGGTTATCTTCCTAGTAACGAATTCTATTCCTCTGCGCTCGGACTCATGATTGAAGAGTATTCCAGAGCAGGCGAACATACCGTAGCTCTCGCGGTAGTTCTTGGTTATCCAGTGACCGTAGAGCTTGGCAACGCCGTAGGGACTTCTCGGATAGAAGGGAGTAGTCTCGCACTGGGGTATAGCCTGCACCAGACCGAACATCTCGGAGGTGGAAGCCTGATAGAAGCGGCACTCCGGCTTTACGATGCGGATAGCCTCGAGCATATTTGTAACGCCGAGAGCGTCAATGTCGGCAGTACCGAGGGGAGTATCCCAGCTTGTAGCCACAAACGACTGGGCGGCAAGGTTGTACACCTCGTCAGCCTGTGATATCTTCATAGCGGATATAAGTGAAACAGGGTCGGTCATATCGGCATAGATAAGAGTTACCTTGTCTTTGAGGTGGGCGATGTTGCCATAGTCAACGGTAGCCTTTCTTCTCCAGATGCCGTAAACGTTGTAGCCCTTTTCGAGCAGAAGCTCTGCAAGATAAGAGCCGTCCTGACCTGTGATGCCTGTGATGAGTGCGTTTTTCATATTTATATCTCCTTAAAAGTTCTTAGTGATCAGTGATTAGTTGTGGTGTCCGATTCTCGGACGGATTTAAATATTATCGCCGACAGGCGATACCAATAATTCCGAATTTCGCATTCCGAAATCCGAATTAAATAAGCTCCGTGCGTCCCTGCTCCTTGAGCTGGGCGATAGCCTTCTTGACGTCCTGAGTGTTGTTCTTCGAGCATACCAGAAGCACATCGTCCGTATCAACGATGATGACGTCCCTTGTGCCGATAGCCGCGATAAGGCGCTTTCCGCCGCACACCGTGGTACGCTTCGAGTCAACGGCTACAACATCGCCGTCGAAGTAGTTCTTCAGGTCGTCGGTCTGGTTGATGCGCTCGATAGCAAGCCAGCTTCCGACATCGTCCCAGCCGAAGCTTCCCGGTATGGTGTAGATGTCCTCCGCCTTCTCCATAACGCCGAAGTCTATCGACTCGGAAGGGAAGTCTGTGAATTCCTTCACAAGCACATCGCCAAAAGCGTCCGTGCCGTAGCTCTCGCCTATACGCACGGCACCGTCATATACCTCCGGCATGAGCTCGCGGAGGTTTGAAAGTATCGAGGAAGCCTTCCATACAAACATTCCGCTGTTCCAGAGATAATTTCCGGAAGCAAGATAGCTCTTTGCTGTCGCAAGGTCGGGCTTTTCAACAAAGCGCTCAACGGAAAACGCGCTGCCGTTCTCATCGCCGAAGCAGATGTAGCCGTAGCCGGTCTCCGGATAGGTCGGGGTGATACCGATAGTAACGAGGTTTTTGCCCTCCTCTGCAACGCTTATCGCCTTGCGGAGAGTGCTGATGTATATTTTCTCATAGCTTATGAGGTGGTCAGAAGGCAGTACGAGCATCACCGCATCGTCATACTTCTTTGCGATGACTGCCGCCGCAAAGGCTATACAGGGAGCTGTGTTCCTTGCACAGGGCTCCGCGAGTATATTCTCTGCGGGTATCTGCGGGAGCTGCGTCTTCACAAGTCCGATATATGCGCTGTTGGTAACGATGAATATATCCTCCGCCTCAACAATGGCGCTGAGCCTTCTGACGGTCTTCTGTATCATCGTTTCGCCGTCCTTTGTGAGCGAAAGGAACTGTTTCGGACATGAATTCCTGCTCTTCGGCCAGAAACGCTCGCCGCGTCCGCCTGCCATGATTACTGCTGTCGTTTTCATCTGCTGTTCTCCTTATCATTTTCTCTTTCTCCGAGGATTATCCCCTCGCCGGTCTGGGCGTTGGTCTTTCCGGGAGCTATCATTGTTTTGAGTGTCATGAGTATTATCTGGATATCCCTTATTATCGAGTAATTCTCGATATACATGAGATCCATTTTCAGTTTGTCGTAGGGCGAGGTGTCATAGACGCCGTTCACCTGTGCATAGCCGGTAAGCCCTGCCTTGACTTTAAGGCGGTACTCGAACTCCGGCATCTGCTTCTTGTATTCCTCGGTAAGCTCCGGACGCTCGGGACGCGGTCCCACAAGCGACATATCGCCCTTGAGGATATTGAAAAGCTGCGGCAGCTCGTCTATGCGGAACTTCCGGAGCACCTTTCCGACCGGCGTGATGCGCTCGTCCTCATCGGCGGCAAGACGCGGCTTGCCGTCCTTTTCCGCGTCAACTATCATGCTGCGGAACTTGTAGACGTAGAACTCCTTGTGGTCCCTGGTGAGGCGCTTCTGCTTGTAGAGCACCGGACCGCGGTCGCAGAGCTTTACCGCAATGGCAGCTATGAGCATGACCGGAAGCACCGGTACAAGCACGACAAGGGTGAATATAATGTCAAATGCGCGTTTCACCACTCTCTGCTCATAGTCAAGACCGTAGTTCCTGCAAAGCAGGAGAGGTGTATCGAAAAGGCGGATATCGTCAGCACCTCTTACTATAATATCGGATATCTTTGGCGCGATATACGCGCGGATAGAATTTTCAAAGCAGTATTTCAGATAATCATTGCGGAGCCCGGCTGGTATATCGCAGATTATAACGCCCTCGTAGCGACGTATCTGCTCCTTTATGAATTCGGGATCCTCGTCTATGCTGACCGATTCGCATATCATATACTTATCGACGCGCTGACTCATTTTCAGGACGAGAGAGGCTGCCTGGCTACTGCCGTAGAGTATCACGAGCTTGCGCGGAGGGTAAATCAGGAAGTAGAGCTTGCCGGTGGTGAAGGTCCAGAGCGTGATGAACACGAAGTCCGTAAGCGTCATGAAGAGCATCGGCGAGACCTTCATGAAGTGTCTGCCGATAAGGCTGACTACGAAGTACGCGACGACATTCACGCATATCATGGATATGACCTGCGAATAGAGCATATCCGTCTTTTTGAGGTAGCCAACCTTGAAGCCGCCGTAAGCCTTGAAGAAAAGGGCGGTCAGGAGGCAGTATATACCGATGAGCACCCAGTTGCCGCGCCGGTAGTACGGCTCGATGATGGCGCTGCTGTAATATCTGTACCATACGAAGGCAAAAATGGCTGTCAGCGCTCCGAGCAGGAGGATAGCCGCCCCGAAGGTAATAAAACGTTTGTACAGGTCTCTTTTACTGTTCATATCTTTTCCCCGGGAAGGCATAAAAGCCCGGCGGGGTCTCCTTTTTTCTGTATGCGAGTATAATAACTCATTTTCATTATACCAAATACCGCCGCCAATGTCAAGCATTTAACGAGCAGAAAGAAGCCGGGGCGGATATTATCCGCACGGCAAAGAAAAAAGCACCCCGGCGAAATGCCGGGGCACTTGATCTGTTAGCATTTTGTTTTTTCAGAAGCGGCTCGGCCGATCAACTGAAATGATTGTGATATCCGTCACCCCAGAAATAGAAGTATCCGTGGTTGAACTGTGAGGGATCACTGAAATAAAGTCTTACTGCATTCTTGCAGGCCTCTGTGCAGTACGACACATAGTAGCCGTTGAATGCGTAGGACGGAGCGCCTGTGAACTGATAGGGCTGTGAAAGCACTGCTGTTATCGTGTTCGGGAACAACGGGCTGTTCACGCGGTTCATGATGACTTCAACAACTTCTGCCTTTTCGTATTCGCTTATCCACGAGCAGCCTGCTTCGTGAGCAACGACATTGCAGAGGATCATGAAATCGCTGTCGCTTATCGGGAGACCGTTATCTGCCGGCTTGGACGCCGTTGTAACAGTCGTTGTGACAACCGGAGCGGTCGTCGTAGTAGTTGTAGTCGTAGTTGTTGTAGTTGTTGTCTCAGAAGTAGTAGTGGTTACTTCCGATGTAGTTGTTACAACCGGAGTTGTAACTGTTGTTGTGGTACCGGAGGTCTCATGGTAGGAGGGAGCGCTGTCCGCGCTGAGTCTTACGCCGTAGTACACAGCGAGCTCATTTGAGATCTCACCCTCAGGAGTGAATACCTCCTCCTGCTCTGTCTCGATAACGGCAGCCGGCTGTGTAGTTGTAACAGCAACGGTGGTCGTCGGTGCGGGAGCAGTGGTTGTAACAG
>JAFXSC010000064.1 GCA_017525915.1 Ruminococcus sp.
AGGCTCTGAAAAATTATCGTTACACAAAAAGCAAGGAGGAAGGTGTCAAGGCTTATTTTATTTATAATAACGCTCAACTTGAAGAAATAATAAGAACATCTCCTAAAACTTTGAGCGAACTAAAAAAAGTTAATGGTTTTGGAGATGTAAAATGCCAAAAATATGGTAATGACATTCTCAAAATTCTTTCTGATAATGCATATTAATAATCTCTTTCAAGAATAAAATCCCCTGACACAACAAGCCACAAAATATCAGGACACCGCGCCTTTCAAATGCTATAATTAAGTTACACTAAAGGAGGGAAAACAATGAACTTAGCCACAGGTATTCAGAAAGCTATCGACTACATCGAAGCGCACATCACCGACGAACTTGATATGGCGGAAGTCGCAAGTCAGGCGGCTTGCTCGCCCTACTATTTCCAGAAGATATTCGGTATACTGTGCGGTATCACCGTAGGCGAATACATCCGCAGCAGGCGGCTCACACTTGCCGGAAGTGAGCTTATGAAAACGGACGTAAAGGTCATCGACACGGCACTGAAATACGGCTATGAGTCGCCTGAGAGCTTCACAAGAGCGTTCACTCGCTTCCACGGCGTAACGCCTACTGAGGCAAAGCGCGAGGGCGGCAGGCTTCGTTCATTTTCCCGTTTCAAGGTGCAGATCATTTTGAAAGGCGGTAATTCCATGAATTATAACATCGTTAAAAAGGACGCATTCACAGTGCTTGAAAAAGTTGAGCAGCACACAGTTGTTGGTGAGCAGAACAAGAACACTATCCCCGAATTCTGGGGCAGAGCCAAGTCCGACGGCACTATCACCACCCTGCTTGAACACGCGTCGGACAGCACTTTTATCTACGGTACCTGCTACGGCAACGGTCACTCCAATGCCGAGACCTTCGACTACGGTATCGCTGTGGAGTGTACTTCCGATACAGTCGCTCCCGAGGGCTTCCGTGTGAACACTATCCCTGCAAGAACGTGGGTAGTTGCTGAGTGTACAGGTCCTATGCCCGACGCTATACAGCAGCTCTGGCACGAGCTTTGTGCGGAATTCTTCCCCACATCGGACTACACTCCCACCTACGAAATGGACATCGAGGCTTACCCCGACGGAGATATGCTGTCTCCCGACTACAAGAGCCAGATATGGATACCTGTTGTGAGCGAGTAAAACGCACATACAGTTTTGCCCCTGAACGTTTCAATTAACGCTCAGGGGCATTAACATCTGTTTTGCTTACTGAGATAAACCAAATCAGTATTTATGTGAGAACCTGAATTAAATGAAGTTCACTTTCTCGTCTTCCTGTAAAAAACAAAACCGTCCTCTTCTTTTATGATCTGATACCCTAATTTTTCGTAAAAAGCGTTTGTCCGTACATTCCAGCTTGGAGTGTCAAGATCAAACTCCGCGGCAAATGGATAGTTCTTTTCTATGCACTCCATTAAACGAATTCCATAACCTTTTCTATGATAGACGCTGTCGATGAAAATTCTGCCAATATACACACTGTTTTTTGTATCATCCGGGAATATAACGGCTGCTCCCACAATATCTTTTCCTATCATTGCTTGATACAAATGCCCCTCTTGAGCCATCTGTTTATGCCATTCTACCGAATCATATCCGGGCGGACAGTCACCTTTTGCACCGCCGACATTTACGTCTGTTTCAAATGCTCTGACAGATATGTCTACAATTGTTTTTATCTGGTTTTCTTCTGCTGTAACAATATACATTCTACTTCCTCAATCGTCTTACAAATCTCGATTTATATTAGTAAACATTATACCATAGCATCACTGCCGTGTCAATAAAAGCTCTATAATACACAGGTTTTATATGAACACCGAGAAATTGCTTGCTATCCACGCCGATCTATGCTATAATTGTAGAAAAATAACGACAGGGAGATCTCACCATGCTTGATTTCATAACTATAAACGAACACAGCAGTATCCGCGTTGACGAAGGAAAGATCATTTACTCCGATCCGTACAACATCAACTGCGCACCGCACGATGCCGACATTATCCTCATCACACACAGCCACTTCGACCACTACTCTCCCGATGATATCCGCAAGGTGATGAAGTCCGACACTATCATCGTCTGTCCGGACACTGTAAACGAGCCAAAGGAGCTTGGTCTGAACGTGAAGCAGGTCTCCGCAGGCGAGCAGTTTGAGGTCCTCGGTATCAGATTAGAGGCTGTTCCTGCGTACAATATAGGCAAGCCCTTCCACCCAAAGTCCAACGGCTGGCTGGGATACATCATCGACAGTCCCGACCACGGACGCGTTTACATCGCAGGCGATACGGACATCACTCCCGACAACAAACAAGTGAAGTGCGACATTGCGCTCATTCCTGCCGGAGGAACTTACACTACCGATGCTTTACAGGCTGCGGAGCTCGCTAACACTATCCGTCCGAAGTACGCGATACCCATTCACTACGGAACAGTCGTAGGAAGTCCTTCTGACGGAGAGAAGTTCCGAAAGGCTGTGGACAGCGGCATAGAGGTAGTTATAAAAATCTGATGATAAATATCGTGAACAGTAAGAAGGCAGCCATTGCGGCTGCCTTTTTCATTATAGTTCGTACTTCTCAAGTTTCAGAAGGGCCGTCTTTTTATCCAAACCGCCTGCATAGCCTGTCAGACTGCCGTCTGCTCCGACAACTCTATGACAGGGAATTATTATCGAGATAGGGTTATGTCCCACAGCACTGCCGACTGCCTGAGCTGACATACGCTCAACTCCTTTTTGTTCTGCGAGGATATGTGCTATTTCTCCGTAAGTCATAGTTTGTCCGTAAGGTATCGTCAGAAGTATATCGTAAGCAGCTTTGCGGAAGGGCGTTGTGTGCAGACTTATCGGTGGGGTGAAGCTCGGCTCTTTTCCACTGAAATATATGTCGAGCCATTTACAGATTTGATTGAATATCGGCAGCTCTGCCTCGCTGCTTTCTTCAACAAGTTTACAGGGGAAGTATTTCTGCCCGTCAAACCAAAGTCCTGTCAGAGCTTCGCCGTCGCTGGAGAGGGTGATACCACCGAGGGGAGAGGTATAGTGAAATGTGTTATTCATGCTTTCATCACCCCTGATATCTGATCTGAAAATAATCAAGATAGGCCTTGAAACGGTCCTGTGCAGTCAGCACCGTATCCGTCAGCCAGCCACGTTCCTGTTCCCAGTTCTTTAGTCCGCGATAGTAGAACATCTTCAGATCGTCGGATATGATAAATGGAACTATATCGTGGCTCAGGCACTCCTTCAGCATAATAAGCCTGCCGACTCTGCCGTTGCCGTCCTGAAATGGATGTATGGACTCAAACTGATAGTGGAAGTCGATTATATCTTCAAGCGCGATTTTTTTCAGGTCATTGTACTGTGATACGAGCTTTTTCATTTGTGCAGGCACTTCATCGGGAGCAGCAGTCATTTCGCCGCCGACTTCATTAGCGAACTTTTTATACTTGCCAACTGAAAACCATTCCTTTCTGCTGTCGGCAGTACCTGTTTTCAGCATCTTGTGAAGCTCCTTGATAAACGCCTCTGTTAAAGGCTTTTCTGCGTTCTCAATAACATAGTCGATACAGCGGAA
>JAFXSC010000065.1 GCA_017525915.1 Ruminococcus sp.
AGCATTCCATAGAGCTGTCAAGGCAGTACGACCTGTACCGCCAGAACTACTGCGGCTGCGTTTACAGTAAAAAAGCCGCCGGAGAGAGGGAATGATATGGGCAAGGAACTGAAAACGAACGCTATGCGCTTCCTCGATAAAAGCAAGATAGACTATACCGTCCAGACCTATGAATGTGACGAGTTTATCGACGGCATACATACCGCCGAAGCTCTCGGTCAGCCGCTGGAGGAGACCTTCAAGACCCTTGTCGCAAAGGGAAAGACCGGCAGCTATTACTGTTTTCTGCTCCCGGTCGCTGAGGAACTCGACCTGAAAAAGGCTGCCAAGAGCGTAGGGGAGAAGTCCGTGGAGCTGCTCCATGTCAAGGATATCACTGCCGTTACCGGCTATGTGCGCGGAGGCTGTACGCCTGTCGGAATGAAGAAACAGTTCATGACCGTTGTGCATGATACCGCAGAAAAAATGCCGCTGTTCTATATCAGCGGCGGACGTATAGGCACGCAGATAAGGCTTTCTCCGGCTGAACTGGTAAAAGCGATACGCGGAAAGTTTGAAGATGTAATTATGTGATAAAAGCAAAGGGCGCACATTTCGTGCGCCCTTGTTTTACTTTATTTCAAGCCGCTTTGATGCCGGCTCTTCGTGCTTTTTCTTCGGCAGGTCAATGACGAGCACGCCGTTTTTGTATTCGGCGCTGATGCCCTCAGCATTGACGTCGGAGATATCGAAGCTCCTCTTGTAAGAGCCGAAGGTGCGCTCACGGCGGATATACTTGCCGCTGTCGTCCTTCTGGTCGTTATTGCCTTCATGCTCAGCTGAGATAATGAGATAGGAGCCATTGATATCGAGCTTGATATCCTCCTTTTCAAATCCCGGCAGCTCGGACTCCATGACGTATTTTTCGCCTTCGTCCCTGATGTCAGTCCGGCAGGTGTTCACCGGCATCGAAGAGCCGAAGAAGTCCTTGTCCATGTCGTTGAAAATATTGAACAGGTCGTATCTGTTCCTTCCAAAGGGTGTAAGTCCATACATAATCCATACCTCCATTTTTTCCGCATTGAGCGGTCAGATATATTCTATGCCGATAACTTATGTATATTCGTACCCATTGGTATCGCTTCCTTTCGTTTCACTGTCTATATGATAGACCTGCATTGTGACGCAAATATCAATATTTTGTGAAAGAATGATGAAAATTAGCACTCTCGATGCGAGAGTGCTAATTGCTTGTGCGGAAAAAGGGGACGGAAGTTATCCGTCCCCTTGATATTACCGTATACAGGCGATTCCTTTGCTGCCGTGAAGTTCAGAGAGCTTCCTTTATCGCTGTCTTGGCCCTTGAAACGATAGTCCTGTCATTTTCATAAGACAGTATGCTCGATGCGTAGGAGATATCGACCCACCTTATCTCGGCGATCTCGTCCTCCTGAGGTATAAAATCAACGTTTTTGGCTTTTGCGAGAAAATATACGACTACCTTCACAGTGTCCTTTTTGGGTGAATAAGTGACTGTCTCGCGGAAGGTAGGGTCGATGATCACGTCGATAGAGGTTTCCTCCATGATCTCTCGACGGGCTGTTTCTATCTCCGATTCACCGGATTCGACGTGGCCCTTCGGGAACGACCAATGTCCGCTGTTTATGTGTTTTATCAGCAATATTTCGGTATTCCCGTGAAATTTGCGGTAGACGATAGCACCGCAGGATTTCTCGTGAAACATATTCTATCCTTTCTTGCCCGCTCTCAGGGGCATAATACGGGCGAATGAACGTCCGTTTGTAAGTTCAAAATTATTATATCACATTTTGAGTGATTTGTCCATAGATTTTCAGAAAAAACAGTTTAGTAAGCACTGTGCACTGCTCTCTGACCGCTGAAAAAAGTATCATACCGCCCTGACTGTGCATATAATATACCGTATTATTTCGGCGTGCCGTATGCCGCAAAGCGGTGGAGTATACCATGTGTGGAATTGCAGGAGCGATAGGGTTTGACGGGGATATGCGCGGCGATATGAGGATATATGAGCAGATGCAGAGGGCACTTCTGAGACGCGGTCCCGACCAGAGGGGGATAGTGATGACCCGTGAGGCGGCGCTTATCCATACCCGGCTCGCCGTTATCGACATTGAGGGCGGCAGACAGCCGATGACCTATGCCGGTGCGGAGGGGACCTTCATAATCGTCTACAACGGCGAACTCTACAATACCGGTGAGCTTCGCACTGAGCTTGAAAAGGACTTCGCCTTCGACACCCGTTCGGACACTGAGGTAGTGCTGAAAAGCTTCGTAAAATGGGGCGAAAGGTGCGTTGAGCGGTTCAACGGGATATATGCCTTTGCGATATACGACCAGCAGGCGCGGAGAGTTTTCCTTGCGCGTGACCGGATAGGGGTAAAACCGCTGTTCTATGCGGAGACCGGAGATAAGCTGATATTCGCCTCAGAGCTTCCGGCATTGCTTGAACATCCGGATATTCCGCATGAAATAGACCTGAACGGTGCGGCAGAGCTGATACTTATGGCACCGGGAAGGTCGCCGGGCTGTGGGGTGATACGCGGAGTCAAGGAACTGCTTCCGGGACAGTGCGGCTTCTACACCGAAAAGGGCTTGCGCCTGTGGAAATACTGGGAGCTCCGGGCTTATGAGCTGAACGAGAGCTTTGAGCAGACCGCCGAGCACGTCCGGAGCCTTGTTCTCGATTCTATACGCCGTCAGCTTGTTTCGGATGTACCGGTCTGCACCTTCCTTTCGGGAGGGCTCGATTCCAGCCTTATATCGTCAGTTGCGGCGTCTGAGATGAAAAAGGAGGGAAAGCTTCTCCACACCTTCTCGGTCGATTATCAGGGCAATGACAAATACTTCACAAAAAGTCACTTCCAGCCGGACAGCGACCCGGAATATATCCGCTGCATGGCTGAATACCTCGGCACTGAGCACCACTGGACTGTCATAGGCGTACCGGAGCTCGTTGATGCTCTTGATGATGCCGTTGACGCGAGGGGACTTCCGGGTCTGGCAGACGTTGACGC
>JAFXSC010000066.1 GCA_017525915.1 Ruminococcus sp.
GAATACTACCGAAAAGGCAACAACTACCGAGCGTCCTTCAGAGACACAGCCAGCCTCCGATGATATTCCGGAGATCGACCCTTCCCTGCTTAAAGGCGGTGACCTCATCGGAAGCTGGAAGACCGATTTCTCGGATGAATACGAGGATTTCAATATGGAGATCATCTTCAAGCCGAACGGCAAGGCTTCTGCCTCGCTGGATATAAGCGATGAGCTCAGCTTCAAAAACGGCAAGGCTGTTTTTGACGGAACACCCGTAGCCTATGAATTTGACGGCAGAGTTATCTCTATCAGCATTGAAGATTACGAGTTCATAAAGCTCGAAAGAACGTCCGGCTCGGGCGACAGCCTCGACGGTACATACAAGGTCGTGATAGACGAGAACTCGGCGCTCAATGATCTGGACTATTACGAAGGTGCGGCTCTGGTGATAAAGGGCGAGAGCGTTTATGCGCTGTACGAGGATATGTACGTTTATACGACAAGCGGCAATCAGCTTGAGATGTACATTGCCGAAGATGAAGATCACGATACTGAAAAGGTGACATACGGAGTTATCGGCGACAAGCTCTATGTCTATGCTGACGGCGAGACCAGTGTCTTCACCCGTACAGACCACTGATCTGCGTCAATTTCCCGGCACTATTTAGCATTCATTATATTGAACGGACATTTATCCGGAGTTCAACAGAAATAATGACAAGGAGACTAATATGCTTACGCAGTTTTTACTGCAAATAATACTTCTCACTATCGGTGCAGCGATAACCTGTGCTCAGACAGCAGCGGTCGCGATCAGCGATCCGCGGCTCGAAAAGCTTGCTTCCGGCGGGAACAGGCGCGGTGAAAGACTCAGGCGCATGACTGCTTCGCCGTCACGCTTCCTTGCTTCGGCAAAGGCGGCTTCCGTGACGGTCTCCCTTACAGCCGCAGCCTTCGGCGTTTACGGCTTTGCAGGGAAAGCAGCCGTTGCACTTTCGGATGCCGGGCTCTCGGAGGAGCTTTCCGGCGTTATCGCTACATTTGCGACTGCTCTTGCGGAATGTTTCCTGATACTTGTGTTCTGCGACCTCATACCGCGGCACATCGCAGCAAAATCACCTGAGAAGATAGCCCTTGCGATGAGCGGCTTCCTGCGGCTCGTCATGATACTCTCCGCCCCGGCGGTCATACTCACGGAAGCCATATCCGGCGGTATACTGCGTATCATGGGCATTGACCCCTCCGCAGAGGAAGATGCCGTCACCGAGGAGGAGATCCTCATGATGTCCGATGCCGGTGCAGAAAAGGGTACGATAGACGAGGACGAGAACCGCATAATCAAGAACGTTTTCGCCTTTGACGATATGACGGCAGGACAGATCTGCACCCACCGCACAGAGGTCTCCGTGCTGTGGGAAAGCGATGATATATCGGTCTGGGAGGAGACTATCCACCGTACAAGACATTCGATGTTCCCGGTCTGCGGAGGAAGCGTTGACGACGTTATCGGCGTCCTCCACGCGAAGGACTATTTCCGGCTTGACGACAAGAGCCGTGAGAATATAATGAAAAATGCCGTCCGTGAGCCTTATTTCGTTCACGAGACCATGAAGGCTGACCGGCTTTTCGAGCAGATGAAGCAGAGCGGCGCGGACCACTTCGCGGTCGTGGTCGATGAATACGGCGGAATGAGCGGCATAATCACGGTAACTGACCTTGTTGAGCAGCTTGTGGGCGATTTTTCCGACGACGAGGACGATATTCCTCAGCCGCGGATGGAGAAGACAGGCGAGAACACATGGCTGATACCCGGTTCGACGACGGTCGCGGAGGTCAGCGAGGAGCTCGGTATAACGCTGCCGGCAGAGAAGTACGATACCTTCGGCGGATACGTCATTGACGAAATGGGAGACGTTCCGCGTGAGGGCGCACAGATAGCGATAGAAGCCGACGGTCTCCGCATCGAGGTCATCGGTATTTCCCACCACAGGATAGAAGCCTGTCGCGTTGAGAAAATCACTCCCCTGCCGCAGGACAAAGACGAAGAACAGTAAAAATAACGGGCGCACATCGTGCGCCCGTGTTTGTTTTATGATTGATACTGTGAGGTAAGTCCGAAGTATTCTTCGAGGGTGATACCTCCGCGGTCGTGTATCTTCTTTGACATATCATAGCCGACATAGCGTATATGCCACGGCTCGTACTTATATCCGGTAATGTCCTGCTTGCCCTTGGGATAGCGGAGAATGAAGCCGTATTCCCAGCAGTGATCCTCTATCCATTGTGCCTCGGGAGTTCCGATGAACAGGTCGCTGACCTCGTTCACGTCTATCGCAAGACCTGTCTGATGCTCAGAGTGGCCGGGACGCGCGGAGTAGGTGTCAGCCTTTGCAACACCGTCATTTGCGGCATAGGTATTGTAAAGACCTTCCTGATAGCCGTAGCTGCGGAATCCTGATGAAAGGAAGATGTTTATTCCGTCCCTGCTCGCGCCCTGAACGAGCTTGTTGAACCATTCATTGCAGGTGGGGTCGAGCGCACCGGGGTTGTAGCTTGCGGGTATCGAATAGGTCTTGTTGACTATGAGGACATCGCCCTCATAGTGG
>JAFXSC010000067.1 GCA_017525915.1 Ruminococcus sp.
GAAACAGCTTCATGATAACCATTTTCGATGCCGTTACCGATACTTACAGGAAATTCATAGATGACATCCTCACGCTCTCTGACAGCGCGACGAAATCAGAACTCAACAAAGCTCACGAAAAGATAGCCCGCAGCCTTGTCTCAGGCGATGAGGAAGCCTGCATAGCTGCTATCAATGAGCATTACGATATCGTTGAAAGAATAGAGGAATCGCACAATGCCAAGCATTGAGGACAGTATCGCAAACGTCTTCGGGAAAACTATATGGACGCGCTTCAACAGGAGCGTCCGTGACTATGAGCTGATACTCCCCGGAGACAGCATAGCCGTCTGCATTTCGGGCGGCAAAGACTCGATGCTCCTTGCGCTGTGCATGAAAAGGCTCGCGCGTTTCAGCAGGACACCCTTCACGGTAAGATATCTCGCCATGGACCCCGGCTATACTCCGGAGACAAGGCAGCGCATTGAGGGAAACCTCCGGCTGCTCGGAATAGAGGCGGATATCCTCAGGACGAATATATTCTCATCAGCAGAAAAGACCGGCGACAATCCCTGCTTCCTGTGCTCACGTCTCAGACGCGGCTGGCTCTACAAGACCGCGATGGATATGGGCTGCAACAAGATAGCCCTCGGTCATCACTTCGATGACGTGATCGAAACGATACTCATGGGTATGCTCTACGGCTCGCAGATGCAGACCATGCTTCCGAAACTCCACAGCGAGAACTATAAAGGCATGGAGCTGATACGTCCGCTCTATCTTGTGCGCGAGAACGATATCATCGGCTGGGCTGATTACAACGGACTTGAGTTCATACAGTGCGCCTGCAATCTTTCCTCCGGAGGTGAAGGCTCGTCCAAGCGCCGCGAGATAAAGGAACTGCTCGTTCAGCTACGCAGGACCAACCCCGCTGTCGATATGAACATTTTCCGCAGTGCCGAGAACGTCAACCTACGGAAGCTCATGTCGTACCATTCCGGCAGTGAGCGCCACCATTTTCTCGACGATTATGCGGAGGGACATACCGTCCGCGGCAATATCAACAAAGGAGCTGTAAATAAATGATATCAATTAAATATGAGGATTTCGCCTCGAACAGCGAGCTTTTCGCAAAACTCTGCGAAATGACCTCCGAGCCGCTGAAGCTCACAAAGGAAGGCTGTCCCGATCTCATCGTCATGGAAGCTGACTCGTTCAGCAAGCGCATGAAGGCTCTCGAACTCCGCGAAAAGCTCCTCGACAGCTCCGGCGACCTCAGACTTTCCCCCGAAAAGCTCGCAGGATTTATTTCCGGAAGCACAAAAAAGAGATCCAAATCATGACAAATTATTTCCCAGTGATGAAAATTTGATGAAATAGCAACCGTTTTTCTTGACATATCGTCAAGATTATTGTATAATAATCTCAGCGCCGGAGATACGGCGTACATGATATATTCATTATCTATCTTTATTACAGGAGGATTTGAAAAATGGGAATATTCCGCAGATTAAGCGACATTATCAAGGCTAATATCAACGATATGCTTGACAAGGCTGAGGATCCGGAGAAGATGGTAAAGCAGATCATCATCGAGATGCAGACCGAACTCACAAAGGCTACTCAGAACTATGGCAAGGCAAAGGCAAGCGAGCGTCTCGCGGAAAAGAGATACCTCGAAGCCCAGAAGCAGTCACAGGGCTGGGAGAACAAGGCTAAGGCAGCTCTCTCTCAGGGCAACCAGGAGCTCGCAAAGGCTGCTCTCGCCAAGAAAGTAAAGTGCGACGAGGACGTAGAGAACTACAAGGAGATGTACGATTCTATCTCCAACCAGACCGAGGCTATCGGCGACCAGGTAGAGATCCTCAAGTCCAAGCTCGATGAGGCAAAGAGCCGTCAGGCTATGCTCATCGCACGCTCCCAGATGGCTGATACACAGAAGAGCCTCGCTAAGTCCGCAGGCGGCTTCGACGGCAATTCCGCTCTCGAAAAGTTCAACCGCATGGAGGAAAAGATCGAGCGCAAGGAAGCTGAGGCTGCTGCTTTCTCTGAGATAGCAGGCGTTGACAACGAACTCGATGATACATTTGCTCAGCTCGAGACAGATTCCAAGGTCGATTCCGAGCTCGCAAGACTTATGGCTGAAATGAACGGCGGCTCCGCTGACGCTGACGCAGAATAAAATAACTGTAAAGGAACAATTCTATGAGCAGCAAAAATCCCTATACTATGCGAAGATTCGTCAAGGATTCACTTCCGATGCTCTGTGCGATCTTCCTCGCGATCGCTTCAGTCGTGTACGTTATGTTCAAGAGCTGGAGCAACAAGCTTTACGGAGAGATCTGGAAGGATTACGATGAGT
>JAFXSC010000002.1 GCA_017525915.1 Ruminococcus sp.
ATAGATACAAGCCATCAAAAGATATTCTTGAATTTCTAAAATCATTGTAATGACTTTTTATGTTCTGTTGTTATTGTTTGATTTTACAGTATAACTGAATATCGGGCAGTAACAGAACATAAATGAGTTCAGAACATAATTACGACCTACAGTAAATGGTCTGATAGCATTTTCAGCTCTGTTGTTGTCGATGGGTACATCACCGTCTTCAAGGAACGTATACAGATATTTCTTTTCATTAAGCGTATATCTGACTGCGTCAACGAGTTTATTCTTACCGCTGACCTGTAGTGTTTCTGCCCATGCAAAGAAAGCATCAAGTAAAGGCTTTATCTTTACAAGACGCTGCTCATATCTCTCTTCAGCTGTAAGTTCCGTCAGCAGTTTTTCTTCATGATAGATCCTGTTGCAGAAATCTACGCCTTTAGCTGCTGCCGATGTTTCGTATGCTGATTTTTCTTTTGGCAGAGCGTTTACCCAGTATCTTCTGACGTGGGTGAGACAGCCGCATCTCTTTGCCTTTTGCAGTGCATTGTATGCTGCATAACCGTCACATACAAGGAAATCATCAAATTCTCCAAGGAATCTGACTGCATTTTCACTTTTTCTTGTAGGGTGATAATCAAAAATTATATTACTGCGGTCATTGATCTTTCCGTTGCAGTATACCCACATTCTTGAATCGGTCGTTGCCTTTCTGCCTTCTTCGTGCAGCACCTGAAATACTGTTTCATCAGCGTGAATAATCTTTTCTGATAACAGCTTTTCTTTCATATTCTGCACTATGGGAGAACACCACTTCTCAGCAGCATAGCATACCCAGTTCGACATTGTTGCCTTCAGCAATGGGATACCTTTGGATTTAAAGTCCTTCTCCTGCCTGTGCAGCGGTACTGCTTTGCAAAACTTTTCATAAATAATATGTGCGAGGAGGTCAGGAGAACAATAGCTTCCCGGTATCATAAGCTCAGGATGTTCAGCACGTCTGATATTGCATGGTTCTGTGCTTACTTCAGGAGCTGTACCGCACTTGATACACTTGTATACCTTTACTATGTGACGGCGGATATGGAACTTAGCAGGAGTATATATCAGTTCATCATATTTGTCTTCACCGATTTCCGTCATATCAGAGCCGCACTTATCACATTTAGGATCGTCTTCTTTATGTAATACCTCTTCAACAGGTAATTCACTCATCCAGTCATCATGAGTACGCTTTTTCTTTCGCTTATGCTCTGGTACAGTGATAGTAGTATCATCAGCTGAGTTTCTCTGATCATCGTTTACAGGGAAGAATGAGAGCTGTGTATCGTCACCAATGATAACAGATGTCTTTTCTGTTTTGCGTCCGAAAACCTGTTTTTTCAGCCAAGCAAGCTGCTCCTGTGCAAGAGCAAGTTCTTCTTTAAGAACAGCATTTTCGTTCTGGAGAACAGCATGATCTGCTACTAATTTTTGAATATCATGCTCAGACATACTGCGATCCTCCATTCGTTTTATGATATATATATTATACCATAAAACTGCCGGTAAATCAAGAAATATCGCAGAATTTTCTTAATACAGCACGCTTGGTTTTCCTTCACGGATAGCTTGAGGCTGTTCTATTTTTAATCCTTCAAGTAGCCAACGTGTCTGCTGCGGCGTGAGCAGTAAAGCTTCTGTTTCATTACGCGGCCATTGGAATCTTCCGTTATCAAGTCGCTTATACAAAAGCAGAAATCCGTCACCTTCCCATAGAAGTCCTTTGATTCGGTCACACCGTCTGCCACAGAACAAAAACAACGCCTTGCTATACGGATCAAGTTGCAACTGTGCTTTTACTATCATTGCAAGTCCGTCTATCGAACGCCGCAGATCTGTATACCCTGTGACGATGTATACCTGCTTATCGAATGACAGATCATTCAGCATAGTTCGTACACTATTGCAAGCAAAGTATCTGCTGAAATATCAGCCGGAAGTGATATTTGCAGTCCATTCTTCTCAATACGAATATTAGAGGTCTCTCTTGGAACAGCTACAGGCACTATTGCCGGTTCAGATTCCAAACACTGCTCCCGAACCTTACGGAGATGATAGTAATATGTCTTCGGAATAATTCCGTTTTCTGCACACCATTTCCGTACTGTCATACCGCTTTCCTGCTGAGCTTTTATCTGTTCAGCCCATTCTTGTAGCTTAACTTCACGCTTAACATTGGTAATAGCTGTCGTTGTTCCCATTTCTGTATTCCTCCCATGTCTAATTTAGTCCAGTTTACTCCATAGACTATTTTAGCCTATCTAATTTAGTCTATGGAGCTGCTTAGACCTTATTATACATCAGATTCCATTTTTGAGGAATACGTCCTTTATTTTACGCTTACCTTCCCTGTTCGCGACACCAACTATTGTCTGTGAGGAACTTTTTGGTCCAGAAAAATCTTTTGCGTGAAAAAACGGTATAAGTGGTATAATTACGGAGGACCGCATAAGCGGTCCTCTTCGTTTTTATTTCTTTCGCGCTGCAATGAAGTCCTCGATCTTCAGATCAGGATCATTAGCGAGTTCAGCACAATAAGCGAGTACGAAGGAAGCATCGACAGCTGTTATAAGCCCGTCGCCGTTTATGTCGAACTTTGCTATTACGTCATCTGTGGGAAGCTCTGCATCAGGTGCGGAAAGCTCTGCACACTTCACAAGTATCTTGGAAGCGTCCACGGCGTTGATAACTCCGTTACCGTCGATATCTCCGAATTTTGCGGTTTCCTTTATAGCTTCAAATGTGTAGCCGCATTCCTTAGCATATTCCTGAGCCTTAGAGTTTTCATAGGAGCGGATCGTACCTGTAAAAGCATCGTCTAGGCAAAGAAGCGACATTTCTCCGGCGTGTGACCGCAGCAAACAATCAGGATTTAGGACTGTCAGATATTTAAGCTTCGGGCACTGCCAGAAGACCATCCAGCTTATATCATCAATTGATGCAGGTATCGTTATCTCCTCCAGCTCCTTGCAGCCCTCGAATGCACTGCGTCTTATTTCTGTAACAGTATCAGGAATAGTAAATGTTTTGAAGGAGCATCCGTTAAATGCGTACGATCCTATCGTAGTAACGGAAGCAGGGATAGTGAAGTTTGTAAGAGGACAACCAGCAAATGCTAAATCGCCTATTTCTGTGATTCCCTCAGTGAGTTCCACCGATTCAAGGCTGTTACAGCCCAAGAATGCTCCGGATATTTCTGTAACTGAATCAGGTATAGTCACTGATGTCAGACCGCAACCATAGAACGCCTGATAATCTATTTTTGTGATCGTATCTGGTATGTCTACACCTTCGACCTTAGTACAATCCCTAAAGGCTTGTGCGCCTATAACAGTAACGGGAACGTCTTTGACCGTTGACGGGATAGCTATGCTTCCCTCTGCATCCTCGCTGCACTTAACAAGCTCGGCATGGTCAGAGTATACGTTGAACGAAATGCCGTTTTCTGTTACGGTCTTATATTCCTGAGGGGTGGTTGTAGAAGTAGTTGAGGTCGTTGAAGTTGTTGTGCTTGTAGTGGAAGTTGTGGAAGTCGTTGTAGGCTTCTTTGTAGTGGTAGTCGATGTTGTAGTGCTTGTGGTTGTTGTAGTTGTGGTGGTAGTAGTTGTGGTTGTGGTGGTAGTTGTCGAAGTAGTAGTTACAGCACCGAGGGATTCAAATGTGTAGCCGTACTTTTCAGCGTATGCCTGAGCTGTTGAACCCTCATAACCGCGGATAGTGCCGCCAAATCCGTAACCATCATTGTGATAACCTGTTTCGTCCTCATATGCCTTGATTCCGGTGGCTATAGTCGTTCCTTCATCGCAGATATCGCATTCCGGATTGAGTATCGTTATCGAGCTGAGATTTCGGCAGCCATAGAACGCATTCTCTCCGATGCTTGTAACAGATGCAGGAACGGTTATTTCTTCAAGTTCAGAACCAGCAAATGAATATTCACCTACCGTCGTTACTGTATCAGGAATATCATATTTTTTTATGCCTGTGTACGCAAATAGCCATGAGATGTCTTTTTGATCAGCTGGAAGCACGAATGTTTCAAGTGGACAGCCTGAGAAAACCCATCTTCCAAGCCATTCTAAAGAATCGGGGATAGTCACGGATTTCAAGTTGCAGCCACAAAAGGCATTTTCACCGATGTTTGTAACAGATTCAGGCAAATTTATTTCCTCGAGACTGCTGCACATCTGGAATGCGCCAGCTCCGATGCTTGTGACTGTATCTGGAATAGTGACAGACTTTAAATTATAGCAATTTTGAAAAGTACTGCTTTCAATTTTCGTAAGTGATGAAGGAAGCTTTACAAATTCAAGCTTCTCACAAGATGAAAACGCACCTTCACCTATAGCTTTTACTGAATCAGGTATAACAACTGAACTAATGGAAGCCCCTTTCATTGCTTCAGCAGCAATATACTTAACTGTATCAGGGATAAAAACATCGCCGGTACAATTACTTCCGTCGAGAAGTATGTCATTAACAATAACGAACGAAGATGATTCATCAATCAGTTTTTCTTTCCATTTTGTTCCATAAAAAGCGCCTTTTCCTATACTTGCAACAGAGTCAGGAATGCTTAACTCCTCGAGATTTAGGCACGCACAGAATGCATAGTCACCGATTCTTGCAACAGAATCGGGAATAGTGACAGATTTAAGATTTGAACACATGTAGAAAGTATTATCTTCAATTTCAGTAATTGAAGATGGGAGCTTAATTGATTCAAGCTTATCGTTCCAAGAAAAGGCATATTTTGCTATTCTTGTAACAGAATCAGGGATAGTGACAGATCTGACATTTGGTAAGTTAAAAATCGTTGTGACAGAATCAGGGATAACAACCGAGGTGATATCATCGCCGAACGAACAATCTCCTATGACTCTGACTGTATCAGGAATAGTGATATCACCGGATAAACCGTTTGTTTTAAGCAAAACGCCATTTATTATTACATACTCATCTTCGTCATAATTAGGATAATTCTTTTCAAGCCACTTTGTACCGTAAAATTCTAAAATATGATTTATCCCAATGAGAGATTCCGGCATTTTTATTTCTTCAAGGTTCGTACACCCAGTAAAAGTCTGACCGTGAAGCTCAGTAACGTTGTCGGGGATTTCAATTGATTTAAGAGAAACGCAATTCTGGAACAATCCTCCTCCCTCATTCATTCCGCCGAATTCTATCAGGTTAGCCGGAAGTTTAACAGAACTGAGCTTGGAATCATTGCAAAATGCTCCTCCGCCTATCTTTGTTACAGAATCAGGGATCACGATAGATTCAAGATTTTCCATGTTGCAGAAACCGTACATTCCTATTTCAGTAAGGGTTTCCGGAAGCTCAACAGAGCTTGCAGTACAATTCATGAACAGGTCACTGCCTATGGTAGTTATTCCGTCCTCGATTATGATCTTGCTGATGTCGAGGACAAGGAATTTAGGCATTTTTAAGCTGAGTTCACCCTCATTATGGGTGTCGTAGGTTTTGCCTTTACCGCTGAGAATGAGAGTGCCGTCGCTATAGAATGTATAGTTGACATAAGGACCTGCCTTGCCTGTGCTCACTATCTCCCTTTCACCGGAAGCAGTCTTTGCAGTAGTCGCGTCTCCTGTGATGTCCGCAGCACCCGCCGTCATAACGCTATAAGGAGAATAACGATACACAGACGGAGCTGTTCCGCCGACAACAGCAAAAGCCATTGCGGCTGCAATGATTTTTTTCAGATTCATTTCAATCCCTCCAAAAAGGTTTATTAACACTTCCATTATACACCTCAAATATGAACAAGTCAAGTAATTATTTGAGTGCCGTGTTAGAGGTCCACAAGGAGGGAATAGGCGGCTTGTCAGGATTTTTTACTGCAACGCATCTACCACCTGCACATTTACATAACCAAAAGCCGCATGAAAAGACTTGCTTATCATGCGGCTGGCGGTGGTCTGTTCTCTGTGCGGCGGTACAGGATGGAAAGTACCGCCGTTCACAGATAGTATATAGGGATAGGGATTTCTTTATTCAGCAGCTTCTGTCTCTGCCTCAGTTGTTTCAGCTTCGGCATTCTCTGCGACTGCCTTCGGTCCGTGCTTGTGACCGTGCTCGGGAGCTTTGGGTGCCTCGGGAGCTGTCGGAGCTGCGGGTGTCTCAGGTGCTTTGGGTGCTTCGGGAACTGCGGGTGCCTTTGGAGCCTCAGGTGCTTCAACTTCTTCCTTCTCAGGCTTTGCAGGCTTCTCGGGCTTTGCCTCTTCGTCCTTCTCGGGCTTCACAGGCTTCTCCGGCTTTGCCTCTTCATCCTTCTCGGGCTTTGCAGGCTTCTCGTGAGCCTTATGCTCTTTCAGTCCCCTGACATCAAGGTCTTCATTGCAGAACTCGAACCAAGCATTCTTCTGATCCTCGTCCTTGAAATCAGCATTGTCGAAGTCAAATACTTCTAAAATTTTATCCTTGATCTCCTTGCTGCCGAAGTGCTTGTGAGCCTTTTCGGGAGCCTCAGGAGCTTCGGGTGCTTCGGGAGTCTCGGGTGCCTCGGGTGCCTCGGGTGCCTCGGGTGCTTCTGGAGCTTCCGGTGACTCGGGAGCTTCAGGTGCTTCAGGTGTCTCAGGAGTTTCCGGTCCCTCGGGTGCTTCGGGTGTCTCAGGAACTTCCGGTGTTTCTGCCTCAGTGGTAAGCTCTTCTGTTGCTGCTGCCGGCTCAGGCTTTTCCTCAGCTGCCTGATTTCCTGCAAATGCGCTTATACCGGTTGCTACCGAAAGAATTGATACTGCTGAGATAGCTGCAATGATCTGTTTTCTGCTCTTCATAATAATAACTCCTTTAAATTTGAATTGGACCGTCTTCTGACGTTCTGTTTATAGGATACGGAGGCATTTTCATAAAAACGGGGTAGTCTGAAAAATTTTTCCATTTTTTTAGGAAATTGAAAAAGCGCCCGTAATGGACGCTTTTCAGACTGCCTATTGAACAGTTCCTGCATCATGACAGGTGTCGGGTAGCGTTGAAGGCAGTGGGTCAATACCTGCATTTGCTCTTTCGTGCGGAAGTCTTCCGCCATGCTTTGTATGTTCCTCTTTTTCTCTTCCGGGAATCCCCTTTTCGTTTTCCTTTTCATTATGCGGAAGTGTTTCCTCCGGAGGTTTTGGAGGCTCCGGCTGGTCTGGCAGTAATCCCACATCATCAGTCGGCGGTTCCGGCGGCTGCGTAAGTCCTTCGTTTTCGGTAGGTGTTTCCGGCGGCACAGGTGCGGTCGGCAGATCATTCTTGCCAGCGGCAGGCGGCTCCGGCGGAGCAATTCCCTCAGAAACAGGCTCGGGAGTCTGCGGAGCTGTCGGAGGAACAGGCTTCTGCTCACCGTTGTACTTCTCTATCGGCTGTACATCTGCATTCAGGTGCATTACGGCAAGGTCCTGCTTGATCTCATTGCTGAAACTACTGTCTGTATCCGGAATATAGACCGAGACAGTATCGCCGTCCGCGATATACCCCTTTGACTTGCTTATGCCGACGATATCGCTGACCGCATCGTTCTTATCCTTGCCCTTTCCGCTGTAATCGCTGAGAACAGCTTCGCCCTCCGGGGTCATGCTCTCGATTTTTATTACCTTGTCCTTTTTGTTGAGGTACAGCTTTACTCCGGCATTTGAGGAGATGATAACGGTCGAATGCGTCTTGTAATTTACCGAGTAATAGTGATAGCCGGTGCCGCAGATTATTGTCAGGCAGGCTGCCGCAGCGGCAACGCTCATGATAATGCGGTTCTTCCTGCGTGATCTGCCTTCTTCGCTCTCCATGAGAACAGGTGTGGTCACGGTCTGTCCGACTTCATAATTGAGGTTTGCCGCCTTCACGAAAGCAGAATCCTCGTCCATCAGCACAGCATATCCCTTATGGCATTCCATAACTATGTATTTCACTGTCATTCACCGCCTTTCAATACCTGCATTATGTGTCCGCGCATTATCTCGTAGCCGTTGGTACATATGAGCAGTACCGCCACAAGATAGCGCCTGTGTCTTTCAAGTGATTTTCTCTCAACTGCCGCCCCGTCAGCAAGCTTTGCTATCGGGACTTTTTTTGTCCTGAGAAAATCCGCAAGGAGCTCCGGTTCGCTCCTCGCATAGCGTATCGCCTTGCCGCATATTTCAAGAGTGCGGCGCTGGCGTGGAGAATTCTCCGCAACATCGCTCATGGATACACCGAATTCGTTCATCTGTGCGGAAAGCTCCTCTATTTCCTTACGGGTCGCCTCACGGAGTTCGCAGTCAGCATATTCGTCAGTTTCATCTGCAACTGTATCGATCAGACTGTTGTCATCATCGTCGGTCTGGTCAAGCGAGAGCGTTCCCCTGCTGCGTTTTTCCCTGCGGAAATTGTCGATAAGCCGGTTCTTTATGTAAAGCGCGGCGAATTTCAGAAATGATCCGCGCAGCCGTGAATACTTCTTTATTGCTTCATAGAAGGCGAACATCGCTATGCTGAGTTCATCATCGCTTTCCTCAGGAGCGCGGTTCATGAACTTCGAGGTCTCTGAACGTATGAACGGCATATAAGCCTCGATAAGCTCGTCAGCCGCACGGCTGTCCTTCTTTGCTGCATAGACTTTTGATATGAGTTGTTTAGCATCGGGATCCACGATTCTCACCCCCATATTATTTATAGTATGCGTAAGCTGTCTCCCGAAACCGGGGTAGCCGGCACTATTTCTCATATTAAATATAATAGCAGAGTTCTCCGCAGTTATCAAGTCTTTTTTTGCGGAAAAATCTCATCAGGTATTTACTTTCGCGACACTCCGTGGTATAATTATTCTATCATTCTTGAAAGGATTATAATATGAAATACAAACTTGCCATCCCTGCCGCAGCTCTTCTCACACTTACCTGCGGCTGCGGAAAAATAAAAAGCAGCGGAAGTCCCTCCGAGGTGACTTCTTCCTCCGCAGAAACTGCCTCCACTGCCGTCAGCGAAACGACTACTGCTGTCACGACCAAGGCGGTCATCACAACGACAAAAAAAGCCGAGCCTCCGAAGGACCTCGTTATGGAGAACAAGCAGAAGCTCGGCGTTTACGATAAAGTCAAGGTCGCGGACTTCATCACCTCAACAAATGCAGTCCTCACAGAGCCGGACGCCGCCGTTGATACCTCAAAGACCGGAAGCTGCGAGATAACCGTTAAGTACGAGATAAACGGCTCTCAGTACGAAAAGACGCTTTCATATACGGTCGAGGACAACACAGACCCTATCGTCCTCAATTCCGGCTGGGCTGCAAACCATGTCAGAGGAACACAGTTCGACCTTGGAAAATATGTCGGCTATGCCGATAACTATGACAGTGCCCCCGTTCTTACCTATACCGGCAATATCGACCCGAATACAAGCGGCAGCTACCCCATAACCGCTACCGTCACCGACAGCTCCGGAAATTCCACGAGCTGGGACCTCATCATAAAGGTCGCGGACAGCTTTCCGCCGACGCAGTACGACAACGGTGACCCGATGCCCTTCACTAACTTCATAGGAGCCAATGCAAACACAGGCGCGGTGAGCTTCGGCATCGACGTTTCTGAGTGGCAGGGCGATATCGACTTCAACGCGGTAAAATCCGACGGCTGCTCGTTCGTTTTCATGAGAGCAGGATACTGTTACAGTCACATCGTCAAGGACCCATACTTCGACCAGAATTTCAGCAGAGCAAAGGCTGCCGGTCTGAATACAGGCTTATACTTCTACACGACAGCTTCAAATGAGGAACAGGCTCGCGAACAGGCAAGGTGGGTCATCGAACAGCTCGGCGGTCAGAAGCTCGAACTCCCTATTGCCTTCGACTGGGAGGAGTTCGGAACGTTTCAGGAATACGGCATGAGCATCCATGACATCAACGAGGTCTATCTCGCATTTGCCGACGAAGTTGAAAAGGCTGGCTATACGCCCATGCTTTACAGCAGCAAGAATTTCCTCAATACTGTCTGGTCTGAGGACACGAAAAAGGCTCACCCGGTATGGCTCGCCCACTTCATAGACAGGACAGACTATACCGGAGAATACGATATCTGGCAAGGAAGCTGCACCGGAAAGATTTCTGGTATATACGGAGATGTTGACCTGAACGTGCTCTATAAGGAGCTTCCCCTGAGCTGAAAGGAAACCCGATATGAACGACAAGTTCGGGACATTCGACCTGTTCATCAGTGACCTGAATGATAAAGCGGATGCCAATACATACCGCAGCATACCTGTGAAGAATTACATACGCCGCGCAGAAAAAGCCCCGGTGCCGGAAAGGATAAGGCAGATGAAGGAGCTTGCCTTCACTTCGGAGGCTTACTGGAAGACCTCTCCGTGGCTTTTCAGACAGCAAGGACTTTTCATGGCGGACTATACTGACGACCAGCCCTTCGGCGAGGACTTTCCCGCCTACTATCCCACTTACCGTGACCTCAGCACGGAACAGCTCCGAGGCTATTTTTCTTGGAGGACCGCCGTCAGACGCGGTGAGCTCCCAGATGCGCCGCAGCCCTTCATACTCATGTATGCCTATGAGCTGATAAACCTTATCGGAGCAGGCTCTCCGGAGGAAGCCTTCGGCAAGCTCAAATACCTTTTTTCCCGTTACAGTGAGGGCTGTCAGGAGCTCCAGCGCGGCGCTGAAAAGTGGCTCTGCGACTTCGCGGCTTACTATCAGCTCCCGAAGGAATTGCTCGGAGATACGCCCGATATGATTTACGACAGGGCTGTGCTCACTCTCCGTGACTGGGACGAGCAGGACGATGACAGCCTGTTTTTCGCGATATCAAGGCTCTCAGCCTATCAGCCGGAGCACTCTGCAATGTTTGAAGAATCGCCTGAGCTTTTCCGCAACGCGGTCTGCCGTGCCTATTCCGCACTCGCCGAGCATTTCAGGCTCAAGCGGAAAAATCCTCTCGCGGAAAAGCTTTTCGGCAAGACTGTAGAGATCAGGCACCGGCTCTTTGAAGGTGCGGTCTTCTTCGATACCGATCCGCGCAGAAGTCTCGATTACGAGATCGACCCGATACACAGCATCATCTGCCGCTCCGGCGACTGGTTCTGCCGGAAACTCTACGGCAACCGCGGCAGGAACAAGCTGCTCGGTGAGATAGTCCGCACCGTTGACAGTTCACTCCGTGAGATCACCGGCAGACAGCATAAAATAGCCGCCGGTGAGCTCTCCGCTTTTTCCGCGAAGCTCATTGCAAAGGCTGTGCAGAATACTGTGAATGAGCAGAAGCGGACCGAGCAAAGGCACATCACCATCGACCTCTCAATGCTCGGGGCAATACGCTCCGCTGCCGATATCACGCGCGAAAGGCTCATCGTTGACGAGGAGGAGGAAGAAGCACTCTCCCCTGCCCCAGCCACGCCGCCGGTCATCGAAAAGCCGGCAGATAATTCCCTGCTGAACGCCGCTGAAACGGCTTTCCTGAGAACACTGCTGTGCGGCGGAGACTATGCCGGCACAGCAGGAAAATACGGTGTTCTCCCTTCCATTGCTGCGGACAGCATAAACGAAAAGCTGTTTGACATTTTCAGCGACAACGTGATAGAGTTCAGCGGAGACGTCCCCTGCATCATTGAAGATTATTCCGATGAACTGAACGAAAAATTCGGCATACAGACAGATCAATAACACGAAAGGCAGTAATATGAATATTCCTAAAAGGATAGCTTCGGCGGTGATCAATTCGCTGAAGGGCGGTGTAGTGCCGCGGACCGGTCTCCCCTATATCACGGTGGGACGTGAAAAAGAAATTGAAGCCCTGCTGAGGGACGTCGATATCATCTCGGAGGGCGGTGCTTCCTTCCGCTTCATTGTCGGAAAGTACGGCAGCGGCAAAAGCTTTCTCCTGCAAACTATAAGAAGTCATGTCATGGACAGGAATTTCGTGGTCGTTGACGCTGATCTTTCCCCAGAGAGAAGACTTCACGGCAACAAGGGTCAGGGACTTGCGACCTACCGCGAACTTATTACAAATATGTCAACAAAGACCCGTCCGGATGGCGGTGCGCTCACTCTTGTGCTCGACAGGTGGATAAGCGGTATTCAGTCCGAGGTCGCTTCCGGCGGAATTTTCCCGGATTCTCCCGGCTTTGCGGAGGCTGTTGAGAGCCGCATCCATTCGGTGATAGGCTCGCTTAACGAAATGGTGCACGGCTTTGATTTCGCAAGGCTGCTGACCATGTACTATCGTGCCGGAATTGCCGGTGACGATGCATCGAAGGCAAAGATAATCCGCTGGTTCAGAGGCGAATACGACACCAAGACCGAAGCGAGAGCTGATCTCGGAGTGAACATAATAATCACAGACGATGACTGGTACGAGTATATCAAGCTTTTCGCGGCATTCCTCAGACGAGCCGGTTACAGCGGTCTGCTCGTGCTCATTGACGAACTCGTGAACATCTACAAAATCCCCAACAGCATCACGCGCCAGTACAACTACGAAAAGATACTGACGATGTACAACGATACCTTGCAGGGGAAAGCACGTCACCTCGGCATTATCATGGGCGGTACTCCCCAGTGCATCGAGGACACGCGCCGCGGCGTTTTCAGCTATGAGGCTCTGCGTTCAAGGCTCGCGGACAGCCGTTTCAGCAGCGGCAGCCTGCCCGATATGATGTCACCGATAATCAGACTCGTTCCCCTCACCTATGAGGAAATGCTCGTCCTCATCGAGAAGCTCGCCGATATCCACGCCCAGCTTTTCGGCTATCCCCAGCGCATAACACAGGACGAAATGATCGCTTTTATTCAGGCAGAATACGGCAGGATAGGCGCCGACAGCCACATTACTCCCCGTGAAGTGATCCGCGATTTCATCAGCGTACTTGATATCGCATTCCAGAACCCACAAAGCTCCTTCGCCGAGATAATCGGTACAGTCAGCTCCGCCGCTCCGACGTCCACTGACACAGACAGCGACGAGGACTTTGCGGAATTCGAGATATAACAACAGCCGGAAGTCATATGACTTCCGGCTGATTTTTATCCGCAGTATGCAGACCATTCCTTAATGCGTTCCCTCATGCCCTTGATATCGAGTATACCGTGTGCAAAGCCCTTTCTGATGAGCTCCGGCGGAAGGTACTCATCGTACTTCTCAAACACGGGGACTTCGCCCGGATACACAAGGTCCTCCGGCGGGAAATCCTTTGCAGCTTCTTCTGAAACAACGCGGAAGAATTCCTCCGGTGCAGCCTTCATCGTGAACTGAATGAAATACGGACGAGAGCTGTCCATGCCCTTTAGTCCGAGGCGCTCCGCACATTTTATCTTCAGCAGGCGTTCAAGCGCAAGAAAAGCGTAGCTTCCGAGCCAAGGCAGCAGACACCACATACTTCCTCCGAGACATATCAGCGGTGTATCGGTAAAGCCAGAGTTTTTCGCGGTATTACGAGCCTGTATAAGCCTTGCGGCGGCGTTTTTCATGAGGTAGGGATAACTCTTTTCCTCGCGGAGCACAAGCCTCATACGTTCGAGTATCTTTGTGTTGATATCGCCGGGACAGTCCCCGAAATACGCAGGGACTTTGCCCTTTATCTTCTCGACATAGACCAATCTCCTCTTATGGTCGAGTTCCTCCACTATCCACACATGACCGGCTATGGCGAGCTTTTCCCCGACAGGCGGCGGCATCACGACAGTGCCGAGCTCCTGCGATTCCCAGCGGACGGTGTACTCCTCGTTCTCCTGAAATACTGCGTAGAACTTGAAGCTGTTGATTACTCTCTCGCCGGCAAGACCGACTATCAGCCCTCCCTCCTCGGTGCGCTGTATATGTTCAGTCTCAAGAAGGTGGCGCAGCAGAAGCTTGTAGTCGTCATGACTTATCCTATGGAATACTTTAAGTGTAAGCACGCTCCTCGCGAGCTCGGAAGGCTTCATTTCGCCGTTTGAAGCAAGTGTACCCATGGTCTGGTGATAGAGCAGCGAGAATGGAAGACGGTCAAGCTTCGGCGGCTCGACCCAGCGCTCCTCGATGTAGGTCTGGACGAGCGCTATCCCCTGCAAGAGCTTCCAGGGTATCGTCTCCGGCAGAAGTGAACGCGGTTCCGGAAGCTCCTCGCGCACAACGAACCACATCTCCGGCGGAAGTCCGCGCCTTCCCGTGCGTCCCATTCTTTGAAGGAAGGACGAAACGGTGAACGGCGCATCTATCTGAAAGGCACGTTCAAGCCTTCCGATGTCGATACCAAGCTCGAGAGTAGCGGTCGTGCAGGTGGTCATGAAGGTATCCTCGTCCTTCATCGCAGCCTCGGCAGTCTCACGGTAGGCGGCAGAGAGGTTGCCGTGGTGTATCAGAAAACGGTCCGGCTCGCCGTTGGCTTCGCAGTAGGAGCGGAGAGTCGTCGTGACAGCCTCGCATTCCTCTCGCGAATTGACGAAGACAAGGCATTTTCTGCCGCGTGTATGCTCAAAGATATAGCCCATTCCGGCATCTGCGTTTTCAGGCGCGGTATCGGTCGGCAGGTCAAGCTCAGGCAGAGCTTCGGGGACATCCTTTTCGTCCGCAGCGCCGTTCTTCTGTGAGATGTAGAAATGCTCCATCGAAAGCCGCCATTTCACGCCCTTGGCTTCTATCTTTGGTACGACAGTACCTTTTCCGGTACCGGCAGCAAGAAACTCACCGGCAGCAGCCGGGTCGCCTATCGTTGCGGAAAGCCCTATCCTACGCGGATTAGTCCCCGAAAGCCGGGAGAGTCTTTCTATAAGGCAGAGCGTCTGTCCGCCGCGGTCACCGCGCATAAGCGAGTGTACCTCGTCAATGACGATAAATCTGAGGTCGCCGAAAAGCTTAGGTATGAGCGCGTGCTTTCTGAGAAGCATAGCTTCAAGGGACTCCGGCGTTATCTGGAGTATGCCGGAGGGCTTTTTCAGCATCTTGCTTTTGTGTGACTGTGCAACGTCGCCGTGCCAGTGCCATACGGGTATGTCAGCCTCCTCGCAGAGCTCGTTGAGGCGGCTGAACTGGTCATTGATAAGCGCTTTCAGCGGTCCGATGTATATTGCCCCGACCGATGCCGGCGGCTTCTCTGAAAGCAGTGTCAGTATAGGAAAAAAAGCAGCCTCAGTTTTGCCCGAGGCTGTTGAAGCTGAAAGCAGGACGTTCTCATCGGTATTGAAAATCGCGTCGGCAGCGGCTGCCTGTATCGCACGGAGCTCTTCCCAGCCGCTGCGGTAGATGAAGTCCTGAATAAACGGTGCGTACCTGTTGAAAATATCCATGATTATTTAAGGAGCGCTTCCCATTCGCTTTCGCGGAAGCCAACGAGAACGGCACTGTCTGTGATAAGGAGCGGACGCTTGACGAGCATACCGTCCGATGCGAGAAGTTCAAGCTGCTCACTGTCTGACATTGAAGGCAGCCTGTCTTTAAGCTCAAGCGAGCGGTATAGCATACCGCTCGTGTTGAAGAACTTTTTCAGCGGCAGACCGCTGAGACTCTGCCATTTCTCAAGCTCCTGACGGGTAGGATTGTTCTCCTTTATATCGCGCAGCTCGTAGCTTATACCGCTGTCTTCGAGCCATTTCTGTGCCTTTTTGCAGGTCGAGCATTTAGGGTAGCATATAAAAAGCATATCTGTTGCCTTTCTTTGATTGATTTGTCGGACACGCTATCAGAGGGTTATCCTTCTTGCTTCCATGTAGAAACGCTTGTCCTCTGCATGACCCATTGAGAAGGTCTTGCGAGGGAGAGCGCCGTCCTTGATAACGGTCGGGAAAAGCTGGGATTTGTCCATATCGGGCAGGATAAAGCCAAGTCCGCTGTGCTTCTTTGCAAGTGACTTAACGGTATCGGCGCCGTGGATATAGTCTATCTTTCCGCCGTTGGCCTTTATATATCCGTCAAGGAAGTTCTGGAGAGAGCCTACGGAAAGATTGGAGGTCTTCTTGGTTATATAGAGTTTCTTCTCCGTGCCGTCCGTGCAGAGGATAACGTACTGGTCGGAGGTCTCAGTCTCGGAAAGTCCGAGCGCGTCTGTCAGCTCAGATACGAGCTTTGCGTTGTCAACACCGTATACAAGGCGGTGGATAGCCTCGAATTTCAGTGCATCGCTGTGGAGGTTCACTATCTCTGCAAGCGCATAGCGTGCCGGATGGTCAGAGAGATCCTTGTCCGGATTCGCCTTTTTGAGCTGCTCATAGAACTCCTTTGCGGTAGCGAGAGAATGGTTGCCGTCACCCATCGCATAGAGGAGTACCGGAGCGCCGTCAAGACCGTACTTGCCGTTGAACACATCGGGGGCGGAAAGAGCTGTAAGTGCGGAATCTATTCTCTCCTGCTCAGCTTCGTCTGCGAGCCACCCCTTGATGCTGCCGCCGTTCTGCATGAGTTCGGTGTCGTACAGCTTCTTCATGCTGCCGGTCTTTGCTGCAAGGGGCTCTATAACTGTATTTTCCGGGTCGTCAATGAGTATCATGATATGCGGAAGCTCAAGCGGTGCGCCCTGACGCACCTTGATGCGCGGAGGTATGCGCTCTATAACGGTAGCCTCAGTCGCGCGGACCTCCGAACTGCTTCCCTTTGAGAAATCGTACTTTTCAAGGTCGATAGCGCCGACTATTCCCTGACGGAGTATGCCGTTGCTCTGGACGCGCTCAACATATACCATAGCGTTCCTGTATTCATCGAAGATGCCGCCCGAAACGTACTTGTCCATAGCACTGTGGATAGCGTCGATACGTCCTGCAACGCCGTCCTGTTCAAGATAAAGCTCGGGAAGGATAAGGTTGAGGGTCGAAGGAGCATCGCCGACTGTACTGCTCACCTGCTCCCAGTATTCGGGCTCGCTGGTGTACTGGTCGCAGGCAATGACTGACCACTTGTACATATCTGTTCCCTGCTTCGGAAGAAGGATATCCGCGTTGTGAAAAGCTGTTGAATTCATGATAATTCTCCTTTAATGTTATTTATAAATTCTTTGAGTACATTGAAAAGCTCTGTGACAGGCAGACCTACGACGTTGAAGAAATCACCGTCGATAGAATCAATGAAGCCGCCTGCTATACCCTGTATGCCGTAGCCGCCGGCTTTGTCGTAAGGCTCGTCGGTCGATGCGTATGCTTCGATCTCCGGACGCGACATCTTGCGGAAGGTTACGTCTGTAACTGAGGAAAAGCACTCCTTCTGTCCCTTATAGACTAAGCAGCAGCTTGTCACGACATAGTGGGTATTGCCGGAGAGCATTTCCATGAATTCCAGGCACTCTGTTCTGTCGTGCGGTTTCCCGAGTATCTTTCCGTCGGCGATAACGGTAGTATCGCAGCCGATAACTACGCAGTCCGGATATTTTTCTGATGCTGCAAAAGCCTTGCGTTCGGCAAGTACAGCCGAAGCGTCCATAGGGATAGTCCCCTCGGGCAGCGTTTCGTCACAGTCGAGAGAAACTGCCTCAAAATCGTTTGTAATGTACTTCATCAGCTCGCGCCTTCTCGGTGAGCCGGAAGCAAGTATGATCTTCATAATATCAGTCCTTTGTCTTGACTTTCAGGAGAGTAAAGCTTGAAACGATAAACATTGCTATCACAAGCACAGGAGTTATCTTGCTCGAGGTGTGATCTCTGACCCAGTCGTTAGAGAAAACAATGGCACCAACGAACAGTATGAGTTCGATAACAAAGAATACGAGTTTTGTCTTTTTTTTCATAATAATTCCTCCTTAACACAGATAGTGTGTTTTTATTAATCTGTAAGCATTTCCGGTATATTCCGGTGCTGTTCACCTTAGTAACGGTGGTATCTGCTGTAAGACTACTATTCCTGCTTCACACAGAAAGGAGCAGCATTAAGTAGAAAAACGCTGACAGTATCATATGGGGCTTGCATCTCGATGCAGCTTCTTTCAGGGTGAGCTGCCGGAACACGAGGCGGTAGCCGATGCCGATAATTACAGGAAGGAATATTGCGGCAGGGGCAAAATCCAGCAGTTTCCGTGACTTTATACAGATAAAGAAAAGGGAAAAAGATATCAGTTCGAGGAGTATTATCTCAGATGCCTCACCGGACATACCGCGGCTCTTTGAGCTGCGCTTTGAGGTCTGGGCAACGGCAAGCATTTCCGCGACCTTCTCCTCCGCTTCCTCCGGGGTCAGCTCATGGTCGGGGATTTCGGAATGTACGGAGATTTCCTCAATTGTTTCATCTGAAGTCTTTTCCGCACTCACGGCTTCTTCTGCCGGGAGAACAGGCTTGATACTGTCCTTATCACTTGTATGTTCGATCTCCCGGAGCACCGGCTGCGGAAGATCAATCACGCGCGGCTGACTGCGCTTTTCACGCCTTGCAGGCTTTCGCGCACTTCTCGCACTGTTCAGCATGGCAGCTACTCTGTCCTCAGCCTCCTGACGGCTGATGGTCTGTCCGGAGTCTTTATCTGCATTGTTTTCCGGCATATCACCGACCTCCCCGTCTTCATTCCGGCATAACCGGATCCATAACAATAATTTTACCACAATGCTCCTCCAAAGTCAAGAAAAATGCTCCTGAAGGCTCGCTAAAGAAAAATTCACCAAAAATTCATGAAAAAAATTGCTCAGGTACTTGAAATATTTTTTGAAATAGTGTACAATATATATCAGGTTGTTATGGAATTAACAACAGCTAAGAAAGTATCTTATAACGAAAGGATGTCATACCAATGGCAGGATTAAACAAGGTCACAGTTGAAGACATTAACGTTAAGGGCAGAAAGGTACTCGTAAGAGTAGATTTCAATGTTCCTATGAAGGACGGCGTTATCACTAACGATAACCGTATCCAGGCTGCTCTCCCCACTATAAACAAGCTCGTAGAGAACGGCGCAAAGGTAGTTCTCTGCTCACATCTCGGCAAGCCGAAGAACGGTCCCGAGGCTAAGTTCTCTCTCGCTCCCGCTGCTGCAAGACTCGGTGAGCTCGTAAACACAAAGGTTACTTTTGCTGCTGACGATACAGTTGTCGGCGAGAACGCAAAGAAGGCTGTTGCCGCTATGAAGGACGGCGAGATCGTTGTTCTCGAGAATACTCGTTTCCGCGGCAATGAAGAGACAAAGAATGGTGAAGAATTCTCCAAGGAGCTCGCAGACCTCGTTGACGGCGAAGTTTTCGTTATGGACGCTTTCGGTTCCGCTCACCGTGCTCACGCTTCCACAGCAGGCGTTACAAAGTTCGTTAAGGAGACAGCAGTAGGTTATCTCATGCAGAAGGAGATCCAGTACCTCGGAAACGCTGTTGAGGTTCCGGAGCACCCCTTCGTTGCTATCCTCGGCGGTGCAAAGGTTGCTGACAAGCTCAATGTTATCTCCAACCTCCTCGAGAAGTGCGATACTCTCATCATCGGCGGCGGTATGGCTTATACATTCATCAAGGCCCAGGGCGGCTCAATCGGTAAGTCACTCGTTGATGAGGAAAAGCTCGACTACTGCAAGGAAATGCTCGCTAAGGCTCAGAAGCTCGGCAAGAAGATCCTCCTTCCTGTTGATACAGCTATCGCTGCTTCCTTCCCTGATCCGATCGACGCTCCTGTTGAGGTCAGCTTTGTCGACTCCGACAAGATCCCCGCTGACATGATGGGTCTCGACATCGGACCTAAGACAGCTGCTATCTTCGCTGAGGCTGCCAAGTCCGCCAAGACCGTTGTATGGAACGGACCTATGGGCGTTTTCGAGAACCCCACACTCAAGAAGGGTACTGTTGCTGTATGTGAGGCTCTCGCTGAGGCTGACGCTACAACTATCATCGGCGGCGGCGATTCCGCTACTGCTGCTATTCAGCTCGGCTTCGCTGACAAGATGAGCCACATCTCCACAGGCGGCGGTGCTTCTCTCGAATACCTCGAGGGCAAGGTTCTTCCCGGCGTTGCAGCTATCGCTGAAAAGTAAGTTTATCAAAAATAGGGCGGACAGTTACATCCGCCCTTATTTCCGTAATTTTATTATAAGGAGTAATTACCAATGAACAAGAATCTCAGAAAGGCTATCATTGCCGGTAACTGGAAAATGAACAAGACCCGTCCCGAGGCTAAGGCTCTCCTCGAGGCTATCAAGCCCCTTGTTGCTAACGCCGAGGGCAAGATCGAGGTAATCGCCTGTGTTCCTTTCACAAACCTCGAGACTGCTATCAACACAACAGCAGGCAGCAACGTTAAGATCGGTGCTGAAAACGTTCACTTCGAGAAGAGCGGTGCTTTCACCGGTGAAATTTCCGCTGATATGCTCACAGAGCTCGGCGTTGAGTACGTTGTTATCGGTCACAGCGAGAGAAGGCAGTATTTCGGCGAGACTGACGAAACTGTAAACAAGAGAACAATTGCTGCTCTTGGTGCTGGCCTCAAGCCTATCGTTTGCGTTGGCGAGCTCAAGTGGGAGCGCGAGTGCAACATCACTGAGGAAGTTATCGCACGCCAGATCAAGCTCGACCTCTGGTCACTCACAGCCGAGCAGGTAAAGAACGTTGTTATCGCTTACGAGCCTGTATGGGCTATCGGTACAGGTCTTACTGCTACTCCCGATCAGGCTGAGGAAGTTTGCGGATTTATCCGTGCACAGCTCGCTAAGCTCTTCGATCAGGCAACTGCTGACGCTGTTACTATCCAGTACGGTGGCTCAATGAACGCCAAGAACGCTGCTGAGCTTCTTGCTAAGCCCAACATCGACGGCGGTCTCATCGGCGGTGCTTCACTCAAGGCTGAGGACTTCAACGTTATCGTTCAGGCTGCTGTAAACGGCTGATCTAAATATTCTGAAAGGGCGGACGATCTCCGCCCTCTCTCTTGATGAAAGGATAATTTTTATGTCAAAGAAACCCGTTGCACTTATCATTATGGACGGCTTCGGATACAATCCCGATACTTACGGCAACGCTATCGCTGCTGCAAAGAAGCCCAACCTCGACAAGTACATGGCTGAGTGCCCACACACTATCATCGGCGCAAGCGGTCTCGACGTAGGACTGCCGGACGGTCAGATGGGCAACTCCGAGGTAGGTCACACCAATATCGGTGCAGGACGTATCGTTTACCAGATGCTCGTTAAAATATCAAAGGACATCAAGGACGGCACCTTCTTCAATAACAAGGCTATCCTCGGTGCTATGAACAACTGCAAGGAAAAGGGCAGTGCCCTTCACCTCATGGGACTTCTCTCCCCCGGCGGCGTTCACAGCCACATGGAACACCTCTACGGCATCGTTGAGATGGCAAAGAAGAACGGTCTGGACAAGGTTTATATCCACGCATTCCTTGACGGACGTGACGTTCCGCCTTCGTCCGCAGCCGAGTACATGGAAGAAGCAGTTGCAGAGCTTAAAAAGATAGGTCTCGGCAAGGTTGCTACTATCTCCGGACGTTTCTACGCTATGGACAGAGACAACGCCTGGGACAGAGTTGAAAAGGCTTATGCCGCTCTCGTTTACGGCGAGGGTGTCAATGAGACCGACCCGGTTCAGGCTATAAAGAATTCCTACGCTAACGAGGTTACAGACGAGTTCATGCTCCCGACAGTCATTAACGGCGGCGCTCAGATCAAGGCTGACGACAGCGTTATCTTCTTCAACTTCCGCCCTGACCGTGCAAGACAGATCACACGCTCCTTCGTTGACCCTGAGTTCAAGGGCTTCGAACGCAGGAACGGTTTCTTCCCCGTAAACTTCGTCTGCATGGCTCAGTATGACGCTACTATGCCGAACGTAAGCGTTGCTTATCCTCCCGAGCAGCTCACCATGACTATGGGCGAGTACCTTGCAAAACTCGGCAAGACACAGCTCCGTATCGCTGAGACTCAGAAGTACGCTCACGTTACCTTCTTCTTCAACGGCGGTGAGGAAAAGCAGTTCGAGGGCGAGGACCGTATCCTCATCAAGTCCCCCGACGTTCCTACCTTCGACCTCAAGCCTGAAATGAGCGCCTATGAGGTATGCGACGCTGTTGTTGAGGCTATAAACTCCGACAAATACGACGTTATCATCCTCAACTACGCTAACTGCGACATGGTTGGTCATACCGGAATATTCGACGCTGCTGTCAAGGCTGTTGAGGCTACTGATACCTGCGTAGGACGCATGGTGGATGCTATTCTCGCAAAGGGCGGCGCTGCACTTATCACTGCCGACCACGGAAACGCTGACAAGATGATGGAGCCTGACGGAAGTCCGTTCACAGCTCACACCACAAACCCTGTTCCGCTCATCGCCGTTGGCGTTGAGGGCAAGCTCACAGAGGGCGGCGTGCTCGCAGACCTTGCACCCACGATGCTCGATATCATGGGAGTTCCTCAGCCTGAGGAAATGACAGGTCACTCACTACTCAGCAAGTAATAACAGTATGGCTGCTGCTCCGGCGGCAGCCTTCTTTAAATCTCAGGAGGAGTCATGGATCATATTATCAAGGAACTTAATCAGAATGAATACGGCATTTTAGAAGACTTTCTGTACGAAGCGATATTCATTCCGGAAGGGATCGAACCTCCTCCGAGAGATATAATATACCGTCCGGAGTTACAGGTCTACATCGAGGATTTCGGCAGGAAAAAAGGAGATATGTGCCTTGCAGCCGAAGCTGACGGCAGGATAATCGGTGCGGTCTGGGTCCGAATAATGAACGATTACGGTCATATCGACGCCGAAACGCCTTCATTCGCCATTTCGCTCCATAAAGAATACAGAGGGCAAGGGATTGGTACTGCGCTTATGGAAGCGATGCTCGGGAAGCTGAGAGCTTCCGGATATGAGCGTGCTTCGCTTGCTGTGCAGAAGGCAAATTATGCTGTGAATATGTATAAAAAGGTCGGCTTTGAAATAGCCGGCGAAAACGAAGAAGAATTTATTATGCTGTGGAAAGCATAAAGGAGTGATATTATGAATCCGATGTACGCTTTGAAATACTACACCCTGCTGAATAAGTTCAAGGCTAATCACCCGAAGCTTCCGGGCTTCATTAAAACTGCCGGTTCTATCGCCGATGTCGGAACTGTTGCAGAGATAACTGTAAAGACCACTGCCGGCAAGACTATCCGCGCAAATATCAGCATCACTGAGGAGGATATAAAGATACTCAGCGAACTCAAGGCACTCAGAAAGAGCAAGGACGCTCAGGAAAAGTAACCCTGTCTGTACCATATTTTACATAAAAGTAATCATTATTTTCGCTCAGCTATTGACAAATCATGAAAAATATGCTACAATTTAGTTACAATTCGGATAAAAAGGAGTTACTTGCACATGAGGATCATCCTTAAAAAAGCCGCAGCAATGCTGCTCGCTATTGCTATGTTACTGCTGCCGGAAGGGCTCAGGACTAACGGTTTCGGCGCTTCTGCCGCCGATCTCAGCGCTACATGGCCAGTCCCTGAAAGCTATAAGAATATAACTACCTACTTTGACCCACTAAGAAATCAGTATAATATGTCCGGCTACCACAACGGCATCGACATAGAAGCACCCTACGCAACCCCGATCTACGCTGTCCGCGCCGGTACGGTCGTCTCTGCTGACTGGAAGGACGCATACGGCTATATGGTGATTCTCTACCATTCCGACCTCGGGCTTTATACCTTCTATGCTCATTGCTCGTCAACGGCAGTTTCACCCGGTGCTGAGATAGCTCAGGGACAGCAGATAGCTGCTGTCGGAAGCACAGGACAGTCCTCCGGAAATCACCTTCACTACGGCATTTGCAATAATCTCCTGAGCGGCTGGCCGGATGCCACATACTACGATCCGCTCACATATTTCAACTATAACGGCGAGGTAGCTCCGCCCATCATCATTACCGATCCGGAATGCGACTGTTCCGAGGAATACGCCGGCATCTATACTACGAAAAACGTCACGACTTATCTCAATATAAGAAGCGGTCACGGCTCAACTTTCCCGGTAGTCGGTCAGATAACTCCCGGCGCACAGGTCACTGTAACAAAGGCTGACGGACAGTGGGCTCACGTCGAATGCAACGGCGTCAAAGGCTTCAGCTCTATGGAATACCTCGAAAAGGTCAGCGATATCGAAAAGCCTGAGGCGGGTATGACTGTTACGGGAGCAACTGTTCCCGATAATTCGCTGAAGTGCGGTGAAAGCTTCCGCATACGCGGTGTTATTACTTCCACGCTTACTATCAAAAAGGTCTGGGGCGGTATATACTCCGCTGACGGCACCGAGACCAAGCAATACTGTGAAGCTTCGCCCTCCACAAAGACCTACGACCTCTCGTCTTACTTCGACAGCAAGATAATCTTCGGCGGTCTTCCGGAAGGAAACTATAAGTATAAGATAGAGGCTGAGGATATCGACGGCAACAAATTCGTGCTCATCGAATCCGACTTCAAGGAGGTCTCGAGTTCCGCTGAATACGTCAAGGGCGATGTCAACCTCGACAAAGAAGTCAATATCGCAGACGCCGTACTTCTCCAGAATTTCCTCCTCGGCAGGACAAACCTCAGTGAGCAGCAGGAAAACTGCGCTGACTACAACTCTGACGGCAGCGTTTCAGTCTTCGACCTTATGCTCATAAAACGTGCCGCAATAAATAAAAAGGAATAATATGGATACCGCAGCTATTTTCAGCAATTGCAGGCTTTGTCCCCGCAAATGCGGAGCTGACCGTACAGCCGGAAAGGGCTTTTGCGGCGAAACAAATGTGATAAGCGCGGCAAGAGCCTCCCTCCACAAGTGGGAGGAGCCCTGCATTGCCTATAAAAACGGCGCAGGAACGGTGTTTTTCTCCGGCTGCAATCTTCACTGTGTCTACTGCCAGAACAACATCATTAGCAATGAGCTTCACGGCAAGTCCCTCAGTGTAAGCGAGCTCGCGGACGTTTTCCTCCGCTTGCAGGACAGCGGTGCTGACAATATCGAACTTGTAACTCCCACGCATTTCGTACCGCTCATCATCAATTCGCTCGACAAGGTAAAGCACCGGCTCACTATCCCCGTCGTGTACAACACAGGCGGCTATGAGCTATGCGAAACTATTGCCATGCTCGACGGCTACATCGACGTATACCTCCCGGATATCAAGTACCGTTCGCCCGACATTGCAAAAAACTACTCCAGCGCTCCGGACTATTTTGAATACGCTTCACGCGCCGTCCTCGCCATGACACGACAGGTCGGCGCTCTGCAATATAACAGCGAAGGAGGACTCGTCAGGGGGACTGTTATCCGTCACCTCGTACTCCCCTCCCACAGGCACGATTCTATAAGCATAATGGAGTGGATAGCTGAAAATATCAGCCCTGAAAACGCCCTTGTCAGCATCATGGGACAGTACACACCTTTCGTTTTCATTCCCGACAGCTTCCCCGAACTGAAAAGACGTGTCACAAAAATGGAGTACAACAGCGTCACCGACCGTGCCGCAGAACTCGGGCTCAACGGATTCTCCCAGGACAGGTCTTCCGCATCCGAGGACTACGTTCCGGATTTCAGCTTTCAGGGACTATGATGAGACGGCAACCCCCTTCAAAAAGCATATCCTGTCATCTGACATTTCCACCCGTATCTGTTCGCCGCTCGATACTCTCGAATCAACTATCATCTGTGCGAGTTCGTTTTCGATAAGCTCGGTCACGCGGCGCTTTATCGGTCTTGCACCGAATTTGTCGGTCTCACGAGCCTGTGAGACCGCATTTATTACCTCCGGCGACCAGCTCAGCTTTATGCCGACGCTCTCTGCACGCTTCCGGAGATTATCAAGGGCGAGACGGCTTATCTTCATCAGGTCTTCCCTTTCAAGCTGGCGGAACACGATTATCTCGTCGATACGGTTGATGAATTCCGGCGAGAAACGGCTCCTTATGCGTTCGATCACCGGTTCGTCCCTGCCGTTCTCACTGCAAGCCTCAAAACCTACTGTCCCTCTACCGCAGACCTCCTCCGCTCCGGCGTTGGAGGTCATTATTATTATACAGCTCCGGAAGCTCACGCGGCGCATTGACGAGTCCGTGAGTATGCCCTCGTCAAGTATCTGGAGCAGGATATTCAGCACCTCTGCATCTGCCTTCTCGATCTCGTCAAAGAGTATCAGTGAGTAGGGATTGCGACGCACCTTCTCGCAGAGCGTCATGCTGCTGTCATCATAGCCTGCGTACCCGGGAGGTGCTCCGATAAGCTTGGACACTGAATGCTTCTCCATATACTCCGACATATCTACCCTTATCAGGCTGTTATCTGTGCTGAAAAGGCACTCCGCAAGTGCTTTCGCAAGCTCGGTCTTGCCCACACCGGTAGGTCCCGCGAACATGAATGATGCTGTCGGACGGCTGCTGTCCTTCAAGCCGGACCTTGCGCGGAGTATCGCCTGTGTTATCCTCCCGACAGCGTAGGAATGTCCCACGACACGCTCCGAAAGCCGTCGCTCAAGGTCGGAAAGCTGCTGCGCCTCCTTCGCGGTTATGCGTTCAAGCGGTATGCCTGTCTTCATGGATATGACCCCGGCTATATCCGCCGGAGTGACCCTGACCGTACCGCTGGCGCAAAGGCTCCGGCTGAGTTCATTCAGCCTCAAACCGCTCTTTCTGAGGTCGATAAGCTCTGTGTCCTTCTCTATCTGTCCAGAGCTGCGCCTTATCTTTGCCCTTGCACAGGCTTCATCGAGGACGTCGATAGCCTTGTCCGGAAGATACCGCTCAGAGATATAGCGCACGGACATCTTCACAGAGAGCTCGACCACCTCATCACTTATCTCAACGCCGTGGAATTTCTCATAGCTGCTGCGAAGTCCCCTGACTATCTCGATGCACCGCGGGATATCCGGCTCGTTCACATAGACTGGCTGGAAACGCCGTTCAAGCGCCGAATCCTTCTCGATGGTCTTACGGTATTCATCAAAGGTCGTGGCACCGATTATCTGAAGCTGTCCCCTTGCAAGCTGAGGCTTCATTATATTTGCCGCGTCAATAGCGCCCTCAGCTGCTCCTGCACCGACTATCGTGTGTATCTCGTCAATGAAAAGTATGATGTTCCCGGCACTGATAGCCTCCTCGATGCACGCCTTCACTCTCTCCTCAAAGTCTCCTCGGTACTTAGCACCGGAAAGCAGTGCCGCTATATCAAGCGCTATGATATACTTGTTTTTCAGCGAATCCGGAACAAGTCCGCGCACGAAAAGCGCCGCCGCTCCCTCTGCAATCGCAGTTTTTCCGACACCTGCCTCACCGATAAGACAGGGATTGTTCTTCGTGCGCCGCGAAAGCACCTGCAACACCCTGTGTATCTCATTTTCCCGTCCGATCAGCGGATCGCTGTTTCTGAGGAGTGCCGGGTCAGTGAGGTTCCTACCGAATTTCAGCAGATTTGGAAACTGCGAGGGCTTCGGGAGCGAACTGCTGTATAGATCACTCCTTACCGATTCAGTGTCTGTAAATCCGAGTGCAGAGCATATACCGGCAAGACTGCCGCCTATCCTGCTTATTACCGTGCAGGCGCTGCCGGTTGGCTCGCGCATTATCGCGGCAAGCAGATGCTCCGGTGCTGCCTGTTTCTTGCCGTCCTCGACAGCTGTCGTGTAAGCAGTTTCGAGTATGCGCTTTGCTGCCGTTGTGAAATAACGCTGACTGAGAGACGAAGGCGTGCCCTGCCCCACAAGCTCGATGATACCGTGCCTGATGTCGTCATAAACAGCTCCGTTGTCTATAAGTATATCCACTGCCTTTGATGAACCGCTGTCAGCAATTGCAAGCAGAAGATGCTCGCTCCCGACATAGGTATGCCCGAGCTCCGACGCAGCCCTGACAGCGCCCTCGATTATCCTTAGTGACTTCTTTGTAAATTTGTCTGTGTTCAGCATAGTATTCCTCCTGTTCTTTTGTTCCGCAGTAATATTATGCCACATTTTTCCTGCGATAACAGTCGAAATCCATAAGCTTAAAAAATATTGTAACACTTTTTCCGCCATAGCATACTATGTACTATGAAGCGACAGAAAAGCTTCAAATACATCGCTTTAAGGAGTGCTTAATTATGTGTAATTCTTGCTTTGACGGTAATAACTGCTGGTGGATAATCCTCCTCATCCTCCTCTTCATCCTTCTTTTCTCCGGCTGCGGCTGCAACAACAGCTGCGGATGCGACAACAACAATAACGGCTGCGGCTGTGGCTGCTGAGAAGTAACAAAAAGGCTCTGCACATCATGTGCAGAGCCTTTCTTACATATCATTATACTGCTATTGTAACTGTCTTGTTGCGGCGGTTGGTAAGTATCGGCTGTGTGCCGTTTAATACGCAGTCCGCTGTAACTGTAACACGCGCAATGCTGCCGTCAGAAGGAACCGAGAACATAGTCTTCATAAGTATGCCCTCGAGTATCGAGCGAAGACCTCTTGCACCGGTCTTCTGAGCGATCGCCTTCTTTGCTATCTCAATGAGAGCGTCATCATCAACAGCAAGCTCGATATCGTCATAGTCAAACAGCTTCTTGTACTGCTTGATTAGCGCGTTCTTCGGCTCGGTGAGGATTCTCACGAGCGAAGCTTCGTCGAGTTCCTCGAGAACTGTGATGACCGGAAGTCTTCCGACAAATTCCGGTACCATACCGAACTTGACAAGGTCCTTCGGGATAACCTTCTTGAAGATATTGTCCTTTTCCTCCTGATGAGACTTTATCTCACCGCCGAAGCCTATCGGCGCCTTGCCGATACGCTTCTGTATCTGCCTTTCGAGACCGTCAAACGCACCGCCGCAGATAAAGAGGATATTCTTTGTATTGATCTGGATTACCTCCTGATTGGGGTGCTTTCTGCCGCCCTGAGGAGGAACATTCGAGACAGTTCCCTCGATTATCTTGAGGAGAGCCTGCTGTACACCTTCACCGCTTACATCACGGGTGAGCGAGGTATTCTCGGACTTCCTTGCTATCTTGTCGATCTCGTCGATGTAGATTATTCCACGCTCTGCCGCCTTGATATCAAAATCAGCAGCCTGTATCAGTCTGAGGAGGACGTTCTCAACATCGTCGCCGACATATCCGGCTTCAGTTATCGTGGTCGCGTCTGCAATAGCAAACGGCACATTCAGAAGCTTTGCGAGAGTCTGTGCGAGGAAGGTTTTTCCGACACCGGTCGGACCGAGAAGGAGAACATTGCTCTTCTGGAGCTCAACTCCGTCACCTTCGTCCTTGCCCTGGTCGCTTGCCTCCTGACTGAGTATGCGCTTATAATGATTGTATACCGCTACTGCAAGCGATATCTTGGCGTCGTCCTGACCGATGACATATTCATCGAGGAATTCCTTTATCTCCCTTGGTTTAAGGAGCTTCATGGAAGAAAGCGACTGATTTCCGTCCTTCCTTGCAGCTTTTTTCTGAGCCTTTGAGATCCCTGGACCGTATATCATCTCATAGCAGTAACATACGCATTCATCGCAGATATTAGCGCTTCCGGCAGAAAACATACTGTGTACCCTGTTTTCGCCCTTTCCGCAGAAGCTGCATGACTTAAATGATTCTGCCATTTATAAAACCTACCTTTTTACAATAACTTTGTCTATAAGGCCGTATTCAGCTGCCTCCTGCGCGGTCATGTAGTTATCGCGCTCACAGTCGGCGTGTATCTGTTCGATAGTTTTTCCGGTATTCTCGGCAAGTATGGATTCGAGCTTATCTCTTGTGCGCTCGAGATTCCTTGCGTGTATCATTATATCAGTCTGCTGACCGCCGAGTCCGCCTCCGATAAGAGGCTGGTGTATCATGATCTCGCTGTTAGGAAGTGCAAAGCGCTTGCCCTTTGCTCCGGCAGAAAGCAGGAAAGCTCCCATTGATGCAGCCATGCCGACACATATTGTGGCAACATCACACTTGATATAATTCATAGTGTCATATATCGCCATACCGGCTGTGACAGAGCCTCCGGGGCTGTTGATATACAGAGAGATGTCCTTCTCAACATCCTGGCTTTCGAGATAGAGGAGCTGTGCGACAACAACACTTGCTGTAGCATCGCTTATCTGATCAGAAAGCATTATGATCCTGTCATTCAGGAGGCGTGAAAAGATATCATAGGATCTTTCGCCTCGGCTCGTCTGTTCAACAACATAGGGTATCAATACGCTCATGTTCATCGTCCTTTCTTAAAAACTATTGTCCCACGGAAGAAGCTGTGGGACAATAGGAATATTGCTATTTATGCGGCAATTTGTCGGATACGCCCGGGATATGTCATTCTGCGTCCTTATTTTCCTCAGCAGAAGTATTGTCGATCACAGCATTCTCCTTTACAAGGTCAACTGCCTTCTGTACCTTGAGGTCAGTTGTATAATCCTCGAGAGGAATGAACTTCTTGATCGTCTCAACATCTACCTTGTTGGCAGCTGCGAGATCTGCAAGTCCACTGTTGATCTCGTCCTCAGTAACCTCGATATTCTCGAGCTCTGCGATCTTTTCAAGTGCAAGACGGAGCTTGACTTCGTTGACTGCTCTGTCTCTGTATGTCTCCCTGAAGGAATCCATATCCATGCCTGTGTACTGGAAGTAAAGCTTGAGATCCATGCCCTGCTGACGGAGCTGCTGCTCAAATGAGCGCATGAGGGAATCAATTCTCTGCTCATACATACAGTTCGGGATAGGAGCATCTACCTTCTCGATGAGTTTATTCATGATAGCATTCTCGAAAGCGGAATCAGCCTGACTTACAGCTGCCTCTTCGAGCTTTGTCTTGATGTCTGTTCTGTATTCCTCAACTGTATCGAACTCAGTAGCGTCCTTTACGAGGTCATCGTTGATCTCGGGGAGCTCCTCAAAGCTGATTGCCTTGAGTTTGGTCTTGAAAGTAGCTTCCTTGCCGGCATAGTCTGTCATCTGGTAGTCCTCGGGGAAGGTTACTACTACGTCGAACTCGTCGCCGATGTTGTGACCAACGATCTGATCCTCGAAGCCGGGGATGAACTGACCGCTGCCGAGACGGAGCGGGTGATCTTCGCCCTTGCCGCCTTCAAATGCCTCATCGCCGAAAAAGCCCTCGAAGTCGATAGTAACTTCATCGCCGATCTGAGCGGCTCTGTCGTCAACAGAAACGATACGGGCGTTCTTCTTTCTGATGATGTCGATCTGCTTGTCGATATCCTCATCAGTGATCTCCTTTACTTCCTTGGGAACGCTGATGCCCTTGTAATCAGAGATCTCGATAACAGGCTTTGTAACGCAGATAGCCTTGAGCTCAACGCCCTCAGCCTTGCCGATAGAAGTGATCTCGACATTGGGTCTGTCAACAAGAACGAGACCTGTCTCCTTGACAGCTGCGTCGATCTCGGGTCCGAGGAGAGCATTTACAGCGCCCTCATAGAAAGCGCCCTCGCCGAATTCTCTCTCAGCAAGCTTACGGGAAACCTTGCCCTTTCTGAAGCCCTTGATCTGGATATTCTTCTTCTGACGCTGATATTCTTTCTCAACAGCAGCCTCGAAGGTCTCAGGGTCGATAGTTATTACCAGCTCGGTAGTATTAATATCTGTCTTGTTTGATGATTTTAAGCTCATGGTTAATAAGTCCTTCCATAAATTATATATAACATACTTGGAATATTATACCACATTTGAAGTGATTTTTCCACTAAATTCCAATACTTCTACATATTGCACAAATCATAACACTAATTCTGGTGCAAATTGCAAAAAATCTCCGGCTATCAAATGGAAATCTATGTCGTCATACTCTCCCTGAACGCACAGCTCATGCGCCGATCTGCCGTGGATATGTCCGTAGTAGCAGCGCTTTATCCTGTACCGGTAGAGTACGTCAAGTATGTCGTAGTTGAAATTGTTTGCGAATATCGGCGGATAGTGCATGAACACAAGCGGTTCAAGTCCTGCGCCGACAGCCGACTTTATTGATGTTTCAAGCCTCTGCACCTCGCGGCGGAGGACCTTTTCGTCCTGCTGTCCGGAATTGTCAGTGCCGTTGACCCAGCCGCGCGTACCGCAGATGCCGTATTCCCCGTAGGGATAATGATTGTTGTGGAGTATGCTAATCGTGGATATCCCCTCAGCAGAAAGGAAATCCTCCATTTTCCGCATCGTCGTCCACCAGTAATCGTGATTCCCTTTGAGGACGATCTTATTACCGGGAAGGCGGTCGATGAACTGAAAGTCCGGCAGCGCCTGCTGGAGCGACATTCCCCATGATATGTCCCCTGCAAGAACTACGGTATCCTCTGCGCTTATGCGTTCCAGCCAGTTCTTCTCTATCTTTTCCTGATAGTCCTGCCAGCCGTTGAAGATACTCATGGTCTTTGAAGGGTCACTGAAGCACAGGTGAAGGTCGCCTATGACGAATAAGCTCATATTCCAAGCTTTCCGAGAACATATCCCTTCTGCTCAGACTTTGCAATAACATCGCAGAAGCGCTCGGGCTTGTTCCTGAGATCGGCAAGTGCAGCCGGTATATCGAGCTTTGAAAGCTCTGCGATGCGGTCCACCTTATCGTACTCGTCGATGTCGGAAACCTTGCCCTCAAGGGCTTCGAGAACAGCAGCGCTGAACTTGTAGGGGCTTGCTGTGGAAGCTATAACGGTCTTTGTGGTGTCTCCGGTAGCTGCCTTGTAATCATTGTAAACCTTTACGGCTACGGCTGTGTGAGTATCGCAGGTATAGCCGTACTTCTCATAGATATCGCGGATAGCAGCCTTAGTCTGGACATCGTCGCAGAATCCAGCGCTGAATTCCTCGGTGAGTTTTGCCTTCACATCGTCAGTTACCTCATATCTGCCCTCGGAAGCAAGCTTGCCGAACCATTCCCTGATGCGGGCATCGTCCCTGCCTGTCATGAGATAGAGAAGTCTTTCCAGGTTGCTGGAGATGAGGATATCCATAGAGGGAGAAACAGTCGCATAGAACTGGCGGTTCCTGTCGTAAACGCCGGTATTTATGAAATCAGTGAGCACGTTGTTGATATTGGAGGCGCAGATGAGTTTGTTTACCGGTACGCCCATGTGCTTTGCGTAGTAAGCGGCAAGGATATTGCCGAAATTACCGGTAGGAACGACAATGTTAATCTTGTCGCCGAGAGCTATCTCACCGTCCTTGACGAGCTCTGCGTATGCAGATATATAGTATACCACCTGAGGCACAAGACGTCCCCAGTTGATGGAATTTGCGCTTGAGAACATCATTCCCTTGCTTTCGAGCGCTGCTTTGACCTCGCTGTCGGTGAATATAGCCTTTACGCCGTTCTGGCAGTCATCGAAGTTGCCCTTGATAGCGCATACTCCTACGTTCGAGCCCTCCTGTGTCTTCATCTGACGCTTCTGCATGGAACTTACGCCGTCCTCGGGGTAGAATACCATGATAGATGTCCCCTCAACGTCTTTGAAGCCTTCAAGAGCAGCCTTTCCGGTATCGCCGGATGTGGCTACGAGAATGACTATCTTCTTGTCAAGGTTTATCTTCTTTGCGGAAGTCGTGAGAAAGTAAGGAAGTATCTGGAGAGCCATATCCTTGAACGCACAGGTAGGACCATGCCAAAGCTCGAGCATATAAGTGCCGTCGAAAAGATGTGCGAGCTCGGCAATGCTCTCGGTCTCGAAATTCTTCGTGGAATAGGCATTGTCCGTACAGTAGCGGATCTCAGCCTCGGTGAAGTCAGTGAGATACTTCGAGAAAACATACGCAGCTCTGTCGGCATAGCTCATACCGCCGATGAGCTTTATCTCATCGAGTGTGAGCGTGGGAATGCTCTCGGGGACGAAAAGTCCGCCCTCAGCGGAGATACCCTGCGTGATAGCCTCGGCACTGCTAACCTTTACGCCGCTGTTTCTTGTGCTGTTGTAATACATAATATCACCCTTCAGAATATGAAATTATAGCCTGTTGTATCAAAGGCATTTTCAATGTAATCAATGCTGAGCACCTCGTCCCCGCTTATGATGACCTGCGCGATGTCAAATCTCGGCTGAAGGACATTCGGAAAGCGTGTGCAGTACTCAGCCGCAGTCCTTATTATAAGACCGCGTTTGCGCTTGTCTATAGCTTCGAAGCCTGATACAAGACTTCCGGGGCGTCTGGATTTGACCTCGACAAACGCAAGATAATCGCCGTTTTCTGCGATTATGTCGATCTCGCCGCCCTTTATGCGGTAATTCCGCGCGGCAATGTTATATCTGCGCTCTCTGAGGTAGGCACATACTGCCTCCTCACCGAGCTTACCTGTCTCACTTTTCGTCATAGAGCTTTTTCAGGAAGGTCCTGCGATGAACATCGGAGATGCCGTATTTTTCGAGCAGCTCGTAATGCTGCTTCGTTCCGTACCCCTTGTGCTGTTCAAATGCGTACTGCGGATATTTCTCCGCAAGCTCCCGCATATACCTGTCACGGGCGACCTTTGCGAGCACTGAAGCTGCCGCAATGGAAGCCGATGTCGCATCGCCCTTTATCACATACTGCATATCGCAGCTGAGCTCCGGCAGCTTGTTACCGTCGATAAGCGCCAGATCCGGCTTCACGCTCAGTCCCTCGACTGCGCGTTTCATGGCGAGCATTGCCGCGTTGAGTATATTCAGACGGTCTATCTCCTCGACGGAAGCAGTTGCGATGCAGTAAGCCTTCGCCTTTTCTTTGATAACGTCGAAAAGCTCTTCACGGCGCTTCTCCGAGAGCTTCTTGCTGTCGTTGAGGTAGTCTATCAGCGCTCCGTCATCAAGAACAACTGCCGCAGCATAGACATCGCCAGCGAGCGGTCCCCTGCCTGCCTCGTCGACTCCGCATATGACCGGATAATTCTTCCTGAGCTCTGTGTCATAGTCAAATAGCTCCCTGTGGAGCACTGTCCTTGCCATTATTTCTCCTTTTCATCCGGAAGTTCAAGAGTTATCCTTCCGAGCTTGCCGGCCCTGAATTCGTCTATCACGGTAATGGCCGCCCTCTCGGTATTGATCTCGCCGCCGGAAAGCATCATACCGCGCTTTTTCCCGACCTTTTCAAGAAGACCGATGCCGGTATCTTCCGCGGAAAATTCTATCTTGTAGCGCTCCGAAAGTGACTGCGGATACTCCTCAGCAAGATATTTCAGCAGCTTCATGGCAAGCGCTTCGGTATCGAGGATATCATCGCTTATCGCACCTGTGAAGGCAAGTCTCAGAGCTGCCTCCTGGTCCTCGAACTTAGGCCACAGAACTCCCGGCATATCGAGCAGCTCGGTGCTGTTGTCAAGCTTCACCCACTGCTTTGTGCGTGTTACTCCGGGTCTGTCCTCGACCTTTGCACGTTTTCCTCCGGCAAGCTTGTTTATAAGCGATGACTTTCCGACATTCGGGATACCGACTATCATCAGTCTTACCGGTGCGCCTGCCATACCGCTGCGCTCACGCTTCTCCATAAGCTCAGCGAGCACCTTTGTGCGTATCGCCGGAATAACGCTTTTAAGTCCCTTTCCGGACTTGCAGTCAACAGCAAGTGCCTCTGCACCGCTGTTTCTGAAATAATTTATCCATTTCTGAGTTGCCCTGTCATCTGCAAGGTCACTCTTGTTGAGCAGTACAAGTCTCGGCTTGCCCTTAGTCAGCCTGTCCATTTCCGGATTGCGGCTGCTGAACGGCGTTCTCGCGTCAACGATCTCCACAACGGCGTCAACGAGCTTCAGGTTCGCTGTTATGAGCCTGCGCGTCTTCGCCATATGACCGGGAAACCACTGTATCTGCTTCATATCTGATGTTTCCACATATACCTCCGATCAGTGAACAAATCCGACTCTTCTGAGCGGTGAGAGCCTGAACACGACCTTTCCCTCAACGTCCTCCTCCGGCACAAATCCGAGTATGCTGTCGCGGCTGTCGCGTGAATCACGGCGGTTATCACCCATCACGAACAAATATCCGTCCGGAACCGTTACCGGGTACATACCGGTGAACGCACCCTCATCAAGGTGGGTAAGTCCGCTGATATATGGCTCATCGAGAACCTTGTCATCAACGTAGACAACTCCCCTGTTGAAATCGAAATCAACGGTCTGTCCGCTCACGGCAATGATCCTCTTTACGATATATCCGCCACTGCCGTCCCTCACAGCAGTATTTCTGCTGCTGTCGAGCGTCACGGCATGTCGGGCATTTATCACCACTACATCGCCCTGTTCCGGTGAGGAATACCATGATGTCAGAAGTACCCTGTCGCCCTCCTCAAGAGTCGGGCTCATGGAGATGCCTGTGACCGTTGTAGTCCTGAACGCATAGACGAACACAAGGCTCACCGTGAACAGCGTTATTATGAATGTTTCAGCAAAGTCTGCTGCCTTCGTGAGCAGCTTCCTGCGGAACTCAGTCCCTCTCATCAGAGGACTTCTTGTCGGAATTGAAAAGGAACTTGAATTCCTTGAGCGGCGAATATCTCATTATAGCCTTGCCGTAGACCTGATCCTTCTTTATTAGACCTACAAAGCCGCTGCGGCTGTCTGATGAATTCTCGCGGTTATCTCCCATTACGAAGTAATAGCCCTTGGGCACCTTGAAAGGGAACTGAGACGCAAATGCTCCGCTTTTCAGTGTCTTTGCGCTCTCTTTGATATACGGTTCATCTACAACGTCGCCGTCAACGATGATCTTGCAGTTGGTTACATCGGAATCGTCGATATCTATCGTCTGTCCGCCGCACGCAATGACGCGCTTGATAATACACTCGTCGATAGGATTGTTCGGAACGTCAGCCTTATACGGATCGCCGTTCTCGTCAAGAAGGTATACGGCATTGTTGTCGATAACAAGGATATCGCCGTTGTCTATACCGAAATATACCGTAGTCATGAATATCCTGTCGTCACCGTAAAGAGTAGGCTCCATTGAGTGTCCCTTGATGTTTACGGGGTGAAGCAGATAGGTGAACACGAGCACGATCACAAACACGGTGATAAGGGTGGATTCGATGATATCCATGATATCATTGATGATACGTTTCCTGCGGGCATTCGACTCCGCATCGTCCTCGTCATCATCATCGTCTTCCTCGCCGTCTTCGTCCTCCTCGTCATCAGTATCCTCTGTATCAGCCTCCTCAGAAGTCTCCTCCTGCTCAGCTTCCTCGCCGGAAAGCTCTCCGAGCTCCTCGCTCAGAGCCTCCTCGGCTTCATTTATAACATTTTCATTATCTTCCATTGTATACCTCCGGGCAGTATTTCCGTTTCCGGATATGTAGCAAAAAAGGGACTTTGCGTCCCTCTGAGGAAAGTAGTTGAGTCAGGCAGAGAGACTCTGCCTGAGCTCAGCCTGCGCTTTTCAGCGAATCTGTTCCTTGACCTTGGCAGCCTTACCAACTCTGTCTCTGAGGTAGTAGAGCTTTGCTCTGCGGACTTTACCGTATCTTACTACTTCTACCTTGTCAACGACAGGAGAGTGAAGCGGGAATATCCTTTCGATACCGCAGCCATGAGCTACACGTCTTACAGTGAATGTCTCACTGATGCCGCCGTGCTTCTTTGCGATAACTGTTCCCTCGAAGATCTGGATACGGCTCTTGTCGCCTTCCTTGATCTGAACGTGAACCTTAACGGTATCACCTACGTTGAATTCCGGAACATTTTCCTTCATGCTTGAGTTGCTGATGAGCTTGAGTGCATCCATTTTAATTTCCTCCTAAAATTTCCGGATATTCATAAACCGCTCCGGACGCTGCGTTCAGCATACGCAGAGTTCAGAAAAGACGCTCCTGCTGTCAGTCAGGCTGTAATGTCTCACCACGGCTGCCACGGTCAGAGGACTATCCGATTTAATGTCTTTCGGCATTAACCCTCATCCGAAATGATAAAATCATAACGAACGGATTTCAAATGCTTTTATATTATAACATACTTTGAGAAAAAATGCAAGTGTTTTTTACAAAAAAATCAAAAAAAATTTGTGCAGTCTGTTTCAGTGCTTCTTCCGGAGCACAGCATAAGCGGCGTGGTGAAGTATCTCAAACTCCTCCGGAGCGATGTCCGCAAGCATTTTCAGATGCTCCTTTTCCCATTCTGCCGTCTTTTCCGGCGTAAGCGACGCGCCTATGCCACGGCACGCTTTCATTCTGCCGTTCCAGCTCTCACGGGTAAAGGGAACGTCCAGATCGTACTCCTCACGAGCTTCGGTATCGAAATACTCCCCTGCTATCTCAGGCACAAATACAGGCGCACGCTTGTAGCCGCCGCCCGTCCATGAAGGATTGTATCTTAGTACGAGCTCCTCACTCGCTTTTGCGACCGCATCGTCAGCCGGCACCCACGCCATAAAGAGGATAACGAGCCTGCCGCCGTCTTTCAGCAGCCTTGCAAGCTTTGGCACTACTACGTCATAGTCAAAGTAAAAGAAGCACTGGCACGCTGTAATGACGTCAAATGTGCCGTCCGGGAAGTCGATATCCTCGGCTGAGGATACGATGAAGTCTATCTTTTTCCCCTCTTTTTCGGCAAGCACCCTCGCCTGCGCTATCTGCTCCTCCGAGATGTCAGCACCGGTCCAGTCAGCACCGAAGCCGTACATAAGCCTCGGCACAACGCCTGTTCCCGTACCAAGGTCAAGAACCTTCTGTCCCCTGACACACAGACCGCGGCCGGCTATCTTCTGAAAGAAAAGCGGAGGGTAAATGTCCCTGTATTTCGCGTAATCGTCCGAGGCCCTGCCCCAGTCGAAGGCTTTTCCGCCGTCTATCCCTATATTCCTGATTTCCATATCTATCCCTCACGCAAAATTGCTGCCGTCCGCACAGAGTATGGCTGTACGGCATATGCGGCACGGTTCAAACGGCTCTGCTCCGGTATTTTTCAAGGCTTCAAAGAAAAGTGTCGGGTTATAGTTCGTCTGCGTTCCGGCAGGAAGACGAAGGCTCATCTCAACGCCGCTGTCAGCAACGCGGCAGTCCGTGACCTGCATATCCGGCTTGATATCAACAGTCCTGACACCCTTCTTTGTCTTCTTCTCAATGAGTATCTCTTCAGCGGAAAGAAGCCGGTCAATATCAGCTTTAAGCCTGTCCGGTGAAGCCGTCTCCAGCGTAAAGCTGTAATCCGCATGGGTTATCGCTGTTATTTTCTGTACCTGCGGAGCTACTGAAACTACGCCCATTCCCTCCGGCATAACGGTGTTCAGCCTGTCTCTTATCTCGTCAGCAGACATGGCATCGTCCGTGATGTTGAAGTCCATTATCTCGCACCGGCTCTCAAATCCGAGTGAAAGTGCGAGTGCAAATGAATAATAAGGGTGAGGGTTGAAGCCCTCGGTATACCATATCGGCAGTCCCGAACGCCTGAATATCCGCAGCATACAACGGTTCAGATCGAGGTGTGATATGTATTTAGCGCGTCCGGTCTTTTCAAATACCGCTCTCAGCCTTTGCAAAGCATTCCCTCCCCACTTTTTTATTGACACCGCAGCCGGAACACCTCTGACGGCAGTTAGGTGTGGTCTTTGACTGGTGTGCAGTTTTGTTCTCTCGAATGAGAAACTCCTTGCTCACGAGATAGTCAAGATGATCCCACGGAAGTATCTCGTCATATTCAAAGCGTCTGTTCGCATAGAATGCAGGGTCTATACCGCATTCCTCAAATGCCTCGAGCCACTTGTCAAAGCGGTAGTGCTCCTCCCAGCTGTCGAACTTACACCCCTTCTGCCATGCTGTATATATCGCCTTGCAGAGCCTTCTGTCGCCCTTTGCAAGTATGACCTCGAGCTGGCTTACGTTCGGGTCGTGGTAGGCGACCTTTATCTTCTTTGACTTGACCGAGCTCAGCAGGAGCTTCTGCTTATGCTCGATCATTTCGCGTGTATCCTGCGGCTCGAACTGGAAGGGCGTGAACGGCTTCGGCACGAAGGTCGCACAGCTCACTGACACCTGTACTCCGCCCTTTCCGCGCGGTCTGTCCTCGATGCTGTAAAAAAGGTCGATTATGCGCTGGGCGAGCTCTGCGATGCCCACGATATCCTCGTCGGTCTCGGTGGGAAGTCCCATCATGAAGTAGAGCTTTACAGCCGCATATCCGCCCTGAAAAGCAATGCGGCAGGTATTCATTATCTCCTCCTCGGTGACGTTCTTGTTGATGACGTCGCGGAGACGCTGAGTACCGCCCTCAGCCGCAAAGGTCAGACCGCTCTTGCGGACCTTCTTTATCTTTTCGAGAAGGGCTTCGGAGAAGTTGTCCACGCGCAGTGACGGCAGCGAAAGGTTTATATGTTCGTTTGCAGTGTATTCGATGAGCTGAGTGAGCATGGGGTCTATCTCGGAATGGTCGCTCGTACTGAGCGAGGCGAGTGATACCTCATCATAGCCGGTATTCTCGCAGAGTGCCTTTGTTTCACGGCATATCGTGTCGGTATGCTTCTCACGGAAGGGACGGTAGATGAAGCCTGCCTGACAGAAACGGCAGCCTCTTATGCAGCCGCGCAGCACCTCGACCGACACACGGTCGTGGACAATTTCAGTGAACGGAACGACGAAGTTTTCCGGATAATATACCTTGTCAAAATCGCGGATTATACGTTTCCGTATGACCTCCGGAGCATTCTCAGTGACATTGACGGCAGCGATAGTGCCATCCTCCTTGTAGGTGAAGCTGTAAAACTGCGGAACGTAAACACCCTCGATCTGAGCCGCTTTCCGCAGAAAATCTATCCTTTTAGCTCCCTGCTGCTTCATTTCCCAGTAGAGGTCTATGAGTTCGAGGTTGACCTCCTCGCCCTCTCCGAGAACAAATATATCAAAGAAATCCGCAAGGGGCTCGGGATTACAGACGCACGGTCCTCCGGCTATGACTATCTGTGTAAGCTCCTCGGTCCTGTCCTTGGCAAATATCGGTATGCCGGCAAGATCAAGCATATTCAGCACATTGGAGTACGAAAGCTCATACTGCATAGTGAAGCCGATGAAGTCAAAATCGCGTATCGGGTCAAGGCTTTCGAGCGCGTAGAGCGGTATATCATTCTCGCGCATCACAGCCTCGAAGTCCTCGGAGGGCGCAAAGCAGCGCTCGCACCAGTAGTTCTCCCTCTCGTTCGTGAGCGAGTAGAGTATCTTCATGCCGAGGTGCGACATTCCGATATCGTAGGTGTCCGGAAAGCAGAATGCGAACCGCACATCGACCTTCGACCTGTCTTTTATCACGCTGCCGACCTCGCCGCCGATGTAGCGCGAGGGCTTCTGTACTGACAGCAGATGCTTTTCTATCTTATCCTTCAGTAACATTCAGACCTCCAGTTTTTCTCAAAAATAAGCATATCGCGGAGCTGAACTCCGCCTTCATATATCGGGTGATCGTAGTGCTGCGTGAACCAGTCCTTCACGCGGCTGACACAGACAAATCCGCATTTCTCGTAAAATGGCACCGTGAACGGACTGTCACCGGTACCTGCGGTGATACGGCTGAATTTTCCGGCATATACTGCGGAAATATGGTCTATCAGCTTCCTGCCGAAGCCGCGGCGCTGAAACTGCGGATATACCGCGATATTCTTTATCTCAAGCACTCCGCCGCCCTCGTCAGTCACAGCACAGAGAGCGCAGTCCTCGCCGTCCTCACGGAGCACATATATGGTACTCCTGTCAAGGTAGCGTCTGACCATGTCCTCCTGCTCATCGCCGATAAGAAGCAGGGGCATATATTCCTCCCTGGCGTCAGCTCTCACTATCTCAGTCATCGTATATTATCCGCACTGAAACGCATGGGCAGGAAGTCCGAAAGCCTGAACCAGCCGTTCGAGAGTATTATCATCATATCGTCGCCGCAGAACTCGCTCAGCACCTGCAAACAGGCTCCGCAAGGCTGGCACGGGCGCGAAAAATCACCGTCAGCGCTGCCGACTATGGCAATAGCCTTGAACTCGGTAACGCCCTCTGATACTGCCTTGAAAAGAGCCGTTCTCTCCGCGCAGTTTGTCAGCGAATAGGAGGAATTCTCGATATTGCAGCCGGTGAAAAGCCTTCCGTCTGCTGAGAGCAGCGCCGCTCCCACGCGAAAATGCGAATAGGGTGAGTAAGAATTTCCGGCAGCCTTTTCAGCTGCCGCAAGAAGCTCCCTGTCCGTCATAGGCTCACCTGCCCTTTCCGACCTTGCGCTTTTTGCCGTCTGGAGTCATGATATAGGTATTCTCGAGCTGCTGCATGAGATTACCGGTAACGGAAGCGCGGTACTCGTTGCGGAGCTCGGTCTGTTCAGCCTTTTCAGCCTCGGTGAGCCCCTCTGCCTTTGATTTTCTTGCAAGTTCATTTATACGGTCGATCTTTTTCTGATCCATAACTGCACCTCATTTCATTACAATAATTCTAACATGAAATCAGATTTTTTTCAAGTGTTTCACTGGATTTTTCCTGCACGGCGTGGTATAATGATTATTGATTACTGCTTTCAGGGAGGTTATTCTATGAGATATGCGCTCGTAACAGGCGGAACAGGCGGCATCGGCGAAGCTGTATGCCGTGCTCTTGCTGACGAAGGCTGTCACGTTTACATAAACTATTTAAAGGCAAAAGACAAGGCTCTGCGGCTTGCTGCTGAGATAGGCGGCGAAGCTGTAGGATTCGATGTTTCAGCACCGGAGGATGTCCGGAGAGCTATTGCCGGCATCGAACCGCCGGAGCTTCTCGTCAACAATGCCGGGATATCGGAGATCGCACTATTCACCGATGTTGCAGATGACACCGCACAAAGGATACTCGGCACAGACCTCGCCGGAACGATGAACTGTGCACGTGCCGTCCTGCCGGAAATGATACGCAGAAAAAGCGGCAATATCATCAATATCTCCTCGATGTGGGGACAGGTTGGTGCTTCCTGCGAGGTGGACTATTCCGCCGCTAAAGCAGGTATAATCGGCTTTACAAAGGCGCTTTCAAAGGAGGTCGCTCCCTCCGGCATAAGGGTCAACTGCATCGCTCCCGGTTTCATAATGACCGAGATGAACAGCCGCTTCTCTGAGGAAGACCTTGCACTCATAAGGGAGGATATTCCCCTCGGCATATTCGGTGAACCCCGCCATATCGCCGATACCGTGCGCTTTCTTGCATCTGCCGGTGCTGAATACATAACAGGTCAGGTCATAGGGGTTAACGGCGGAATGGTGATTTGAGTTTTGGCAGATTGCACAGTATTGTGCGGGTTTCATGGTATATTATTACCAATTCAGCGAAAATTGTGTTAAATTCCGGAAAAAAAGGTTTTCCACTTGAAGTTTTACTCCCGTTGTGATATTATTAATAGGTGTGATATTTCATACTATCGACAGATATTATTTTGTAAAGGATGATTAGAATGGCTGAAAATCCAAACGAGATCACGGAAGCACAGTCTCCTGTGCCGGAATCCGCTGTTCAGACCGTCGAAAAACCGGCTGCGGAGGTCATGACAGACGTTTCTGAGCCCACAGCACCGAAAAAGCCGGAAAAACCGGAAAAGAAGCCCCATAAGTTCGTACAGGCGATACGCGCCTTCAATGCCAAGCGCCGTGAGAATTCTGACAAATTCAAGCGCTTCAACCTCATAGCTCTCATTCTTTTCCCGATATATATTACTTGCATGGCTGAGATAATTCAGGCAAAGGAACTCTCGGTATTTGCTGACTTTTTCGTCCGCCACCCCTCGGTACTCGTGTTCGATGTGCTGATTGCAAGTGTTATTTTCGTACTTTTCCTCGCACTTTTCAAGATACCATGGCTGGCAGTGCTCATTGAAAGCTTCACCTATGTCGCGCTGAGTATCGTCGAGCTGTTCAAGTTCAACACAAACGGCAACCACCTCATTCTCTCCGACCTGAGGCTCGCCAAGAACGTCAAGAGCATCTCGTCCTTCGCATACATAAAAATCACATGGCAGCTCATTCTCTGCTGTGCGATAGCGATACTCATTTTCCTGCTTATCTTCTACATGAACCCGAAGATAAAGTTCAAGCCGCTCCACCGCGTCGCCACTTCTCTCGGCTGCATTGTATTCAGCCTTGCGATGATTGTTTTCCCTAAGTTCTACAAGCCCATATACAAGTTTTTCAATGTGGATACAACATCTGCCACGAACGCTTTCCTGCTGAACGAGAAGTTCGACAACAACAGCTTCCTTGCATTTATCGTGCAGACTGCTTCCGAAAGCTACGAGAACCGTCTTGTCAAGCCTGATAATTACAACAGGAAAAGCGTTGAAAAGATCCTTGACGTCAAGGTCGATAAGTCCGGCACCTTCAACGGCGGCAAAAAGCCCAACGTCATCTTTATCATGAGCGAATCATTTGCAGATTTCCGTGTATTCGACCAGCTCAATGTTGACGATTCCTACTACAAGTATTTCGATAAGGCTTGTCAGGAAGGCCACAGCGGAAGGATAATCACTCCTACCTACGCAAGCTGGACTGTCCGCGCCGAATTCGAGCTAATGTTCGGTCTCCCGGTAAAGGGCATCAATGACTCGAATATGCCGCAGAGAATTCTCGCAGAGCACTCTCTTCCCGCTATCGCACGCTACTTCAACAGCTGGGGCTACAATTCCGCTTACGTTCACCCGTTCAATTCCGCTTTCTATACCAGAGATACAGTTTATCCTCGCCTCGGCTTCAAGGAAATGATCTACCATGACGATCAGGAAGGCAAGACCGATTTCAATGTTGATGTTGAGCATTACGGCACTTACGTTGACGACAAGTCAGTATTTGACGAGCTTCTCTACCTCATCAAGGATTCCGACGACCCGATCTATATCCACACTACTACAATGCAGAACCATCAGCCCTATAATCAGGGTGAAGACCCCGATGATGAGTTCGGCAATTACCTCCAGTGGGTACAGCACACCTTCGAGGGCCTTGACGTGTTCCTCTCAGAGCTCAAAAAGCTCGACGAGCCTACTCTCGTGTTCTTCGTCGGCGACCACTTCCCGTCCCTCAGAGGCGAGACCAGCGTTTACAATCAGCTCGATCTCAACGGCGAGAACTGCGATATCCTCTACGAGCAGACTTACTTCTTCTGGGCGAACTACGACGCTGACTTCTCAAAGGTACCCGAGAACAAGTTCTCGTTCTTCTACGTTCCATACGTTATCTACAAGATAATTGACGCACCGCACGACGCATTCATTGAGAAGATGATGCAGTATCTCGACAAGACCCCGATATACTCGACTGCTTATGATGCAACTATCCCCGATGACGATGATCTCGATATGCTCACCTACGACAGAGTGGTCGGAAAGGTATATTCCACCTCGCCGCTCGATGATGAATAACGGAGGCTTTAATGAAACTTCTTGAACAGAATGCGATCGGATTTGCCGAGCTTACCGTCTCGGAAGCCGACCTCGCTTCAAGCGTTGGCAGCGGCAGTCTCAGGGTGCTCGCTACGCCGACTATGATAATGCTTATGGAAAAAGCTGCCTGCAACTGTCTTGCAGACGCTCTTGAAGGCGATGAGACTACCGTAGGCACAGAGATAGCTGTAAAGCACCTTTCAGCCACGCCCTGCGGCATGAATGTCAGGGCTGAGGCTGTTCTCACTGAGAATGAGGGCAGAAAGTACTGCTTCACGGTAAAGGCTTATGACGAGTCCGGTCTTATCGGTGAGGGTACTCATGAGAGATTTCTCGTTTACGGTGAAAGATTTACCGCAAAGGCAAATTCAAAGCTCAGATAACACAGAAAGCCGCAGCTTATAACTGCGGCTTTTATACATATCCTCATTTTTTCTGTATGCTATCATAATTTTATCACAAAAGTGATTATAATATAAGTATAAGCAAAATTATAGTTCATTATGAAAGGATCCTTTCTATGACTGACGACATCAATAACAGCATTCCGGATACTGAAAAGCCTGCTGAAAATACTTCACAGGCTTCCCCCTATAACAGCTATGATGCAAGACGCTATGCACAGCCTGCCGCAGGTGCTTACGCTTACTCATCAGTTCCTGCCGAACCTCCGAAAAAGAAAAGAAGGCACCCTGTTCTCAAGAGCATTGCCTTCGTACTCTGCCTCGCTATCGTAGGCGTAGGCTCTGTTCAGGGCTACAAGATATATCAGGATCACAAGGACAAGAACGGTTTTTCTGAATATAACGGAAGTGACAATACTTCGCTCTCATCAAAAAGAAGCTCCGCTGACGCTGACGATGACGATGACGGCGATGACGAGGACGATGCTCCCCTGCCAAGTCTGATAGAGCTTGCAGCACGCGAGGACGCAAAGCCTGTTCCCGATATCGTTGAGGATATCATGCCGTCGGTCGTAGGTGTTTCCTCGACCTTTGAGTATACCGTCAATTCCTATGACTTCTTCGGCTGGGGAATGGGCGGCTCATCTACCGATGTCTTGCACGGCAAGGGCACAGGCATCATCTTCTCGGAGGACGGTTATATCGTCACCAACGCTCACTGCATCTATGACGACAGCAAGTCCACCCAAGCCGGCGAAGCTCTTGAAGTTTCAGTACGTTTCAGCGACCAGAGCGAGCATGATGCCAAAATAATCGCTTACGACACGGACACCGATATTGCTGTCCTGAAAGTCAATGAGACAGGTCTTAAACCGGCAGTATTCGGTGACAGCAACGACCTCCGTGTCGGCGAACTCGTTATCGCGGTCGGCAATCCGCTCGGCTTTGAACTCTTCGGCTCAGTTACCTGCGGTATCGTTTCCGCGCTCAACCGCAATATCTCGGTAAATAGCAAGAATATGAACCTTATCCAGACTGATGCCGCTATCAATGAAGGCAACTCAGGCGGACCGCTGCTCAACAGCTGCGGTCAGGTCATCGGTATCAACTCCGCTAAAATGTCCTCAAGTTACGGTTCCGCAACAGTTGAAGGTCTCGGCTTCGCTATCCCGATAGATAATGCAAAGAAGATCGTCGATGATCTTATCAACTACAACTACGTCAAGGGCAGACCTCAGCTCGGTATCTCAACCGTAAACGTTACCGAGTCGGATTCGCGCCGCTATAACGTTCCGATGGGCGCTTATGTATCCGTTATCAATGAGGGTAGCTGCGCCGAAAAAGCAGGTATGCAGGTACGCGATATCATAACCGATATCGAAGGAGATACCGTAAGCTCGACCACTCAGCTCACCTCTGTACTGAACAAGCATAAAGCCGGCGATAAAGTCAAGGTAACAGTATACCGCAACGGCGAGTACAAAAAGCTCGATGTTACTTTACAGGAGGATCAGTCCAGAAAGAACGGAAAATCAACTGACCGGTTCATGCCAAGCAATTAAGCTATTCCTATTATTCTTCTCCTTACTTCTCATAAAAAGCCGTCTCCATTTCGGGGACGGCTTTTTGCATTATAATACGACCGGTATCTGTTTTTTCAGCTCAAATGAATAGAGGTAAGCCTCCTTGACCGGCAGCTTTACCGTCAGCTCTATCGCCGAACGGTAGAGGTCGAGCTGTACTCTGTAACGCTCTGCAAGCTTCTCCGCAGATGTGCCGCGGTCGGACTTGTAATCAACTATGACGACAGCGCCGTCCTCCTCGAACATGAGGTCGATGATGCCCTTTATCATACCGTCTGAGCCTTTCAGCTTACGCATCAGCTCGTTCTCGATATCGAGCTGCGACACGGCTACCATGAATTTTTTCTCGCGCCATACCCTCGACGCACGGCTTATCCGTGCGTAGAGATCACTGTCAAAAAACGCCGATACATTCGGAATACTTACCGAATCAGCCTCAGCCGCCGTGATATAGCCCATTTCCCTTATTCTTGCTATCTCCTCTGCAGGTGACTTTGTCGCATTGTCAAAGCTGCAATACTGGAAAAAGGTGTGTATCGCAGTTCCCCTTTCCGCACCGGTCAGTTCTGAGCTTCCGGAAGCGAATTTCGGTCTGCGGAGTTTAAGGTCAAAGCTTTCAGTCTCTCCGCGGAACTTCTTTGTTATCTGTGTAACGCTGAGCCTTGCCGGAAGCTCCGAGAGCGCAGTGTCGTACTTATGGTCGATAAGAGCGGTCAGCTCGGCGCATATCGCATCGTCCGGCTGAGCCTCCGGTACCGTCTCCTCTGCTGTTTCAGCAACGGTCTCCTCATGACCTGCATAGACGATATCGAAGACATCATCGCTGTATCCGGGCGCAGGGAGCGGTGCTCCTTCCGGCATCAGTTCAAGCCTTTCAGCTATCTCCGCAAACCTCTCATGCACCATGAGAACAGCCCAAAGCCAGTCGGAAAACCGCTTTGCTCCGAGTATCATATCCTCTGTTCCGCTGCCGCCGACCACTGCATTCGTGACCTGTGAGCGCAGGCGATCCAGAGCCTTTTCTCCGGTCTTGAGGTTGATGAACAAGCGCTGACGTGCGCGTGTCAGCCCTACATACAGCAGACGCAGTTCCTCGCTGCGCGTCTCACACTCCTTTTCGGCGGTGAGCGTTATCTGCTGGAAGGTACGGTATTTCCGGAGCAGTTTCTTATCGCAGAGGATATAGCCTACCCTGCCGTCTCCGCCGAACATTGCGATATCCGAATCGAACTTGAATTCGGTCGAGGTCTCGGCAATGAATACAAAGGGGTATTCAAGTCCCTTCGAGCCGTGAAGCGTCTGTATCGCAACATAGTCTCCGGCGGCAGCAGAGACCTTGCCCTGAGTATAGTCGCCATTCTCCATTACCCTGTCGATATGCCGCAGGAAACCGCTGAGACCGCCTGTACCCTCAAAAGCTGCGGCTTCCTCATAACCCTTTGCATACTGAATGAGTGCGCGAAGGTTTGCACGCTTTTTGTCGCCGTCAGCACCGAGCTGCATTACGGAAATGAAGTCGGTAGTGTCGTATATCGAGCGTATGAGTTCGCCGGTAGTCATAGTCACTGAGTCGAGCCTGAACTTTCCGAGAGCTTCAAGGAATTCCCGGCAGCGCCCGATAAGGAACATATCGCTGCACTCCTCAAAGCCGTCCTCCGCAAGCTGAACGAGCACCGGATAAAGCGGGCGCTCCGGGTCGAGCGACCTGATATAGCCAAGCTCTCCGGGAGTGAACATATACATCGGCGAGGTCAGCACAGCCGCAAGCGGTATATCGAGCAGAGGGTCACTTATAACACGCAGGAGGTCAATGAGTATCGCTATCTCGCGTGACCTCAGATAGCCGGATTCCTCGCTTCGCCTCGCAGTTATCCCCCTCGCGGCAAGTTCATCTGCATAGACGTTTATGAAGCGGTTCTTTCTGACAAGAATGCAGAAGTCAGATGGGCGGCAGGGTCTTGTTCTGCCGTCCTTTTCGGCAACTGAAGTGCCCTCTGCGAGCATTGCAGCTATCTTTGCGGCTGTCCACGAAGCCTCCGGGTCATCACTGACAGTCTTTCCGTCCTCATCATCGTTCTGGTCACAGCCGATGAGAGTTATCTGCGTGCGGCACTCCTCAGCGGGGATCGCACCGTACTCCTGTGCGCCGGGGTATAATTTCTCGTCATCGGTATAGTCGATATCGCCGCAGCGCTTAGTCATGAGCTGACCGAAAACGTAGTTCACGAATGATATAACGCCCTCAGTGCTGCGGAAATTCCTGTTCAGCACTATCGCCTGATTGCGGCTGCCGCTCTCCGGAGAATATGGCTCGGAAAGACTTAGCGTGCGGACGAAGTTCTTCGGATTAGCAAGTCTGAAGCCGTAGATAGACTGCTTGACATCACCGACAAGAAAAACGTTATCGCCGTAAATCGGCTCGCCGTCCGGAACAGTTCTGTAATTTCTGGAAATGAGCTTGAATATCATATCCTCCTTGTTGTTGGAGTCCTGATACTCGTCAATCATTATGATATCATAGTAAGCCGCTATCCTCTGCGCTGTCTCGGACTGACGAACTGAGCCGTCCTCTTCGACCTCGGCAAGCAGTTCGAGTGCAAGCCTTTCGCCGTCATCAAAGCTTATAGCATTCTTGCGGCACTTGTGTTCCCAGATTATATCCTCGTATCTGCGTACCGCCTCCGCAAGCAGAACAGTCGCCTCACGGCTCTCGCGGAAGTCGCTCTCATAGGACGAAAGGCTTTCCACTGCGCCCTGAACGAGCTTTTTGCATCTGTCGCGGCGCAGCTTGTAGATGTCGCGCAGAGCCTTATTATGGGCAGTCTTGCCCGTTCTCACAAGGTCGCCGAAAGCGGAAAGACTTTCCGCCTCGGAGCTGTCCGGAAATCTTCCGGAGGCTATGATATCAATGAGCTTTGAGATGTTTTCGCTTTCAAGCTCAGCCTGCGCGAGGGTTTTCTGCGCGGCAGGTGCGCTCATGTCCGGGAATATCTGCACTATGAGCGAACAGCAGTCCTCGGAGAGCCGCTTCGCCTTTTCAAGTGCCGACTGTACTGATGCGGCAAGTGCCTTGTGATATGCAGAGGAGAAGAAGTCCTTCGCGTACTCCCCGACTGCGCTGTCGAGCCATTTGTTCCTAAGCGCGACAGACGCGAGAAACTCATCGCACCTTGATATGACCTCGGTGAGACGCTTCTCATTCTTTATGCAGAACAGGTCGTAGAGCCTTGATATCTTGTCGTACTCATTGACTGTGTAATAGTCGTAGAGCTCGTCCATAGCCTGCGCCTTCAGCACCTTGTTGTCCGCCTCGTCAAGCACTCCGAAGCCCGAGGTTATGCCCTGGTCGGTGATATTGTCCCTCAGCAGCTCGAAGCAGAATGAGTTGATCGTAGATATCCTTGCATTCTGAAGAAGTATCTGCTGACGGAGAAGATGACGGTCACCAGGGTTCTCGCTTATAAGGGCACGGAGCTTCATATCAAGGCGTTTTTTCAGCTCTGACGCAGCATCGTTAGTGAAGGTCACAACTATCATCCTGTCCGCGCGTACCCCAGATTCCGGGTCGGCTATAAGCCTTGCAAGCCTTTCCGTGAGTACAGCGGTCTTTCCGCTGCCTGCCGCCGCCGAAACTATCAGCGAGGTATCACGGGCGTTTATGGCAGCTTCCTGCTGCTGTGTCCATGCCATTATTCATCTCCTCCTTCCTCAGTTGTATCCCTTCCAAGTATCTCTGCGGCACGATCAACCTCTGCGCTGTCTGGAGAACGTGTCTCGCCGCTGCCGGAATTTCCGCATATATCAGCATATCCGCAATAGCTGCAAGGGTCGCTTTTTCCTGTAACGAGCGGGACTGCTTCAACATTGCCGCTGAGAAGCTCCTCCGCCATACCTGTAAGCTTTCCGTAGGTATACTCCCTCAGCTCATTCATTCCCTTTGAAGAAATGCAGCATGACTTCTTGTCAGGCACGCCGTCCTTGGTAAGACGTACAGGGATATACACTCCCTTGACGTCCTTTTCCATAGCTTCGAGCACCTTGCGCTCATCTAGAACAAGACCGCCTGTCCTGAGCTGCGAGCAGAGCGCAGGACCGTTGAATTCATCTATCCTCCGTTCTTCGAGCTTGACATCGTTGACGCGGAGCGGAGAATAAAGAACTCCGGCAGGCAGGCTGCCCTCATAGATTCCGCCCTTCTCGGTGAGCGCAAACAGGTAGAGAAGCATCTGGATATTGATGCCGCCTGCAAGCGAAACCGCGTCAATGCCCTTGCGGCTGCTCTTGTAGTCAACGACGCGGATATACCTCTTACCGCCGATATCGCAGCAGTCCACACGGTCAACAATGCCGCTCAGGTCAAGGGTATACTTTCCCCCGAAGGGTAGTCTGACCGGTGAATTCTTCCCGATATCCAGTTCAAATTTTTCCGGTGTGAAATCAGAAGCCATAAGCGCCTTCTGGGTGTGGACGAATACTCCGCTAATGCTCTCCTTAAGCTTGTTGAACATGAGCGTGAAACGTGCATTCTTGCCGAAATCTCCGGCAAGTTTCTCGTTCCGGTAGTGCTCCGCTGCGTTGTCTATCTCGCGGCAGATATCCTCATACGAAAGCTCTATGAACTCCTTTTTCGTGCGCTTTCCGAGTATCTTGCAGAAGCATTCGTGAGAAAGCTCTCCGGATACTCTCGCATCGAGCTCGACTCTTTCGAGGGCTGTCAGCCGGAGCATCCTGTCGCAGAAGTACCTGAACCGGCAGACCGCAAATTCTTCCAGTGCTGTTGACGATATCCTAAGCGGCTCAAAGCTTTTCAGTCGCTTCATGATTTCTGCGTCGATATGATAGTCCTGCTTATACCCTGAACGGCTCAGCACATAGGCTACACGGCGGCGGTACTCCGGCTCCCGGATCAACACCTTTCGTACAGAAGCGGCAGAAACAGTGTTCCCTGCCCTGTCCTGCATATAGTGGTAAAATGCCGAGTGCATGGTCGCTGCATAGTAATGGGGCGCAATATCGCTCTCAGTGAGGAGCATACCGTTCCCGCCGAACATTTTCATTACAGTATCCACCGACTGCGCCGGATACTTTGCCTGCCCCGAAAGGTCAGAGAGCGGATAGGTGATATACAGCCTATCCGAAGCCGACGAAAGCGCCTTGTAGACGATGAGACGCTCCGCTGCGATAAGGTCGGAAACAGGTCTTGATACTTCAATGCCCCTCAGTGAGAGCTTCTGCTTGTCCGCCTCGGAAAACAGTCCGTGAAGGCTCACCTGATTCGGGAAATCTCCCTCACAGGCTCCGATAACGAATACTATCCTCGGCGAATTGAGCCTTGCTGTACGCGCGGAAGCCGCTATCACCGAATCAAGGGTCTGCGGCGGTACGGAATAGGTTATCCTTCCGGTCATGGAGCGTATCATGCGCGATAATTCGCCGAACGGGAGCTTCTGCGCTCCGAGTGTGTCGTTCACGCTGTCGAGTATGTCTATAAGGCAGCCCCAGATACGTTTCAGCTCGGAGGCTTCGTGGTCACGGTCATCGAGTATCAGCCTTTCCATAAGGGCAGCGGTGTTCTTCTCCGCACCGCACGCTGAAAGGTGCTCATAAAGAAGTCTGCACACCGCGGAGACATTCTCCACTCCGGCAACGCTTCTGCGGAGATTCGCAAGAGGAGAAATGACAGCCGAACGCAGTTCCTCAATTCTTTCGAGCTGCGGGTCATCAGCGGTGAAGGGCTTCGTCCAGCCTTCGCCGTCTATCGCCCATTTATAGCAGTAATTCTCAATGAGGGCTGTGTCGGTATGCTCTATGTCAAGTATCCCGCATTTCATAAGCCGGAGAAGCATCTCCGTGCGGAATGTACGCGCGTTCAGCAGTTCAAGCAAAGTGTTGAAGAAAACTATCACAGGTGTGTGTGCCACCGAACGTTCTACGCTCAGGAATCCCGGTATGCTGTACCGCCGGAAAGCCGCTCCGAGCACCTCTGCATAATCCTCGATATTGTTTGAGATTATGGCTATATCACGGTATCTCAGTCCGTTTTCAGATGCGATGAGGCGCTTTATCGTCGCACATACATACTCTGTCTCGCCGTACATATCGCGCGACTCAAATATGCGTATACTGCTGCATTCGGGGGCTTTCTCAGGCTCGGCAGGAAGTCCGCGCATTATCCTTGCGCTCAGATAGTCAAGGTCAGGCGCTCTGAACCGGAAGCTGCTGCCGCAGTCGGTTATGCGGTAATCCGTCCTCAGTTCCCTGCATATCTCAGCAATGCGCCTGTAAGTCTTGTTCACACTTTCGAACAGGGTATATTCCCCTGCGTTCACATCGTCGCTGCGAAGAGTTATCACAACGTTGTCCGCGGACTCTATCATCACGCGCAGCATTTCGAGCTGGTCGCCGGTAAAGCTCTCGAACTCGTCGATATATACGTCCTGCCCCTCAAAATAGCCGTAGAGCCGGGCAGTTTTAGCCGCCTCCATTATATTGTCGAGCTCGTCCTTAAAGCCGTATTCCTTCATAAGACGCTCATACTCAGTGTAGACTGCGGCAATGTCGCGCGTCTTGTCCATGAGCTGACGATCGAGAAGCCCGGACTTGTTCATAAGCTCCTCGGGAGTAGTTCCCGAACGCTTGAGGTCTGTTATAAGGCGAAGGAGATCCTCCGCGAAGCCGTTGTGAAGGCACTGACGGCGGAAATAGAGGAACTGCTCCGGACTGCTCCGCACGGCAGATACAGCCTGAAACACCATTATCATGCGTGCAAGCTCATCGGCATACTCGCCGCTTCTTCCCGGCTCGCCGTATATCTGGAAAAGCTGGCGTGCAAGGCTCGTAAAGCTCAATGAAAACAGCTCGTTGAACCTTTCCGCACCAAGGTAGAAATACAGCGTTTTGTCGAACTCATACGAGAATTGCTCGGGAACTATTATGCACTGTTTGTGTCCCTCCTCTGCCGAACGTCTTATGCGCTCAAACATGGCTGTGGTCTTGCCGCTTCCTGCCTGACCTGTTATAAATTCGACCATGATACACCCCTCTGTACAAAAAAGCATACCGGCACAAAACCGGTATGCGTAACATCATCATTATGCTGGAATAATTCCAGCGAGGCTTATTCTTCGCTTCTGGAAGCAGTTTCTGCCTCCTCAGTTTCTGCGGTATCCTCGTCCGCCGTTTCAGCCTTTGCGGTATCGTCTTCATCAGCGATTATGTCGCCGTAGCCGTTGAGGCCGCTGCTTGTGATTATCTCCGGGTACTCAGTATAGCAGTAATCAAGATCGACACAGGTATCTATTCCTGCGATCCTGCCTGTGCTGCTGTACTGCCACATACCGTAGTTCTTGTTGAAGGAAGGTCTCATTACAGAGTAATGTGCAACCCAGACATCATATTTTTCAAATACACTGGGAAGGAGCTTATAGTTGAGGAAATTGGAATAGCTTGTGATACCAACATAATAGCCCTTTGCCTCAAGAGTTGAACAGAATGCTTCAGTTATAGCAGTGAGCTCCTCGGGTGACTTGTTGGATATCGAAGGATCCTCGATATCGAAGTACACCGGATATTCGAGCTTATAATCCTTGATGACCTCATAGCACGCCTCTGCTTCGAGCACAGCGGCCTCGGGAGAGTCCGCATAGCTGTACCAGTATACGCCGACATCAAGACCTGCTGCATGAGCACCGTTGATATTGACATCGAGCATGGTGTCCTTCTGGTCGGCAAATCTTCCGTAGCCTGCACGGACTATTGCGTAGTCAACGTCCTCGGAAGCGACCTCGTCCCAGTTTATCTCATACTGCCACACTGAAACGTCGATGCCCTGAGCGATGCCGGGATCTGCCGAAGGTGCAGTTGTAGTTGTTGCAACAGTCTGTCCGAGCCCTGCAACATAGTTGTCGGGCGATACTATGTAAGGATAATTCCTGTAACAGTGGTCGAGGTCAACATCTCCCGTGATTCCGTCGACCGTGCCAGTGCTTGAATACTGCCACATACCGTAAGCGCCTGCGAACGAAGGAGTGTCAACATTGAAATGTGCTACCCAGACGTCATACTTCTGAAGCACCTCAGTGAACACCTTAGTGCTGAGGAAGCTTGCATAGCTGTAAATTCCCGGATAATAGCCCTTTTCCGCAACTGCTGAACAGAAGGTCTCAATAATGGCAGATGTCTGTGCAGTCGAAAGGGACTGCTGAGAGGGATCTTCAATATCGAAATAAACGGGGTACTGGAGGTCATAGCCGTCAATTATCTCACAGCAGACCTCTGCCTCTCTGAGGGCATCCTCTGTTGTAAGAGCGTAGCTGTACCAGTAAACACCGCAGTCGAGACCGACCGCCTTAGCCGCTTCTATATTCTCGCGGAAACGGATATCCACCTGATTGGAAAATTTTCCGTAGCCGGCACGGAGTATTACAAATTCCACACCGGAAGCCTTTACGGCTGCCCAGTCAACATTGCCCTGCCACTGTGAAACGTCTATACCGAGACAATCGCGTTCAAGCGAAGGTACGGAATATTCCGGATGCTCAGCAAGATATCCCTGGTGAGCGTCGTAGATGTCAAAAACATTGAAGGGCACTGCGCCGGACGCATTTTTGTCCTGTGAGACTGCCTCTTTACTTTCATCAGAAATTGTGCTATCATATATAGTAGTATCTGCTGCGAAGCTTACTGACGGCACCGCAGAGCATACAAAGGTGCAGGAAAGTAATAAAGACAGAATTGTTTTATTGAGCTTCATTGCTTATCAGACTCCTTTAATTATCCCCCTGTATTGTAACAAAACGGTTACAATACTCCAATTACATCTTTGCAAATTATAACACAGAATGTATAGAATTGCAATAGTTGCAATAAAAAAAAGAAAATAGTTCTTAAATTTTGTTCAAATGACAGATTTTTCAAAATGAATTTTATAGAATTTGTATACTCACTGGAATACATTTTTGTACATTTTATTAATTCCCATTAATTTTTAAGTAAAGGAACATTTTCCATGAAAGAATTCATCATAAACGATAACGACAGCGGTCAGCGCATAGACAAATTCATCACAAAGGCACTGCCTGACCTTCCGAAAAGCATGATGTACAGGCTTTTCCGCCAGAAGGACGTTAAGCTCAACGGCAAGCGCTGCGATTTTTCGGCAAAACTCACTCCCGGCGATGTTGTCAGGGTCTACGTCAGGGACGAGCTTTCCGCAGTAAAAAAAGCTGATATGAGCTTCCTGAAGCTCCCTGCTGACCTCGATATCGTGTACGAGGACGCTTCGGTCATTATTGTGAACAAGCCGGAGGGACTTGATTCCCACGCAGGCGGAAGCTTCAGCGACAACCTCATCGACCGTATAAAGCACTATCTATATAACAAACAGGAATATCTCCCGGAAAACGAGGCTTCGTTCGCACCTGCACTCGTCAGCCGTCTTGACAGGAACACCTGCGGTCTCGTGACTGCCGCAAAGACCGCAGAGGCTTTGCGTGAACTCAGCAGCGCCGTCCGAAGCGGTCAGGTTACAAAAATATACCGCTGTATCACTGTCGGTGCGCCCCCGGACGGCCCTATTCTCACTGCATACCATAAAAAGGAGGAGAGCCGCAATATCGTCAGGATATCGGACACTCCCCTCGATGACTATAAAATTATCCGCACAGGCTGCCGCGTGCTTGCTTCCAAAGGAAGCCTTTCCCTCGTCGAGGTCACGCTCTATACCGGACGCACTCACCAGATACGCGCTCATCTTGCCCACGTCGGTGCACCTGTTCTCGGGGACGGCAAATACGGCAATACCGCTGCAAACAAGCGCTTCGGTTTATTCAGGCAGGCACTCTGTGCCTATTCCCTGCGCTTTTCGTTCCCGGAGGGCTCACGCCTTGCTTACCTCAACGGTGTCAGCGTCAGCGCCGGTACACCCGAATTTGAACGGAAATACTTCGGAACTCAGTTGGGCTGACCAACTCTGTGACGGAGGTTGTCCTCCTTCATTTCCCTTCCCTCAGCAATAAGTGCGAGCATACCGTCACGGTCGCCGCGTTTAAGGGCATCGGAATACTTTTTCAGGTTCCCGATGAGGAGGTCGAGCTCATACTGCAAATTCTCGCGGTTCTGCATGAAAAGGTCCGTCCACATCTTTTCGTTCATCGTTGCGATACGGGTCATATCCTGAAAGCTTCCGCCGCTGAATCCGCATTCAAGTCCGAGCTCGGGGCTCTTGACGTATGCACTCGAAACGATATGAGCAAGCTGGGAGGTATAAGCTATCATCTTGTCATGGTTCTCGGGAGAGGTCACAACGATGTTCCCTGCTCCGATATCTACCGCAAGCTTTTTGAGGAACGCAATGTCCTCCGGCTGGCTGTCCGGGAAGGGAGCGATAATGAAATTCGCCTTCACGAATAGATCGGCGCTGCTGTTGTAATAGCCGCCGAATTCCTTTCCTGCCATAGGATGAATGCCTATATAACGCAGGCCGTTAGCCTCTGCGATCCGCTCCATACGCGCGGAGAATTCGCCCTTGATGCCGCAGACATCGGTTACGAGCGTGGTCTTATCGAGCTTGTCCGCATTTTCTGTAAGCCATTTCTCGGCTGCCTCTGGGAAAAGCGCGATCACAGCAAGGTCGTACCCGCCGAGTTCACCGTCGAATGCGTTATCGACTGCAACGTCCCTGAGTGCTGCAAATTCTATATCATGATTGAGGTCGCAGCCTGTTACAGTGTGACGGGTGTACTTTTTCAGTGCCTTGCACATTGAACCGCCTATCAGTCCGAGACCAACAACGAGAATTTTCATAGTATTCCCCCTGAAATAATTTTATCAGTTAAATTATACCGCTTTAAACAATAAAAGTCAATACATACCCACATATTTAATTATTTTTCTTTATCACGGCTTTCCGACTCCGGCATACTATATACCAAGGAAGCATTCTCATCAATCCATACGAAAGGAAAGCTGATATGCCAAAGGTTTTTTTAAGTCCTTCTACTCAGGAATGGAACGAATACGCGACCAGCGGCAATGAGGAGCTCTATATGAACCTTCTTGCCGACCGCATGGAGCCATACCTCCGCTCAAGCGGCATCGTATTCGTAAGGAATGACCCTGCACGCGGCTTTGCAGGTGCTATCAAGGATTCCAATTCCGCATACTATGACGTTCATCTTGCTCTGCACTCGAACGCCGCTCCGGAAAGCCTTTCCGGGAGGCTCAGAGGGATAGACATATACTTCGCTCCGGCAAGCGGCAGCAGCGAAAAGCTTGCCAATATCATCGCAAATAACCTGAAAAGCATCTATCCACTTCCTGACAAGGTCAGGGCTGTTCCGACATATACCCTCGGCGAGGTACTGAACACAAAGGCAGTCGCGGTGCTCGCCGAGATAGGCTACCACGATAACTTCGCCGATGAAGCGTGGATAAAGAACAATCTCGAAACTATCGCAAAGATTCTTGTGCGTTCACTCTGCGATTACTTCGGTATCCCGTTCGTGCCTGCGGGTCCCGTGCGCTGGGGGACCGTCGTCACTGACGGCAGCAATCTGAATATCCGCAGCTACCCTTCAATGTCCGGAAAGGTCATCGGCTCACTCCCCAACGGCACGAGCGTAATGATAAACGGAATGACCGGCAGCTGGTACGTTGTCAGCTATAACGGCGTTACCGGCTATTCAAGCAGCGAATTTATCATACTGTAAATCAAAAGCCATAAGGACCGTTCCTTATGGCTTTTACGCTTATTTTTCATTCTGACTGTTATTCTTCTTTTTCTTCTTGTTCATCTTCGGTACTGCGTATATCGGTTTCAGCGGCTTTTTATGGCTCTTGAACACAACATAGGCGTATACACAGATGAGTATATACATAAGGCTGAGTATGACCGTTATCTTTATCGCATTGCTGAACCACTTAGACTTATGGAAGCGCTTTGCGACCTCGAGATTATACTTGGTCTTGGAACGATCTATTGAATACTGTGCAACAAGCTCTACCGTTGCTATGACCTCACCGTTATAGTATATAGGAAGCTCGCCGATGACCTCACCCTTCTCGATAGGCGCCTTGAAGGTATCCTTGTACCAGACAGGCTTTGTATTGTCGATGAGGTTGATGTTCACATCGTCGCACCAGAGCTTCTGTACCTCCTCCTTCGGCACAGCCTTGATAAAGCTCTTGTCGCCGCTGTCGGCAAGCTTTACTGGACGCTCACCTATTTCGGTAGTTGCGGCAAGTATCACCTGATTTGAAAAATGATCGAACGCCCAGTCAAGAAGTCCCTTTGCGTCCTTGATATGGCAGAAGGTATTATCGCCGTCCTCGTCCTTGAAGGGTGCTTTCATGAGCACCACAAGGTAGGTATATCCGTTCCTGCTCGCTGTGGTTATGATGTTTCTGCCGGCAGCTTCAAGCTTTGCGGTCTTGATACCCTTTGCGCCCATGTAATAGTAAACATTGTCTGTCGGATCGGTCATGACGTTGGAATGTGTCCATATCCATGCGTCCTGCTTGGGGTGATTTTTCGGATTGGGAACAACGGGAGTATAGGACTGGGCTGTTGCTATCTCGCGGAAAAGCGGAACATTCAGCGCATACTTGGTGAGTGTCGCCATATCCCTTGCAGTTGTATACTGAGCAGTATCATACATACCGTTGGCATTGGTGAAAACCGTTGAATTCATGCCTATTTCCTTTGCCTTGTCGTTCATTGCCCCTACGAAGGCTTCAACAGGCATACCGTTCGCCTTTCCGGCAGCTACGAGCTGCTTGCCGACATGGTTTGCAAGTGTCTCGGAAGCCTCAACAGACGAGGTGAGCATCATGCAGTAGAGCATATCGTTCACGGACAGAACATCGCCGTCCTGAAGCTCGACCATAGGAAGGTCCTCGGGGTCATAGAGGTTATCGTAGATATGCTTGTATACGATCGGGTCGAGAGTTACCTCCTCGCTGAGATTGCGGCAGTTTTCGAGGACAATGACCGCAGTCATGATATTGACAAGAGTTCCCGGGCACTGCGGCGAATCAGGATTCTTTTCGTAGATGACTTCGTTTGTATCAAGGCTCATCAGAAGGGCAGACTCGCTGTAAAGCTTATCCTTATACTGGAAAACGACAGCGCCGGCATCCGGCACGGTTATGAACGGCAGCAATAGTATTAACGAGGCAGCTAAAGCAAACAGTCTTTTCATGATATCTCCTTATTATCTAACGCCCCAAGGCGGTTATTTTTAACATACAAATATATTATAGCAGATTATAAGCATTTTTAAAAGCCCTTTTGAAAAATTTTTTCCGCCTCTTTACCTTTTTGTATAAATGTGGTACAATAGAAATCAGAACAAATACAAATCTGGAGGTTTTTACTTTGATATACGTCACAGGAGACACACACGGAGATATAAACAGATTCAAAGCGCCGGAAATGAAGAAGCTGAAATGCGGAGACACCCTGCTGATATGCGGTGACTTCGGCTTTCTCTGGGACGGCTCAAAAAAAGAGACGGCTGTGCTGAAAAAGCTTGCCGCAAAGAATTACACGATAGCCTTTGTTGACGGCTGCCATGAGAACTTTGACCTTCTCGAAGCGCTTCCTGTCACAGAATGGTGCGGCGGAAGAGTCCACAGGCTCGCGGACAACATTATCCACCTCATGCGCGGTGAGATATACACTATCGAGGGCAAGACCTTCTTCGCATTCGGAGGCGGTCACAGTCAGGACTATGAATTCCGCGGAGACGGCGAGATGTGGTGGCAGAGAGAACAGCCTTCGCATGACGAGATACGCGCAGCTATGGCAAAGCTTGATTCAGTCGGACGCTCATTTGACTATGTGATAACCCATGAGCCGCCTGCATCGCTCAAGGACTGCCTGAACGTTGACGTTTTGCAGCGCCTTGAGGTACACGCATTCTTCGAGGACATCATCAAGACCTGCGAATATAAGAAGTGGTTCTTCGGCAAATGCCATATCGACAAGAACATACCGATAAAGTTCTACGCTGTTTTCAATACTGTCACACCTATAAAATAGCATACTCTGACGTTTTCTGTCATAATATGTACCGACCGATATTATTCTCAAGAGGTGCATATCATGAAAAAATTCAGTATTACCGACCTGCTGATATTCATTGTATCGGCAGAACTCACAGGTGCAGTTTCCGCTCTCATTGCAGGCGGCTTCACTTCTCTGTACGCGGAGATTCGCAATCCTCCCCTATCACCGCCCGGCTGGGTCTTCCCAGTAGTCTGGACGCTGCTCTACGCACTTATGGGGCTGGGCGCATATCTGGTCTTCCGAAGAGAGGACTCCTGCTCTGACCGCAGCACCGCGCTCGGACTGTACGTTATCCAGCTCGGCGTGAACTTCCTCTGGAGCATACTGTTCTTCCGGTTCAGACTATTTGGCGTTTCTGCGTTCACAGCGCTGATACTCCTGCTGCTCGTCCTTGCAATGATTCTAAATTTCAGAAAGGTCAGCAGAACCGCCGCGCTGATAAACGTTCCCTATCTGCTCTGGCTCGCATTCGCGGCATATCTGTCGTTCGGAGTCTGGATACTGAACTGACGGGATTATATGGTAATTTTTATTCCAGTAATTCAATATTGATTTAACTATCTTCTTCTGATATAATATAATTATCCCGAAAGGGAAATACATACGGAGGTAAGATGTATGTGCTGCAATAATATCTGGAAGCTCCTCTGTCAGCTTTTCGGAATGGGCTGCTGAGCCCAAAAAGAAACTCCCCTGTTCTCAGGGGAGTTTTTCTTTTATTTCTCACAGGTGTGTATCGCCTTTACGGGGCAGGCTTCCATGCAGGCACCGCAGCCGGTACACTTGTTATAGTCGATAGATGCGTGGAAATCATTTACGAATATCGCACCGTTCGGACACTTCTTCTCGCATATCCTGCATCCGATGCAGCCGTTCCTGCAGTTCAGCTTGGTAGCCTTGCCGTTGTCGGCAGATGAACAGAGCACATCAATGTGCTTGTCGAGCGGCTTTATCGTGATGAGATTGTTCGGGCAGACCTTTGCACACTGTCCGCAGGCACCGCACAGTGCCGGGTCGATCTTAGCGATGCCGTTCTCAAATCTGATCGCATCATGCTCGCATACAGCCGCACAGTCGCCGAGACCGATACAGCCGTACTTGCACATACCGTCACCGCTGTAAAAACGCTTGACCGCCTTGCAGGACTTTACGCCCGTGAATACGAACGTGCGCTGTGTAGCATTGCAGTCGCCGTTGCAGTGTACTACTGCGACCATCGGTACGACGTCAGCAGCGGCAGTTCCGAGGATAGCCGCTATTTTTCCGGCAGCATCAGCACCGCCGGGACGGCAGAGATTTGTGGGAATACCCTTTTCAACTATCGCAGAAGCATAGTCCGCACAGCCGGCATATCCGCACGCACCGCAGTTCGCCTGCGGCAGAGCACCGCTGATCTTCTCTATCCTCTCGTCCACCTCAACGTGGAATATCTTTGCGGCAACAGTCAGCAGAACTCCGGCAAGAACACCACATCCGCCGACAATGAGCGCTGGTATAAGATAAGTCATTTCCACACCTCCTTAGCTGAAAAGTCCCGAGAAGCCCATGAAGCTCACGGAAACTATGGAAGCGGCAATAAGTGTCGAAGGCACGCCCTTGAAGGTCTCGGGGATATCGGCATATTCGAGCTTTCTGCGTACTCCGGAGAATATCACCAGCGCAAGCATGAAGCCGAGACCGCCGCCGAGAGCATTTATCATCGACTCGCCGAAGGAGTAGCTGTTGTCGATATTGAGCACCGTTACGCCGAGCACCGCGCAGTTTGTCGTGATGAGCGGAAGGTACACACCGAGCGATTTGTACAACGAGGGTATGCACTTTTTCAGCATGGTCTCAACGAGCTGTACGAACAGGGCGATAACGAGTATGAACACGACTGTATCGAAGTATTCGAGGTCGTTCGGGACAAGTATGCCGTGGTGTATCGGGTAGGTAACGAGTGTCGCGCACATCATTACGAACGTTACCGCGATGCCCATTCCGGTCGCGCTGTCAAGCTTTTTCGATACGCCGAGGAAGGGACATATACCCATGAATTTTGACAGTACGAAGTTGTCTGTCAGCATTGCGGAGAGAAGTATGACCATTAAGCTTTTCACTGACAGTCACCTCCGCTCTTTCCGCAGGTCTCAGCGTGCGGACAGCCCTTACAGCCGAGCTCCTGCGGGGTCTTTTTCTTTGAAAGCTTGTTTACGGCTGCGATTATCACGCCGAGCGTAAAGAAGCCTCCTGCCGGCATTATGAACAGCAGCATCGGGTCTTTGCTCATGACAGGGATAGTCAGTCCCATCCACTGTCCGGCACCGATTATCTCGCGGACCGAGCCCATGAGGAACAGCGCGAGCGTAAAGCCGAGACCCATTCCTATCGCATCGCAGGCTGAAGCGACAACGCCGTTCTTGCTTGCGAACATTTCAGCTCTGCCAAAAATGATGCAGTTTACAGTAATAAGTGTGAGGTAGATGCCAAGGCTGTCATACAGGTCGGGCACAAAGCCTTCGAGCAGAAAGCCGATGAGCGTTACGAAGCTCGCTATGATAACTATGAATGCCGGTATTCTCACCTTGTCGGGGATTATCTTTCTCAGCAGCGAGATAACGATATTCGAGCCGAGAAGTACAAATGTGGTAGCAAGTCCCATGCCTATGCCGTTCTTTGCCTGAGTTGTGACCGCAAGTGTCGGACACATACCGAGCAGCATCACAAGCGTTGGGTTCTCTTTGAGTATGCCCTTGGTGAGCTCTTTTCCGAGAGAATTCTTATTTTCTGCCACTCAGTATCGCCTCCTTATTGTTATTGTAAACATCGAGCGCGGTCTCAACAGCCTTCTTCATACCCTTCGATGAGAAGGTCGCGCCGCTTACTGCATCAAGCTCAACGGGTGATGCAGAAGCTCCGTAGAACTGCTCGCGGAAATCAGCATTGTCCTGTACCTTCGAGCCGAGACCGGGAGTCTCGCCGAGGGATATGAACTCTATCTTGCTTATTTTACCTGTCTCGTCAATGCCGACGAGAACGTTTATGCCGCCCTTGGAATAGCCGTCGGCAATGACCTGAACAGCGGTCTTGCCGTCGGGAGTGACTGCTATCGCTTCAACAGCGTCCTCGCCGAAATTGGTATCGAGAAGTGTGATATCGGTCTTGCCGAAAAGCTTCTCAACGCTGCTGCTGAATTTCTTCTCCTTCTGCTCGGCGATGCTGTCTGCTGTCATCTCATGTGCAAGCACGAGGAGGACCGTCATAACAACGCATATCATAGTCAGGACGAGGGTCGGAACTACTTTTTCCTTCATTTCGCTTCTTCCTCCTTTGCACCGAACACTTTAGTCCTTGTGAGCTGCTCGATATAGGGAGTGAGGACGTTCATAAGCAGTATCGAGAAGGATACGCCCTCCGGATAGGAGCCGTACTGTCTTATCACAAAGGTTATGATACCGCAGCCGAGACCGAAGACTATCTTGCCCTTGAACGTGATAGGAGTTGTAGCATAATCAGTTGCCATGAAGAATGCTCCGAGGAACACGCCGCCGGCAAGTATGTGGTAGAGCGGGTCACCGCCTGATACCCATGTGAGGAGCGCAAGGCTTCCGATGAAGGAAACAGGTGCGGCAAGTGAGATTATCTTCCTTGCGGCAAGGTAAAGTCCGCCGATGAGCAGTGCGAGCGCACAGGTCTCACCAAGACAGCCGCCTGTATTTCCGAGGAACAGGTCGAGGTAGGAAGGAGTATCAGCGCCGTTCTTCTCAAGAACGAGCGGAGTAGCTGATGAAACAGCATCATAGTCGTAATCACGGGCTTTGATCCAGTTTGTCATTGCCGACGGGAAGGATACCATGAGCACAATACGCGCCGTGATAGCCGGGTTGGCGAAATTCTGTCCCAGACCGCCGAATAGCTGCTTGACGATGACTATTGCCACGAACGCTCCAATTACAGCCATCCAGTATGGCAGTGTGACCGGCAGGTTCATTGCGAGGATAAGACCGGTAACTACTGCCGAAAGGTCAGTTATAGTGTTATCGCGCTTCATCATGCGGCGGCAGAGGTACTCGAATATCACACAGCAGGAAATGCACACCGCTGTGAGCGTTACCACCCTCAGACCGAACATATAGCACGCAACGCCCCATGCCGGGAGAAGTGCGATTATGACGTTGAGCATGATGCCCGAGGTCTTTGTATAATTCTCGTCGTGCGGAGACGGCGAAACGATAAGCTTATTCATTTTCTGTCCCCTCACTTTCTCGGTATAAGCATCTTTGCGAGCTGATTGGTCTCGGCAAGCTTTCTGTTCGCCGGACATACATATGTGCAGCTTCCGCAGTTCATACAGAGCATTACCTTCAGAGCCTTGAGCTCCTCGATATCCCTTATCTTATAAGCCTTGTCTATCTCGGCAGGCATAAGTCCGAGAGGGCATACCCTTACACATCGTCCGCAGCGTATGCAGGCGGAGGTCTTTCTCTCGTCGAAATTCTTTATGGCAAGAAGTGCGTTGGAGGTCTTGACCACCGGCATATCAACGTCCGGAATGCTCATTCCCATCATAGGACCGCCTGCGATTATCTTCTTCACCTTATCGAGATCGGTCTTGCAGAAATTCAGGACATCGCGGAAGGGCGTGCCTATGACTGCACGGACGTTTTTCGGTTCGCCGACTGCATTTCCGTCAACGGTAAGGCGCCTCTTTGTAAGCGGCATACCGGTATTTATGTAGCGGTAGAGGAAAGCGCAGGTCGAGACATTGAGCACGATAACGCCCTCGTCCGAGGGAAGCTCACCTTCCTTAACGATACGTCCTGTCGTATTGTAGATAATGACCTTTTCTGCGCCCTGAGGGTAGCTCGAAGGCAGGGTAACGATGTCGATAGTATCGTCGTTCGCAGCCATTTCAGTGAAATTCTTTATCGCCTCGGGCTTGTTAGCCTCAATCGCAAGCTTGGCAAACTTAATACCGAGCTGGGTCTTGACGAGATTGATACCTCCGATTATATCCTCCGGTGATTCCATCATCTCGCGGTAATCCGCAGTGATATACGGCTCGCATTCAGCCGCGTTGATAATAAGCGTATCAATAGGCGTTTTGGGATTGAGCTTGATATGCGTCGGGAAGCCTGCACCTCCCAGACCGCACGCTCCGCTTGCACGGACAGCCTTTATGAAGCCTGCCTTGTCAGTCACCTCGGGAGGTACGACCTCCTCCGAGACTGTCTGCTCTCCGTCCGGAGTTATCTCCACAGCCTTGCATACCGCACCCATTGCAGTGCGGTATTCCGTTATAGCTGTGACCTTTCCGGAAACACCCGAATGTACCGGCGAACTGAAAGCAGCGTCAGTATCGCCTATCTTCTGACCGACCTTGACCTCGTCGCCGACCTTGACGAGCGGCTGGCACGGTGCGCCCATACTCATTGACATGGGAATGACCAGCTTCTCCGGGAGCGGCATATCAACAGTCACGCACGCTTCCGTATTCTTTCGGTGATCGAGTCTGATACCGTTGAGTTTTTTCATTCTATTCTCCTTGAATAATTGGAAATTCTGTATACAAATCGACCTTATACACAGCTCCGGACATCCGGACACCGTGTCTGACAGACCTCCGGGGAAAAATATTGCCGGAGATAAGCCATACTCTTTAATTATACACGATTTGCCGTAACAATTCAACCCCTGAACGGGAATTATTTTTCATTACAGGCAAATTGAGTTAGTAGTACATAACAAATTCTTACTATTGACATCTCCCCTCCCGAGTGGTATTATTAATATATGTATAAGGAGGGCTTTCTATGATCTATACCGTTACCTTCAACCCGGCTATCGACTATGTTGTACATACCGCAGCAATGATACCAGGAACTGTCAACCGTTCATCATATGAGGAGATATACTACGGCGGCAAGGGAATCAACGTCTCTGCTGTCCTCTCAGAACTCGGCATACGATCAAAAGCTCTCGGCTTCATCGCCGGCTTTACCGGAGAAGCTATTGAGAAGGGCGTCCGTGAAATGGGGATAGATACCGATTTTGTTAAGCTTCCGGATGGCAATTCGCGAATAAATGTCAAGATAAAGGCTGACACCGAGACCGAGCTCAACGGTCAGGGCCCCCACATCACTCAGAGCGACCTCACTGCTCTGTTCAGCAGACTGACCAAGGTCCGCAGCGGTGATACCCTCATTCTTGCAGGAAGCATTCCCCCGAGCCTTCCCAATGATACATACGAACGCATTCTCAGAGCTGTTTCCGGAAGATTCGTAAGAACTGTCGTTGACGCTTCCGGCGACCTTCTGCTCAATGTCCTTAAATACAAGCCGTTTATCATAAAGCCGAACCATATCGAGCTCGGTGAGCTTTTCCACAAGACGCTCTCCGAAGAAAAGGATATTCTCGCGCACGCAAAGCTCCTGTGCGATATGGGTGCCCAGAACGTTCTCGTTTCTATGGCTGGAGACGGTGCTATACTCCTTGAAGGTGACGGCACTGTCCACAGGTGCGGAGTTTGCAGGGGAACCGTCCGCAATTCCGTCGGCGCAGGAGATTCAATGCTTGCAGGATTCATTGCAGGTCTTACCGAGGGCGATTTCGACCATGCCCTGAAGCTCGGTACTGCCTGCGGAGGTGCAACTGCCTTTTCGGACGGACTTGCCAAAAGATACGATATTTACGAGCTGCTGAAACAGCTCTGACGAGAAAAGCTCCCGTACGGGAGCTTTTTCACATCATATCGCGCCATTTGTCATACTGACCGGGTACAGCCGAGGTCAAGAATATCAGCATTGCTGTTGCAAGGTCAAGCACCGAATGCCCTATCATAAGCGGAACGGGGTCGCGCTTTCTGCGGTAGTACCGGCACATCAGCACTGTCAGCGGCAGGAACGAGAGGAACCTGTACAGCATATATCTTCCATCAAAGAATGTCGGTATGAAGCAGTGCTGGAGGGCATAGAAGAACGCCGGAACGATTACTGCCGCGTATCTGTTCCTTATGCCGTTCACTCCGCAGCCGAGGTACAGACCGTCCTCCGCGAAGGGAACCGTTGCCGGAAGTACTATGATATTCAATGCCGCGAGCCAGACCTGTATCGGCGCGATAACATCGAGCGATACCTCCGGCATTATTGACCCGTAGCATATAAGTCCGGCAAGATACATACATCCCATGCCGACAGCGGCTACTCCGAGTGATACGAGAACTGTCTTCTTCACGCCGGTCTGTCCGCGGCGGATATTCACAAGCTCAAAGTAGGTCGTTTTCCGCTTTCTTGCCGCAGCAATTATCAGAAGAACCGTGACGATATTTACGGCGCTCGCCAGTACAGACCACCAGTTTGCAATGTCCGCAGTCTCTTTGCCTGTTATGTATGCGCCGGTCAGGAATACTGCAAGGAACACTATGCTCCGGAAGGGCAGCAGCCATGCAAGTCCCCTCGCCTTTTCGTATACTTCGCTGCTGTCAGCGTCATTCTGCACAGTCATCATCTCTTTCTCTTGAATTTTGGGGCAAGCCGTCTGCGGTACATGACATAGGCACCCTCAAGGCTCACATCGTACATTATCAGGACGCAGTTTGCCATGCCGAGCATGATATATGCGCCGTATTTTCCGTATTCACCGAACTCATCGACCATCTGGTCAAGCCCGAAGATGTACACTGTAACATAGAAATAGCCTATAACGCAGATATTGAACACCGCAAGCTTTACCGCACACCGCAGGAGCTTCAGCGGTATCTTCGTTATATACAGCCGCAGTATCGGATAATGGCCGAAAAGCATAATAAATAGCAGCGCGGCTTCCTTGTCGAAGGTTATGAACATCGAGAGTATGCTCACGGCAATGTATGTGAGGAATGCCCAGCTTTTGCTGACCTCCTCTGCTATTATCATCATGAGAACTCCTGCTATCATAGGCAGGACGATATACAGCGCCGGTACCACTCCGGCAAGGAACATCGTCACAAGGCAGAGCGCCGCAACTATCCCACCCAGAGCTACCCGGTAGCTAACGTCTCTCATTTTTCCTTCCTTCCGGTGCGTTTCTTGGCGTGCTGAACGTTGTAGGTGACAGCCGCAAGCAGCTTGTGCGGAATGAAGCGCTGACCTATCGCGCACGCTTTTATGCCCAGACCAGGAATTGCGAAAAGTTTGCCTGCGAGCGCCTTCTTCACGGCATATTCGGCAGCAAACTCCGGAGACACAGGCTTTGCGCTGAACGTCACCCCTGCGCGGTTATTGAAATTGGTATTGACCGGTCCGGGACACAAAACAGTTATCGTGACAGGAGACTTCGCCCTTCTAAGCTCCTCGTATATGGCTATGGATAGCCTAAGGACGTAGTTCTTCGAGGCGTAGTAGGACGAGAGCAGCGGTCCTGTCATGAAGCCTGCGACAGAAGCTACATTGAGTATCCGTCCCCTGCCGCGCTGCTTGAAATCCCTGAGGAACAGCTTCGTGAGGATATGAAGCGCGGTGATGTTTACATTTATCATGTTTATCTCGTCATCGAGGTCGGTCTTGTCAAACTCGCCGAAAATACCGTATCCGGCATTGTTCACGAGCATATCAACATTTTTCCCGCGGCAGAACTCATAGACCTTCATTACTTCCTTACGGTCGGCAAGGTCGGCGCTGACTGTCTCACAGCCGCCGAGTTCATCGCTCAGACTGCGGAGAACGCTCTCGTCCCTTCCGGTGAGTATAAGCTCCCATCCCCTTCTGTAAAGCGACTTTGCGATACATTTTCCTATTCCGGACGTTGCTCCGGTAACAAGTGCTTTCATAGTATACCTCCTTAGCCTTCAAGCGGTGAGAGTATCCCGTTACGGCAGATATTCTCAATGCCGAACAGTATGAGCGTCTGTTCATAGTCCGAAAGCTCGACCACGCTGCTTACAGGCTCGTCAAGGAGCTCAGGAGATACAACGTCTATCTCGCTGTAATGCTGGAGCAGGAATGGTATGAAGCAGTCGGCATAGCTGTCCTTGATAACGAGCAGCCGGCGCTCGTTGTTGACATTGGTCTTTATTTTCAAAAGCGGAACGTCGTCCCCGAGATATGCACTGTACATATAGTCAGAGCTGAGCTGCCTTTCATCGTATATCTTCTTGTCGGCAGTTCTTCCGCTGTTGTAATATCCAGTGCAGCTCACTACCTCCGCACCGTTCGGATAGTAGTAGAAATCAAGTATATCCGCATCTGCCGCGGTACAGAAACTGCGGTTGTAGAGATTGCCGCGGAAGTCAGACGTGACGTGTCTGACGGTATACTTGTCAAAGGTCGTAGGAAGGAAGCCAAGCTTCTGTATGACCGTGCGGTAAACGCAGTAAGCTCCGTAGCTCGTCCACTTTGTATCGTTGCGGTAGTAGATGTAGTTCTCGTTGAGCATTTTCAGTATGTTGTAAGCATCGATGCGCTTTATGCTTACGCTGAGCTTTTCGTAGAAATCGCTTATCTGCTGGCTCTCGCGGTAATAGTCAAGATATTCCGGAAGCCTTTCACGGTACACTCCGGATGAAGTCGGAATGACTGCCACATAGAGCGCTCCGCCGTACTGCGAAGCAAAGCTGTTGACAGCTGCGACGCTCCCGTTATTGATACGGCGTTCGGAAGTCTTTGCGTCAAGGAGCATATCGTCAGATATGAACACACCGTTCACTATATCCTCAGCTATGCCGGAACGAAGCCTTGTGTTGAGCTTTAACCATTCAGTCCTGAAGGGAAAGTGGTCTGCGATGTATGCCGACATATCCCTGGCAGCAGAGCCGTCCGCAGCTGACGAGAGACTAAGTGAAGGACGTCCTGCAAGCGCCCTGTTCTCATCAGCAGAGCGGTTCTCCTTATGCGAAAAGACCGTAAGCAGCAGAAAATACGCCATGTATGCAAGGACCGCTATCGCAGTGATCCTGTTTGCAAGCTTAGTCATATGTTCCCCTCCCGTTCACAGCTTTATGAGTATCATTTCAGAACTGCCGGTGTATGACATCAGCGCAGTACATACAGTGAGCAGCGCAAGGACTACCAGCGGTGTTGCCGCTGTCAGGGCAGTCTTTACGGTATTCTTCCCGGAACGCACCATCATGTTCCTGAAAAGGTCGGTCGCCGCGTACATTGTTATGAGCAGTACAACGACATAGGCTTTCAGCAGATACAGCGAGAAGGCATCAGCAAATCCTCCGCCGGCACCGCCTATCATTGCCCAGAGGTACCTCAGAGAGTAGGAAATGCTTTCTCCCGAAAGGAATACTCCGAACACCATTGCGGCAAATGCCGTGTAGATGCCTCCGGTAACGTTGAGTATCCTGCCGCGGCTCAGACGATTCTCAGCAGTTATAGCCATACCTATGAGTATGCCCCATATCAGGCCGTTTATGCTGAAAACATACCAGAAGCCGAGTATTCCCCATACACATATGAATATCAGCTTCTTCACGATGCCGCTTCTGAACCGAGATGAAGCGGTCTTTGTGATATAACGGCGCATCCACTGAACGACCTGTATATGCCACCTCGCGGCGAAATAGCGTATCTTTATGCTGAAAAGCGGATAGTTGAAGCTCTGCGGCATCCTCAGACCGAAGCAGTAGCCTGCTCCTGTCCCCATATCCGCAAGTCCGGAAAGAGTGAAGTAAAGGCAGAGGATATACGCAAGGGCACCGAGCCACGCTGTGAGTGCCGACATCGCTCCGACGTCGGTCGTCCTGACGGCTTCATAAAGCAGATAAAGCGTATCGGCCGCAAGAACCTTCTTTGCAAGCCCCTTTACGAATATGGTCATTCCTGCGCCTATCTCTGCAAGCTCCGGTTTGCGGCTGTCGAGCACCTTCGAGAAGCTGCCGTATCTCAGAAGCGGTCCCATGATGAGACGCGGGAAGAATATGAAATAGAGCCAGAAACGCAGGAAGTTACGTTCGGCTCTGAGCCTTCCGGTATAGACATCTGCAAGTGTACCGATGCCGCCTAACACCATGAAGGATACTCCGAGCGGGAAGAATGACTCCGGTATTCCTGCCCCTTCCCTCAGTGCGGACAACAGCTCCGAACGGAACAGGAAAAGCGAGAACACATCGAAAAATATTCCTCCGCAAAGAACTGTGCAGGCTTCCGGTCTGTTCTCCCTCCTGCTCTCGATAGTACGGCAGACGACATAGTTCACACCTGCGAATACCGCCGTGAAAACAAGGCAGTGCAGACCGAGCATTCCGCAGAATACAGCGCTCAGCAGCAAAAGAACGAGCGGCTGGTGCTTTTTCGGTGTGAGGTAGTATATCAGCAGGGAGACGGGAAGAAAGCCGTATATGAACATCAGACTGCTATATATCATTGTTTTCCTCCATAAGAGCGGCTGTTCTCTCCGCAAGCTCCTCCGCGTTCATCATTGTGTTGAGCACCTCCGTGAGAGACGAAGCCGAAAGCAGTTCAGGAAGTCCGAGTGACTTCTGAAGACGCTTCCTCAGTGCGGAGCTGTCCCTGCCGCCGCTGAGTCCGAGCTCATAGAGCGTGAGCTTTGTGATATCTCCGGCAGAAGTACGCTCTGAATGCGTGATGCCTGCCTTTTCAAATGCTTCTTCAAGCAGCTTCACGCTTATGCCCTCCACGCCAAGCTTTCCCTCCGCAGAAGGCTTGGTCTTGCGCTTTTCCTTGCCGAAAACATCGGGGATATACACGCACCTTACGCTTCCCTCTCCGACCGCGCCCTTGATATAGCCGCGTATGCGTCTGCCGGCACTGTCGGAATCCGTGAGTATTATTATACCCTTGGTACGGGCATAGTAGCGTATGAGCTCAAGCTTTTCTGCGTCTTTGAAGATGCCGAAGCCGTTGGTGACTATAATTACTGCGTCCAGCATGGACGAAAGCTTTATCTTGTCGTATTTTCCCTCAACGATGACAGCCTCGTCTAACCTTATCATCATTTCCTCCGTTAATTTGCGGTCATGAGCATTCTTGTAATCATCTGCTCAAGGACGATCTTCTCGTCAGCCGATGTGGAATTCAGCTTTGCAGCAGTGTCCCTGAGTATCACGATGCAGCTCCGGAGACGCTTTATGCTCATGCGGCTGCTGTCGCGGAAGGCATTGCCGACCTTGAAGCCCCATTTATAGCCGAAATCCGCAGTCATATCTTCCTGGGTACGCATCGTTTTTTTCGCACAAGCCGCGCGGTACATATCAATGAATGATGCTGTGATATTGAAAAGAACAGTTCCACGGTTATCTTTGTCGGACATCAACTCACCGAGTGCCTCGAAAGCCTCCGCCCTTCTTGATGCCGCAACAGCATTGGCAAGCCTGAAAACATTGGGATTGCTCTGGTGGTGCACCATGCTGAGTATGGTCTCGCGGTCTATCTCCCTGCTGCCTGAATAGGCGCAGAGCTTGTCCACCTCATTCTTTATGGCAAGCGGGTCGGAAAGGCAGAGCTCGTTGATGAGCCTTGCATTTTCGAGCGATATCGCGCTCCCTCTTGCGGACACAGCGGCAGCTATATCCTTAGCGGCAGCCTCCGGTGTCTTGACCGGACATTCAACTGTGATACCGTTCTTTGCGGCAAAGTCGGCAAGCTTCTTGTTCTTGTCGTTAATCACCTGACTGCCGGACTTTTTGTCGTACTTGGTCTTTATCTCGAAACCGGTGACGTTGAATATCACTACGGTCATAGGAGGTATATCCTTTATCGCCTCAAGGAGCTTCTTGTTGAGGTCCTCGGCAGTGTATCCGCGCATATCGTCACGCGGTCTTTCACAGTTGTAATCGTTCACCAGTATACAGTTATAGTCCGACATCATCGGCATCATCTGTATGGTATCGGAGAGCTCCGTGAATGACAGTTCCCTGCCGTTCAGCTTTGTGAGCGCAAATTCTTCGTTCTCTCCTGCGGCTGCACGGACTATCAGCTTCGTGAGCTTTTCGACGTCCGTGACGTTCTGACCGTAGATATAGTATAGGTTGGCTGGTCCGCTCTTTTTCAGCTCAGCAGCGGCAGCCTTTGCATTCATATACGGCATTACAGCCTCCTTATCCTGTGACTTCCGCCCTTTCCGAGCGTTATCTCGAAATCGTTTGCAAAATCCGTTCCTATGCGAATACCCTCACCTTCGGCATCTGCGGTACTTTTTCTTCCGTAGTACAGCAGCAGTCCGCCTTCACCTTCATATTCCCTGCCTGACGGAATGAAAACCGCCCTGCTGTCTCCGTATTCGACAGTGAGGACACCGCTGTCATATCTGACGGAATAGTCTCCACAGTCATAACAGAAGCCGTTTTCGCCCCAATCGCTGACGGTGCTGCCGTTTACATAGACATCGCCGGCAGAATTCCAGCTGTCAACAGAGATATAGTCAAGTGCTCCTTCATATGCGGCATACTGCGAGGGAGCGTTTCTGGTCAGGAACACTGCCCTTAATGACGTCTGACCGTTGTCGGCAAGATATCTGCTTACATGGTCCGGACATTTATAGCTTCCGCTTAGGTCAAACACGTCCGATCTGCCGTGATAGCTCAGGACCACAGCGGTATTGCCGCCGCTGCCGAGTACGGCTAAATTGAACTGCTCACGGCGCACAGCTCCGCTTATCGCAGATGCAGCCATGACAGCACAGCAGGCAGCAGCAGCCGCATAAGCTGTAACTTTTCTGCTCCGGAAAAATATGTACACCAGCACCACGACTCCTGCCGCGATGAAAGCTGTAAGCACCGCCGCCTTTCCGCCGGCATGGAAGTAGAGCCGGTCAAGTCCGGCAGCAGTCCGGGAGATCGCAAGCACTCCCTCCGCAACATACTTTGCAGGTATCAGCAGAAAGGTCAGCTTTCCGCCTGTGAACACGAAGATATAGCCGGTCACGAGAAGAACTGTACACAGCGGCAGAAGCAGAAGATTTGCAAGAGGAGCTATCGCAGGCATACCGCCGTAGTATTTCAGGTTCAGCGGAAGTATACAGAGCTGGGCACACAGTACGGCAAAGAAAGACTTTGCAGCAAGCGGCAGAAAGCCTTTCTCCGGTATGTTTTTCGTCATATACTGTCCGAATACGCCTATGCCGAACGTTCCGGCGGCGGACATAAGAAATCCGGCGCTGTATACCGCATACGGATTTGCTGTGCATATGATGATGACGGCTGTGGACAGCGAGGTCAGCACATCTGCCTGCCGCCGGAAAAGCCTTCCCAGACAGAGCATATCAGCCATTATCGCTGCTCTCACCGCAGATACCGGTGAATCTGCCGCTGTCAGCAGCAGAAGAAGAAATACGTTGAGCAGTCCGAACGAAACGAAGCGGTTCACCCCGAGGACTTTCAGCAGCCACATGAGTGCGGCTGCTCCTATCGCGGCATGAAGTCCGGAGACCGCAAGAATATGCGCTATTCCGCAGCGTGAAAGTACGGTCCGAGTATCGCCGTCAACAGTTCCGGAAGCCTTTCCGAATAGCATTCCTGCAAGAAAGCTGCCTGCATCGAAGCCCATTTCTCTCTCCAGTCCGGAGCATATATCCTCACGGTAGGCAACAATGTAGTTTTTCAAGCGCGAAGCTCCCCTGTAAGTGACAGAAATATCCTCTGCACGGTCGATAACAAGGTAAACTCCCTCCGACTTCAGACGGCTGCCGGTCTTGTAGAGGTAGCTGTCCTCAGGCTTGGAAAATGTGCAGTAACCGACACTTACCCTGTCACCGTACCTGACATCGAGCACATCGGTGCGGAGAAGGAATTTTGCCTTTGCATCGCCGTTTATACTGCCTTTGAGCGTATACTCAGCTCTGTTCCCGGTGTACTCCCTTATGCCTGTAACAGTTCCGGAACAGCTTCCAGCCGTGCCGTCATACCGGACAGCCGGCGTATACATGAGCGCGGTATAAGCGGCATGATAGCCGAATGCGAACACAAACACAGCGGCAGCTATGATATAGTCGGCTCGGTCTGCATTCAGCCGCCTTGCCGAAATAAGAAAAACGACCGCAGCAGTCAGTATTGCCGCAGCGAGATAAGTTCCGCTAAAAAGTGAAGCGAAAAACAACCCCGCCAAATATACTGCCGCAGCTAAAATCATTTTTCGCTTCATATTATTACCTTACTTGAAGAAAAGCGGTAGCTTTTCAAGGAACACAATGTCGGTCCTGTCAGCAGCATCTCCCTCTGCGAGAACGGCTGCCTTGCAGGAGATAATGCCTCCGGCAGCAGCGGTCAGCTTTTCGAGCGCAGTAAGCGACTCGCCTGTGCTGATAACATCGTCAACGAGGAGGACCTTCCTGCCGCGGAGCATTTCTGCTTTGTCGCCGGAAAGGCAGAGCTTCTGCTCGTTTGCCGTCGTTATGGACTTTACCTTTACCTCGATAGGGTCAGACATATAGAGCTTTACGGACTTTCTTGCAACTACATAGGGCTTTCCGGACTGACGTGCCATTTCGTAGGCAAGCGGTATGCCCTTGGACTCAGCCGTGAGGATAACATCGAAGTCGCTGCACTTTTTCAGCAGCTCCTCTGCACAGGCTACGGTCAGCTCAACGTCAGAGAACATGATGAAAGCCGCGATATCGAGTTTATCGTTTATCGGGCAGCGGAGAAGCTCTCTCTCCAGCCCTGCAATGGTCATTTTGTAGGTCTCAGCCATAGCTTACACCTCATTCGGTCTTGCCGAGGGACTCGGGTCCCCAGCCCATTTTCACGCCTGCAAGCATATGGAAGTGGATATGCTTCACGGTCTGACCTGCGTCGTCGCCGCAGTTGTTGATGATGCGGAAGCTCTCGATGCCCTCCTGCTTTGCTATCTTAGCGGCAGCCTCGAAAACCTTGCCGATAACTGCGGAATTTTCGCCTGTTATCTGGTCAGCGCCGCTGATGTGAACCTTGGGTACGATAAGGCAGTGGAAGGGAGCGATAGGAGCGATATCCCTGAAAGCGAAAACATACTCGTCTTCATAGACCTTTGTGCTGGGGATATCTCCGTTAATAATCTTGCAGAATAAGCAGTCCATAGTAATTCTCCTTTACGTTATATTAGCCGTCAGCCATTAGCCATTAGCTGAATGTGTTCGCTGCGCTCACACGTTTTTAAGATACATCGTCGCAGGCGATACCGCAAGCTAATGGCTAATGGCTTATTATTATATCACTTGATAAGTCCGGAAACTACGCTCTCGAACTTTGCAAGTGCTTCGTCTGTCTTTGAGGTATCGCCTGCACCTGCCATAGCTCCGTCGGGCTTTCCGCCGCCCTTTCCGCCTGTTACAGCAGCTATCTCGCGGACGATAGTACCTGCATTTGCACCCTTCGCAACAGCTTCCTTCGTACATACGCAGTAGAATGTGCCCTTGTCGCCGTTTACAGCAGCAAAGAGAGCGATTATAGCCTCATTCCTGTCCTTTACGCTGTCGCCGAGCTTTCTGAGAGCATCGGGAGTTGAGCCGTCCATGCGTGCAGAAACGAGCTTCACGCCGGAAACTTCCTTAGCGTTGTCAAATAGAGCAGCAGTCTTGGCATTAGCCATCTGCTGTGTAAGACTTTCAAGCTTCTTGTCCTTCTCCTTGATCTCGGCAGCCATTGCAGCACACTTCTCGGGAAGCTCTGTAACGTTTGCAAGCTTGATAGCCTTTGCAGCCTTGTTTATCGTGTCCTTGTAGCCGTTGAGAAGTTCAAGCACACCTGTACCTGTTACAGCCTCGATACGTCTTACGCCGGCAGCTACGGAGCTCTCGGAAACTATCTTGAAAAGTCCGATCTGTGCCGCATTGGAAACGTGTGTACCGCCGCAGAACTCAATAGAATCGCCGGCAGTTACTACTCTTACGGTATCGCCGTACTTCTCGCCGAAAAGTGCCATTGCGCCGAGCTTCTTGGCTTCCTCGATAGGCATTTCCTCCATAGTTACAGGGATAGCTGCCATAATGGAAGCATTCACTATCATCTCAACGTCAGCAAGCTCCTCCTCGGTCATGGCGGAGAAGTGGTTGAAGTCGAAACGGCAGGCCTTCTCATTTACGAGCTGACCAGCCTGATGAACGTGGTCACCGAGCACCTTGCGGAGCGCATTCTGGAGAAGATGTGCTGATGTATGGTTACGCATAATGGAGTTTCTTCTTACGCTGTCAACCATTGCAGTCACCTTATCGCCCTTTGAAAGGTCGCCCTCAGTAATAGAAGCGATGTGGAGGAAGTGTCCCTCGGACTTGATAGTGTCCTCAACAGCGGCAACGCTCGAACCTGTGAAGATAGTACCTGTATCTCCGACCTGCCCGCCGCTCTCAGCGTAGAACGGAGTCTTGTCCAGTACGATAACAACGTCGTCACCCTCAACAGCAGTCTGTATCTCAGCGCCGTCCTTGTAGATAGCAAGCACGCTGACGCCTTCCTCGTTCATTGAGGTATAGCCGGTGAATACGGTCTTGGGAGCGTTGACCTTGATGCTGTTGTCAGCCCATGATGAACCAGCCTTTGCTGCATGGTCAGCCTTTGCTCTTGCACGCTGCTCCTTTGCAAGCTCAGTGAAACGGTCACGGTCAACAGTGAAGCCCTTCTCCTCGCAAATCTCCTCAGTGAGGTCTATCGGGAAGCCGTAGGTGTCGGAAAGCCTGAATGCGTCATCGCCGGAGAGAACAGTCTTGCCCTCAGCTTTAAGCGCATCGGTGTAGCCGTTGAGCATTTCGGTACCCTTGTCGATAGTCTTGGCAAAAGCCTCCTCCTCGACGCTGATTATCTTCTTTATGTAGTCGCGCTTCTCGTCAAGTTCCGGGTAAGCGCCCTTGTTCTCGTTTATAACTGTGTCGCATACCTCACAGAGGAACGGACGTGTGATGCCTAAGAGTCTGCCGTGACGTGCAGCCCTTCTGAGGAGACGGCGGAGAACATATCCCCTGCCCTCGTTGGAAGGAAGGATACCGTCGCCGACCATGAGCGTTGTGCTTCTGATGTGGTCAGTGATAACACGGAGGGAAACGTCCGTCTTTGCGTCCTTCTTGTACTCAACGCCTGCAATGGACGAGATGTGCTTCATGATATTCTGGACTGTATCTACCTCAAAGATATTGTCCACGCCCTGCATTACGCAGGCAAGTCTCTCCAGACCCATACCTGTGTCGATGTTCTTGTTCTTCATTTCAGCGTAGTGACCCTCGCCGTCGCTGTCGAACTGGCTGAATACGAGGTTCCATATCTCGATCACACGGTCGCAGTCGCTTGCCTGCTCGAAGCTCTCAAACGGTCCGTAAGCCTCTCCGCGGTCGAAGTGTATCTCAGAGCAGGGACCGCATGGACCTGAGCCGTGCTCCCAGAAGTTGTCCTTCTTGCCGAGACGGATTATCCTGTCGTGCGGAATGCCGATCTTGTTCTCCCAGATCTGCTCAGCCTCGTCATCGCTCTCGAAAATGGTGATCCAAAGCTTCTCAGCCGGTATCTCCAGAGTTTTTGTAAGGAATTCCCATGCCCACTCGATAGCCTCGTTCTTGAAGTAATCGCCAAACGAGAAGTTGCCGAGCATCTCGAAGTATGTGCCGTGACGGGCAGTCTTTCCGACGCTCTCGATATCGGGAGTACGGATACACTTCTGGCAGGTAGTCACTCTCTTGTTGGGAGGAGTTGCCTGTCCGAGGAAGAACTTCTTGAGGGGGGCCATACCGGAATTGATGAGAAGCAGGCTCTTGTCGCCGTTAGGCACAAGTGAAGCGCTTGCCATACGGGTATGGTTCTTGCTCTCGAAGAACGAAAGATACTTTTCGCGTAAGTCATTAAGACCTGTCCACTGCATAAATATGATCTCCTTTGAAATAATTCGTAATGCGTAATTGATGAGTTCGCTTACGCTCACTGATTTAAAGAATTGTGCGCCGTGCAGGAATTGAACCTGCGCCTCCGACGTAAAACCCCAATTGCTGTTACCGCCTTATACAAGGCGGAATTGCGGCATCGGTGCTCTGACACTGAGCTAACGGCGCATATTTTCGGATGAAAACAAAAAAGCCCTCTCGCCAAATGGGACGAAGGCTCTCGTGGTACCACCCAAATTCAAAAGGACGTACTGCCCTTTCCTCTTGCTCCTTAACGCGGAAAACGCCGCATTTCTGCGGAAGCTCCGGGTTAGCACCCGCCCTGCACCTGAGAGCTCGCACCAGCCGCTCTCTCTCTGAAAGGTGCGCCGGACAGTCAGTCCCATCAGCGCCACACTTAATTATACCCCAATATCCGCTGTTTGTCAATGGTTTTGGAAATTTTCTGAGGATTTTTCAGTTTTTTAACGCTTCCCGACTTGACAACGTCCCAAAGCCGTGGTATAATAATTAAGTGAGCGCCGCTGTGGTGGAATAGGCAGACACAAGGGACTTAAAATCCCTCGGAGTAAAATCCGTACCGGTTCGACCCCGGTCAGCGGCACCAGCACAGAACCTGCGTCCCCTTCCACGGGGGCGCTTTTCTTTACCTTACTCTTGACAAAGAAACGCCCGTCATTTTTATGACGGGCGTTTTGCTGCTGTTATGCCTTATCACGCTCTCTCCTGATCCTGAAATCAACGGAGCGTTTGAGATATTCAAGATAATCCTCGTCGCGGCACATCGCCTTGCCTGCATCGTCGGATATCTTCGCAACAGGTCTGCCGTTGACATACTGGAGCTTGATAACGATGTTGAGTGCCTGTTCTTCCGTATCATTAGAGCAGAACGTTCCTATGCCGAAGGATACCTTTGTCTTATTGCAGAAATAATCGTAAAGCTTCTGGGCACGGTCGAAATCAAGGCTGTCGCTGAAAAGAAGGAGCTTAGTCTTTGGGTCAACGCCGTACTTCTTGTAGTGCTCGATTATCTTCTCTCCCCATGTATACGGGTCGCCGCTGTCGTGGCGGACACCTGTGTAGTTATTGACCATGGAGCGGTTGAAATCGAGGAGGAAAAGGTCGGTTGTGACCGTATCAGTTAGAGCGGTACCGTTATCGCCCTGATATTCGTCATACCAGTCCTGCATAGCGTAGTGGTTGGTGTAGGCAAGCGGAATGGAATCTATTCCCTGATACATCTGCACGAACTCATGCGCGTATGTGCCTATCGGTGTAACGTTGTACTTCATGGCAAGATAAACGTTGGACGTTCCCACGCACTTGTCAGTCTCTGTGCAGAGACGTCTTACAACAACGTCCTCCCACTCGCGCGAGAGCCTTCTGCGGCAGCCGAATTCCGCAAACCTGAAGGTATATGTTCCGTCGTTCAGAGCCTTTATCTTTGCGTCAAGGCGTTCCTCGGCGGACTTGCGGAGCTTTTCGTAGTCATACTTCATGCGGAAGTAGACCTCGTTGACGATCTCGAGCAGATATATCTCAAACTGCATTGCCGAGAACAGCGGTCCGTCAACTACTATTTTCAGCTCCCCCTCAGCAGTAAGCTCAACGTTCACATAATCGCGGATAGGCCTCCAAAGGCGGAGAAATTCCACATAGTCGTTCTTGATGAAGCGTATGGAGCGGAGATAGTCGAGCTCTTCCTTCCTGAATCTGAGAGTGCAGAGATAGTCGATCTGGTCGTTTATCTCCTGTGCCATTTCCGGCGTGAATACTACGTCCTTGTTTCGGCACTTGAAGAAATACTGTCCGCAGAGGTCGGTATGCTTATGGAAGATGACCTGATCCATATTGAATTTGTAAAGGTCCGTATCGAGCAGCGATACAACGATAGGTTCAAGTTTCATTTCAATTCCTCCGTATCCTTATATTATATCTATCTGGCAGCTTCTCATTGTTTCGAGAGCAGCCTCGTGCTTTTCTGGAGTAACGCCTGCACAGCACTTCGCATCGACTGCTATCTGCGCTTCCGGGAAATTTGCCTTGAGTATCAGCGCGTTGCTTACCACGCAGATATCAGTACACAGACCAATGAGCTCTATGCTCACGGCATCACCGTCAAAGGCTGCCCTTATGAGCTCCGGAAGATCAACAGAGCCGAAGGTCAGCTTCTCTACGGGAATATAGTCCTTGTCTTCGAGGGCGGCAGCGATATCCTTGTTGAGCTGCCAGCCGTCAGTGTCTCTTATGCAGTGCGGAACGGGAAGCTTTCTGCCCTCGGCTGTCTCCATATAGTTATCGAAGTGAGTATCAAATGTCACGAGGATATCTCCTCTGAACTCCTTTATCTTCTTAACTGCGGCAGGTACGATCGCAACAGCTTCCTTGCTGCCGAGAGCGCCGTCAACAAAGTCCTTCTGCATATCAACCACTACCAGAAATTTTTTCATAACACTTCCTCCTTATTGCTTTCTTCTGTAAAGTCTCGCCGGACGGTGACCGTCTCCGCGGACGTATTCATCAGTCTCCTCGACATAGCCGCTTATCATGCGCCGGAAATTTCCCGGGAGAACTGATACGTTCATTATGGTTTCCTGCACCTTCTGGAATGCCGTGAGGGTGAATTTCTCCGGCAGAAAATCGAATATCGCCTCGAAATCCCTTGCCTCGTCCCTCAGTGCCGAGAGTGCAGATGCAATTATTGCCGCGTGGTCAAAGGCTATGTTTCCACTGTCTGCGATACGGAATGTGCTCCGTCCGAAGCTGACCTTTTCCTCCGCGAGAACTGCTTCGAGCACGGTATCCTCATAGGTCAGCCGCAGGTGATGCTCTCCGTTTTCGCTGCGGTCGAAGCTCACGCTGAACCACTGTGCATCGGACGCATCGTCCATACCGATCTGACTGACCGCTTCCTCACTTATCACCGAAACATAAGCGTTAGAGATTATCCAGCCGCGAGGGTCACGGTCCGGAGCGCTGAACACTCCCACAGGCATTATCGCTGACGGAGCAACACCGGTCTCTTCCTCTATCTCCCTGAGCGCACACTGTTCAATAGTCTCGCCCTTTTGCAGGAAGCCTCCCGGCAGAGCCCACATATCCTTAAACGGGTGTCCGCCGCGCTTTATAAGCAGTATCAGCAGCTTGTTCTGAGGGTCATGCCGGTAGCTCGTTCTGTCATCCGAGCCTATCATGAATGCCGCGACATCAGCGGTTACTGAGGGCCGCTCATAATCCTCGAGCCGGTAGTTCTCAAGGAATTCCTTTTCACTGTCCATCTGACCGCCTCCTTTGTTTTTCTTAATATGATAATATCACACCGAGAAGAACTTGTCAAGGGCTTTTACATATTTTTCTTATTTAACAAAAATGCACCAGATACCTTAGTATCAGGTGCAGTGTGTTCACCTCTTGATGAAGTATTCCTCATACCACACAAGGAACGTGTATATCGTCCATACCTTGCGCCAGTTGTCGGAATTTCCGCCGACATATTCGTCGTATATTGCCTTAATCTCGGCAGGGTCAAAGAATTCCGCCGCATAATCACTTGCGAACTTCTCCCTGACATCGGCATTGTATCTCTCGTCTGCGAGCCAAATACGCACCGGCACGATAAATCCGAGCTTCTTGCGGAATGCTATCTCCTCCGGGAGCACCTTTGCAGCCGCCGTTCTGAATGCGACCTTATTCTGCTCCTCGTTTACCTTGAAGCGCGAGGGCATTCTTGAAGCGATATCGAAAATACGTCTGTCAGTGAGCGGCATTCTTATCTCCAGACCTGCCGCTGTGCTCATCTTGTCAACATTGAGGTAGATATCGCCCTCGAGCCATATCTGTATGTCAACGTCAGACATCTTCGTGAGCGGATCAAGTCCCTCGGTCTCGTCGTAGATGTGCTTCACAAGGTTTATGGGCAGCACCTCCGGGTCGTAGTGACGGAGAATGCGCTGCTTCTCGTCCTCCTTCATTATGTTGGTATTGCCGACATAGAAGTTCTTGAGGTTTTCGCCGTAGCGCTCAGCGTTGCGGTACATATTGTATCCGCCGAAGAATTCGTCCGCGCCCTCGCCGGAATAGCAGAGCTTTGTATGCTGTGCAGTAGCGTTGCAGCCGAGCGTGAAAACTATCGCGGAAGCGTCGCCGAGAGGCTGCTCCATGTTGTACATGACGTAAGGCACGATGCCGAAGAAATCCTCCGGGCTTATCTTTGCGACGGAATGCTCAACTCCGAGCAGACCGGCTGTCACCGCTGCAACTCTCGATTCGTCAAATCTCTCCTCGTCGTATCCGCAGGAATCAGCTCTCTTTGCGTCGCTCATTGCAAGCACATAGGAGGAGTCAACTCCGCCGGAAAGGAAGGACTCCGCGACCTCGCCGCCCTCCTTGACCTCGGTCATGATATGTGTGAGCGTTGAATGTATCTCATCAGCCCATTCACCGAGGGACTTGCTCTCGTCGGGAGCAAATGTCGGCGTCCAGTAGCGGTGTATCTCAAGCCTGCCCTTGCTGAAAACGAGCCAGTGGCCGGGCATGAGCTTTTTCAGTCCCCTGAAGAAGGTGTCCTCGCCGGCAACATAGGTCAGCGACATATATATCTGGAGCATATCCGTGTTGAGTTCCTTCACGAAGCCGGGCTGCTCCATTATCGCCCTTATGGAGAGACTGCACAGAAGCTTTCCGTCTGCGGTCTGATAGTAGTAGAAGGGCTTTGTGCCGAACTGGTCGCGTATGCAGAAGAGTTCGTCCTTCTCATCGTCATACAGCGCAAACGCGAACATACCGTAAATATGGTCAGCGATGCCGCTTCCCCACGCAGTATAACCGTTTGTTATTATCGCCCTTTCCCTTTCGTCACGGGTAAGGCTGCTGTCTACTCCAAGCTCGGAACAGAGGTTTTTCCAGTTACGGATATGACCTCTGTATTCTCTTATCGTTATCATGTTACACCTCGCAAATCGATTATTCGGGCAGCCGGAACGTCATATCTCCTCGCACGACTGCGGACGGCTCATAAGTGCATTAAGAGCCTCTCTGACATCGCCGCCGTTGAAAAGCACTTCGTTGAGCTGCTCTGTTATCGGCATCTCAACGCCAAGCCGCCTTGAAAGATCATATGCTGCCTTGCAGCAGAAATATCCCTCGACTGTTCCTACTCTCTCAACAGCCTCCTGCGGTGACACGCCCTGTCCGATAAGTATTCCTGCACGGCGGTTGCGGCTGTGCATACTCGTACAGGTAACGATAAGGTCACCGATACCTGTCAGACCGCTGAATGTATTTACATTAGCCCCGAATGCAACTCCGAGACGCGCTATCTCGTGTATGCCCCTTGTCATGAGGGCAGCCTTTGTGTTGTCGCCGTAGCCGAGACCGTCACAGATGCCGGCGCTCAGTGCGATGATGTTCTTCAGTGCGCCGCCGAGCTCGCAGCCCTTTACGTCGCTGTTGAGGTATATCCTGAGAAAACTGTTTGCAAGCTGTCCCTGTACATACTCCGCTGCTTCCATATTATCAGAAGCAGCAACGACCGTAGTGGGTATGCAGCGTGCGACCTCCTCGGCGTGTGAGGGACCGGACAGAACAACGAGCTTGTCGGTATTGATCTCCTCGCCGATGACCTGGCTGAGGGTTTTGAGCGTTCCCTCCTCGAGACCCTTTCCGGTATTAACAACGACCATATGGCTGTCAACATACGGTGCGGCAAGCTTTGCAACATCGCGTACGAATGACGAAGGTATGCCGAATATGAGCATATCACAGCCCTTTACGCAGGAGATGTCGCTCGTGAGGGCTATGCTCTCGGAGACCGGTACGCCCGGTAGCTTCTGGACGTGCTCGCCGTGCTTCCTGATATCGTCTATCTCCGACTGGAACTTTGACCAGACTGTCACACTGTGCTTTCCGCAGTGTTCAGCCATTATCGCAAGACTCAGACCGAAGCCGCCGGAGCCGAGTATCGTTATCTTTGCCATGATCTATCACCTTTCCTTGTCTAATAATCCTCTTGTAGTGAGCGAGAACTTGTTCTCGGTACCGTTCAGGAGCCTTTCGATATTCGAGCGGTGCATCCAAACTATCACCGCTGACATCGGTATCGACAGCAGCAGATACAGGAAGCTCCTTCCGAACGTATTCCCGTCCGCGATCCATGACATAAGCAGTGTGGCGAGCGGACAGTAGCTTGTTGCGATGATAGATGCGAGCGAAACGTACTTGGTTATCGCAAGTATAACTATAAATATAGCCATGAGTGCGATGAATACCTTGAAATCGACTATAATAAAGGTCGATACACCGACGAGAACGCCCTTTCCGCCCTTGAAGTTGTAGTATACAGGGAAGATATGTCCCAGAACGGCGAAAAGTCCGGCGATATAGCCTATGTAGTGCGTATCGTTACCGGGAGCGAGCCCAGCATCGAGCCAGCCGCAGAATACACGCGAGAGCCATACCGCGACAACTCCCTTGAGCAGGTCGCCTACGAGAGTGAGCAGAGCGCAGGTCTTTCCGGCACAGCGGAGAGTATTGGTGAGACCGGCGTTATGGCTGCCCATAGTCCTGATGTCCCTGCCCTTCATGAGCTTGACAACTATTATCGAGAAATTGCAGCTTCCGAGGAAATATCCGAACGCAGCTGCCAACAGTATTGCAAATATCTTCATCAGTTATCATTTCCTCCCCTCTCACGGACTATGAAGCGTACAGGAGTACCCTCCAGCCCGAATGTCGAGCGTATCTGGTTTTCAATATACCTTCTGTATGAAAAATGGAACAGGTCCGCACGGTTGACGAACGTCACGAACGTCGGCGGCTTTGTCGAAGGCTGGGTCATGTAGTATATCTTCAGCCTTCTGCCCTTGTCGGACGGCGGCTGCACCCTCGTTGTAGCATATGCAAGAACATCGTTGAGCATACCTGTCGATATCCTGATACTGTTCTGACCGTAGGTATACTTTATCAGCTCATAGAGCTTGTCTATGCGCTGACCGGTCTTTGCGGAAATAAAAACGAACGGGACATACGACATGAAGCTGAAATCGTTTTCGAGCTTGGTGCGGTATTCCTGCATGGTCTTGTCGTTCTTCTCTACAAGGTCCCACTTGTTCACGGCAACAACACAGGCTTTTCCCTGCTCGTGTGCATAGCCTGCGACCTTTGAGTCCTGCTCGGTGAAGCCTTCCGCAGCGTCGAGCATTATGACGCATACGTCCGCACGGTCAACTGCCATATAAGCGCGGAGAACGCTGTAATGCTCTATCTTTTCGGTTATCTTGGACTTCTTGCGTATTCCTGCCGTGTCGATGAAAACAAATCTTCCGTATTCATTCTCAACGACTGTATCCGTTGAATCACGGGTAGTTCCTGCGATATCGGATACTATTACCCTCTCCTCGCCTGCTATCTTGTTTATGAGTGAGGACTTTCCTGCATTAGGCTTGCCGATTACTGCGACCTTGATATAATCGTCAGAATACTCCTCTGTATCGTTTTCGGGAAGGTATTCGTATATCTTGTCGAGCATATCGCCTGTGCCGTGACCGTGGACCGAGGATATCGGGAACGGGTCGCCGAGCCCGAGGTTGTAGAACTCATAGAGCTCCATGGGAGGCTCTCCGAGGGTATCGCATTTATTCACGGCAAGCACCACGGGCTTTCCACTTTTAAGAAGCATCTGTGCAACTGTATAATCGTCCGCCGTAACGCCGCAGCGTATATCCGTCACGAACACTATTACGTCCGCCTTCTCAATGGCAAGCTCGGACTGCCTTCTCATCTGTGCAAGAATAACGTCATTGCTGTCCGGCTCGATACCTCCGGTATCAACGACCATGAACTCCTTGCCGCGCCATTCGCACTTTGAGTAGATACGGTCGCGCGTTACACCGGGAGTATCTTCAACGATAGACAGACGCTGTCCGATAAGCTTGTTGAAAAGCGTGGACTTTCCTACATTCGGACGTCCTATCACAGCAACTATCGGTATTGACATTTCATGCACTCCTTTCTGTATGTTATACCCGTCGAAAGACGGTATCAGTATTCAATTCCCATTATCGCATCGAGGAACTCAAAGCCGTCGCGGTTCGAGGTCCTTATCTTTATGCCGAGCGCAGCTTCAACGTCCGGCACTCTCAGGTCATCGAGGAAAATATCGCTGTCCCTCATGAGCATATTCGAGGATATCAGCAGCTCGTCACCGAGCTCCTTTCCGCGGAGCTGCGCGATAAGGTCCTGAGCGGTGATAAGTCCGGAAACGGTTATAGTTTCCCCGAAGAAATCGTTCCTTATGCGGTATACATGGCATTTCAGCTCCGGAAATTTCTGCTCGGCAGCCACCGCGAGACGGCTTGCCGTACTGAACGCGGAATAACCGGTGGCGATGGAAACGGTACGCTTTCCGCCCTCCCACTCAGCCATATCGAGTGCCTGCATGAACTCGTCTATCAGCGAGCGGAGCATACCCACGCCGTTTTCGTACTGGGGATAATCCTCATAAGCCTCGCCCGGCGGAAACTCCCTTCCGGCAATAAGGTAGAACTCGTCCGAGGCAAAAACCGTCCTCGTGCCGTATTTTTCAAGAAATTCACGCTGGAAGCCCTCTATTATGTCGATAGTCTCCGCAGCACCCTCCTTTGTGAAGGTCGTGAGCGGGTACAGTCCCTCGCGGAACTTGGTCAGACCGACCGGTACTACTGCCATACTCGTGATATTCGGCATTAGCGAGCCTAGGTCACGCAGGGACCTCCGGAGCTCGTCACCGTCGTTCAGTCCGGGACAGCATACAATCTGGCAGTTGAGCTTGATGCCGTTCTCTGCCAGCTGATATATGTATTTCAGCTTCTCGCCCGCGAAACGGTTCTTCATCATCTTCACGCGGAGCTCGGGATTGGTCGTATGGACCGAAACGTTGATATTCAGCTTCATCTCGATGATACGGTCCACGTCCGACTGGCTCATGTTGGTCAGCGTGACGTAATTTCCCTGAAGAAATGAAAGTCTCGCATCATCGTCCTTGAAGTAGAGGGTCTCACGCATCCCCGGTGGCATCTGGTCTATGAAGCAGAAGACGCATTTATTGCTGCACGACTGCTTCTTGTCCATGAGGAAAGTGTCAAATTCCAGCCCGAGGTCGTCATACTCGTCCTTCTCAATGTGAAAGTCCAGCTTGGTGCCTTCCCGTTCAACATCAACATCAACAGAAGTCTCAGCCGCGTAATACATATAATCAAGGACGTCCCTGATACCATGCCCGTTGATACTGCAAAGGAGGTCACCGGCAGCAATGCCTGCCTTATCTGCCGGAGAACCCGGTATAATGCTTTTTATAAGTACCATAGCTCTCCAGCCGCTCCCTCCTTTGATATTACAAAAAGGAGAGAAGGATCACTCCTCCTCTCCTTCTCACAGATCGTGTTCAGACGATTATTCAGCGTCGATCTTAAGGACCTCAACGCCCTTATAGAATCCGCAGTTCTTGCAGACCTTGTGCGGAGCCTTATATGCGCCGCAATTGTCACACTTGGACATTGCAGGTGCTTCGAGCTTCCATACAGCGCTACGTCTCTTATCACGTCTTGCCTTGGAAGTTTTTCTCTTCGGTACAGCCATTGTGGCACCTCCTTACAACGAGCTTCACAGCTCAATTATTTCAGACAATTGCATTCGGATACATTCAGATCACAGCCGCAGACCATGCACAGACCTTTGCAGTCCTCTTTGCACAGTATCTTAGACGGCAGCTGGAGGAGAATATCCGTAACAGCAATATCGTTCATATCAATGCTCTCGCCCTCTGCGACGATATATTCATCGTTATCACGGCTGACGGAAGGCACTACGATATGACTGAAATCATAGTGATACTCCTTCTCGAATTCCTTCAGACATCTGTCGCAGGTATTGAGCAGCGTAACATCAGCGGAATAGTCCAGATAGACCACTCCAGCTCTGTTGCATATCCTGCCCTTAAGCTCAACAGGAGAGGCGAATGTATATCCGCGGATATCCGTAAGCTCGTCTGCGGGAATGACGCAGGTGAGGTCCATAGACTCACCGGTTATATCGAAAAGTTGTTTCAGGTCGATCTTCATATCTTTATCCTTCAGAGCACCATAAATAATATTATACACCAATTGACACTATATGTCAATAGTCCGGCGTAAAAAAGCCTGATTTTTTTTACTTTATGAACTGCTTAACGCTTGCGGGAAGCTCAGACTCGTCAGCGGAGACTGTGAATACGATCGTAGCCTCATCACCTGTGAGCTTGTCCAGCTTCTCAAAGAGAGCGCCGAGTGCATCGTAATCTCTGCCGCATATCCTGAGGATACCGTCAACGAAAACGTCCTTGATGTCGTAGTTGCCTGCGAGCATACCTGCAACGAAACCGTAGAATGCGTCAAAGCCCTCGATTGCGAACTTCTCTACATCGCACCATCTTACTCTGAAGCTGATAGAGCGTCTGATATTGTCGCCCTTCTCGATGCAAACGAGGTTGCCGTTTGTGGACTTTACTGTTTCGTTGATCTGGTCGATGAGTATCTTGGTCTTGCCAGTACCCTTTTTACCTGTGATAAGTCTTATCATAAATTTACTCCTTCCATTGCCTTGCGGCAGTGTGCATATTTTTCAGTGATTTATCGCAAGCCGGGATTAACCGAGCTTAGCCTCCAGAGCAGCCTTTGCGCCCTCATAGCCGGGCTTTCCGAGAAGTGCGAACATATTGGACTTATAGCTCTCAACACCGGGCTGGTTGAACGGATTAACGCCAAGAACATAGCCGGAAACAGCACAAGCCTTCTCGAAGAAATAGATCATATATCCAACGCTCTCCTCAGTAGTATCATCAAGCTCAAGGATGATATTGGGAACGCCGCCCTCTGTATGAGCGAGAACTGTACCCTCGAAAGCCTTGCGGTTTACGACAGACATATTCTGGTTCGTGAGGAAGTTGAGACCGTCAAGGTTCTCAGCATCGGGTTCAAGGAAGAGGTCAGTCTTGGGCTTCTTGATATCGACAACGGTCTCAAAGAGGATCCTTGCGCCGTCCTGGATATACTGACCCATAGAGTGAAGATCGGTGGAGAATACGGCAGCTGACGGGAAGATACCCTTGTTGTCCTTGCCTTCGCTCTCGCCGAAGAGCTGCTTGTACCACTCAGACATCATAACGAAGCTGGGGTCATAGGAAACAAGCATCTCAACGGACTTGCCTTTTCTGTAAAGGATATTTCTGAGAGCAGCGTACTTGTAGCAGTCGTTATTGTCAAATTCAGCGCAGAGGTCAACCTGAGCCTTTGCAGCGCCCTTCATAAGAGCGTCGATATCACAGCCTGCTACGGCGATCGGGAGAAGGCCAACAGCTGTAAGTACAGAGAAACGTCCGCCTACGTCGTCCGGGATAACGAAGGTCTCATAGCCCTCAGTATCAGAGAGGTTCTTGAGAGTGCCTCTTGCCTTGTCAGTAGTAGCGAATATTCTCTCCTTAGCGCCTTCCTTGCCGTACTTGTCCTCTACCATCTTCTTGAAGATACGGAAAGCAAGAGCAGGCTCGGTAGTTGTACCTGACTTGGAGATAACGTTTACGGAGAAGTCCTTGCCCTCACAGAGAGCGATGATTTCGTTGAGGTAAGCAGGATTTATAGAATTTCCGACATAGTAGATATCGGGAGTATCCTTCTTGATATTATTGTAGAGAGGCGACTTGAGGAGCTCGATAGCAGCTCTTGCGCCGAGGTAAGAACCACCGATGCCGATAACGATGAGGATATCGGAATTCTTCTTGATCCTCTCAGCAGCAGCCTTGATCCTTGCGAACTCGTCCTTGTCGTAGTTAGTGGGAAGCTCTACCCAACCGAGGAAATCGTTTCCGAGACCGCTCTTGTTATGCAGAGCCTCAGCGGCAGCCTCGACCTGCGACTTGATACCGGTAAGTTCATCGGCATTGATATAGTCCTTCAGGTATTTGGTGTTGAGTTTTAATGACATGAAAAATTACCTCCAATATGCACGGCGAGCCGCACAATATAATTTACCATCTTTATGATACTATATTTTTAAGATTTTTTCAAGTACCTTTAGAGCATTAATTGCACTTTTGTTTATTTCTAACAATTCCTAACGTAATTATTCTATCATTTTTAACAACATATGTGTCAGAACATATGTGAAACTCAGCCTTTCCACGTCAGCCGCGGCAATAATATCCGATTCGTAAACAAGCACCTTTCCGTTATAGAAGGCGGCAGTACCGACACGCTGTCCCTCAGTGACCGGTGCATCGAGGTATTTTGGCAGTACAGCGACGGTCCTGAGCCCGTTTGAATCATTCGGCAGCACAAGACTGCTCTGCTCACGGATACGCAGCTCCACCGCAGTTTCAACGCCGTGCCTTACCCTGACCGGGCGGAGCATCTCGTCCGGGAACATAGTCATGGTCACGTTATAGCCGCTGAAGCCCTTCTCGCAGAGGGTTTTAGCCATTTTTCGCGCAGCTTCACCATCGGTAGCGCCAAGCACTACCGCGATATAACAGTCGCCGTCCTCCGAACGTGCATACTCAGCGATACAGTGTCCCGAGCGCTCTGAATGTGCCGCCTTGAAGCCGCAGTGTCGCTTATAGGTGTGTGCAAGGTAGTTCTCACTGACGACCTCAACTGTGCCGGACTTGACAAAATCACGCCATATTGCAAAATACGGTGCAAGCACCTCATGCTTTGAGAGCGCCGCACATATTACGGCAAGGTCAGCCGCAGTAGTATGTTCCCTTTCATCGTCAAAGCCATACGGCGAATAGAATGCTGTATCGCGCAGTCCGAGGTCAAATACTTCAGCATTCATACGCATAACGAAGCTCTCTGTATTTCCTTCCGACGCCTCTGCAAGGACGGTAAGCGCGTCGTTGGCATTGCCCACAATAACGCTTTTCAGCAGTTCATCAACTGTCATACGGTCACCCGGCTCAAGCCACACCACTGAGCCTTTCGTTCCGCGGACGCTTTCGGAAGCAGTAAGCTCAGTATCAGGCGAATACTTCCCCGCCTCGACATCCTCTGCGATGAGAAGCAGGGACATGAGCTTTGCAAGATAGCCGCAGCTGAGCTGTGTATCAGCGTTGTACTGCTCGAGAACAGTACCGGTCGCGGCTTCGATAAGTACATAGGCAGAAGGCTCATCTTCCGGGTTTGCTGGCTTTCCAGCGCCTATCACGGGGAGAAAACACATAAGCACAAGCGCGGCAAATGCAAGCGGACGGATACGTTTTTCCATGTTATCACCTCATGGAATTATATGCCGCCGGGACTTTCCGTATACAAGAAAAGGAGCAGCTGCGCTTGCTGCTCCTCGTTATACGACGTTTAACCGTTAAACCATTAATTCTTAATAGTAGTTATTATGTACCTGTCCGAATTATTTCCGGAAATAGTATAGTTTCCGGAAACCGGTACTCTCACTGGTGTGGAGTCTCCGAGAGACACCGCACTGTAAATCTCATAATTAACCCCGTTTAAGTTGTAGGCAAAGGCATTGTCATAAGTATGATCCTTCAGAAAATCAATATATTCCTCCAGACAGAATCCCTTCTCAGTCATGATCGAAGCATGAACATCACCCACATAGCGGAGATGCCACGGGCAGTATTCCTGAGACGTTATATCCTTTTTATTTTTAGGATATCTTACGATAAACCCATATCTGGCGCAATTCTGTATGATCCACCCCTCAGCGTCACATCCGTCGTAAGAGATCGCGGCACCGTAAGCCATAAGAGCAAGATCGACAGTAGTTCCCATAGCTGATTCAGGGAAATACCGCGGGCATAACGAATCACTGCCAGTATAAGTACCGGTAGTTCCGTACACAATGAAATCCGCAAGCGATGTGGCTTCGTTATAATCTGACATCATGCGGTTAAGGGCTTCAGCTGCGTCCTTATTGAGCACGACCGTATCATTAACGAGCGAATAGCAGGGATTTTTTTCACTGTTAAGAGAAACCATTCCCGAAACGCTCACCTCACCGGCAGGGTGCTTCTCGTCAACGATTGCGAGATTGCCTGCTGCAAGGCGCGAGGAAGGCAGACTGAGCTCAGAATAGCCGAGATTCTGCACTCCCATAAAGGCAGTTGTAGTCTCGGGCATATTGCCGAGCTTCTGCTGGTTCTCTGTCGGCGCTTCGGCATACTGTGCCGAGCCTGATTTAAAATTACCGCTTACGACCAGTTTTGAGTTAGGATCGAGCATATTGCGCCTAATGCTGTCGGCGCCGAAACCTAACACGACGATTCCAAGCATCGCCGCGGCTACTCTCCCCGGTCTGAGGCGTTTCTTAGCCATTGTTAATATCCTCCGTTATTTTGTTCTCACATTTCTGCGGCTTCTCACCGCTTTTATCTCTTTTGATCCGTTTTTATCTTTATACAGACCTATCTCTTTTTTTGGCAAATGCGTTTTGTTTTGTTCTGTTGTTGTTCCTTTATCTATTAATGGGCATAATATGCCCTTGTTTGCATGGTCAGGCTTCCGGCGGTTCATATCTTTTTCCGCCGGCACAATATACGCTGTATGCACTCAGCGTATCGTAGATGTTGCTCCAGTTTGTCTTTCCTCCGCAAAGCACGAGGATATATGTTTTCCCGTTTATCTCCGCATAGGTCTCTATGCAGTTCCCCGCCTCATCAGTATAGCCAGTTTTTCCGCCGAGTATCTTAACGCCCGGCATTTCGTCACCGTACATTCTGCTGAACAGTGTGCTGGTAAATCTGAGCCCTTCAGGGTGCTGCGGTGTCGGAGCTGTATTATACTCATATTTTTCAAGAAACCTCCGGCAGGTATCGTTCCGGATAGCGTACTCCAGAATGACTGCCATATCTGCGGCGGTTGTGTAGTTCTCCTCGTGATGGAGACCGACTACGTTCGTGAAATGAGTGTTTTTAAGTCCGAGTTCCTCAGCCTTGCCGTTCATAAGCTCAACGAAAGCTTTCTCCGAGCCTGCTGTACTTACAGCAGCCGCAAGTGCGGCGTCGGCTCCGGATTCAAGTATCATACCGTAGAGTGCATCCTCCAGTGCGAATGACTCACCAGGTTCAAAACCTGCTCTTGAAGCCTCCTGCTCGATCATGGGAAATACCATATCGTCTGTTACAGTAACGGTTCTGGAAATGTCGTCATTATTCTCAACGGCGACTATCAGCGTCATCACCTTCACAAGTGAAGCCGGATATACACGCTTGTTTTCGTCTCTGTATGCCACAACTTCGTTACTGTCGCAGCACATCAGGATGGCGGACTGAGCGTCGTAATCCTCGCTGAATTTTACTGATTTGCTTGTTTTTTCGGGATAAACGACAAAAGACGCTGCCGGTTCCCTTATTTCTGTTTCTGGTTCGCTCCGGGATACCGTCTGTGCTTCTGATGCTGCAAGAGTGATTGCAGTCATCTCTGCACTCTGACCCCTGTCCTTTTTTACGGACGAGGAACGGACGAGTACAAGCCCGAAAGCTATTAGAACTGAAAGGAAAACAGCTGCGCCGAAAATTAAACAGCGTTTATAAACTGTTTGTTTCCTTCTTTTGTTCATTCTACACCTCAATATATATCTCTGTTAATTATCATAGTACATAAATCCGCCAAAGTCAACACTATTTTTCAAAATCTCCGTATTGCACAAAGTCTGCCGTTCAATTTTTACATTTATTACAAAGCCTGTCTGTACAAATAAAAGCGCCGCAGCATAGCCGCGGCGCTTTATTATCACTTGAACACTGCAAGGAGGAAGCCTGCTGCGATAGCAGAGCCGATAACTCCGGCAACGTTCGGTCCCATGGCGTGCATGAGAAGGAAGTTCTTCGGGTTAGCCTTCTGACCCTCCATCTGCGATACTCTCGCAGCCATAGGTACTGCCGATACTCCGGCAGAGCCGATGAGCGGATTGATCTTTCCGCCGGAAAGCCTGTACATGAGCTTGCCGACAAGAAGTCCGCCGACTGTTGAGAAGCAGAATGCTGTAAGTCCGAGGACTACTATCTTTATTGTCTCCAGTGAGAGGAAACGTGATGCTGCTGTTGTAGCACCTACGGATATTCCGAGGAATACTGTTACGATGTTCATGAGGGCGTTCTGTACTGTATCGGAAAGTCTCTCAGTAACGCCGCACTCTCTCCAGAGGTTGCCGAGCATAAGGCAGCCAACGAGCGGAGCTGTTGAAGGGAGAAGGAGAATTACGAACATTGCAACGATTATCGGGAAGATTATCTTCTCGGTCTTGGATACTGTTCTGGACTGCTCCATCTTTACCTGACGTTCCTTCTCTGTGGTGAGAAGTCTCATGAGCGGAGGCTGTATCATCGGGATGAGCGCCATGTAGGAGTACGCTGCGATAGCGATAGCTCCGAGGAGGTGCGGTGCGAGCTTTGTCGTAAGGAAGATAGCCGTAGGGCCGTCAGCACCGCCGATGATTCCGATAGAAGCTGCTTCCTGTCCGGTAAATCCGAGGCAGACAGCTCCGAAGAATGCGAGGAATACGCCCATCTGGGCAGCAGCTCCGAGGAGGAGGCTCTTGGGGTTGGAAATGAGCGGACCGAAGTCTGTCATAGCACCGACGCCCATGAAGATAAGTGACGGATAAACGCCTGCCTTTACGCCTATGTAGAGAATATCGAGCAGTCCGCCGTGCTTCAGGATAGCGCCGTAGCTATGGTAATCCTCATGGGCAGGATCAAGGAAGTTGTCCCAGAGGTCAAGGTGGTAGAGCGCATCGCTCGAGCCTGAACCAAAGTAGGAAAGGTTTACGAGCAGACAGCCGAACGCGATTCCTACAAGGAGAAGCGGCTCAAACTTTTTCTTGATGCCGAGGTAAAGGAGCAGACATGATACAAAGATCATTATCAGGTTCTTCCAGCCGTCTCCGGTGAAAAAGCTGTGGAAACCCGAGTCGTTCCATAAGGTCTTTAAGGTCTCAATAACATCCATACTACTGCGGACCTCCTTATGCTATGACCACAAGAGGTGCGCCTGTATCTACTACTGAACCCTTGCTCGTTACTACCTGAGCAACTGTGCCGTCCTTCGGAGAAACTATCTCGTTCTCCATCTTCATAGCCTCGAGGATAATGAGTGTCTGTCCAGCCTTTACGGTATCTCCCTGCTTTACATCAACTCTGATGATATTGCCGGGCATAGGAGCTTCTACTGTCTCGCCTGATGCAAGATTTACGGGAGCTGCCGGTGCAGGTGCAGCCGGTGCAGCAGCGGCAGGTGCAGCCACGGGAGCAGCTGCCTGTGCAGGTGCGGGTGCAAGAGCCTCATATTCGTCCAGAAGGACAGCCTTGCCCTGCTCGACCTCTACTTCATAGGTCTTACCGTTTAAAGTTACTTTATACTTCATTGTTATTTGACCTCCTTAATGGAAATAAAGTGAAGCTCGTTAAGGGGCTTCTGCATTTTATCGGCTACGATAGCCATTATCATTGCCGCTTCCTTATCGGGAACGTCAAAGAGCTTTACATGGCCTGCTGAACCGGGAGCGAGCTTCGGCTCAGCCGCCGGGACTGCCGGTGCCTGCACAGCAGGAGCTGTCTTCTTTTCAGCCTCGACAGCAGCCTTTTCCTTAGCTTCCTTGGACTTGAAATACGCACCTGTACAGTAAAGCACGATCATAAGTATTACAAGGCCGGCAAATACCACTGCATATCCGAAAGCTGCTGTACCGGCAGCCTCGCCGATACTGAGCTTGTCGCCTGCTTCGGTAGTAGCCTCGGTCAGAGCTTCGGCGGCAATAGTCAGATCTTCAATCATACTTCCGCCTCCTTACATTTCCTCTATCGTGTAGACAGCCTCGTTCTCCTCCTGAGCCTTGCGGTCCTTGAGGAACTTGAGTGTCTGGTCAGGATAGCAGATATAGCTCATTACATCTTCCTCGCTGCGGCAGAGGTCGCCGAGAGCTTCCCTGGCTGCAACGAATTCCTCGCCTGTACGCTTCATATCCTCGTCACGGCAGTCAACAGGCTGTGCATCACCGAGTACCTTTGCGCTGAGCTCCTTGTCGATAGGTGCGGGAGCGATACCGTACTCGCCCTTGATGTAGTTCTTTACTTCCTTGGAGATATTCTTGTAGCGCTCGCCGACAAGAACGTTTGTAACAGCCTGGTTTCCTACCATCTGGGAAAGAGGTGTTACGAGCGGAGGATAGCCGAGGTCTGCTCTTACCTTCGGGATCTCTGCGAGAGCAGCATCGAACTTGTCCATTGCGTGCATATCTGTGAGGTTTGCGATCATGTTGGAAAGCATACCGCCTGGAACCTTATAAACGAGTGCCTGAGCGTCTGTTGCAAGGCTCTTGGGGTTGAGCTGACCGTTGTCGATATACTTCTGCTTAACGGGCTTGAAGAAGTCGTTGACTTTGTTGATGATCTCCTCGTCAAGTCCGCAGTCAATGCCGTACTGCTTGAATGCGTAGAACATCGTCTCTGTGGAGGGCTGTGAAGTACCGCCGGAGAAGCAGGATGTAGCGGTGTCGATAACGTCGATGCCGGACTCGATAGCCTTTGTGAGAGTCATATATGCCATACCGGTAGTGCAGTGTGTGTGGAGGATAAGGGTCATGTCGCCGATAGCGTCCTTGATGCCCTTGATGAGGTGCTCAGCCTCGTAGGGAGACATTGTACCTGCCATATCCTTGAGACAGATGGTGTCGAAGCCCATTCTCTTGAGCTCCTTGCACATTTCGATATACTTCTCAACAGTATGTACCGGGCTCTGTGTGTAGGAGATACAGCCGGAAGCGATTGTTCTCTGTGTAGCGTACTTCTTTGTAGCGTTGAGAGCAGTCTCGATATTCCTGAAGTCGTTGAGAGCGTCGAAGATACGGATTACGTCGATACCGTTCTTTATTGAAAGCTCGATGAACTTCTCAACAACGTCATCGTGGTAGTGCTTGTAGCCGAGAAGGTTCTGACCTCTCAGAAGCATCTGGAGACGGGTGTTGGGAAGGTTCTTTCTGAGGTTGCGGAGTCTCTCCCACGGGTCTTCGTTCAGGTAGCGAAGGCATGAGTCGAATGTAGCTCCGCCCCAGCATTCCACGGAGTAGTAACCAGCCTTGTCCATATCGGCAAGGATGCCCTCATAGTCCTTGTAGGGCAGACGTGTAGCCATAAGGGACTGGTTGGCGTCACGCAAAACTGTTTCTGTCAGTTGCACTTTTTTCATATGCAAGCCTCCTAATAATAAATCTGCAGAGCAGATATAATAATTCACCTGCTACTTATTAATAAACAATAAGCAGACAGTAAAGGTCCATTGCGTCTTTGCAAATAAACCAATCAAAATCAATTATAACATATATGAAAATAAATTTCCAGTCTTTTTGAAATATTTCAGTATTTTACTTAATTACACACAAAAAAGCAGATACCGTACGGTATCTGCTTTGCTTGATTATTATTTGAAATTTCTTGATTTCAGGAAGCGCTTGCGTTCGTACATCTTCTTGTCCGCACGTTCAAACACTGCTGAATAACAGCTGTCCTCGCCCGGAACATAGACGTCCATGCCGGTCGATACCACGACCTCGCCTTTTTCCAGATTAGCCTCGACAGAATTATCTATCTCTGCGAGAAGGTCATGCCTTATGATATAATCCGAACCCTCGAGCAGAACGACGAACTCATCTCCGCCGATACGGAAAACGGGGCTGTGGCAGAACTCCCTGCATATCAGCTCGCAGCCTGCCTTGATGTAGCTGTCCCCTGCCTCATGGCCAAGCGTGTCATTGATAGTCTTCAGTCCGTTGAGGTCGCACACGATAACGCCGAAGTCTTTCCTGCTGCCGTCCAGTATCTCTTTCTCGATCTTATCCACCGCTTCAAGGTAAGCGTGCTTGCTCTTTACTCCGGTGAGCGGATCGGTATATGCAAGATATCTCGCCGAACCGAGCTCCTGCTCCTGTTCCTGCTCACGTTCAAGAGTTTCCTGGAGCTTTTTCCTGTACTCGTTCTTGACGCCTTCCATCTGTGATGAATGGAAAGCGAAAGCGATCACTATGCAGACCGTAAGCGCAAACATCGTCATTGCTACAACGACCAGCTTGTGATTGTTCAACTCGCCGTCGTACCAGTCAGCGTTGAAATCCACGCCTACGATAGCGACGATGTCGCCGTTGGAATCATATACCGGACTGTACGCAGAATAAAACGTTCCCCACTGGTCCGTGTAAGCCTCCTTGTCAACGCCGGGAGTGCCTTCGGCAGCCTTGCAGAGCGCATCTGTCCTCGCTATCTCCTGACCGAATTCACCCGGTTCGTCCGGATCCGGATCTACGGTAAAGACAAACCTTCCGTCATCTTCAGCACGGATAGCATATATGTAGTCAAGCTCGATATTCATCTGGAAGGATCGCAGTATTTCGAGTGCCCTGTTGTATTCCGGGGTTCCGACATCCTCGGGAGTAATTGTCCTCAGCTCGTCACCGTTGAGCTGAAATGCGGCAGTATTGGCAATATCAAGCATACGCTGCTCTATCTGCTTACGGAGAGCATTCTTGGACATTCTCATGAGCATATACCCCATGAAGGTGTTGGCAACAAGCAGCAGCACGAGCGCTGTAACAAACAGACGCTTGCTTCTTTTGAATTTCTTGTCTGTACTATTCATCTTATCCTCGGAGCATATCTGCTCAATAGTATTAATGGTCGTATTATTGAGAATACTGTACATATTATAACATAATCGCGCTGAAAAATCAATAATTGTGAAGATAATAACAGTATATTTTTTATCATGCAACCTGTAACAAATCCGCCCCCCGGAGAATATAATATCCCGGGGGGCGATAATATGAAAAGGCGCGGCGGAAAACAGTATTCCGGAAAGGCTGTCGCAGGCGGAATGATCTTCGCGGTCATTGTGATACTTCTGATAATCGTGATAATAAAGGCCGAACGTGCAGTCCGTCCGGTTGCAGCGATACAGGCCGAGCACCTTGCACGTTCCTCCGCGAATGAGCTCATCGGCTGTGCAGTCGCGGATTATCTCAGCAGTGAACGGTTCACTTACAGCGATTTTGCCGCCGTGCTCTACGACGAAAACGGTAAGGCTGTGTCGGTCGAAGCTGTTCCCTGCAACATTAACCGTGTGCAGTCCGAGCTGACAGTCAGGGTGAACAGGGCTCTCAGCGATGTGAATACCCGTACCGAACGCATCCCCATAGGCTCGCTGACCGGTTCAGCCATGCTTGTTGGAAAAGGTCCCTCACTAAAGGTCAGGATATGCCCGTCGGGGTCGGCGCAGGTCAGTCTCAGGAGCGATTTCTCGTCCGCAGGTGTGAATCAGACACGTCACAGGATATCGGCAGTTGTTGAAGCGGAGCTGATATCCTCAGTACCGTTGTATTCATTCAGTACAAAGGTGAGCTTCGAGTTCCTTCTCGCGGAAAGCATTATCGTGGGAGATGTTCCGGCTCTGAGCAGATACGCATGGAGCAGTCTATGACGCGAACTGGCTGTTGTAGAGCGATGCGTAGAAGCCGCCCTTCTCCATGAGCTGAGCGTGGTCGCCCTTCTCGATGATATTGCCCTTGTCCATGACGAGTATCAGGTCGGAATTCCTTATCGTTGAAAGTCTGTGTGCTATGACGAAGCTCGTCCTGCCCTCCATAAGCTTTGCAAACGCCTTCTGCACACGCTGTTCGGTGCGGAGGTCGATAGAGCTTGTCGCCTCATCAAGTATGAGCATCGGCGGGTCCATGAGCATTACCCTCGCTATACATATAAGCTGCTTCTGACCCTGAGAAAGACCGCTCTCCTCACTTATCACCGTGTCATAGCCGTCCGGCAAGCGCTTTATGAAGCCGTGGGCGTGAACTGCCTTTGCAGCCGCTATGACGCTCTCGCGCGATGCGCCGGGAAGTCCGTAGGCGATATTCTCGGCAACAGTTCCGGTGAATACCCAAGTGTCCTGCAATACCATTCCGAAGCTGCTCCGGAGACTGTCACGGGTAACTGAACGGATATCCTTTCCGGATATCTCTATGCTTCCGCTGTCGATATCATAGAAGCGCAGGAGAAGATTGATTATAGTGGATTTTCCGCAGCCGGTAGGTCCGACTATCGCTATGCGCTCACCTGACGAAACATCAAGCGTGAAGTCCTGTATGAGCTTCCTGTCAGGAAGATATGAAAAGTAAACGTTCCGGAAGTTGAGACTGCCGCGGCGGTCTGTGAGCTTTTCCATATCGCTGTCATCGCTGACCTCCTCCTCGTCAAGAAGGTCAAATATCCTTCCGGCAGAGGCTACGGCGTTCTGGAGCTCCGCAAATACTCCCGATATCTCGTTGAACGGCTTTGTGTACTGATTAGCGTATGCAAGGAAGCTTGAGAGCCTGCCGACTGTCATTTTTCCGGAAAAAGAAGAGTATCCGGTGATGCCGAGCGCTCCGAGAAGTCCTACGGCTGCGTATATCAGACCGTTCACGAAACGTGTGGTCGGATTTGTCATAGAGCTGAAAAATGTCGCTCTCCTGCCGGCTTCACCGTATGCACGGTTTATCTCCGCAAAATGCTCCTCCGCACGTTCACCGTAGACAAAGGCGGTAACGAGCTTCTGACTGCCGGTGCTCTCCTCTGCTGCCGCGACCATGTCGCCGCGGAGCTTAGACTGCTTAACGTAGGAATCATGCGTAGCCTTGGTTATCCTCGAAGCCGCAAGTATCGAGAGCGGCGTCATGAATACTACCACAAGCGCGATGCGGTAGTTTATCGTTATCATGAATATCAGCGTGCCGAGTATGGTGACTGCTCCGCTGAAAAGCTGTGTAAATCCCTGAAGCAAGCCGTCCGAGACTATCTCGACATCATTTATGACGCGGCTCGTCAGCTCACCCTTCGTGCGCCTGTCAATGTAGCGCAGCGGCACTCTACCGAGCTTTCCGAAGGCGTCAGCTCTGAGGTCGCGCACCGTCAGGAATGCCAGCTTGTTCGTGCAGAGGCTCATGAGCCACTGGAAAAGCGTACTCGCGGCGACCATTCCGGCAATAGTTATCGCTATACGGCGGAGCTTTATGAAATCAACGCTCCCTGCGCCGGTGCAGCAGTCTACCGCTTCGCCTATGAAAACGGGTATCGCAAGCGAGAGGGATACACCTGCCAGGGCAAATAACACGGTAAGGACGAAATATCTCCTGTAAGGCTTTGCATAGGAGAATACCCTTCTGAGGTCTTTAAGCATTGCCGCTGCCTCCCCTCTCGTTCATCTGCGAGCGGTATATCTCGCTGTAAACATTACAGTTACCGACAAGCTCGCTGTGTGTGCCGATACCGACAGCCTCGCCGTCCTCCATTACGACTATGACCGCCGCATCGGTCAGTGAGGTGGTGCGCTGGGTTATCATGACGACAGCGGTATCCTTCATATCCGTTTTCAGCGCCCTTCTGAACGCAAGGTCAGTCGCATAGTCAAGGGCGCTCGTAGAATCGTCAAGTATGAGTATATCCGGCTTACCGACCAGTGCGCGGGCAATGCAGAGACGCTGTCTCTGTCCGCCGGAGAAATTCCTTCCGCCCTGCGACACATTATAGTCGAGTTTTCCGGGAAGCTTCGAGACAAAGTCCCAAGCCTGCGCGGTCTTCAGCGCCGCGATAAGCTCCGCGTCAGTCGCATCAGCCTTTCGCCATGTAAGATTGTCCCTTACTGTTCCGGAGAAAAGGACTGCCTTCTGCGGAACATAGCCTATTGTACGGCGAAGGCAGTTAAGCCGCCATTCGACAGTGCTCAGTCCTTTGACGAGCACCTCACCCTCAGTAGGACGGTAAAAGCCCGGTATCAGGCTCGCAAGCGTGGATTTACCGCTGCCCGTGCCGCCAATAACACCGAGTGTCTGTCCCCTGCCGAGAGAGAAGCTGACGTTCCTCAGCAAACTGTCTCCTGCCCCCTCATAAGTGAAAGAAACACCGCGGAATTCAATGACCGGAACGTCCGGACGTTCCTCCGGAACAAGGTCTCCGCTCTCCTCCGGAAGTATCTCAAATACCTCGCTTACTCTTGAAGCTGCCGCAAAAGCCTTAGTAAAGGTGACTATAAGGTTCGCAAGCACAACGAGCGCAAGAAGTATCTGTGTCATATAGTTCGTGAATGCGGTCAGTTCGCCCTGAGTGAGGGCTCCGGAGTCTATCCTTACACCGCCGAACCATACTATTGCTACTATTCCGAGGTTCATGACCGCAAACGCCGCAGGATTGAGTATCGCGGAGAGCCTTCCGACAGCTATCGAGCAGTCGGCGATTTCATCAACAGCTCCGCGGAATTCGTCAGTTTCCTCCTGCTGGCGCGAAAACGCGCGTATAACACGGGCGCCGTCAATGTCCTCCCGAGTCAGCATTGCCGCACGGTCGAGCTTCTGCTGAGCCTTGCGGTACATCGGTATCGTCCGGCGCATGACTATGAAGATTATCGCAGAAATAAGCGGCGCTACTACAAAGAATACCAGCGAGAGGCGTACGTCTATCATAACAGCCATTGCCGCCGCACCGATAACGAGGAACGGTGCTCTTACCGCAAGTCGTATGAACATATTCACGCCGTTCTGGACGGTATTGGTATCATTCGTGAGCCTGTTGACGAGTGAAGCTGCGCCTATACGGTCGATGCCGGTATATGACAGCGAGTTTATATGCTTGTTCAGTGCCTCGCGGAGTTCAGTTCCGAAGCCGTAGGCGCACTTTGCCGCAAGGTACTGGCAGGTCAGCGCAAAGCCGAGACCGCATATGCCGAGTATTACTATAAGTCCGCTCATACGGAGAATATAGCCGTTATCATTGTTCGCAACGCCCTTGTCAATTATCTTTGCCATGACAATAGGAACGAGAAGTTCAAATACGGCTTCGAGCAGCTTGAAAAAAGGTCCGAGTATAAGTTCCTTCCGGTAGTTCCTGAGGTATATGAGAAGCCTTTTCATTATTCCTCCCAAATGTAATTATGTAATAAAAAAGCTCCGGCACTATTGCACCGGAGCTCACAGGGGTACGCTGATCGCGTACTGGTCTGAGTGACGGGACTTGAACCCACGGCCTCTACCACCCCAAGGTAGCGCGCTACCAACTGCGCCACACCCAGACAGATAACCATCGCAATCAACGATATATATTATATCACCTTAAAACTGGTTTGTCAACCCCTTTTTGAAAAAAATTTCAGATTTTTTCAAAAAAAGTGCGCCCACATGGGACGCACTGCTTTGTTATACATTATTTCTTGGCTTCGGGAAGGTCTGCCTCAAGGAACTTGTGGAGAACTGCCGCAAGGAAAGCTCCCGCAAAAGGTCCGACGATGAATACCCAGAGGTACTTGATCGCGTCGCCGAGTGCGAAGATCGCAGGGAAAATGCTTCTTGCAGGGTTTACGGATGTGCCTGTCATACCGATACCGAAGAGGTGAACGAGTATGAGTGTCAGTCCGATGATAAGTCCGCCGAATGAGCCGTGGTTAGCCTTCTTTGATGTAACGCCGAGGATAACGAGCACGAAGATGAATGTGAGTATTATCTCGACGAGAAGTCCGGCGAGGATACTGTTATCAACTCCGTCAAGGTTATTTGCACCCATGCCCCACTTCTTGCCCTCGGGAGCAGTCATATCGCCGAGATCCCTCAGTCCGAAGATAACTCTCAGCATAACAGTTCCGAAGAGTGAGCCGGCACACTGTGATACTGCATAACCGCAGAAATCAACTGTGCTCAGACCTCCGTTGATGTATACCGCAAGTGATACGGCAGGGTTGATGTGGCAGCCGGAAACGTTTCCTACGCAGTAAGCCATGCCTACGATAACGAGACCGAATACCATTGCTGTTGCGATGTAGCCGCCGGGAGATTTTCCGGGACCTAAGAGCATCGCTGTTCCGCAGCCGAGAAATACCAGTGTGAAGGTACCGAAGAACTCAGCTACATACTTTCTGATCGTTGCAAGTGACATTTTACTTGCCTCCTTTTTCTTTTTTTCCGGGGAAACCCGGCAACACAATTATAGCACCTTATTCACAGTCTGTCAATATTTCCGGCTTGTTTTTTTCATCGGAAGAATCTTTTCCGCTTTCAGCCGACTTGGTCTCCTTAGCAGCATCAGTTTTTCCTCTGCCGCTGACTATGAAATACACCGCGAGCATGACCGCTCCAACCGCTGCAAATACGACAGACATAACAAGAAAATGCTCCGTAAGCCTGTACAGTGCCCTTGTATAGGCTCTGAACACCTGCGGCTGCTTGATTGCGAAAGAGTCGTAATACTTTGTGGATATCAGGTATGCACTCGGTATTATGCCGATAATTCCTGCAATGAGCGAGGATAATCCGCACCAGTACAGGAGCACGCGCTTATTCTTCCGGTTTACGATGAGAAGTGCGGAAATGAGTATGAACAGTGCCGAAAACAGAACAGCTGTCAGAACATAGCGCTTTCTGTATATGCGCGAGAGCTTTTTAAGAAGGCCGTGACTGTTCATGGAATTGACCTTGAAAATATCGCAGCCGTCCCCTATCGTCTTATAGGCGCTCTTCTTTGTGGACTCGAGCTTCTTTTCAAACTTTTCGTCCTTCACATAGCCGGTTTTGTCGGCGTAATCGTTGAAGAACCTGTCAATAGCTTCTTCGAGAGCCGGATTTTCCGGGATATCGGGTGAGAACTTTCCGCCGTTTTCAAGGGCTGAAAAAGTCTCTTTTATATTCACCTTCATTACCCTGCGGACGTATTTCAGGCTGATATTGTCAGTGAACACAGTGGCAGGTATACCTGTCGCAGCTGCCTTCTCCCTGTAATACTTTTCTATAGAAGCGTAAGCCCTGTCGTCAATGTTCTCTTCCTGTGCAAAGCTCACCGTCTTTTCAGAGGTCAGGCAGACGTCAGCCAGAACAGCCGTGCCTGCTCCGATGATGCAGAATACAAGGAATACAGACATTATCAGCGAGGGGAGGTATGTGCTGAGCTTCTTCATTCAGCCGCCCCCTCTCCCGAAGTCCGGTAGAACTTCTTTTCGGTGGGTTCACATATAACGCCTATCCTCTCGTCAGACGAGCCGAGCACGTTCTTCTTGCAGGTATACAGCGTGAGCCGTGTATCCTCTGTCGGTACAACATATTTGTTGTTGTCCCTTTTGAAACTGATGAGCTGCTTCACCTTGAAGGTGAATATGCCGTAATTCGTCCTGATCTCGATAGTATCGCCCTTTTTGAGCCCCGAGAGCTCCGAGAAATATGTGTCCTCATGTGCGCTTATTACCGAATTTCCCTTATCTCCGACAAGAACAGAACCGGTGGACTGGCAGGCTCCCCTTTCATAAAGCTCGATATCGCTTCCCCAGTATACCGGGACATCGAGCGAAAGGCTGCTGCTCTTGATTATCGCGTACATCTCGCCGTACTTAGGACGTATGAGCTCGCCGCTGTAGGTGAACTCGCCGCTGTAATCCTCAATAATACGGTTGTCGCGGATTATAAGTCCGGACGAGATATTGTCCGGGTCGGTCTTCAGCTCGTCCATGAACGCAATGTGGAGATAGACCTTCGCCCTGTCATAGGGCTTTATCATAGCTATCATGAGTATGCCGCAGACCAGCGCAGCAACTATCAAAGGCGTAACAGCGTGGAGGACGATGCTTTTTTTCTTACTGTTTGTCATTTTCCTCCCCGATACGTTCCTTTCCGAAGCATTTCTTTACAAGAAGCAGTACGCCGGCAGCTGCAAGCACAAAGAGCGCTCCGGCAGCTCTGAAAATGCTGCTCCTGTCATAGCCTGTGTCCTCAACTATCATGCCTGCATTGGCAACTCCGATGAGCTCGCCGTCGTCATTCCGCATAGCAACAGATATCGAATCATCGCTTATCTCGTCGATAGTGATATTCATTCCCATAGCATCGGCAGCCTTTGAAAGATCGTCAACAACACTTATCTTCTTATCCTGAGGCGCCTGCTTTAAAAGGCTGCGGTACTCCTCCGGTGACAGATTGTCAATGATTATCTGCTGCTGTTCGGGTGTGAATGTGCGGAGATAAGCCATTTTTTCGTCGTAGGAGAGCTTTATGAACTCCTTGGTACTTATCCTTGTGAAGGTATTTCCGCTGTTGTCCGTGAGGACTATCGCGGCTGCTTCCGGAGGTTCTGTTGAAGGCTCTTTATTACCGGAAGGCGCAGTGGTCGTCACAGTTGTAGTTGTAGCCGCAGAAGTCGTTGTCACAGTGACCTGCGAGCCGGTCGTGATGAGCTTGCTGCCAGACTGGCGTATCCATTCTATCGCAGCATCAAAATCATCGGACGTATAGTAGTCAGGGTCCTTATAATACTCATTATAGCCCTGCATGATAATATCCTCAGAGTAGCCGTACTGTCTCGCTACCGCCGCAACGTCATCAACGGTCGTTGCGCCTGATGTCAGCGGGAAAGCCAGAACAGCGCTTACCGCCGCTGCTGCCGCCCATGAGCATATGGCAATTCTTCTTTTCATCTCTTTCCTCCATGTATCGCGTTGGCGTATGGCATAAAAGCAGGACGCGCCTCTATCGAGCAGTCCTACTAAACTATTATACCCTTACTGCGCCGGTGTGTCAATAAAACCGCCGCTTTTTTCACTCAATAATCACATTTGCTCCGGAAATGAGCCTTCTTCTGAGCAGTATCACATCGTATACGTCAAGCGTTGAGCTTGAGTTGAGGTCGAAATCCTGATAGGTCCCGGAGGTTATCCGCTCCTGCGGTCTGCCGAGAAGATAGTCACAGAGACTCACAAGGTCGGCGACGTCATAGTGCTTTTCCCTGCCGCCCGTGGTATCCTCGGTCGTTCCCGTCGGGAGCTGCTGACCGCTGAGATATCCGCTCAGGACATCTGCCCAGTACAGTCCCATTTTCTCATAGCCCTGCTCGTTCGGGTGAACTCCGTCATAAAGGTCGGAAGTCATGTCCACAACGCTGTGTATATCCGCAAAACGGACGTCCCTGCCCTTTGCCTGCATCTTCGGTACGAGCTCCTTTATAGAGTTATTGTAGCTGTCAACATATCCCTGTACAGCAGCTGCAAGCTCTGCAGGGGTGCCGTTCCAGAGAAGGTCGCCGTATGCCCAGAACCAGTCGCTCACTGAAGCAGTGTCCATATCGGGTATGGTAGTGACATAGACCGTACCGCAGCCCTCATCGAGTATATAGGTTATAAGGTTTTCAAGGCGGTCGGTGATTCCCTCATTGCAATTGCTGATAATATCGTTCGTGCCTATCTGCAAAAGCACGATATCCGGCGAGTATTCCTTTATATAGTCACCGCTGCGAAGCGTTTCAAGTATGCCCATTCGCCCGGTTATCTCCTGTATAGCATATCCGCTGTAACCGGCATAGTTACCGTCATATGTGACCTGTTTGCCGCGGTAATCAAAGGTCTCGGTATCAGAGCCCTTCGGTCCGACGATATCTACATCATTATATCCCTTCTCTGTAAGGGCACAGCTCATGTATTTTCTGTAACCGCCCTGTTCCCAGTAGCCGTCCGTAATAGAATCGCCGACCGGCATTATCCTGACTTTGCCGTCCTTGACTGCGGCGGTATCAGCCGGAAATACACACGGATATGCTGCTAAAACTGCCGCTGCGGCAAGAGCTGCCGTTATTTTCATAATTGCTTCCTCCTTCCGGATATCTTACACTTAACTGATATTATTGTATCACAAAACTCGGTATCTTTCAAGGTAGCCGAACTATCTCAGTCCGGCAATGTCCTTTATAACCTCACCTGCAATAATCAGTCCCGCAACAGACGGAACAAAGGCATTCGAGCCGGGGACGAAACGCTTATGGGCATCTCCCTCAGCAGCAGTTTCCGGCTTTAACGGTTCCTCGCGAGAATAGACTACCTTTAAGCTGTCAACTCCGCGCTTTCTAAGCTCATGGCGCATCACTTTTGCAAGAGGGCAGACCGATGTGCTGTATATATCAGCGACCTCAAACGCGGTCGGGTCGAGCTTGTTCCCTGCCCCCATTGAGCTTATGACCGGAACTCCGGCAGACTTTGCCTGCATGACTATGCCTATCTTTCCTGTGACTGTATCAATTGCATCAACAACATAGTCATACTGCGAAAAATCGAAATCTGCGGCGTTTTCCGGAAGATAGAACTTCCGGTATGCATTGACCTTGCAGTCAGGCGAAATATCCCTGATCCTCTCGCTTGCAGCATCGACCTTATACATTCCGACCGTGCTGTGGAGGGCGATTATCTGGCGGTTGATATTTGAGGGCGCGACCGTGTCACTGTCAATAAGGTCAAGTGCTCCTATTCCGGAACGGGCAAGTGCTTCAACAACATAGCCGCCTACTCCTCCGACCCCGAAAACTCCAACTCTCGCTGCGGCAAGCCTTGACATTGCCTCCTCGCCGAAAATGAGCTGAGTGCGCGAAAAAATCTCTTTCATATATGCTCCTTTGCTTCATAAAACAGCCGCAGACAAATGCCTGCGGCCGCTATGTTTACCAGCTGATAACAGAATGACTGTGAATGTAGAATTCCTCCTGACTTGGCTGCCATGCCTTTTCCTTAGGCGGGAACAGCTTGTCAAACCCGGCAACGGCGTTTTCATCATCACATGGGTGATCGACATCGCTCGGATGATAGAACCACTTTCTGCCGTCGAGAGCACCTTCATTAAGTTCCTTCACAAGAAGTGCGGCAGGATAGAAGCCTTCGCCTTCGCCGAAGCAGACGTTGTACTTCTTGCAGCTCTTGTAGCCGCGAGCAACGTAATTATCGGGATTGCCGAAATTGATAACAACATCGTATCCCATTTTCCTTGCAAGCTCAAAGGTATGCTCAAGCAGAGCCTTTCCAAAGCCCATGCGCTGATACTCCGGAAGTACAGAAAGCGGTCCCATAGTAAGAACAGGCTTCTCATTTCCCTGCTCGTCTGTGAGCTTAGCCTTGCAGTACATGATATTCGCTGCGACCCTGCCGTTCACCTCAATAACATAGTCGAGCTCCGGCACAAAGTCCGGATGATCTCTCATGATATGTATAAAGTAATGCTCAAAGCAGCCGGGCGTGCTGAGATTCCAGAATGCCTCCCGGGCGAGGTTCTCAGTTTCAAGGTAGTCTTTTTCTGTTTCCTTGCGGATGATATAGTCATATTTATTCATTGTTTTTCCTCCTGAAATTGTTGACCGGACACGAGAGGCTTGTGTGAGACAGTATTCGCAAACCTCCCGTTTACGCTGCTATCTCATTTCTAAGATTATTTTTCAAACAAATACTCCTTTAAAATATCGTTGCGGACTCATTGTCCGTACACCTACATTATACCATAAATCATGAAAATGTCAAGCATTTTGCGAAATTGAGCGCTAAGCCTGACGTAACTGCCGTCAGCAGCGAATTAATTCTGCAGACTCAGCTTCCCAGCTGAGAGTTGACCGTTATTTATGTTTTGTGTCAATTGATAAAACTTCTATTTTATTAGCAAACACTAATAGGTATACTAAAATATATTCGGCATTAGATGCCGAATCAGCCTGTCAAAAAAGTCCAGATTAGAACTGACTTTTTTGACAGGCTGAAAGGGATCCCATGGATCCCTTTTAAGCTTTATTTAAGTTCCGTCATACTCCTCAGACCTATTGCAAGTGTTGAAGCGTTATGGAGCAGCGCAGATGTAGCAGGTGGAAGCACTCCAAGAACTCCGAGCCCGATAAGTCCGCCGTTGAAGCCGATAATTGTCCGGTAGTTCCGGCCGATACGCTTCATCAGCGCATTGCTCAGACGTTTCAGCTCCACAAGAGCATACAGATCATCCGCAGATATGGTTATATCCGCTATCTCACGGGCAATAGCAGCACCTGTGCTAATGGCTATACCTGCGTCTGCTTCGCTCAGTGCAGGAGAATCGTTCACGCCGTCGCCTATCATTATTACTCTGCGCCCTGCTTCGTGTTCTGCGCGTATGAACGCTGCCTTGTCTTCGGGAAGTACCTCGGCGTGATACTCGTCAACGCCGACTTTTTCAGCAACTGCTTTAGCCGTGCGCTCGTTGTCTCCTGTCATCATCACAACTCTCGATATTCCGCATTCATGAAGTTTTTTCACTACGTCAGCTGCCTCGTCACGGAGCGGGTCTTCTATGCAGATAACAGCAGCGACTTCGCCGCCAATGGCAAGATACAGGTGCGAATACTCCTTTGGCAGATGCCTGAAAATGCGTTCATCTGGCGGAGTACAGCACTCGTCCTCGATGATGAAATGGTGACTGCCGATGTGCACACGCTCACCCTCGACCATACTCGAAATGCCGTGTGCTACAACATATTCCACCTTTGAGTGGAACTCCTCATGTTCAAGCCCTCTTTCAGCCGCCGCAGCTACAACTGCATTTGCAATTGAGTGAGGATAATGCTCCTCAAGGCAGGCTGCAAGTCTTAACATTTCGTCCTCATCACGACCTCCAAAGGTTATTACCTGTGCAACTCTCGGAGAAGAATGTGTGAGTGTTCCAGTCTTGTCGAAAACTATTGTATCAGCCTCAGCAACAGCTTCGAGGAAGCGTCCGCCTTTTACGGTTATGCCTGCACGGCTGCAATCACGCATAGCCGACAACACCGATATTGGCATTGCAAGTTTGAGAGCGCAGGAGAAGTCCACCATGAGAATTGACAGCGCCTTTGTGACGTTGCCTGTCAGCAGATAGGTCAGCAAAGTTCCGCCCAAGCTCCACGGAACGAGCTTGTCCGCAAGGTGAGAAGCCTTGTCCTCAGCAGCGGATTTCAGTTTTTCGGACTCTTCTATCATCTTAACTATCCGGTCATATCGTCCTCCGCCTGCGGTATTCTCAACAACGACTGTACACTCGCCGTCCTCGACGACAGTTCCCGCATATACGTAAGCTCCCGCAGTCTTGTGGACAGGTACGGATTCGCCAGTCATTGAAGCCTGATTTACCATTGCGTCACCCGAAACTACCTTGCCGTCAAGCGGTATCATCGAGCCTGTTCTGACGATAATAGTATCGCCCTTCTGCACCTCGTTCACGGGAATGAGGACTTCCTGACCGCCGGCAGTTTTAGTCCACACCTGTTCAACACCGAGGGACATCGTTCTTGCAAGGTCGTCAATGGACTTGCGATGCGTCCACTCGTCAAGAATATCGCCCACATTCAGCAGGAACATAACTGAACCTGCTGTTCCGAAGTCGCCGCGGGCCATTGAAACTCCTATCGCTGTCGCGTCAAGTACGGCAACTTCAAGCCTGCCATGCAGCAGACATTTCAGTCCGCGGAATATGTACTTTGCGGCTTTAAAAAAAGCTATGATACGGCGGATAGGCTGCGGTATTATTATCTTGTTCACAAATCGCCTGCAAACTACTGACATCAGCTTTTCTTCGTACTGACGGTTCAGTTCACGACCGGTCTTTTCAGGAACAAGTGAGATGTTCTCCTCATCATCGAATGAAAAACGTGAGAGCTTATGCACTATCTCGGTTCTCGGACAGGTGTAGGCAATAACAATATCACAGGTGCGGTCAAACACCTGAACTCTTGTAACTCCTACAACGGCTGAAAGCGCATATTCTGCAATATCAGCCTGTTTCAAGGTCATTCGCTTTATGCAGAAACGCACTCGCATACGTCCTTTAGTTTCGTGTAGTATCTTACATTTCATAATTATCTCCCCTTATGAAAACAGACCGTCAGAACGGTCTGTTTCATTTTATGCTTCGCTTGTATCAGCTATTTCCTCGCACTCGTCTGCTATCTCAGCAGCTTCCTCGGCAAGTGCTCTCTGCTCGTTTATCTCCTTTGCATCGGCAAGAATGTCGCCGCAGTTTTCACGCACTTTTGTTGCAGTAGCCATTACATCTGACTTTGCACGGAGTACAGCCGCAGTTGCGTGAGTGTAGCACTTCTTGGCATCCTTGCTTGAAAGCACTCTGATACCGGCAGTTCCAAAGAGGACACCGCTTGTAAATACGCCAATCTTCTTCCATGGGATATCTTTCATTCTGATCATAATAATCACCTCGTCTGAAAATTCGGAATATAAATTTCGTTGTATAAATAATACCATATATATTACCGCATTTCCGCTCCATACGGCAAAAGTTGGTATATAATGCTAATAAGCGGCTGATACCGTAACACAGGTATTTGCACCTTGTATAGATTTATTATGCTCCATTCGGAAATTCCTTGGTGATACACCAATCACAGACTGGAAGGCACTGGCAAATTTGCTGGCGTTGCAGTAGCCGACTTCCTCGGCTATGTCGATTATCTTCATATCAGTCTGGAGCAGCAGCTCAGCCGCACAGAACATCTTCCGGCATTTGGCATAGGAATAGACTGAGCAGCCGAAATACTTCTTGAACTCACCTTTTAGAGTTGTCTGATTCATCCCGAAAATATCAGAAAGGTGTGAAATTGAAAAATGTTCTGTAATATTCTGACAAATAAACTGACCGATATTTCTCAACTTTTCAATATGCTTTGTACAAGCATTCTCCTTTTTCTGTATCAGCATAAGGAATTCGATCACCTTTATCCTTATCGTCGGAATGTCATTTGAAATTAGCCCCTGATAAATGTAAGATATAACTGATATCAGATCAGGATCTGAAAGGAACATACAATGGGATCTGTTATTGATATTCCCGACGACACCTGTTATCTCAAATAAGCCGGACACATCTGCACTGGCGAACTGCTGATCAATGAGCAGCGATATGCTGCAGTGATCGGAAGAACAGGATATTTTGCAGTTCCTGTAGTTATCAAGGATGATAAGGTTTTCGTCTGTAAGATAAAAATAATCATCTCCTGTTTTACATTCGCAGATACCGCTTGTGCAGCAGCTTATCATCAGCTCGCCATTACCGGCAGTTATTGGCATATCGCCATAGACCAGTTTTATATCCGGAAATATTTGAAATTCGTTCATCATATCAATTCATCGCCTTTTCGAGAGCATTTTTCGCCGCCTCAATAATACCTTTGGAACTGTAAGTAGCTCCCGAGCAGGCGTCAGCATCGGCGCTCAGACTGAGCTGTATCTGGGGGATAACATACTGCATAGCGTCGCTGAAATAGTCGGGATCGTCGTCGTCAGCATAGGCTGAAAAAGCCGTTATATAGTCATTTTCAATAGTTATGGAAACATGGACCGTACCGGAATATCCCTCGCCCGTACCCTCAAATGTACCGTTTTTGTAGCGGTATGTCGGCTGAGTTTCGGGAGGAGCTTCGGTGACCGGCTCAGTGGTCATGGATATCGTTGTCATTTCAGTTTCAGCAGCCTCAGTCACGCATTCTGATGAAGCAGCCGGAACAGTTGTTGTTTCGGGAGCAGTTGTTGTAACAGTCTCAGCGTAGGTCGTCACCGTTGTGGAATAAACGGAAACTGTGCTGACCGGAGCGGTCGATGCTGCCGTCGCAGTCTGAGTTGTGGGCACTTCAAATGTAAAAGTCGCAGGAGCTTCCTTAGTTGCCTTTATAGTTTCGGTGTTATCTGTATTCCACGAAATGAAGCCAATAACGCAAAGCGGAACCATCATTGCACAGGCACAGACAGCATTTGGTGCAGTCCTCGCGGAAGACTTTTTCCGCATAATGTAAGCCTTACGGATACGCATAGCGGCATAGCCGATGAACACCGCGCTGTACACGATAACGTTCAGGAAATAGCCGTCCCTGCCCTTCTGAGCCTTCGGAACGAAAAGCACAAGAATATGCACATAGATTAGCGCATAGAAAATGTACGCAAGCCGCTGTATCTTCTTCCACGTTTTTGGGGGCATCTTTTTGCGGACAGCCTTGAACGACATCACAGTCAGCGGCGTCATTATCAGCACCATTATCAGGCACACTATACTTGTAATAACAAAATCGCGGAAAGCGTTGCCGGAACCCGTCCTGTCACGCATAATATCCAAGATGTACTGTACGCCGTAGGTCACGATATGGGAAAGCGTGAGGATAGCCGCAGTAATGGAAAGCTCGCCGCGTATCGGCATGAGCTTTTTTATTGGTGCAGAACCGTTTGGCAGAGCTCCTGCCCACATAACCACTGCCCAGAAAGCTGCTCCAAGAGCTCCGTGTGTAAATACTGCGAGTGCATAGTCCTTTACAAAGCCTTTCACAGCGATATCCGACTGCGTAATAATAATTGAAACAACAGTCAGCAACGCGGCTGTGATATAGAACATGGCAGGGCGTTTTTTCAGCGGATTACCTGGCAAAAATGCGACTATAAGCGCAATTGATAGTGATATAAGAAATAGCATAAAATACCTCATGCAGTAGTTGACCTCTGCAGCATTGTGCCGCAGAGGTCAGATATCGGGAAGGAGAAATCAGGTTTTCTTTTTGCGAAGTGCAAATGCGGACATAGCTGCAAGTGCAAATATTGCTGCGGACACGCCTGCACCTGTGTCGCCGGTCTTTGGACTGTCGGAATTGCCGGATGCCGTTGTCGTTGTCGTAGCAGTTATGGTCGTTGTCTCCGGTTCAGGCTTGATCTCAAAGCTGTAAGGCTTAGTATAGCCTGTTGCAGTCACTGTTATGCTGTAATTTCCGCTGCCGTCGAACACATTGTTCTCGCCGGACTTTACTTCAAAGTTGATAGTTCCGTCCTCGCCGACTAGCTTCACGGAGCGCTTTCCGGCGGCGTTGTACGCCGTTCCGTTTACCTCAACGCTTGCGATATTCTTGATGAAGTTTGCCGCGTCCTCGTCTGAGAAACCGTCAGCTTTAACGAGTTTGCCGTCCGAATACTTAACAGGAATATCATCAGTTGTGAGCGTGAAATCTCCCGACATCAGAGCGTACTTTCCGCTGTCGTCAGTGACTTTAACAGTGTATTTTCCGGGCTTTGCATTGGTATAGCTTATCTCCGTTTCGCTTACAGTGAAGCCCTCGCCGACTGAGATATTCTTCTTATAATCGTCAGGAAAACCTGTCAGCGTAAGGGACGTTTTCCCCATTCCGGCAGCCGAATCCTCAGCCTTTACCTCGCCTGCAAACTTGACAGGAAGATAGTTTTCGCCGACATCAACAGTCGTATAGCCGTCGAGCGTGATGAAAGTAACGGAAGTTACCGTCTCGCCCATAGAGCTCTTGTAGTTGTCGAATTTCAGCTCGTTGCCGTGACCTTCCTTAGTCGTGATACCGGCAGACCACGAGAGCTGTCCGGCACGCCAGATGTTTTCGAGGTGACGAAGCGCATACCTGCCACCCTCTTTGGTATTAACTATAACGCCGTAGAGGTCGGTCTCCTCGGGGTAACCCTTGACATTGAGCTGATAATCGCCGTATCTTGTAGAAGTGGAGACCTCAGCTGAACCGCTCACGTTCTGCTCGCCGTTTGTGTCGATGACCTTTGAAAGTGTAAGTGTATCGCCCGAAAGCGATACTTCTTTGTATGCTATCGGCTTCTCGTCGAGCTTCGCAAAGCCGTACTTTTCAAGCTTGTCAACGTCTGCGGAATTGACCTCAACAGGAAATGTCACGCCGAGAATGGTTCCGTTATCGTCATTGTATGTACCTGCAACGAGTTTTCCCGGCTCATTCATAGCCCATTTGCTCGCAGTCGCAGACGAAACAGCATCAACTTCATAATCACTTTCAATTTCAGCTGAGTAGAAGTCCGCATAAGGAATATTCATCGTGCCGTAGACCTTTTCGCCATCAGCCGCATTGACAGGCAGCGAAGCAGCGGTAAGTGCAGCGAGTGCTGCTGCGCTTATTAGTGAAATTGTCTTTTTCATATATCCTCCTTATGCAAGCTGAGCCGCAAGCTCTTTCAGCTTTGCAAGGTCATCGTCGGAAGCAGCTTCGTTTACAATAAAGCCCTCGTCGCCGATAAGCTCTGCACCGGCAGCCTTTGTACGGTCGTACCAGTTTCGCATCCACTCGCCATCGCCCCAGCCGTATGAACCGAAAAGAAGTACCTTCTTGCCGCTGAGGGAGCCCTCAATATCTGTGAAGAAAGGCTCGAATTCGTCCTCTTCAAGCACCTCTGCTCCCATTGCAGGGCAGCCGAAAGCTAATGCGTCATAGTCAGCCACGTTGCCGCTGAACTCTGATACAGCGAAAAGCTCGGCGCTTGCGCCATCGGCAGCTGCCTTAGCCATAGCCTCGGTGTTGCCTGTGCCGCTCCAATAAATCACTGCTGTTTTCATATATTTTCCTCCTTGGAAATAGCCTGAAACAAGTCCAGACCTGATTTTAATCTATCGAACAGGATACCCCTGCACCGATCGTAAGTTTCAAATGTCTGCCGGGCTTTTTCAGCGTTTTCATAGACCTTCCAGTAGCCGCACAGCAGACAGTTCTTTCCGCTGTTTCTGATAAATCCCCGGATATCCCTAACGGGATACCCAAGGAACGCCCCTATCTCATGGGGAAAGCTGCCGCAGCTCATACGGCTCGACAGCCTGCGGAGCTTTTGTTCAATGCTCATATCGCAGGTGTAGCCGTACTCTGAAAGGAATTGCTGAACCTGCGGCATACCGAGCCATGCAGTCAGTATTTTCGGGTTGTAGATGTATACAAGTGCGCGTTCACGGCATCTGCAGAGCTGTACTGCTGTAAGTCCGTTCTCTGACAGTCTGCACCTGAACTCATGCAGATACTCAGCAATTGTTCCCTCGCACATATCAAAGGAAATCAGGTTCGCACACTTCACTCCGAGCAGCGTTGGCGCACCGTGGAAGGCGAGAACACTGTCTATACTTTTGCGTTCAAGTTCGGACATATTTTCTCCCCTTGATATCGGACAACAGCTGCTTCAGAGCGCTCACGCTGGAGCTGTGAACGTGCTCGACCGGCACGCCGTTTTTCTGCGAACTCTTCTTGACTGTGCCGAGCATTTTGTGAGAACAGGTACCGGTAAATACCACCATAAGATCAGGACTGCCGATCTTGTTTTCAAAATCTGCCGGTAGCTGAGTAAATACCTTTGATTTGTGATTGAATGATTTGCAGATGTCCTGATAGCGTGTTGCCATACGGTCATTGCCGCCAACGATTACTATGCTCATAATTCCTCCTTTGAATTAGTATATGCTAACACAGCTGTTTATGTTTGGGGCGATGCAGACACCGCCCCGATGTTGTTACTTATGGCACTTTCCTTGCATAGCGCAGTTCTTGCAGCCGCAGCCACAGCCGCCCTTGCCGCTTTTTCTGTCCCGTATCATCGAATACACTACCGCTCCGACAATGAGAACAAGTATCAGAAAAACTATCACAGTACCCATGATTTCTCCTTACGCCTTAGCGTGTGACTTGCTAATCTTAACGTTCTTATCGAGCTTTGTAGCTTCGCTGTACTTCTTGAAGAACAGCATATAGATCATGAATGCGAATACAGCAAGCGCAAATATGAGACCTATGATGTTTACATTCCCTGTGAAGAGCTTGCCGAACTGGTATATCATAAGTGAAACTGCATAGGCAAATCCGCACTGATAGCCGATAGCGAACCAAGTCCACTTAGGACTGTTCATCTCACGCTTGATCGCACCAATTGCCGCGAAACACGGAGCGCAGAGAAGGTTGAAAGCGAGGAAAGAATATCCTGCAAGCTTTGTCATTCCCTCGAAATCGAGGACGCCGAATACTCCGACAACCTCCTCCTTAGCAACAAGACCCATTACTGTTGCAACAGCAGCGGCAGCTTCATCAAATCCGAGAGGTGCAAACAGCCACTTTACAGCGTTTCCGAAGTGTCCGAGGAGAGAATCTTCAAGCTCAAGGTCAGCGTACCAGCCGAATGAACCGTCAGACCAGCCGAGAGTTGATGTTGCCCAGATAACGATAGACGAAAGCAGGATTATAGTGCCGGCTTTCTTGATGAATGACCAGCCGCGCTCCCACATTGAACGCAGAACATTGCTTGCAGTCGGCATATGGTATGCAGGTAGCTCCATAACGAAAGGCGCAGGGTCACCGGCAAACATTTTCGTCTTTTTGAGCATAATTCCCGAAACGATGATAGCAGCCATTCCGAGGAAGTAAGCACTGGGACCTACCCACCATGCACCTCCGAAGAGTGCAACTGCGATCATAGAGATGATAGGCAGCTTAGCTCCGCAGGGAATAAATGTCGTTGTCATAATGGTCATACGGCGGTCACGCTCATTCTCAATTGTTCGTGAAGCCATAATGCCGGGAACGCCGCAGCCTGTACCGATGAGTATCGGAATGAAGGACTTTCCTGAGAGACCGAAGCGGCGGAAGATACGGTCCATAATGAACGCAACTCTTGCCATATAGCCGCAGGATTCAAGGATAGCAAGGAAGATGAACAGCACGAGCATCTGCGGAACAAAGCCGAGAACTGCTCCCACACCGCCGATAACGCCGTCAACGATAAGACTCTTCAGCCACTCGGCACAGCCTATCTTGTCGAGAGCGTCCTCAGCAGCGCCGGGGATGCTCTTTACATAGCCCTTGTAGTCAGCCATATCAGGAGCAGTGAACTCGCCCTCCTCATCGAGAGCTTCACCGAGTGCAGCATCGATGTCATATACAGCCTCAGGATTTAGGATATTTTCCTCGTCCTCATCGTCATCAGCATATTCAGCCTTTTTATAGAATTCATCACGATAGAAGCCGTACTTCTCCTCGAAATCGTCAAACTCTCCAGACTCGAAAGCATCCCTGATGTCCTCAGCACCGTGAATGTCGGAGTCCTCACAGGCAGCGTCGATAACTGCTGCGACCTCATCGGTAAAGACGTACTTTTCAGCCCACTCTTCCTTGTCGTTATTGTAGTCCCTGTTGCCGGAGATCGAAACGATGAAGCCGTCACCGAAGAGGTTATCGTTCACCCAGTCTGTCATACCGGTACCGATAGTCGAGATAGAAACGTAGTAGACAATTACCATAATCAAGGCAAAAATAGGCAGTCCGAGGAAGCGGTTCGTGACCACTCTGTCTATCTTGTCGGAGGTGTTCAGCTTGCCGGCGCTTTTCTTCTTGTAACAGGACTTGATAACGTCAGCTATGCAGATGTAGCGCTCGTTTGTGATGATACTCTCTGCATCGTCGTCAAGCTCCTTTTCAGCGGCGCATATATCAGCTTCTATGTGAGCCTTTACCTTCTCGGAGAGATTCAGCTTCTCCATAACCTTATCATCACGCTCGAAAACTTTCAGAGCATACCAGCGCTGCTGCTCCTCAGGCATATCGTGTACGACAGCCTCCTCAATGTGAGCGATAGCGTGCTCGACAGGTCCTGAGAATGTGTGCATAGGAACGGTCTTTCCGTTTTTTGCCGCCTTGACAGCAGCCTCCGCTGCCTCCTGAATACCTGTACCTTTAAGGGCAGATATCTCAACCACCATACATCCGAGCTGCTTAGAAAGCTCTGTGATATTGATCTTGTCGCCGTTCTTCTGAACGACGTCAATCATATTCACAGCAACAACTACCGGTATGCCAAGCTCTGTGAGCTGAGTTGTGAGGTAGAGATTGCGTTCGAGATTAGTGCCGTCGATGATGTTGAGGATAGCATCCGGACGCTCATCGATGAGATAGTTTCTCGCAACTACTTCTTCAAGAGTGTAGGGTGAAAGCGAATAGATACCCGGAAGGTCAGTGATGATGACATCGCTGTGCTTTTTGAGCTTGCCTTCCTTCTTTTCAACTGTAACACCCGGCCAGTTTCCGACAAACTGATTTGAGCCTGTCAGAGCATTGAATAGTGTGGTCTTGCCGCAGTTCGGGTTTCCTGCAAGGGCAATGCGTATTTCCATTATGTATACTTCCTTCCAAAGATAGTTGATACTAACTAATTTTCAATAAAAAAGAGGACTTCAATCGACCTCTACCATTTCCGCATCAGCCTTGCGGAGCGAAAGCTCATAGCCGCGTACTGTGACCTCGATAGGATCGCCGAGCGGTGCGACCTTGCGGACGGTAACTTCCGTGCCCTTAGTGATGCCCATATCCATGATACGGCGTCTTACCGCACCCTCGCCGTGAACCTTGACTATTTTTACAGTCTTTCCGATAGCCGTTTCTCTCAATGTTTTCATCTTCTTCACCTCACACCATTATTTTTCTTGCAAGCTCTTCGCTTATCGCAACACGCGATTCCTTAACCTTGACAATAACATTCTCTCCAAGTCTCGATACCAGACTCACAGTTCCGCCAACATGAAATCCGAGGTCTTCGAGGTGTTTCTTGACTTCCGGATTTCCGCCTATTTTGCGGATAATACATTCTTTCTCCTGATCTGCCATACTAAGCGGCATCATTATAACACTTCCGTTTCGGTATATTCGAGCACAATGTTAGCACTCTATAACGAATATATAATACCACCACTGTCCAGTATTGTCAATCGTTGCAAGGAAAGTTTGTATATGGTAACAATTGTATTAGTATCATCTAACATATTTTTGTTAGAATTTTAGAAATAATACAGCCCTGCTGTTTCTGCAAGGCAACATAGCTTTTCCATTGCTTCCATCGGGAATTTATTTATAACATAATTGTAAGTTACACTAACTAATTTTAGTTAGCGATACAAATACGAATAAAAAGCTTAACATAAAAGAAATCGTGAAATATATCATTATTGACCTCCGCTAAGCTGCAAAAAACGGCTCACAAATTGCTTATATGATCTTATCATTTTGTTTTCGGAGAAACAAAAAGGGCTCAATTTCAGCACTTTCACATTTCATGAAAAGCACTAAAACTGAGTCAGAAACTATGTTTACTATGTTTTTGTGAGAAAAACTGGGTTTGTTGCTAAGAACAGTATCGTATCAGCGATATCCTCCGGTTGTATAAGCTGGCCCATTGGAATAATCGGAATGACCTGCTTTTCAAACTCGGAATCTATCCATCCTGTCTGCGTAGGTCCGGGAGCTACACAGTTAACAGTTATCCCGTATTGTGCGACTTCAAGAGCAATGCTGCGGGTAAGAGCTTCCAATGTTGCTTTGCTTGCGGAACACATAGGCGATTGAACGGCAAAATCCGGCTAACGTTCTATTAGCCTTTTACAGCAAAGAAAGGCCTTATTGAACTTGAATGTCCAATAAGGCTAGATTTTATAAGGTATTGCATATATAGGGAAGGTTTTTACAAATCTTTTTATTGGATAGAGGAACTGATGACCTCAAAGCGTTTTATCAGGAAGTCCACGACAGAGATATTTCCGCCGCCAAAGAAGCCTCCGCCGCCTCCTCCGCCTCCAAATCCGAAGCCAAATCCGAAACCGAATCCGTTGCCGTTGCCGTTGCCGTTGCCGAACTGAAGACCCTCTGCACTTCTGGAGGTACTCTTGTTGAAATCATCAAGTGTGAAGCCTGCAAGTGGGTCGCTCTGGACATGAGAACGTATTCTGTCAGCGTAATCTGCGACATATCTCTCCGGGTCACTGTAGAGAGACATGATCTCATTTACATAGCCTATATACATTTCATAGTATTCAGGTATCTGGAGTAGCTTTGCAAAGGGACGCTGATCTACCTTAGCCTGATAGAGGCTCGTTTTTACGTCGGAGTTGACAGCATTTGCACCGTCTGTGAAATTCCCGAGGCAAAGATTGTAGTCCCAGCCTACGAAATAGTGCTTGCCGCCTGTGTACAAGAGGTAGTAATTGTGGGCGAGAGAACCGTTGTAGCTGTCGTAATTGCACATCACAGAGTTAACGGCGAAGCCTTTGAGGAAGCTGGGTACGTCCATTATTTCCTCAATGAATTTATAATCCGAGGCGGTGACTCTGTTTATTGCAGCTTTAAGCTCTTCAAGGTGCTGGAGCTGTTTGTCATTTCCGAATTTGAGATCAAGATTGCTTACAGGCATCTTCTCGGTAAATGTGCTGTAGCTGTCACCATCTCCTCCGAATATTCCGCCTCCCTGCTCACTTCTCTCCGTAGCTTTGTACAGATTGGAATCGTCATCAATGGAATAACGTTCAGCAAGAGTCTTACCCGGCTGCTCAGCGATCATATAGAAGCTGTAAAGGCTGCCATTAACATATACGTCTGAATGAGCGGAAAGCGGTGCAACGCCGTCTATCGCATACATAGCGTTGTAGCAAAGGATATCTCGCAGGCATGAATTATCTGAGTACATATTATTTATACAGAATTCGGTAAGTCCGTGATAGTTTGTATACTTGTCGTACTTGTCAAGCTTGAAACGGAAGCTGTACTTGCCGTTCTGTACCATTATCAGCGAGCTGTTTCCCTTTGCCCTGATACCGACATTCTTCAGTTCTTCGCCGTCGATAACGACATCACAGTTATGCCATTCCTCCTCTTTTGCAGTTGAGAGCAGTTCATTCCATTCTCTGTCCGACATTCTGATATCAACGCTGTGGATAGCTGTCTGATCGAAGAGGCTGCTGTAGAGCTGCTCCTCATTATCCATGTCATTATTGACTTCCTGGTATGCAGCAGGAGAGCCGCCCCTGAATGTGATACCCGTGCTGTGCTTCATCTTTATGCCGCCGGCAAACACCTTGTATTCGGTGCTGCTGTCCATTTCGGGAGAAGAGATAACGGCATATTTATACTTCCTGAGAGGATTTCTCTCAATGATCACATTGTTTGAAGGAGCGGTAACTGTTATTGGATTGTTCTTTGACCATTCCTTCGTAAAGTCAAGCATCATAGTTGGCTGGGATACATTGAGAGTACCTTCACACTGATTGTCATATGCAGTTGCAACAAGAGTTCCTCCGGTGATATCAATTGTTCCCTCACACGTCAGTCCCCTATCACCGAACACTGAGATATCTCCGCCGGAGACAGCAATGGAGGTCTTTGCCTGAATAGCGTCCTTGCTGCTCCTGATCACGATCTCTCCGCCTTCAATATCAACATTTCCCTTTGAGGACTTGAGTCCGTCGCCCTCAGCGATTATCTCGAGCTTTCCATTCTTGACGGTAACGGAGGTCTTGCCCTTTATCGCACAGTTCCCGTCAGTTTTGTTTGCTGCGTTGATCCTGATATTTCCGCCCGTGATCTTTATATCGTTGTTGCATGAGACAGCGGGCTGGACATTTGCGTTTATTGTGATAATTCCGGTACCTTCGTCGCCGCCCTTGAAGGTTATATCGTCCTTTGCTTCGATAACCGCATTTTCAGCATCATCTCCGGTATAGGCATTCTCTGTATCCGAGAAAGTGTTTTCAGTGCCGTCCATAGCGGTAACGGAGGTCTTTTCAGCATTTTTAATGAGTAATGCAGGAGCGCTCCTGCCGGTGATATTTACGCCGTTGAGCAAGAGCTTTACAGTTTCGGGATCAGCATTCTCATCTGCGATGTTTACCTCGATCTGACCGTCGCTGAGCGTACCGTCTATAACGAATATGCCTGAGTGATCTATCACTGCCTTGGAGCCATTTGCTGTTGCGTGGCTGCCCTCCACCGAGATACTGCTGCCGTTCAGGTGAATGTAACAGGTCTCTGTAACGGGAGGAGTTGTAACAATTGTGGTCACTGTTGTCGTTGTAGCAGTTGATGTAGTTGTAACAGTTTCAGTTGTAATGTCATGGTTTTCCTTGTAAGAAACAGGGAGCTTATCTACCAATCCCAGCTTATAGCGCTGAATGGTAAGTGCATCGGTATTTGTGACGCCGTCTCCACGGTTTGCAACATCAGCATTATCCTCGCCCTGTGCCGTCAGGATATACTTATCGGGATTAGCGATAGACTGCATGACCAGCACGGCATCAGCCATGTTGACTTCTCCGTCACAATTCACGTCACCGAATGCAGTGCTTCCGGAAGCTGCTGAAGCTGCTGCAGGTATAGCAGCGGCTGTTCCGACCACACATGAGAGCAGTACACCAGCAAGCATACGTTTAAGACCCATTTTTATCATCCTCCTTAGTTTATAAAGATTTATAAAAAATACTACATAATAATCATAATAATAACTAATTCTTAAATTAATCTTAAAGGATTCTTAATAGCTGCCCGTTTATTGCGTTATTTGCATCAATAATGTGCAATATTTGCGTAAATATCAAAAAAGTCTCAGTCCCGGTCCTTTTGCAGGCAATTTGCTACCGTTCACAAATATATCCGCTGAAAAGCGGTACCTTGATCTTTACATCTCCTGCTCCGTGCTTTTTACCTGAACAAACCGAATACGGAATGGCAGCAAAAAACTGTGGCAGATGTACTGCACATAAGCGCAATCATAGCTGTTTTTCCATAAATGCTCCTCTTTCAGACCGTATACGATATCGTTGATGTTAGCTTGTGCAATAAGGTACCTTGCTTTTGAGATGAGCCTTTTGATAAAATTGTTTCTCATTTTATGTACTTCATATTTTAAAAAATAAATTTATTATATCATATTACGGTTTAAAAAATCAAGTATTAATCATAAGATCTGTTATCATGTCTGGATATAACAGATAAAAACGACGTTGCCTGAAGGCTCCGCCGTTTTGCTCTGAAGTATATTGGTATCAAGTCTGATATTGAGATGCTCCTGCTACTCTGATATGATTTTTATTGTTTTGAGCCATGACTTATACAGATTCGGGTCGTTTTTGGGGCTTATAAAGCAGAAGGAATAGACCCTGCCGTTCTCGATGATCTCGCGGGCGGTGCAGCAGCACCTCTTGCCTTCATAATTTGTAAAGAAAGCAAAATACTCTCCGTTAAATTGTGGACCGGTAGCAGCCATACGCAGGTATTGGCTGAATAATTCCCGTGTTGTAGCTGACGGATTATCCGCGGCAAAGCTGAGATCGTCATCTGAGCAGTGATCGGAAATTGCTGCTATGAACTGCGTTCCGTCGGAGGCATAGTAAACATAGGAGTTGTATTTTATATCATGCATCTCGAAGGAATCCATTTTATATATGATCAGGTCGGGGTGCATTGATATTGAGAATTCTTTGAAGGAATACTTTCGTGTGTCAGCATTACGCATTAGTGTCCCGCGCAGCCCTGCGCCGAGAACCCCATCGGTCAGTGCAATAAAGAAAAGCGTGAGCAGAATCCACCTGAGCCTTCTGGTTTTCGGAACAATTTTTTTCTTTTGCGGGACAGGTATCACGGCTTCCGGCACAGGCGCAGCCGGCACCGGGACAGGTGCCGAAGCTGTCTGGAATTTTCCGCAGCTCCGGCAGAATTTAGCATCATCGCGGTTTTGATAGCCGCAGTTGGGACATATCACAGCATCGCCCCCGTTCTCATTATAAGGATAGTCGTGGTGAATTCCGTCGCGGTACAGCTTAGCTGCATCATTGCGCCGTTTCTGGCAAGAGTGTCCCTGATATTCTTCACTCCGAAGCCGTGGCTTGAGGAGTCAGCCTTTGAGGTATAGTGAGTACCGTCTCCGAGGCGCGAGCAATCGACCCATTCCGCGGTGCTGTTGCTCATGGTGATTATTCTCTGGTGGTCGGTCTTACGGATATTCATGGTGATGTATTTTTTGCCGTAAGACATTCTCTCGCAGGCTTCTACGGCGTTGTCGATCATGTTGGCGAATACTGCGCAGATGTCGATAGGTTTCCAGCCGAAGCCGCCGTCCATTATGCCGTTTATCGTAAATTCTATACCCTTTTCCTCGATAGAGGCAAGCTTTGATGAAATGAGTGCGTCGAGCATATCGTCACCTGTCACAATTCGCGGAGAGAAGGCTGATAGCCTTCCGTGCAGCTCATTGATGTAGCTTTCAGCCTCGGGATAGCTGCCCTTCTTCATAAGCGCGGCAAGTACGGCAAGATTATTGTTCATATCGTGGCGGAAAGCACGGGTATCCTCCTGAGACTGGCGGTATATATTTGACGCAACGAGTTCGGCTTCAAGAAACTGCTCATTGCGGGTACTCATATCGTTGTAGTAGGCAGTCTGCCTGTTCTTGATGATTATGACAGGTACGAGTATCATCAGCCCGATAGTGAAAATGAGCTGCGATGCTCTTATCATATCCGGGAGTGCTGTGACATAAATGGACGAGGTGATAATGTAGCTGAAGTTGACGAGTACATGATATAGAACGAACAGCAAGGTGTCGAACTTTCTCATTCTGAGGAAGATCTTCCTGCGTATGTACGAAAACCAGAGCCATACGCACAGCAGCAGGTTCATCACAAGGAATATCGCCACGCTTGAAGGCGTTCCGAGGTTGGAACTGCTTTCGGCAAGGTCAGCGCCAAACAGTACAGCGGCCTCCTTTATAAGCTCCGTGATAATAGCGAGGTCAACAAAGGTGAAATGGAATGCGATGAAGTTCATCAGTAAGCCCTCAATATGGTACTTTATACCCATTCCGCGTCGTCGGAAGTATACCAGCGGCATCACTATGAGCAGCATGAAAGCGGCTGTCAGCGAAAGGATAAGTATAAAGGTGCTAAAGAGCGGCTTGGTGAGCAGATACAGACCGGATATCAGCCATACGAAAACCATAATTCCGATGTTCAGCAATATCCTCCGCAGGTTTATAGCAACATTGTCGTCGTAGAACACCTTTATTATGAGGGCGGGAAGCACGGAGGTCAGCACGAGCAGTATAAAACCAACGCCCCAAATCAAAAATGTCTCAAACATCAGAATGCCTCCCTGCTGACAAATGACATGAAGGCATCTCGGAACTCACGCTCCTTAGCCCTTGCAACAGGCAGCCTGCAGCCTCCGACCACGGTAAGCTCCTTGCCGGAGATATTGACTATCTTCGTGAGCGAGACCATGTAGCTGCGGTGGATACGGAAGAAGCCCTCGGGAGTCAGAAACTGCTCATAGTCGCTGAGCTTCGCCCTGAACTCATAGCTGCCGTTGACCGTGCAGACCACAAGGTTCTGATCCTGAGCCTCCAGAAACACGATATCGGAGAGCCTTATTCTCTGCTCCCCGTCGCGGTTCTTTATCCAGATGAATTTCTCATTGCTCTGTTTTTTGAGAACGTGTTCGAGTACCTCGCGTACTCTTGCCTCAGTAGCGGGTTTGGTGAGGTAGCGCAGCGCATTGACCTCATAGCCCTGTATGGCGTACTCCACATGACCCGTCAGGAAAACGATGTATATGTCCTCGCTGACGGCTCTGAGCCTTTTTGCAAGTGAGATGCCGTCCAGACCGGGCATTTCGATATCGAGAAAAACGATATCGTATTTTCCCGGGGAAAAATTCCTTAGCAGGGCAGCGCCGTCCGAGTATTCATCAACGTTCATATCAAGGCTTTTGTAGAGCCTGTCCACGATAGCTGAGAAGTCCCGGACAAATCTTTTCTCATCGTCACAAACAGCTATTTTCATTTACAGATCACCTCTGTTAGTTGCTTTTTTTACGGAAGGTTATCTTTCTGCTCTTCTTGTTCAGTACCATGATACATCTGATCACGGCGAAAAAGAGCATATACAAGCATACAAGAAAGGCGACAGGAAAACTTCCGGCTCTGTCATCAGCGTAATGTAAACAATCTGCAAACTCACCCATGCAGCATCGGAACGCAAGAAACATAGCTGAGGTAAAGCCGGTGTGCACCCAGAAAAATCCGTAACGCCTCTTTTCGTAAATATAGTCTCCCATCTGTCTTAGACATAACAGTCCATAAGTATTATAACATTGCGCAAACTTCAATTGATGAATAAATTGTTAATATTGCGGCTCAGATGAGCAAATACAGCATTACCGCCAGCGCTGAGGCAAGGCTCAAGACTGCGGCTGCGTTCAATGTCTCCCTCATCCTCATGCGCCTGAGACGTCTGCGTTCGCTTTCTATGAGTTCTGCGCGGGAGGCAAGAGTCTCTCCGCACCGGCAGCATACACCAGCCCGCGTACTTATGAGCTTTCCGCATCTGCTGCAATGTACCATTGACATACTCATTTCCTCCATTCCCTTGTCTGAATATAATATATCATAATTTTGAGTAAAACTGACAGAATTGTCGTGAACTGCATTTTATGTGTCGCGAAAGGTCACCAGCAGAACAATACTGCCGTGTTAGGGGAAGCGCTGTTAACTTTGGGAGCGAGGAAGCCTCTGTAGCAGTAAAGGCTTGTACCGGTAACGATATTTGTATCAGCGCCGTCAACAAATCTGTTCACGTCCTCTGTGAGGTCGATCTCGCGCCATTTTCCGTCGATGTAGACCGCGTTCCATGCATGGGTGCTATTGCTGAGGACAACACAGGGAATACCGCACTCGCGGCACATAATCGCGTAAATGCAGGAGAAATCAAGGCATACGCCGGTATAATTCTTCGAGACATACTCCGAGGGGATTATCTTGTAATCCGCGGTCAGATAGCGCTGTCTGTGAAGCACATTGACCTTGTAGTAGTCGTATTTCAAATGAGAGGTGATCCAGTCATGGAGAATGAGGAGCTTGGTGCTGTCCGTGAGCTTCTCATTGCCCTTCATGAGGCTGTGGGCAAGGCTTACCCAGTACGCTGAGTCGTTATCGTTCGCAGGAGCAGCTGAAGGATAGCTGTACTCTGCACTGAGAGCCTTCTGCGGAGTAACGCCCTCTTTTTTAAGAAGCGCACAGAGTTCTTCATTCCTTTTTATGTATGACCCGAAGTCGCTTCTTTCGCTGTAAATGCCGCCGCAGCAGAGCGTGAAATTATTGTCGGCAGGAGAATCGGACTTGCAGTTAACAAAGAGGTAGATATACGCATTGGCGGTCTGCGAGCCAATAGAGAATGTACCCTTTATCTCGTATAAGCCGTTGACGAAGCATAGGTTGCTGAGGTCTGCCGTCAGTGTATATGAGCCGGAGGAAGTTTTGCCGGTCTTATAGCTGAGCTTTTCGCCGGACTGCTCAAAAGTGAAGCTGATACCCTTGCAGACAACGGAGCTGTCCCTTGAAAAGAGGGTGACTTTAAGATATCTTTCATCTGTGATGGTACCGCTGATGACGCCGTAGCCGTCGATGTAGGACGTTTCGCCGTTTATTCCGACAGCAGATACCGCTGAGCTTGAATGTTCATAGAAGTACCATTTTGAACCGAGCGGATTAGTGAAGATGCCGCGTGATTTTTTGAGATATATGTATTTTCCGTAGTAATCAATGCTGGAATAATCGTGGTATTTGCTGCGTGAAACGGACTTTAAGGTCGTAACGGCAGTTGTGGTAGTCCTGCGGGTGGTAGTCCGTGCCGTCGTAGTGGTAGTGCGTCTGAAAGTCGTTTTTCTTGTAGTAGTGGCGGTCCGGGTCGTTGTAGAAGTTGTGGTCGTTGTCAAGGTTGTAGTCGAGGCGGAAGTTGTTGTTTTCTCCGGATCCTCGGAGAGCTTTTCATCTGAAACAGCTTCGTCCATGACAAATTCAATGAACTTCTGACCCAAGTCATAATGCAGGTCATCATCGCTCTGAGCGCTGCATGAAGCCATTGAAATGCACATAATAAATGCTGTTAAAATTGCTGTAAGCTTTTTCATAACATTACCTCCGTGTGATTTGGTATGTACTGATAATAACACGGATCACTGTACTTGTGCAGGTAATGTCGTGAAAGGCAGCTGAGACGTCGTGAAATGAGCTATATTCCCCATTATACCATCAGAGTATACAATCACGATTATTGCAAAGCGACACATTAAGAACGTCCAATTTGCACAAACAACATCTGCTTTTGTAACCAACAAAAAACGAGCTTTGTTTTTGTTCACAAAGCTCGTTATACTTGTATAATCTGTTCCTTTAAGACTTATTTATTATCCATTTTCCTTTTCTTGGAGAACCGTCCCATTTAATTGTATTATTATTCTTTAAGTGATCTATCGCTGTTCTGCTCTGGGCTTCTGTAAGTGAAAGAGTTCTTGCTATATCAGTGCGTGAAATAGTTGGATTATCTTTAATCAAATCCAATATTTTTTCAGCTCTTTCTATTATTTCGAAAGCTTTGATGTTTTTAGGTTGTTTTTTAGGTTGTTTTTCAATTTCGACCTGTTCTTTCTCAACCAATGGCAAAGTAACGATAGTTATATTCGGCTCATCTCCGGCAAAGAACTCTTATATTTTAGGTTCAACATAGCCAGCATCTCTCCATATCGAATATATATCCGGAACTCCGCTGCCTGCATTTTCACCAAAGACAAGAAGATTGAACATCTTCATAATATTTGCATTTCTAGGTTCAGAATCACCGCCACGAAGCATCTGCCGTTTCCTACAATACTTGTAACAGGATTTTTCATTAGTATCTTATCTTCATGGAAAATATCATTTGCAAAGGCAGATCGTATTGCCGCCATAGTTTTCCGCCCTGCCACCGATGCCGTCAAAAAAGGCTCACAAATCGCTGATAGGCTTTCTATCACTATATCCACAGGAAACAAAAAAGGACTCGATTTCAGCTTTTTCACATTTCGTGAATAAGCACTAAAAACGAGTCTGAAACTTTGTATACTATTTTTTCTGTCAAAATCAAGATTTGCCAGTGTTTTGATCTTTATTGCGATTAAAACTTGCTATTTTGAGGGTTCAACTCCCTTCAAAGGTCTAATATCGCATAATGTCATCTATGAAAATCGAAGTAAAATTTTCAGAACTTGAGTAGCAAAAAAGCCCGATAATTCGGGCTATTTTGACCATGTCATCTATTTAGTCATGGCAAGATGGTGGGCCAACAGGGACTCGAACCCCGGACCGTCCGGTTATGAGCCGGATGCTCTAACCAACTGAGCTATTGGCCCTATAATAGCTGACGGAAGCCAAAATGACTTCCGCCAATGTGCCGGCATTGAAATAGTTTCCCGGGCCGTCGCCAGCCAAGTATCGTCTTCGCGGCAGAGCTTAACTTCCGTGTTCGGAATGGGAACGGGTGTGACCTCTGCGCCATTAACACCGACTATTTGAAACTTGAAATAAAGC
>JAFXSC010000008.1 GCA_017525915.1 Ruminococcus sp.
CGAGACCTCGTGTCCCTGGCTCTGGAATGTGAGTGTCGGAACTGAACCGATGAATGCAACGTCAAGCTTGTCGGATTCGAGACCGTTTATCAGCTCAGACGCGCTGGAGAACTGTACCAGATCTACGTCAAGGCCTTCCTCATCGAAGTAGCCTTCCTCCTCTGCAACAAATGCGAGAAGGTGAGCGGTGGAGTTAAGATAGCCTATCGAGATGTCTGACTTTTCAGGTTCACCTAATGAAACCTTGGGGGTTTCTGTTGCCTTTTCAGAGGAGCTTTCAGCAGTTGTTGAACTGTCAGTTGCAGCGGAAGTGCTTGCTGTTGTCGTTTCACTTTTCTTTGAAGAGCTTGAAGAACTGTTAAGTCCTGCACAGCCTGTGGAAAGCGAAAGAGCTGCGAGAACGGATACTATCTTGATCTTGTTATTCATATTAATTCACCTTATAATTACCTTTCGATTTTATATTTTATAATTTGTTATTAATTGGGAGCTTATTTCTGTCTGCAACATCGCATTCGCTCCGAATTATTAAAAGGTCTGTAGCTTTTCATATTCATCACTCCTTGTTTTTTCTATGTTCTAATCATACCATACCATTGCTGATATGTCCAATACGTAAAACACATTATCAGCAATAGCAAAAGTGTATAATCAAAATACTTGAAAAACGGATGGCGATTTGTTAAACTGGTATTATAATACTATAATAAGCAGGTGAAACAAAATGAGGATATCTACCAAAGTTGAATGCGGTATCATTGCATTGCTTGATATTGCTTTAAACACAAACTATGAAAACACTGTAAAAGTAAATGCCATTTCAAAGAGGAATAATATTTCTGCAAAGTATCTTGAACAGATACTGCCTCTGCTGAAACAGTCCGAACTAATAATAAGTGTAAAAGGTTCAAACGGGGGATACCGTTTGTCTCGCAGCCTTGGGGATATTACTCTTTACGAGATAGTAAATGCACTGGACAGGTCAATTCTCTCATCATCCGAGTTCAGCAAAGAGCTTGAGCAGAATGCAACTGAGGCAATAGAAAGGTGTCTGTGGAAACCGATGACGAGCTATCTTTGCAAATACGCACAAAGGGTGACACTGAAAGATCTAACTGATATCTATTATGAGCGCAAAAAGTATAATGACGATATTTCATATATAAGCGCTTGTGTGTAGCTTGAAGAGCAGTATTATCTGTGGTACAGGGAAACACAAGAATATGTTATACATAAAAAGCTTCTTCATAACTGAAGAAGCTTTTTACAATTCTGAATAATAGCTGAGAAATTCCTCTATGCAGGCTTTTTTTGACTGCGGTGCGGACTGCCATACAAGTTCCCCGTTTCGTTCAAGGCTAAGTACATAGCCGTCGCACTGGTCCCAGCCGTAGAGTAGGTAATCATTGCCGTTAAGTGAAAATGCAGTTTCATTTTCGTTGATAACTGCCAGTTTTATATCGTTTGCACTCATATATCCGTTATCCTCACCTGTCTGACGTTTTTTATCTTTCTCAGTCTTCTTGAAAGAGTTTCGGTATCAAAATCCGTATTTATATCGACGTCCGCACTGAAATGGGATATGGCAGTGAAGCCGTCGGAAGATACATCTGCTGTATGGGTGATAATATTGCAGTTCACACGGCTCAGCAGTTTGGAAATATCGCCGACAAGCCCTATTCTGTCAATGGAAATAACTTCGATCTTTTTCATTTTGCACCTCCGCAGATATACTGTATTATTATGTTTATAATATACCATGATAAGCATATTTTGTCAATATGTTTTCTATGTATTTAACTATTGACATTTTTGATGATGCGATATATAATCATACTATATGTATGGACCTAATATGAAAAGTGAGGTTAAAAATGCTTAATCAGTTTTCAAGAACACAGCTCCTTATCGGTGCAGATGCTATACAAAAACTCTCGGAGTCGAGGGTTGCGGTATTTGGTATAGGCGGCGTGGGAGGTTATGTATGCGAGGCTCTTGTCAGGAGCGGCGTAGGTCATTTCGATCTTATCGACGATGACAAGGTATGCCTGACAAACCTTAACCGCCAGATACTTGCCACAAGAAAAACGGTGGGGAAGTACAAAGCCGAAGTAATGGCTGAACGTATGCAGGAGATAAATCCCGAAGCGGATATACGTATACACAAATGCTTTTTTCTGCCCGAAAACGCCAATGATTTTCCATTTGATGAATACGATTATGTTATTGACGCAGTTGATACGGTCACAGCCAAGCTGGAACTCATAATGCGCTGCAAGGAAAAGAATGTACCAGTGATAAGCGCAATGGGCGCTGGCAACAAGCTGGACGCGGGACGTATGAAAATAGCCGATATCTATGAAACTTCTGTCTGTCCTCTTGCCCGTGTCATGCGGCACGAGCTTAGGAAACGCGGCGTTAAGAAGCTGAAGGTGGTTTACTCCGACGAGCAGCCTATCCGTCCTCTTGAGGATATGTCCATAAGCTGCCGGAGCCACTGTATATGTCCTCCGGGAGCACAGCACAAATGCACGGAGCGCCGTGATATTCCCGGAAGTACCGCTTTTGTGCCTGCTGTGGCAGGTCTGCTTATCGCAGGTGAGGTGGTCAGAGACCTTATCAGGAACAGCTAATGATGTATCCTCAGCTATAATCAGCTCCTATTGCCTGCAATGGCTTTTTCGGATTGGACAAATCTTAAATTACGGGTTATAATATAACCATACCAAGAGAAAGGAGCTGTACGAATGGTAACAGGAAAGGACTCCATACAGCACATTTCTCGCTCGGTACTCATTTGTACAGAGCGAATGTGGAAAGCAGGACGATGTTGATGATCTGTAATATCAGATCGACCTCCTAAATATGTATGCCATTTAAAGATACGTCCGGACTTTCATCAGGCCCGGACGTTATTCTTTATCGGCTGCAATTATAAATAGCTGTATATAGGCAAATTCTATAACTGAAACACTTGAAAAAGCTCTGCTGATATGTTATACTTAGTATATAGATAGGAATTATACAATAAGGAGGCGCCTATTAATGAGAGTGTCATCAAAAGTTGAATGCGGAATTATCGCACTGGTCGATATAGCGGTCAATTCCAGGAGCGAGAACGTTGAGAGCATCGTCAAGGTGAATGCAATTTCGCAGCGCAATAATATCTCTGCAAAGTATCTGGAACAGATAATACCGCTGCTCAAACAGGCAGGCCTGCTGCGGAGCGTTAAGGGTTCCGGCGGCGGATATACGCTCTCGCGGGAGCCGTCGAGTATAACTCTCAGTGAGATCGTCAACGCCCTTGACAGCAGTATCCTTGCACCATCTGAATTCAACGATCAGCTTGATCCCAGAGCGACAGAAACTATCGCTGAGTGCTTATGGGAGCCTGTCAATGACTATATCCAGAAGTTTTCCAGAAACCTCACGCTGAAAGATCTTGCCGATAAATTAACCGAGAAAAAGAACGAGCAGCGCGAACTGATGTATTATATATGATCCGGTCCCGGAGGAGCAAATCAGCTCCTCCGGGATTTTTGACTGCAGACAAAAATAAACAGCTCAGAATTTACTCTGAGCTGTTGGTGTTATCAGTCGCTGAAAAGGGGAGTTGAGTAGTATCTGTCGCCGCTGTCGGGGAGCAGTGCAACGATGGTCTTGCCCTTGTTCTCCGGTCTCTTTGCAAGCTCTAAAGCTGCGTAGTAAGCAGCGCCTGCGGAGATACCAACGAGTACGCCCTCTTGCTTTGCGATGAGCTTTGAGGTCTCGAATGCGTCCTCGTTTGCAACCGGGATCACCTCGTCGTATACATCGGTATTGAGTGTCTTAGGAACGAAACCTGCACCGATACCCTGTATCTTGTGAGGACCTGCTGTACCCTTTGAAAGCACGGGAGAATCCTTAGGCTCAACTGCAACTACCTTGACGTTGGGGTTCTGGGACTTCAGATATTCGCCTGTACCTGTTACTGTACCGCCTGTACCTACGCCAGCAACGAAGAAATCTACCTTTCCGTCGGTATCGTTCCATACCTCAGGACCTGTTGTAAGTCTGTGTATCTCAGGGTTTGCAGGGTTCTCGAACTGTTCGGGAACGAAGCTGTCAGGAGTTTCCTTTGCAAGCTCTTCAGCCTTTGCGATAGCGCCCTTCATACCCTTTGAGCCCTCTGTGAGAACGATCTCTGCGCCGTAAGCCTTGAGGATATTTCTTCTCTCAACGCTCATAGTTTCGGGCATCGTAAGGATTATCTTGTAGCCCTTTGCAGCAGCGATAGAAGCAAGACCGATACCGGTGTTTCCCGATGTAGGCTCGATGATAGTGGAACCAGCCTTGAGAAGTCCCTTCTTCTCAGCGTCCTCGATCATAGCAAGAGCGATCCTGTCCTTGACGCTTCCTGCGGGATTGAAGTATTCAAGCTTTGCAAGAACTGTTGCTTCAAGCTTCTGTGATCTTTCAATGTTTGTGAACTCCACGAGGGGAGTGTTTCCTATGAGACCTGTTGCACCTTTATAAATTTTTGACATATAATTTCCTCCTTCTGATAGTAACTTGATAATTCCTATCTGTTAAGTATATTATACACCCTGTTTGTCAAAATTGCAATACCCTTTTTAATCATTTTTCTTTATTCTGAGTTATAGCCTGAAACTATAGGTCTGACACATAAAATGCACAGACTTTTCTGCCTGTGCATAAATGCTTATTTATTGATACAGCCAAGTGCTGATACTACGGCATTTGCACCGTCTGCTGCTGCGGTTATGACCTGACGGACTGCCTTTGTACGCACATCTCCTGCCGCGAACAGTCCCTCTGCCGAGGTGACACAGCTTTCATCTGCAATGACATATCCTCGCTCGTCAAGGCCGGCTATACCGCTGAGAACAGCAGTATTCGGCAGCGAACCAACCGCCGCGAACACACCGTTTGTATCAAGAGTTTTCTCTGTGCCGTTCTGAGTATATTTTACACCTGTGACCGAATCCTCGCCGATTATTTCAAGGGGTACGGCTTCAAGAACGAACTCGATATTTGAAGTTCCCTCCGCCTTTTTTACAAGTGAAGCACTGGCTCTGAACTCACTTCGGCGGTGAATGACATACACCTTAGCAGTCGTCTTTGAAAGGTACAGCGCATCGCTGAGCGCAGTATCTCCGCCGCCGATCACAGCAACCGTCCTTCCCTCGAAAAATGCTCCGTCGCACAGCGCACAGTAGGACACGCCCCTTCCGGCGAACTCCTCCTCGCCCGGTATCGCAAGCTTTTTCGGTGAAGCTCCAAGGGCATATATTACTGTCCTTGCCCCGAAGGAATTGCCGTCGGACAGCAGTATTTTCCAGCCGCTGTCTGTACGGGAAAGCTCTGTGACTTCGCCCTCGATGAACTCAGTACCCAGTGCCTCTGCGTGTTCACGGAACTTTTCACCGAGAGAATAGCCGTCAATGCCGCAGTATCCGAGGTAGTTGTCAACCTGTTCGGTATAGGCTATCTGACCGGTGCCCATATACTCCTTTTCGATGACCGCAAAGCTCAGTCCCGCACGGCTTGCGTAAACAGCGGCAGACAGCCCTGCAGGACCGCTGCCTAGAATCATAACGTCATACATATCATCAGTCCTGCACTATGACAAGCTCTTCCTTCTCAGCCTTGTCTCCCTCGATGTGGAAGGAATTGAGAACAGGCTCATCGTCCATAAGTGAGAGTATGAGGTAACTTGCACTGCTGTCGTAGGCAAGTCTCTTGTCCTCGTCTGACGGACGAGACGGCGAAACGGGGTGGGAGTGCCAGTTGCCGAGGGGAACAAGTCCGTTCGCCCTCATATCCTTTACCGCAAAGAGCTGTTCCTTCGGATCAAGGGTGAAATGCTCCTCTGCGTGGTCAGTATTCGTGAGGATATAGACCTTTTTCACTATCTTGTCATCGCCGGAAAGCTCTCCTGCGATAAGTCCGCAGGCTTCCACTGGTGCTTCGTTTTTTGCGTGTGCAACTATCTTATCATAGTCGCTTTTGCTGAGTTTAATCATAGACCAACACCGTCACATTCTGCCTGTTCGTAGTCGATGAGCTCAGTGATCGTAGGATTATCGCCGCATACAGCGCAGTTATGCGTATCGCTCGGCAGCTTTACTTTGCGGAACTGCATTTTCAGAGCATCGTATGTGAGCAGCCAGCCTGTGAGAAGATCGCCCACACCGAGAATATACTTGACAGCCTCCATAGCCTGAAGGCTTCCGATAACACCGCCCATTGCGCCGATAACTCCTGCCTGCTTGCAGGTGGGTACAGCGTCCTTCGGGGGCGGTTCCTTGAATACGCAGCGGTAGCACGGTCCCTGACCCGGAACGTAGGTCATGAGCTGTCCCTGGAAGCGGATTATACCGGCGTGTGAAAACGGCTTCTTAGCCATTACGCAGGCGTCATTTATCAGGAACTTTGCAGGGAAATTGTCGGTGCCGTCGATAATGAAGTCGTAGTCCTTGATGATGTCGAGAATGTTCTCGCTGGTGATGAACTCATGGTAGGTTATTACCTTGACATCGGGGTTCATCGCCTCCATTGTCTCCTTTGCGGACTCTACTTTCGGCTTGCCTACGTCCTTTGTCTGGTGGATTATCTGGCGCTGGAGGTTGGAAAGATCAACCTCGTCAGCATCTGCGATACCGATAGTGCCGATACCTGCCGCTGCAAGATACATTGCAGCAGGTGCGCCGAGACCGCCTGCACCGATAATGAGGACCTTTGCGTTAAGGAGCTTTTTCTGTCCCTTTGCGCCGACCTCTTTGAGTATGATGTGGCGTGAGTAGCGCTCTATCTGTTCATTTGTGAATGCCATTACTGACCGCCTCCCATGAAATAAAGAAATTCAATGTTATCGCCGTCGTGGAGGACTGTCTCCTCGAACTGACCGTGATCCACGAAATCATCGTTGATAGTAACTGTAACGTACTGCGGTGTCTCTACATTTTCGTCAATAACGAGCTGTGCAACGGTAAGACCGTCAGCGACCTCTTTTTTTACGCCTGCAACTGTGATCTTCATTTATATCTGCTCCTTTATAAGAGTAATTATCTCGTCTTTTTTTGCCGCGCCCCTGATGCGTGAAACTTCCTCGCCTTTGTTGAAGAGGATAAGCGTGGGAGCGGCCTGTATGCTGTATTTTTCCACGAGCTCCTTCTCGAAGTTCGTGTTTATCTTCACTATTTTTATCTTGTCCGCATACTCTGTTTCAAGCTGGCTCAGTATGGGAGACATACGCTTGCACGGTATGCAGCTGTCCGAATAGAAATCAGCAAGTACGGGCAGTTCAGCACCCAGTACCTCGCTGTCGAATTCGTCTTTGCTTATCCTTGCCGGCATATCAGTCACCGACCTTCTGAACGATAAGCTCGAATGTACCGTCGCCGTTGTCAGTAAGGCTCAGTACCTTGTGTCCCTCTTCCTTTATGCTCTTGGGGACGTTCTGTACCGGCTCGCCGTCGTTGAGTTTTATGGAGAGTATATCTCCGTCGTCAAGCTCTTCAAGAGCTATTTTTGCCTTAACGAATGTTATGGGGCAGTTTACATCAGTGATGTCGATAGAGTCTGTAATATTGAAATCAGCCATTATAATCCTCCTTTAAAGGCTCTCAACAGCCTGTCTGAAATCTTCGATAAGATCGTCTATATCTTCTATTCCAACGCTTATGCGTATGGTATCGTCATATACTCCGGCACTTATACGCTGCGGCTCGGTGTTGTGGGTATAAATGGTGCTTGCAGGGTGTATCACAAGGGTCCGGACATCACCTATATTCGTGGCAACAGAAGCAAATTCAATACTGTCCATAAGTCTGAACGCTCTCTCCTTGCTGCCGGCTCTGATGGTGACTATCGCACCGCCCTTTCCGGAAAGCTCTCTCTGTACAAGCTCATAATAGGGTGAGGAAGGAAGTCCGGGGTAATTGACCTCTATGCTGTCAAGGGACTCAAAGAACTCCGCAAGCTTCAATGCGTTGTCACAGCAGCGCTCCATACGCAGACCGAGAGTTTCAAGTCCGACTATATTCATAAAAGCGTTGAACGGTGAAAGACAGCCGCCGGTATTTCGCCACAGACCATTCCTGAGCTTTGACATAAAGGCAAACGGTCCGAATTTGAGATAGGGTTCAAGTCCGGGGTATTTCTCCTTGTCCCACTTGAACTTTCCACCGTCAACGATAATGCCGCTTATGGAATTTCCGCCGCCGTTGATGTACTTCGACGAGGAATGCACCACAATATCTGCGCCGTGTTTCAGCGGATTGATTATGTAGGGAGTTGCAGTCGTGCTGTCAACTATGAGCGGAATGCCCTTCTCATTGCAGGCCTTTGAAACTGCTTCAAGGTCAACTACATCTAGCTTCGGATTGCCGATAAGCTCCGTGAAAACTGCCTTGGTTTTCTTGTTTGCAGCAGCAGTGACGCTTTCATAGGTTATCGCTTCAAGGAAATGTGCTGTTATGCCGAATGCTTTGAGGTCGTTGAAGAGGTCGATAGTTCCGCCGAAAAGTCCTGTGCTGACTATGACCTCGTCACCTGTTTTCAGTATATTCAGCAGGACAGCAGTTATCGCTGCCATTCCCGATGAACAGGCGACAGCTCCGATACCGCCTTCAAGTACGGCTATGCGGCTCTCAAAAGCACTGACGGTGGGATTGCCGACTCTTGTGTAGGAAAAGCCTGCCGCCTTGTTGTTGAATACCTTTTCCAGCTGCTCTGCCGATTCGCAGGCAAAAGCGCTGACCTGGTAAAGCGGCGGAAGAGTTGCTCCCTTGTCTTCACCGTTGAACTTTGAACTGTGCAGCAGAGATGTATTGAATTTCATTGTATCACCACTATTCGTGAAAAAATGGCTTACAGGACGGTGTAGTGCCGTCCTGTAAATTATGTATTACGCAAGTGTTCTTATGCCCTGTACAAGTCTGTCAATATCGTTGAACGAGTTGTAAAGCGCAAGTGTCGGGCGGACAGTGCCTTCAAGTCCAAAATGACGGAGTATAGGCTGTGCACAGTGATGACCTGTGCGGACTGCTATGCCGAGCTCGTTGAGACGCTGACCGACTGCTTCGTTGTCCACTCCGTCAAGCACGAATGAGAGCACGCTTGCCTTGTTGGTTGCTGTACCGATGAGGTGCAGACCGTTTATCTTCTGCATTTCCTTCATCGCGTACACAAGAAGCTCGTGTTCGTGACGGTTTACCTCTGCCATGCCGATGGAATTGAGGTATTCAAGAGCTGCACCAAGACCTACTGCGTCCGCAATGCTTCCTGTGCCTGCCTCAAACTTGTTGGGAGCGGGATTGTAGATAGTACGCTCGAAAGTAACGTCCTTTATCATGTTTCCGCCGCCGTGGTAAGGTCTTGCAGCTTCAAGCACATCGGACTTGCCGTAAACAGCGCCGATACCTGTGGGAGCGAATATCTTGTGACCGGAGAACACGAAGAAATCAGTGTCCAGAGCTGTAACGTTTATCGGGATATGTGCAATGGACTGTGCACCGTCAATGAGAGTGCGTACACCGTGAGCGTGAGCGATAGCAACTATCTCCTCAACAGGAGTTACAGTGCCGAGAGCGTTTGAAACGTGAGTTGCGGAAACCAATTTAGTCCTTCTGGTGAAGAGCTTTTCGTACTCGGAAATGATTATCTGACCGCTCTTGTCAACAGGTACTACCTTGATGACCGCGCCTGTCTCCTCGCAGATGAGCTGCCACGGAACGATGTTTGCGTGGTGTTCGAGCATGGTGAGGATTATCTCGTCACCGGGCTGGAGAAGAGGCTTGACATAGGCATTTGCAACGAGGTTGATAGCCTCTGTGGTACCTCTTACGAAAACGATATTGTCCTTTGAGGGGGCGCCGATGAAGTCAGCAGTTATCTGTCTTGCATTTTCGTATGCGTCAGTGGAACGTGCTGCGAGTTCGTGAGCACCTCTGTGAACGTTGGAGTTTTCGTGAGTGTAGTAGTAGCTGAGCCTGTCGATGACCTGCTGAGGCCGCTGAGTTGTAGCGCCGTTGTCGAGCCATACAAGGTCATGACCGTTTATCTTCTCGCTGAGAATAGGGAAGTCGTTCCTTATCTGGGCGAGGGTTTTTGTGCCCACGATTATCTGGCTGTCAGACTTTGCTGTGGGAACGCTCTGAGCTGCCGGCTGCTGAGTATTCTTCGGAACATAGCTGTCTGCCTGTCCCTGTGAGAGTACAACAGGGGAGTAGCCGCCAGAAGCCGGCTGCTCCTGAGGAGCTGTGTATGTATCGAAGGTGCTGTACTGCTGTGCCGCGCCGACAGCCGGTGAAGCGCCGTAATCGTCAGCGATCTTTTCATACTCAGAAACGCTGCCGTAGCCGTTGTACTCATTGGCTATCTGCTCAAACTCGGAAACGCTGCCGTAGCCGCTGAAAGCCTGTTCAGCAGATGAAGCGTAATTTGTACCGCCGCCGTAGGAAGCCGCCTTGCTGAAGGCATCATTTACAACGGAAGTGTCACCGCTTGTGACAAGTCCCTCAATGCCCTTTGCACAGCGTGTGGGGTCGAAGTCCGGGAACAGCGAATTCGCGAGGTTTTCAAGCTCAGACTCAGAAGGTATTCCGTAATTAGTCGTAGTCATAGTATTCACCTACCTCGACATCCTCGAGAACAGCGATAGCGTCGTCTGAGAGAATAGCTGCCGAGCAGTAGAGTGAAAGCAGATAAGAAGCAACGCCCTTATCGTCGATTCCTCTGAAACGAACTGAAAGTCCTCTTGACTGTTCATTCTTGAGATTGCGCTGGAAGAGACCGATAACGCCTCTCTTAGCCTCACCTGTACGAACGAGGAGGATATTTGTCTTGCCGCTCTTGCTCTTGGGGTTCTTGAGACCGTCAACGAGAAGCTTGTCGGTAGGAATGATAGGGATACCTCTCCAGCAGATGAATGTGCCGCCTGCGATGTTTGCAGTTACGGGTGGTACGCCTCTCTTTGTACATTCTCTCTCGAAAGCAGCGATAGCTCTGGGGTGAGCAAGGAAGAACGAAGGCTCCTTCCATACCTTTGTGATGAGCTCGTCGAGGTCATCGGGAGTAGGCGCACCGTTTCTGGTCTGGATACGCTGAGAGTCGGGAACGTTCTTGAGAAGGCCGTAGTCATCGTTGTTGATGAGCTGGCTCTCCTGACGCTCACGGAGACTCTCGATAGCAAGGTCGAGCTGTTCCTTTACCTGGTCGTAGGGTGAACCGTAAACGTCTGCAACTGCTGTATTAACGTTGATGATAGTGGAGATAGAAGCAAGCTGGAGCTCTCTGGGGTTCTCCTCGTACTCAACGTAGCCCTGAGGGATTATGTCGGACTTCTTCTCAACGCTGCAAAGAACGTCAAGGGGAGTTTCACCCTCTTTTACCTTGTTTATTCTGTAAATACCGGAGTCAAGTCCTTTGAATTCGAGCACCTTTGTGATCCACTTGGGAGTGAGTGCGCCGTACTGAGGTCTGGTCTTGTTCACGTCGGCGAGGTTATATGCTGCCTTTTTGCCGAGTGCAACTATGGTGTCATTCTTTGTTTCCTTAGACATAATAGTCTACCTCCAATTAAAATATATATTTTACAGATGTATTTAATAGCCTTTGCGGCAAACAATTCAGCTATGTGATAAGAAACTGAATATATTCGCTTAGTGCATCATCTGTAAATTATCAGTATATCGGGAAATCCTTGTCAACTTCCCTTGCCCATGCGTTCGTGCCGCCTTTGAGGTTGTAGAGCGGACCGGTATAGCCTGCCTCTCGGAGAGTATTTACGGCGAGAATACTGCGCTTGCCCTCCTTGCAGATAAAAACTGTATCAACAGAAGTATCAAATTCGTCTTTTCGCCTTTCAAGCTGTCCTATCGGTATCGCCTTGGCTTCGAGGAATTTTGCTATCGCTCTTTCGTGGGGCTCACGGACGTCGATTATAGTGATCTTTTCGCCCTCGTCAATGCGGCGTTTGAGCTCCTTTGGCTCTATGCCCTCGACTTCGGCTTCTTCCTCTTTCTGCTGAGTGAGACCGCAGAAGTCCTCGTAGTCGAAATCCTCTATCTCGGTGATAGTACGGTTCTTGCCGCAGATAGGACAGGCGTCGTTCTTATGTATTTTCAGCTCACGCCATTTGAGATTCCACGCATCAAAGGTGACTACTCTGCCGATGAGGTTCTTTCCTCCGCCGACTATGAGCTTTATGACCTCGTTAGCCTGCAATGTACCAATAACTCCGGGGAGAACTCCCACAACGCCGCCCATTGCACATGAGGGAACAAGTCCAGCCGGAGGAGGTGCAGGGTACATACATCTGTAACACGGACCTTCCTTTGCATAGTAGACCGAGACCTGTCCCTCGAACTGGTACATAGCTCCGAATACATCGGGCTTTCCAAGAAGTACACAGGTATCGTTTACAAGGTAACGGGTGGGGTAGTTGTCAGAAGCGTCCGCGACCACGTCGTACCCGGATATGATATCCTCAGCATTTTCAGCCGTAAGGCGCGTATTGTAGGTCTCCACCTTTACAAGCGGATTTATCTGGCGTATGCTGTCCTTAGCGGAAGCTACCTTCGGTCTGCCGATGTCGCGCGTGCCGTGCATGACCTGACGCTGGAGATTGGACTCCTCCACCTCGTCGTCGTCGATAATGCCGATAGTGCCGACGCCTGCCGCTGCAAGATACTGGGCGAGGGGAGTGCCGAGACCGCCTGCGCCTACGATAAGCACCTTTGCGGCTTTGAGCCTTTTCTGTCCCTTTACGCCTATCTCCTGCAAAAGCAGATGACGGCTGTAACGGTTTATCTCGTCGTTGGTGAGTTTTTCACCCTTTCTGTCGCCGAGAACGCTTTCAAGTCCCGAACCGCCGGCGATCGCAGGGATAAGTATGACCTCGTCGCCATCCCTGACCTCGGTGCCGAAGTCTTTAAGGTCACGGATATTCTCGTCGTTTACGAATACATTTATGAAAGCTCTGAGCTGACCGTTTTCGTCAAAGAGAGCCTTTTTAGTCTCGGGGTATTCCTCGGAAAGGAGAGTGAGCACTTCGCCTACTGTCTTTCCTTCGAGTTCTATTTCAGATCTGTGCCCGGTAAAGAGCCTCAGAGTTGTCGGAATAACTACTGTAACTGCCATTTGTAAGCCTCCATTGATCTATTTTTCCAATGCATATCACATAATTCATATTTGTTTACTATGGTTTTTATGCACAGTTTCAATATAGGCATTATAGCATATAGTGACAAAAAAATCAATAGTTTTCCCTGATAAATAACTTAGCATCAGTTATAGTTATTTCCTATAACTTAGGTCGGAATTGCTCAGATGATGTAGAACCAGCTTGTATCCTCTTCAATTTCAACGCGCTCAACAGGCCTGGAAGCGTCATAGTTGTAACGAAGCTCCTGATTTTTGACGCTTACCTTTGCACCGTCCGGAACTGAACGTGTGATGAATGCGTTGCCGCCGATGACAACGTCCTTGCCGATGACCGTATCTCCGCCGAGTATGGAAGCTCCCGAATATATCGTAACATTGTCCTCAATGGTGGGGTGACGCTTCTTGCTTTTAAGTGCCTGACCGCCTCTTGTGGACAGCGCTCCGAGAGTAACGCCCTGGTATATCTTGACATTGCTGCCGATAACGGTAGTCTCGCCGATAACTATACCCGTTCCGTGGTCAATGAAGAAGTATTTGCCTATGGTCGCACCGGGGTGAATGTCGATACCGGTCTCGCTGTGGGCGTATTCCGTCATCATTCGGGGTATGACCGGTACTCCGAGCGTGAACAGCTCGTGGGCGATCCTGTTGACGAGTATCGCGAACAGTCCCGGATAGGAGTAGATTATCTCGTCCTTACTGTAAGCGGCAGGGTCACCGTCATAGGCTGCCTGAACGTCGGTCTCGATATATTCCCTTATCCTGCGGATACGCTTTACAAATTCCAGCGTCATCCGCTGTGCCTTTTCGACTATCTGTTCGTCGTTCTTATCCTTGCCGCCGAGAACTATGGCTATCTGCTTCGTGAGCTTGAACATGACGTCCTCGATGAGCATGGAGAGGTTGTTTCTGAGCGTATACACCTTTGTGGAGCCGTTTCTGAAATATCCCGGGAATATTATCTTTCTCAGACTCGAAAGTATGTCTATTATTACCTCCTTGTCGGGGTGGTTGAATACTCCGACATTGTCTTTCGTGTTTTCTTTTTCATAGTACCCGATGAGGTCGGAGACTATGTCATTGATATTGCTCTCAAATGTACTCAACTGCTGCAACTCCTTACGAAATCAATTCATACTATTATTATAGGCTTTGACTCCGGAAAAGTCAATACTGCCCAGTATACTGCTTTTTTATCGCCGGTTATAGGGCGAACCGATAAGGAGCGGACTGGCACAGCTGCCATAGACATACTGAATTACTGAAAAAGCGTTCCGGTCGTTCTTGCCGTAACGGACAGGAATGAGGAGTGAAGCCAAAGTTCTTTAACCGGTTCGTCCGAGTATTCTGCAAAAAGGAAGAATATGGCGGGAAGGACAAGAAGTATTGAGGTCGTGAACAGCACGATCTTTGTCTGAAGGCGATACTTCTTGAAATGCTGACGGTGCTTGACGAAATCGTCCCAGGTCAGGAAGCCGATACCTCCGGTTATGATAAGAAACATCAGCACTGTGCTGCTGTGAAAAGAGTGCCCTTGAAAGGCATGACTGAGAGGCTCTGTGAAGCTGTCGGAAGCATTAGCAGCCGCTCTCCTCTTGACAAATGCACCGGTATATAATATACTAATATACAGCGCAGATTTAATTGTAATTGCCGCGGACTTTGAAGCCTGTTATACCAGCACTGTTTCAGAGCCCGTACATTCAGGAGGTTCAGTAATAATGAAAATTTCGATCATCGCAAAGACCGCAGCTATGCTTGTTGCTGCTGCTATGACACTTTCTTTCCCTTCATGCGGAAGCAGCAGTTCTTCTAAAAAAGACGATTCTGAAAACGGTACGGCTGCTAACGATAATGTGAACGAGAATACAACTCAGCCGGATGAGATAACAGGTACAGAGCAGACATGGGGCGTATTTACCGTAATGGTACCGGAAGGCTGGGAGCTCAGGCACGGAGATGCTCTGGACGAGAATGACCCCAACGTTTGCTCAGTCAAGAAGTCGAGCTTCAAATATTTTGACCTCAAGAGCGAGAAGGAAAATGTTCAGAAGCAGCAGTATGAGTACAACAAGAATACCTATACAAACGGTCAGACGGATATCCCTCCAACGACCATAGGCAGCATCGAATGGACGGGCTTCCAGTACACCAATGATTTCGGCGGAGGATTTGAGTTGTACGCTCAGTCCAACGGAAAGTATATCCGTGTTTCGTGTGCAGGCTTCAGCTTTGACAGCATCGAGACCAGTGCCGTGCTCGGCTCACTGAAGGTCTGATGCGGACGGCAGGGGAAACGTCAGGAACAGCTTGCAGGGCAGTCCCGGCATCGCCTCTGCGTTCGCGTAGACATAGTATTTGATGTGAAACACCGGAAAAGTGCTTGACAAACCGGAAATTATCGTGTATAATATTAGCATATCTTAAAAGCTGAGAAGAAAAGGAGTACGCATATCACCGATTTTCAGAGAGCTGCCGGACGGTGCAAGGCAGTATGAGGAGTGTGCGGAAGTAGTTTCGGAGCTCCACGGGCGAAACAGCAGTAGTCCGCGGCGTGTCCTCACGTTACAGGGGGAGAGGTTAGCAGACCTCGCAGAGTGCGGGATTTTCCCGAATTCAGGTGGTAACACGGACTTTGTTCGCCCTGAGCCTTAATTGGTTCAGGGCGTTTTTTTGAAGGAGTAATAAGCAATGGAAACAAATGACGTTACATACAGTCAGCCGGTCAGCTTGCGTTCTGAAAGCTGCTCACTAAAGTATACATTGCTTTTTTGGGGGATATTGACGGTATTCCTCATCGTGCTTATCGCAGTTCTTACACCGCTTTCTAACAGGCTTCAGGAGAAAGAGGACAGAAAAACAGCTGAAAGAAACTATGATAAATATTACAGCGAGGTCGTTGATTTTATCGCAAAGGAAAGCGAGGAATACCGCAGCAAAAACCCTGACGGCAATATAAGGGAGCTTGACAGTATCGAGAAGATACTTGACCTTTTTACCTTGGGAGAGTATTCAGCGTCTGACCCCGAACGCTTCAACGATGAGATCAGTTATATCCGCAGCCGGATAGAGTCACACTATTCTGCATTTTCGTTTTCAGAGGCAGAACCGGAACGCGTTATAGGACTCGGTATCGCGGACAGCAAGAGCCGCAGCGAGATAATAGACGACCTTATAGATGCTGAAAGGGAAAGCAGGTGGTTCGGCAACGATAATGCTGTTGCCAGCGTTATTCTTATAGCCGTGATACTGCTTATCCTGATAATACCGGCATGCTTGATATCCGTTATCGCTGCCGCTGTTCTCAAAAATCGCAGATGTGTCACAGTCACCGATGCCGGGATATACTTCGGCAGTAGCTTCTTTGTACCGATGTCCGAGGTCACAGATGCTAAGGCCAAAGGCTTCGGAAGGCTTATTGTCGTGACACCGCAGAAGAAGTTCAAGCGGAAATGTATCCGCAACAACTGCGAGATAATAAAGTTTATCAACGAGCACCGCAACAATGCTGCTCAATAATACATAAGGAGAAATACCAATGGCAAAAGAACTTGCAAAGGCTTATGACCCCAAGGATTTTGAAGACCGTATCTATGCGGCATGGAACGACAAGGGCTGCTTCCGAGCTGAGGCTGACCCGAAGAAAACACCTTATACGATAGTTATTCCCCCTCCGAACATCACAGGACAGCTCCACATGGGACACGCCCTCGATGAGACACTTCAGGACATACTTATCCGCTGGAAGCGCATGAGCGGTTACAGCGCACTCTGGCTGCCGGGTACTGACCACGCGGCTATTGCTACCGAGGCTAAGATAGTTGAGGCTATGCGCAAGGAAGGCGTTACCAAGGAGGACCTCGGACGTGAGGGCTTCATGAAGCGCGCATGGGAATGGAAAAAGCAGTACGGCGGACGTATCGTTGAACAGCTCAAGAAGCTCGGCTCATCATGCGACTGGTCACGCGAGCGCTTTACTATGGACGAGGGCTGCTCAAAGGCGGTCAAGGAGGTATTCGTAAAGTACTACGAAAAAGGCCTTATCTACCGCGGTGAGCGTATCATCAACTGGTGCCCCAAGTGTAAGACTTCGCTCTCCGACGCTGAGGTTACCTATGAAGATCAGGCTGGTCATTTCTGGCATCTCCGCTACAAGATAAAGGACGCTGACGGCTACCTCGAGCTTGCTACCACACGTCCGGAGACACTTCTCGGCGATACCGCTGTTGCCGTAAATCCGGCTGACGAGCGCTACAAGGATTTAGTCGGCAAGACCGTTATCCTTCCCCTTGTTCACAGAGAGATACCCATTGTTGCCGATGACTATGTTGAAATGGACTTCGGTACCGGCGTTGTTAAGATAACTCCTGCACACGACCCCAATGACTTTGAGGTAGGTCTCCGCCACAAGCTTCCCGTTATCAACGTTATGAACGACGACGCGACTATCGTTGACGATTATCCTGCTTACGCCGGAATGGACAGATATGAGGCAAGGAAGAAGATAGTCGAGGACCTCGAGGCTGAGGGCGCTCTCGTTAAAATTGAGGAGTACAGCCACAATGTCGGCACCTGCTACCGCTGCGGCACTACCGTTGAGCCGAAGGTATCAACTCAGTGGTTCGTAAAGATGAAGCCTCTTGCCGAGCCTGCTATCAAGGCTGTAAAGAACGGCGACACCAAGTTCGTTCCGGAGCGCTTTGACAAGATATACTTCCACTGGCTCGAAAATATCAAGGACTGGTGCATCTCCCGTCAGATATGGTGGGGACACCAGATACCTGCGTTCTACTGCGACGAGTGCGGCGAAATGGTCGTAACTAAGGAGAACAGCGCGGTATGTCCAAAGTGCGGCAAGCCCATGAGACAGGACCCCGACACCCTCGATACATGGTTCAGCTCAGCACTCTGGCCGTTCTCAACTCTCGGCTGGCCGGAGAATACTGAGGACTTAAAGTATTTCTATCCCACAAATACCCTTGTTACCGGCTATGATATCATCTTCTTCTGGGTAATCAGAATGATGTTCAGCGGTCTGGAGAATATGGGCAAAGTCCCCTTCGATACAGTCCTCATCCACGGACTTGTCCGCGATGCTCAGGGACGCAAGATGTCCAAGTCTCTCGGCAACGGCATCGACCCCCTCGAAGTCATCAATGAGTACGGCGCTGACGCTCTCCGCTTTATGCTCGCGACCGGCAACTCTCCCGGAAACGATATGCGTTACATCGACGACAAGGTAAAGGCTGCGCGTAACTTCGCAAACAAGCTCTGGAACGCTTCACGTTTCATCATGATGAACCTTCCCGAGGACTTCGAGTTCAGGGGACTTCCCGCTGACCTCGAACTGGAGGACAAGTGGCTCGTCAACAAGTTCAACCAGCTTGCAAAGGAAGTTGGCGAGAACCTTGACAGATACGAGCTCGGCGTTGCTTCACAGAAGATATACGACTTCATCTGGGACGTTTACTGCGACTGGTACATCGAGCTCACAAAGCCCAGGATCCAGGCTGGCGGCGAGACAAAGGCAAAGGCTCAGGCAGTGCTTGTATGGGCAATGCAGGGTATGTTGAAGCTCCTCCACCCGTTCATGCCGTTCATTACCGAGGAGATATGGCAGGTCCTCAACAACGAGAAGTCCATGATAATCCTCGAGACTTACCCCACCTACGACGCTTCGATCGACTACTCGGCAGAGGAAAAGGCTTTCGAGAAGATAATCTCCGCTATCAAGGCTGTCCGCAACGTCCGTACAGAGATGAACGTTCCGCCGTCGGTAAAGGCAAAGCTCCTCATCGAGACTGCCGATGCTGCTCTGTTTGATTCCTGCGCTGTATTCTTCGAGAAGCTTGCTTCCGCTTCGTCAATTGAGACTGGTTCAAGCCTTGCTCACGACAACTGCGCTAATGCGGTAACTGATACCGCACGCATCTTCATTCCTATGGACGAGCTCGTTGACAAGGAGAAGGAAATTGCCCGTCTCGAAAAAGAGAAGGCAAAGGTACAGAAAGACATCGACTTCCTCAGCGGAAAGCTCAATAATCAGGGCTTCGTTGCAAAGGCACCTGCACAGCTCATTGAGGCTGAAAAGGCAAAGCTTGCAAAGGCTCAGGAGAAAATGGCAAAGATCGAGCAGTCTATGGCTGCATTCAGGTAAAAATAATCGGGACGCCGTTCTGGCGTCCCTCATTATAGGTTGAATATGAGAAACAGGATATTATCTTACGTTGCAGAGCAGTACGGCACCGAGCCGGAATACCTCTGGGCGAAAACGCCTGACTGCGCCGTTATCCGTCACCGCGGAAACCGCAAGTGGTACGGCATAATCATGGATGTGTCTCGGAAAACTCTCGGACTTTCCGGTGAAGGCATCATCGACATACTCAATGTGAAGTGCAGTCCTGCAGTCCGGGAGATACTTCTCGGCGAGGGCAGAGCGCTTCCGGCTTATCATATGAACAAGCAGCACTGGATAAGCCTTCCGCTCGACGGCTCACTCGATGAAAAAACGATCTTCGCCCTCATCAGCGAAAGCTACGAGCTGACAAAATAAAATGATACCGCCCCCTGAGAGTTCAGAGGGCGGTATTTTATGCTTATAAGTCATACGTTGAATCTGAAGAGGACGATATCGCCGTCCTGCATAACGTATTCCTTACCTTCGAGGCGGACGAGGCCTTTTTCCTTTGCGGCTGCCATTGTACCGCACTCCATCAGGTCGTTGAAGGAGATGACCTCGGCACGGATAAAGCCTTTCTCGAAGTCTGTATGTATCTTGCCGGCAGCCTGTGGCGCTTTTGTGCCGCGTGTGATAGTCCATGCGCGAACCTCCTGCTTACCTGCGGTCAGGAAGGAGATAAGTCCGAGGAGTGAATAGCCCTCCTTGATAATGCGGTTGAGACCGGATATCTCCAGACCGAGCTCGGCGAGGAACATCTTCTTGTCCTCCTCGTCCATTTCGGCGATCTCAGCTTCGGTCTGAGCGCATATCGGCAGAACTGCGGAATGCTCCTCAGCTGCGAGACGGCTTACCTTAGCGAAATTCTCGTTGCCTTCAAGTCCGCCGGAGAAATCAGCCTCGCTGAGATTTGCAGCGTAGATAACGGGCTTAGCGGAGAGCAGGGGAGTGGACTTTATGAGTTCGCGCTCCTCGTCTGTGAAATCAAATCCGCGGGCAGACTTTCCGTCCTCAAGGTGAGCCTTCAGCCTTTCAAGGAAATCAATTTCCGCAAGGTACTTCTTATCGCCCTTAGCTGCCTTCTTAGCGCGGTCGATGCGCCTTTCGAGCATTTCGATATCCGAGAATATGAGCTCGAGATTTATAGTTTCAATATCGCGGAGAGGGTCGATGCTGCCGTCAACGTGAACGATATTGTCGTCCTCGAAGCAGCGCACAACGTGAACGATAGCGTCCACCTCGCGGATATCCGCAAGGAACTTGTTTCCGAGACCCTCGCCCTTTGAAGCGCCCTTTACGAGACCGGCAATGTCAACGAATTCAAGAGTTGCCGGAGTGAACTTATCCGGCTCGTACATTTCCGCAAGTTTGTCAAGTCTCTCGTCGGGGACAGAGACGATGCCCACGTTCTTTTCGATAGTGCAGAACGGGTAATTCGCCGATTCTGCGCCTGCGTTCGTAAGTGCGTTAAAGAGAGTGCTTTTGCCGACATTCGGCAGTCCAACCATACCAAGCTTCATTAAAATTTATCCTTCCATTATTTATTCATAGCTTTCCCCTCCGGAGGGAGGGGAGAGCGTCAGTGACTTATCCTCTTGTTGTTTACGAGCGAGCTGACAGTTGAGTTCTGAATCTGCAAGTCGCCGCTTCCTGTGCCGATATCCTTTGGATTTCCGGCAAGAACCTTTATAGCGATTGTCGAATCTATGACGGCAACATTTCCTGTACCGGCAGCATCGCCGATGCCAGTCACCTCATCGCCTTCTGAATCGAGATTTATCTCAGCATCGCGTATCTTAGTGTTCACGCTGCCGTTGATAGCACCGATGCAGGTATGCTTAGCGGAGCGCATCTTCATGTTGATTTTGCCCTGCTTTATGAGGATGCTGCCCTCGCCTTCCTCCATGACGCCTATACCGACAGCCTGAGCGCCTGTGCAGGACATCTCGATATCCGCTGCTGAGGTGATAGTGGAAATACCTCGGCAGCTTCCGATACCTGTAACCTTGATACCGGAAATAGTGATATCAAGCGAAGCCTTTTCAGCGATATCAATGAGCGAATCGCCGTTGAAGCTTCCGACCGCAAGACCGTTGTGGGCGTAGAGGAAAAGCTTTATCTTTCCGGAGCGGAGGTTTATTTCGGATTCTCCCTCGTTGAAGCCGCCGCCGATGCAGAGACAGTCAACGCTGTTGGAGATAATTTCGAGAGTGCCGTCCATGTCCACGGTGATATCGCCGTAACTGTGGTCGTAATCGTTGCCTATGCCGATGCCTTCGGAAGCGTAGCAGTCGATAGTAAGGCTGCCTTTGCCGCTGAGTTCAAACTGCGAACCGATGGGGACATAGATGCCTGAATACCCGAGCTTGTTGTTCTTTACGACATTAAGGTGCAGGCGGGCGTATTCACCGACAGTGATAGTAGGCTTGCTGTTGCCGCTTATCATGTTGACGTTTTTGAAAGTGAGCTCACAGCTGTGATTGTCCATGACGGAAATGTTCATCTTCACCGGTTTGTCCGGGTCGCCGATTATAGTGAGTTTGCTCTGATAAACGTGGATATCGGTGTATTTTTCGAGCGCGAGCTTGAGCAGGTCAAGCTCGGTGTCGTTCTGGGCGGCGTATATCTTCTTCATGCCGTTGGGACGGCTTTCGAGATTGGTCTTGATTATCTCGTCCTTTACGTCCGAGGCTATGCTGTTGAGCAGCAGCGGCTTCGGCTTGGAGGTGTAGTAACCCTGAATAAGGTCAACTCCGAGACGAATGACCGTCTTCATCTCCTGCAAGGTCTCAACGCCCTCTGCGAGCGCCTGGAGCTGGTTCTCGTGGCAGAACTCGATGACGGAAGCAACGAGCTGCTGTTTCTTCAGGTCGTTGTGGATATCGCTGATGAGTGAGCGGTCTATCTTGATATAATCAGGGGAGTAATTCAGCAGATTTGAGCTGTTTGAGTATCCTGTGCCGTAATCGTCGATCGCAAGATTTGAATGTGCGAGACGGCAGCGCTTTTTCAGCAGGTCTATGCCGTCGGGAGTTGCATCGCTCTCCTCGACGATCTCGATGACAGCCTTTTCGAGCAGTTCACCGTAATTGAGGTAGAGTTCGTTGAAGTCCTCGTCTGAGAGCAGAGAATTTGACAGGCAGTTTATGAACAGCTTGCGCTTCTCGAAGATCTGCTGGTTATCGCTCAGAAGCCTGAGAGTATTGAAAAATGTGAGCTTTTCAACAGCATAGAGGTCGTTCTGGTTCTCGGCGATCTTCAGTATCTGTCCCGGCGTCATTTTGATGTCGCCGGTGGTACGCATCAGCGCCTCATATCCTACTATCTCGCCGGTATGAGCTTCAACAATCGGCTGGAGGTGATAGGTCAGGAGGTTTTCCTGAACGATGCGCGAGAACAGCTGTGCGTTGCGGTAGGAGTCCTTGTCGCGGTTATAGTTTTCCTCAGAGAACCAGTTGATGATGCCGCGTCTGCCGTTTTTGGCTTCATACAGGGCAAAATCGGAATAGTTCACGAGCATGTTGAAGTCTGAAGCCTCGTCCGGGTAAGAGGAGCAGCCTATCGAGAGACTCAGGCGGCTCTTGTCCGAGATATCTATTATCTCGCCGAAATTATCAGTGAGTATGCAGCTCTGTACAGCCTCGTCCATACTGTTGAGAATGTTATAAACGTTCATTTTGTCGGTATCGCGGAAGAAAGCACATATCTCATAGTTGGACTTTGAGCCGATGATAAGTGAATCGCCTGCAAAGCTTTTCAGCACCTCGCAGACGGAGGTTATGCAGTTGTTGGTATTGTCAACGGTAAGGTAAGAGCCGAGCTTGTCGATGCCGTTGATGTAAATGGTAGCGAGACAGCCGCGCTGTACCTCGGGCAGTATCTTCTTGATGCTCTGCGAGAACGAGGGGAATGACGGGAGACGGGTCACGGGGTCGTATTCCACCATATTCTGCTGTGTGCCGAGGTCTGTGATCTGCCTTGTGAAATCCTGAACGAATCCGAGCCACTCATCGCTGCTCTCGTAAATGTTCATCTTGATGTATCTTGTGGTGATGTTGTCAGTAAAGCGGTAGATGTGCTTCTGACCCTCGACCGGGTTTTTTGATATCCTTTCAAGAAGGTCGAAGAATTCAAATTCGTTGAGCTTTTCTCCGGAGCAGCCGAGCATACGGCAGGCAGCGGCATCGAGGTAAGCCGACTTGTCCTTTGCTATATAGGTGAAAGCTCCTATATTTCCTACGAACTGCTGGAAGACCTGCCAGTCATGGCTGAGTTCGGGAGGTTTCTTGCTTAAATTGAATATACTCATAGCGCCTCCTTTCTGCGCTTCGGCACGCTCGGGCGCACCGGCGGCAGCACTGCGATTTAACGGTATGCAGTTAAGACCGGTATAAGGTATTTTCCGTTATAAAAAATGCCGGTACAGGCTGAGAGTACCTGATGCTGACATCTGAATATCACATATTAATTATATACGATTTTCCTTCTCATGTCAATAGGAACAGGAGCAAATACACTTCCGGGAGCACATTGTGAGCATCAGCAGGGGAATATGAAAGCAGCGTCAGAAATCTTTCACATTCCTTTCATGAATGTGAAAAAACTTACACAGAATATTACTGAAAACTATACTTTCATTGCAAATTCATTTCACAAAGGGCAGATATAATATAACCATAGCCTGAGGGAAGAACTCATAGAAATAAACGAAAAGGAAAGTGAACATTATGATGAATTATGAAAACGAGAATAACGTGAATACAAGCGTCCGCTTTGATGCAGAGGCTCCCTTCAATCCTTATAGATCAGTTCCCCAGCAGACCGCTCCCAGGAGCACAAAGAAACGTGCCGCAGCAAAGTTTGCAGCAGGCATAATGGCAATGGCAATGGTTTCTTTCGGCTCAGTAGCAGTATACAGAGCAGCGGAGGGTGACAAGGTCCAGACCACAAAGATCATCACAGAGTATGTTGACAGAACTACCGGCGATACATTATCGGCAGATGCCATGAGTTTCCTTGCAGGAGAAAATACCAGCGGCACTGCAGCACTTTCAACAGAGGATATCGTTGACAAGCTCCTTCCGACAGTAGTTGGCATCACTTCCGAGTATAAAGTCTCCAGGCAGAATTACGGCGGCTTCTACGGCTTCGGCATGAGCGGCGGAAACACCTCGTCCAATCCCTCTGCAACAGGTACAGGCGTCATTGTCTCCGAGGACGGCTACATCGTTACAAACGCTCACGTTATCTACGACACTGAGTACAACTACGGTCTTGCAGAGACTATCACGGTTGATCTCAATGACGGCAGCACATATGACGCAGAGGTGATCGGCTACGATACCGATTATGACCTTGCCGTGCTGAAAATAAAGGCAGACGGCCTTGCCGCTGCTGAATTCGGCAACAGCGACAGTCTCCGCCTCGGCGAATCCGTAATAGCTATCGGCAATCCTCTCGGCACAAAGCTCAAAAACTCCGTGACCACGGGCGTTGTTTCCGGAAAGGACAGACAGGTCACAATAAGCAATCAGAGCATGACACTTCTCCAGACAGATGCAGCTATAAATTCCGGCAACTCCGGCGGTCCGCTCATTAATAAATACGGTCAGGTAATAGGTATCAATTCCTCTAAGATGTCTTCGTCCTACTCAGGTGCTTCAATTGACAACATCGGCTTTGCGATACCCTCAAACGAGGTAACGAAGGTCGTTCGCGACCTTATCGACAACGGCTATGTCACAGGCAAACCACAGCTCGGAATAAGCTGTCAGGACGTTGATGCACAGACCGCTCAGATGTACAGTCTCCCCGTAGGCGTGTACGTTACATCAGTGAACGAGGGCAGCGCTGCTGCGAAGGCAGGTCTGAAGTCCGGCGATATCATCACAGCCATCGGCGGCACCGAGGTAACTACTTCTGCCGAGCTTGTATCGCAGAAGAACCGTTACAGCGCAGGAGATACCGTAGAGATAACCTTTACAAGAAGCGGCGAAACAAAGACAGCTGAGCTTACATTTGACGAAGCAGAAGAAGATGACTGATACACTGTAATCCCCCCTTCCCTTCAATAATAAAACAGCCTCCCGAATGGGAGGCTGTTTCCGTTTTTATTCAATCATTATTTATAAACTTAACACCGGTTTCGTTATTGTCAACCGAAACAATTGTTACACCTTTAAGGTCTACGATGTCCTTTACGGTCATCGTATCAATATCCGCAGATAGAATCGAATGATCCGATACTGCAAAGACATAGTCCCCGATGTACAGCGCACGTTCAAAGCCGCGGGTGTTGAAATAATCTCCTCTGAGATCATCATAGAAGAGCTGTTCTGTGATATCGCCCTTGGGAATGAACTTGCCGTCCTCATAGGAGAAGAACTTGTAGGTGTTCTCACATATGCAGTCTGTGGCCTTATCGACATCGTAGTTCTCTTTGACGATAGGGAAGCCGATGAGGTTTTTCTCCGGAGCGATGAGCAGAGCCTTGCGGTCGTGAACGGCAACAGAATAGAACCATTCATCGTCAGATTCGTGCATGGTATAGAAGCCTGCCTGTTTGAGCTCGTTCGGGTCGGAGTTGTCGAACATGACCATCTTCACGCCGATCTCCACGCCTCTTGCGTCAGCGTCGGGACCGAAGCCGAACAGGAGACCGTCGTCCCAGTTCTGCATATAGCTGCTGTAACCGAGCATCTTGTATTCGTCGAGTATCTTAGGCGAATCCGGTGTGCTGAGGTCGATCGCAAAGAGTGGATCGGTCTGCTCATATGTGACTACATAAGCCATATCGCCGTTGAAATTCACGGACTTTACAGATTCGTCGATGCCGAAGTCTCCGATGCTTCCGACTGTATTGAGGTCGAGATCGAGAACGTAAAGGCGGTTGTCGTGCTTTACGTTATCGTAGTCATAGTAGCCGTATTCCTCAGTTACGGGCACGTTGAGCCTGTAAGTATCGCCCTTGGCGTTTGTGGAGAAATAGTTCTTGTGTACGCCTTTCTTGTAAGTGATGCGGTATTCTTCGCAGGTGGTCGCAACGCGGAAGTAACCGTCGTATTCGCTCATCGAGAACTGGTCGTTCACCGTTCCGGGAACACTGCCGGAAGCCTCAGGAGTGATCTTTCCGCCGCCGATAGCTATACGGGTTATCTCGGTATTTGTGCTCATTTCCTCGGAATAGCCGTAATCGACTTCCTCGGGCAGCTCATTGTATCTGTCTTCGACAGCCGTGTAGAGGTTGCCTGCGGAGCAGTAGATCTGTCCTGCAAAGCCTGCAAGAGCCTTTGTATCGGATACTGCAATGCTGCCGGAGGTATTAAGGTCAAGGCTTGTGATTACAGAATACTTGAGGAACATGGAAGGCTTGCCGGTGCTCTCGGGCATAAGTATGTCATTTGCTTCAATGGGGGACATGGAATCGGGAGTGCCGGTGTGGGGGATATACTTTTTTATTTTATTCTCGTCATCAATGTACATGACATTATCTGAGGAGTAGTCCGAAATAATGTACATATAACCGTCGGGAGAAATGCGGACATCGTTGAGCGCTCCCTCCTGACAGTAGCTTCCGAGCAGTCTGTGGTCATCGTCTGTTGAGAACGCGAGCACGACTGTCTTGGGCTTTGGAACGGTATAGTCACTGCTCTTGGATTCGAGCCTTGTTTTGGTAAGCTCCTGATAATAGCCGGTGAATATCACCATATCATTGTAAAGGTAGAGCTGTACGTCTGCAATGAACATATTGGAAGTATCAGCGCCGAGATCCTTCAGTGTCTTTGTAATGTTGATATATCCGACCTTGCCGAAGCTGCCGTCCTTAACCGGAACAGCCTTTATTCTGCATTCATTGTCACGCCCGTAGTATTCATTGCTGAGGGCGTATATCGTCTTTCCGTCAGTTTTGACGATATCAGCCTCGAGGACATTCTCCTCCTGATTGAAGGTGTCGGAGTGCTGTTCGTCTTCATTGGCGTTCTGAGCAGTGGGTTTATCCTCGTTGATCGCAGGAACGTCTCCGTCAGCGGTTTTTATGCTGGTGCTCAGATCACGTTCGTTTGACTCTTCAATCATATCGTCAACGGCGTAGAACTTCATTCCGGCACCGTAGTTAGCCTCGCTGTTCTGCTGGTATTTTTCATATGAGCTCTGCATAAGAGCGTAGACCTCACTGTAATCCTTAGCGCCGTTCATATACGGAGCCTGGACTGCCGGAGCAGGTGAGTTTCCGCCATCAATTTTTCCGGGCTCAGCACCTCCATCGGAAGCCTGCTGTACGCTCTTGCCCTTGCTGCCGGGCTGATTGCCCTTGCCTGCAAAATGTATTGCCGTACCGCTTACGACCGCACAGGCAGCGGCAACTGCCGCAAAACGTGAAACGGCTGATATTCTCTTTCTCTTTACTGCCGGAGCCTTTTCATCGAGCATAATCTTTATGTTCTCGGGCTCAAGCTTTTCGGGTATCTTTTCTTCTTCAAGCATATTCCTGACCTCTTTATCGTTCATAATGATCCCTCCTCAAGTCAATTCCAGTCTGAGTTTTTCTTTTATGCGCGAAAGCTTGGAACGTACTGTACCTGCTTTGATGCTGCATATGCCGGCTATCTCATCGCTGGAGTATCCTCCGAGCACCGACATGGACAGCAGCAGTCTTGATTCGCTGTCGAGCTTCCCGAGAGCTTCCTTCAGTTCAGCATTCTCATAGCTGAAACTGCTTATCTCGGTATCCTCGCTGAGTTCTTCACCAGCCCTGAAATATTCCTTCTGTTTCAGCTTTATCTTCGCTGAGAGTATTTTCATTATCCAGCCGCGGAAGGCGCTGGGATCACGAAGCTTCTTTATAGAACAGAAAGCATCGAGGACGGCGTCGCTTACTGCATCGGAAGCGTCGTCCGTGCTTCTCAGACTGTAACGTGCAATGTGATACATATCCTTATAGACCTCGGCATAGAGCCGCGCAAAGGCTTCTGTACTGCCTTTCTGGGCAAGCTTTACGTCTTCGGTAAAGTCCATATCGGATCCCCCCTTTTATGAAACGTTTCACAAACAAAGTGTCAGGAAATGCCATAATTGTTGCAAGAAAAAATAAAAAACGGCTATATGCACAAAAATGACCGTTTTGATTTGTGCATATAGCCTGAATATGAGTGAGCCGGTTACTGATTTGTTCTGCCGAGGAATGCTGCACCGATGATGCCGGCATCGTTTCCGAGCTTGGCAATAACGATCTCGCAGTTCTTGGGAGAATTTCTTGTGTAAACTTCCTTTTCAACGAGTGCCTTCATGGGGAGGAGAAGGGGATCACCCTCGTTGCATACACCGCCGCCGATGCAGAGGATATCCGGCTGGAAGATATTGATAGTATTTGTGATACCGGCTGCGAGGTACTTGATGTACTTGTCAACGACGTCCTTGGCAGCCTTGTCGCCTGCCCTCATAGCGTCGAAGGAGGTGCGTGCAGTAACCTTGCCCTTCTCGTCAGCCATTTTCTTCATAATGCAGTCAGGGAACATCTCGATAGCTTCGTTTGTCATGCGTATAAGACCGGTTGCTGAGGAATAAGCTTCGAAGCAGCCCTTTCTTCCGCATGAACACTGTGCGCCGTCTACCTCGATAACGGTGTGACCTATCTCTGCACCGGCAAAGTTGGAACCGGAGTAGATCTTGCCGTCGATGATGATACCGCCGCCGACACCTGTACCGAGAGTGATGCAGACAGCATTCTTTGCGCCCTTTGCAGCACCGGCAACAAATTCACCGTAAGCAGCTGCGTTGGCATCATTCTCTATGTATACGGGAGTGTCATCTCTGCCGATGAATTCAGTGATGTACTTCACCATAGGAGTGTCCTTGAAGCCGAGATTGTTGGAATACTCGATTATGCCGGTCTTGCTGTTTGCGATGCCAGGAGTACCGATACCTATCCACTCGATAGAATCAAAGGTCAGACCTGCGTTCTCAACGGCTTCAAAAGCCATTTTCGCCATGTCGGCAGCGATCTCCTTTTCGGGTCTGGGACAGTTGGTCTTTGTGCTTGCCTTGGCGATGATCCTGTATGATTCATCAACGACACCGGCGACGATATTTGTTCCGCCGAGGTCAATTCCCACATAGTATTTCATTTATGTTTTTCCTCCTTGTAATAAGGTGCAGCAGTCATAATTACGCTGCATCTGCCTTTTATATAGCACATTTCCGCTCCTGCCGGAACGAATATGCTTGAGCCTTTTTTTATGTGCATCAGACTGCCTGTGCTGCTTGTGATATCAGCCTCACCGTCAATAACGAGAATGTGCCTGAAAAAGCTTAGCGGTTCGAGAGACATCTCCTGAGAAATGTCATATCTGTCAGCAGTGAAGTATCTGCAAGAGGCGAGGGGAGTCTTTGTGACATCTTCCATTGCTGATGGAGTGCGCTGCCCGTAGGGTTGTGAAGGGGGCTCTGTCGAAGCAACTTCAAGTGCCTTAGCGATATGCAGCTCGCGCGGTCTGCCGTCAGCACCGAGCCTTCCGTAGTCGTATACGCGGTAGGTAATGTTCGAACTCTGCTGTATCTCAGCGATCAGTATGCCTTTCCCGATAGCGTGGACCGTTCCGGGTTCAATGAAGAAAACGTCGCCTTTTTTCACCGGAACAGTATTCATCAGTTCCATAAGAGTGTTGTTCTCGACAGCAGTCCGGAATTCTTCTCTGGCAGTGTTTTTCCGGAAACCGTAAATGAGGCTTGCGCCTTCATCGCAGTCAACAACGTACCACATCTCCGTCTTGCCCTGTCCGCCTTCAACGCGCATAGCGTATTCGTCATCGGGATGAACCTGAACTGAGAGGTCGTTCTTTGCGTCAATGAGTTTTACCAATACCGGAAAGGTATCACCGCTGCGGAAATCCTTTCCAACAGCTTCCGGGTGGAGCTGCACAAAACCGTTCAGGGTCATGCCCTTGAATTCACCGGTTGAAATAACACTTTCGCCGTCCGGGTGACAGCTTAATTCCCAGCTTTCGGCGAGACGGTCGGAGTTGCTTTTTTTGCCGAATTCGTCTCTGAGTCTTGTGCCGCCCCAGATGTAGTCCTTAACGGGCGGAGCGAGTTCAAATGGTAACATAGGACCTCCGTGAACGTTGATTGTATCGTTGATACATACTTGATGTACGCTAAAGCTTCTGAGCATACACTATTTATATAATACTCCAAAAACGGTAAATAGTCAATAGTTATTTTAAAATTCGTCATATAAATGAGAAAGAGCCTGCCAGTATCCGCCGAAGCGGATACCTGACAGGCTTTGCTCAGTGATCATGTCTGAGGAACTAAGTCGTAATAGATCCTTGCGTTTGAATAGATGATGTGGTCATCAGTGTCTGAACCGTTTACAAGTTTTCCTCCGGAATCCTTGAGCTGAACATCAAGACGGACCATATAGTTTGAGTAGAATCTGTGAGTGCCGCTGCCGTATGTTGTCTTTTCAAAATTGTCGTTTTCGCCGGTATAGACATCAAACGTTATCGGGATACTCAGATTGTCATTGGTGAAGTTGTCTTTGGTAACATCAGCTGTGTAAACGAATGAAGTATCTGTGCTGTGCTCATTATCTTTTGCAAGAGCATTCAAAGAAAGTGAATCAATGAACTCATTTATCGGTAGACTGTCACCGTAATCTCCGTATTTGCTGCGGAGAGTCACCCTGACCTCTATGCTTGCAATGCTATCCTTTGCACCCTGAGAAAGGTTCTGGATGTTGTAATCAGCCTGTGTCTGCATGTGCAGCTTGCTGTCATCCGTTGTCTTGCGTTCAGGGTCAATAGCATTCACACCGAACTGTGCGTACTTATTCTTGACCACAGCTACCTCTTCGGTAACGATTTGTGTTGTAGTTGAAGAAGTTGTTGTAGAAACCACAGGTGTTTCTGCTGCTGCCGTTGTAACGATGCGGGTCTCAGTAGCCGCAGAATGATAATTCAGCTGAGCCTTTCTTGTACCGCTTCGATAATAGAGTTTGTCGCTTTCATCTGACTTTGTTGCCTTACTGTACGAAGCAGCCTCGGGGATCGATGCGAGATTTGATGAACCGCTGATATAAGTACCGATATTCGGTCCGTTGCCAACAAGAGGATCAGTGTTCTCAGGGAACTGCTGTTCAATCTGACTGCTTGTAGGGTATGCCATTTTGACTTTTGCAACTACTGTGATGGTGTTGCTGTCTGCACTTTGGATATCAGACCGTAAATCTTTTTTGCTTCGCAGTTCAAGAGATATCGAATCGATAATTGCATTCTGACCGCTCATCATTTTAAGATTGTTCCAATCTTTCGTCACATTGTCAGCATAGTCTATTGATGTACCCGCGACTGTGAATTCTTCGACCGTAACGATAGGGTCACTGTAAGGAGCGATTCCCTTTTCCTTGTGCTGAACGTTTTCATCGTCATAGTATTGCTTGTTCAGAGTGAGGATAAAGCTCTGATAGATTTTAACCGACTTACTGTTAAGTGCGTTGGCAAGAGCAGTTCTGTAACCGGTTTTTACACCGATAGTAGCAGTCATGACAGCTTCGATATAATTGTTGGTTTCAGCAGACAATGCCGAAGAATTGCTTCCGGCGCTGATATTCAGTTCATTATCGAAAATATCACCGATATAAAGGTGACTTGCGTTGCCGCTGCTTGGTTTTCTGCTTGAAGGATGATTGGAGTCGGCTTTGTGATCAGCGTTCTTTACAAAGCTGTCCGGTGCAGAGAACTCATAATGATAGAGAAACTCATCGTCTTCATCAGTATACATTGTCAGGTAGTAGTCTTCTTTAAGATGGATATTATTGCCAGTGCCTACATACCTGCCGTTCTTGTATCTGATCCATAGATCTTTTGCACCATTACCTGTACCGGGTTTATAGAGCGTTCCTCCGTTTGTTCTGATCGTAGCATCGCTGCTATCAGCAGGTACGAACGTCACAGTTGTTTTGGTGTATGGGTTCGCAGCATCTACCGCAGGTTCGCTGTCGTAAACATCGAAGAGATCATTGAAATCTAACGGTCCAAAACTCTGAGAATCAGAATTAGTGAATGCGTTCAGATCCAGATAGTATATGTTGCTTGTGCCAGTCTGGGTCAGCAGTGATGCATTACTGTCAGCATAGTAGACATTGCCGTTATTGTTCGCGTCAACAAGTGCAAAACGCACATTTGTCGGCAGGACAGCTCCGTTATGCGAGATGTGATTCTTCAGGAGCAGATGTTTGTCATAATTCCAGAGAAGATTCTCACCTTTCTCTATCTGTGACATCCATTCATTGAAGCTCTGCTGATACTCCCAGCTGAACTGCACTGTTACAGGGTTACCGATATTCTCGAGAATGGTATTTCCTCTTGCATCTCCGGTGTAAGTATCGAGATGATAGCTTGTGCCGGAAACAGTCGAAACCTGGAACGTATAGTGCATCATTTTCTTGACAAGCACCGGAACATACAGATGATAAGCGACCTTGCTTGTCTCACTCGGGTCATAGAATTCAACATCAATGAGAGTGAAGCGGTTTTGAGTTGCATTGTCATATGTACCGGTCAGTGCGAACTGGCTGTTAGAGAAACCGAGCGACTTGTTGGCAGCGTTATAATCTACTGTCAGTACGCCGTTGCTGTCGTAAGTGCAGGTCGCTATCCTGACTGTGAATACATCGGAAACCGTTTCCGCCTTGAAGTTCATATCTGTATTCGTCAGCGCACGCAGATAACCGTTCAGCAGATTGGTCGTGTTGTCTTTGTTCATGTCGTCAAGGATGAGAACGGGAAGATTTTTCAGAGCCGGTACATAGGTGATATTACCGGAAGCCGCCTCATACAGCTTGTATTTGCCGTTTGTGTTGAGCTGATCGGCGAGGGTCGGCTCACGGGTATAGCTCTGATACTTCTTATTGCTTGCGTCGCTGAGGATAGCAGCTATTGCCGAGCCTGCATAATCCGGAGTAGAACTGCTGTTGTAGATGCCGTCGCCGGTGAGGAATTTTGTGCCGTCAACCATGCGCTTGTCGTTGACTGTGACATATGGTTCAGCCGCCGCGACGTTTGCCTTGGCTCCTGTTATTCCCGATGCCTTTGCGTTGATGCCGGAAAACTCATCGTTGTGACTGCTATTCAGAGCAGTGCCTGCGTAATCGGCAAAAACAACGTAGCCTTCGCTGCCGTAGTTCTCGGAGATTGCAGAAGAACTGTTTCCCACCATTTTAGCTTGAATGCCAGTGCCCTGACGTGAGAAGCCAACTAACTTAATGTTTTTAGAATTATTATTTCCGACTATCTGACCACAATTGCTCATATCAGAACTTGAATATTTTTCAAATGTGATATTATTTGTTAGGATATTGTAGCCAAGCAGATTTCCGGTAGACAGGTGCCCAATGAGTCCTCCACTGTTTGTTGTGTTTTTAATAGTTACATCACTGATATAAATGTTATTGGAAACAATTGACTGTGTTGTGTTTGCTTTTTTTCCGATTAGTCCACCAGCATTTTGGGGAGATTCAATGGTGTAGCCGTTAATAATGCTATCGGTTATTGAGATGTTTGATGTGCCCCGTTCAATATATCCAATTACACCACCACTGCCAGCAGCTTCATTATTATAATCGCTCAACAGTTTAGATTCACTATTCTCGGCTGTCAACTTAAACGAAATAATTTCTGCTGTTGGTAAACCATCGTTTTCTGTATTACTTATGTAACCTATCGCACCACCTGTTCGCCTTCCACGTACAACAACGTTTTTGACCTCACATGACTCCAATTTAACATTTGGTCCTCTTCGTGTGTATCCAATAATACCACCCGAATAATTATGATTATTGCTGTTCCCAATATATCCCAATCGTTTTGGCGTGTTTGTACCTTCATACATAACTTCATTTCCGTTATTATCTCTAACAATAGCACCATCTATAGAAAGATTCGTTACATTACAGGTGGTTTTACTTCGATTACAGCCGATTAGCCCGCCAGCGCCAAAATTGTCAGAACCGCTACTTATACTCTTAATGATAAATGATTTATCAGTATCAAATTCTGCTACAAATTTTGCAGCTGCATTTCTAACTAATCCTACCATACCTCCGGCATAATGTCCGCCAAATACTGTGATCTCATCTGCACTACAATTTTTTGTATGGAATTCTCCACTTCCGCCTGAACCAAGATTGATACAGCCTACCATGCCACCAGTAAACTTACAACCAGAAATTGAAATTTTATCCAATGATATGTTTTCAAAATAATACGTATTCTTATCGTCAGATCCTACTGCACCTGTAAATCCTCCAGTTGACAAGAGTCCTGCTTCGTTCTCATCAGTTCTATAAGTATCAGAGACGCCTGTATTTGTTTTAATATCAAAGATAACGCTGCCTTTTAAGTGGAGATTCTTGATTTTAGTCGCTGATTTTGTAGTATCATTTGTAGTAACATATTTGCATCTAATACCATTGAAAAAACCAAATCCGAGGTCGAGAGTACTGTTATTTCCATATTTAGGGGTTGAATAATTATCATTTGATTTGCCATAAGAATAATAGGACATATTCAATGAAACTATATTCTCATTTCCTTCAAATCCGGCAAGATACATATAAAAATCATCATTTTTGATTTTGGAAATATTACTTAATGGTGTCACTTTATCCGCTCTCTGATTAAGCACATCATCATTCGTAGTAGTTAACAGCATACAACCTATTCCACGATATCCGTCAGGCAAATAGAATGTCTGCGTATTATTATTATTATTTGCAAGTGTCATATAATAGAATCTGCTGTTTTCAGAGTTTGTGATATTAAATGCAGCATAATGAGCAGAATCAATTGCAGGAGAGTATGTCTTTATAATATGCGGTATTGTATCAGTGCTGCCGCTATGTGTGTCATTAGCAGCAAGAGTACTATAGTCGGTTGATGAAGTATTGCCTATCTCGTTATAATTGCCATGGTGCGTGGACATATTATCTGTGTATGACTTTATAAAGAAATCATCATGGGTAGAATTATCCTTGAAGGTGTAATACTGTTTTTCATCATAATACTGTCCGTTGTTTGACTGTCCAAGACCTGCCTGCGTAATACACGAAATCAAGAACAATTCCTGAGCATCATGAACCGTTATTGTTGCGCCGTTATCACCGCTTGTGGTATTATTCTTCTTCATATCAAACGTGCTCGAAGCATTCCTGTTAACATCCGCAATCGAATAATTCTTCGTGCCGTTGCGCATAGTAACACCGACCTTATCGCCGGTATACTCTTCGCCAGCCGCCTTTTCCACGAAATTCGTTCCGTCAAAATAAACGTGCGAGCCGTCGGGATACTCACGCGAACCATCTTCAAAAGGTCTGAATTTGTCTGTTTCAGTTATCGCAAAGCCGTTCATCACGCGACCGATTATCGGGTTGACATAGAGATATTTCATGTTGGGATCAGTTGTAAATGTACGCTGATTATTAACCTTTTTGTAAGTGTAGATCAAGGATTCGCTATTAACGCCTACACTTCCCTTGTACGTCTTATCATTCGGCAGACCACTTACGTTACCGTTGTTCATATTGCGGAAATACAGACCGCCGTTAAGCAGAACGCCTACATATCCGCCGACAGGGATAACGTGAGGATTGCTGCCCTTGATCGTTACTGAGGCATCTGAATAGTCAACATAAACGTTGTCGATAATATTATCGCCGCCGAAGATCTGTCCGATAACAGCGCCGTAATACGGACAGCCGCCTCCGGCTGTGCCTAACGAAAATGGAGTTGTAGCTGCTTTACTTCCGATATCAACCTCTACATTTTTGTCGACTTTAATTGTCAAGCCGCGAACAACGCTGCCGTAGCTTGATGCAATAAGAGGGGAATTTGTCTTATTGATGATAGTTTCTGTTCCGGTTCCAACGATTACTCCTCGGAAAACGGCGAAGGTGTGGTTTCCGTTGTTGATATTGCCGAGACCAGAAAAACTTTTACTATCATTTGTATCTATTGTAATTGTAGAGCCTTCGTTGATTTTATAGTATGCACCAGCAAGATAGGTGCGAAGTGCGGTTTCATCAACACTATCCGAATTGTTCGTAGCTGTAACCGAACTTGAGGTTTTATTAATCGAATAGCTTGCATGCTGGCTGCACCATGTTGCCGTACTGTCAAAAGATGCAGTGCTGTTTTGGGGCAGACAGATACTTTGTAAGTCTATACTGCCATATTCGCCGTTGATAATATATGCAATACTCTTTAAATCACCGCCGCTCGTAATGATATACGGGTCATTGTATGTACCGCATCCACTGAATGACGCTGAAACATGGTTGACCTTGAGCTGATGTGCACCGGTAACACCCACAATACCGTCATTACCTGCTGCATCGCTATACTTTGTATAGACGTAAGGCAGGAATCCTGAAAAGTCATAGGGAGCAGTCCATGTAGTTACGCCATTTGTTGTTGTTGCTCCGGCATTACCCTTTGTTGAAGAGAAAGAAGTTGGGTTAACATAATAACCTTTTGTATAACCGGCTTCGTCTGTTTCTTGCCCGTCTTTGTACCAGAATTCCTGACCGAAGAACTCCTTGCGCTCAGTATTATCACTGATTTCCGAGCCATAAGTCACTTTGATTGGATCATGCGTTGTTCCGGTCCAGTCATCAGTAGTTTTGAACTCATAAGTACCGCCGCCCGTGCTGTAGATTAGCTTATTGAGCAGTGTAGCCTTAGTGAACAGTGTTTCGTCTGTATGATACATTCCGTCAAGAGCTGTGTCTCCCGTAAGCGTATCATGCTTTCTGCCGTCAAGCTGAATCTCAGAGAAAGATACACTGACGTTCAGAGAGTCTTTATTCTCTCCGCAGTTACCGATAAGGCTTGTAGCGATCTTCGGCTTTGAATTGGTATCGAAGAAAATAGTTGAATTGGAGCTGGTTTTTGTTTTGTAAGAATTATCGCTGTCAACTTTCACACCCTTGATAGTAAGAGTGGAGAAGTTGCCGCTCTTATTTATCAGCAAAGGTGCATATTCGGTGTTTGCAGAAAGGTTATGTACATGGATGCCGTCAAGTGTTATGCCGTTGCCTGAAGCCTCATTTACTTTGACTTCTGCGGTGCCGTTAGTCGAGGAGTCCTTACCTTTGACGATACCGTATACCAGCGCACCGGAGCCGTCATCGGTTGCACCGACATTACCCTGCAAGGTAACAGAACCCACGGTCAGCTTACTGTTCACATCATTGAACAGCGCATTCTGCATCAGATAGTGCTGAGTGTGAGGCGTATCGAGCGTAGAGTATTTGGTATCTGCTCTCGCATCGATTCCTTTCTCAATCTCGTAATTATAGAACTTGAAGGTGCCGTTTACTTCAATGCCAGTGTTCACATCGACTGGATACCAGCTGTACTCGACCATATCATAAGTGTCATTGGTAATCGTGCCGTTGCTAAACGGGTTGCAGAAGTTGCTCAGAATGTTTGAGCAGGCATACTGATAAAGCCCCCAGTTCATAAGCTTTACCGGAGCGGTAAGAGCAGCAATCGTTTCTGCACTTGTATCGCTTGGATTGGCTATCGTATCGAGGTTATAGTAATACCTTGTATTGGGATTGCTCTTGATTTTGCCGAGGTCAGTCTTCGCGGAATATGTGTTGGCAGAAGTGCCGTCCATAGTTAAAGTTCCGTTAGATGTATGAATGGAAACGATACCCTGACCGTTCGCAGTTACCTTGCCGTTCTCTGCGCTGAATGCCACGAGCTCGTCATAAACGTTGCTGTAGGTTGTCGGCAGTGAATCTGCATTGCTTGCTATGGAATAAGTATAGCCATCCGGCAATACCATGTAGATAGCCTGCTTAGCAGATTTGCCGTCAGCGCCTTTGTCCCAGCCCTTATTGACGATCATGCCGAACGAAGCTGAGTCAGAATTTGCAGAAAATTCTGTGAAGACAAGGTTATTGACAGTCCACTTGCCGGTTGCACAGTAGACAAGACCGGCAGCGTTTCCTGAATGGCTGTTTACTTTACCATCGCTGACAGTAACGCCGGCTGCGCTGATGCTGCCAACTGTGACATCAGTATTGTACCAGCCATAGCCGAGGAGACCGCCGCAGGAATCAGTTGCATTGCCATTGACTGTGAGTCCATTGGCTGTGACGCCTGAAAGTGCTACAGAGCTTGCGGTGGAGTCTCTTTCTATAACTGCAACGAGACCGCCTATCTTCTGTGTGGCCTTTGAGGCAGTGTTATTGATAGCTCCGCTAACGGTAACACTTGAAAAACTTGAAGTCGTTTTACTGCTGATACGTCCGATGATGCCGCCGTAGCAGTTATTTGCAGCCGTAGCAGCGGCATTGATATCGCCGTTGTACGTGCCGCCGCTTATTACAACATTACCTGAGACATTTCCGGCGAGTCTGCCGAGGATAATGGTATTGTCGCCGGCAGTGTCATTAAATGCTGCGTTTACTGTGCAGGTGCTGGCTGTGATACCTTTTGCCATTGCAGCAGCCATACCTGCATACATATAATTGACCGGACAAAGCTTCATCGTTCCGTCAAAGTTAAGCGAAGTGACAGTCAAATTTGTAGCTGTGGATTCACCGATAAGACCGTTGTAAGCATGACGGTATACGGGATTTCCGCCGATATTCTCTATATCGAGACTGACAGTGCTGCTGTTTCCTGTGATAGAAGCTATTGCAGACTGGTGCTTTTTGTCGTTAGTGTCAATATAGTTGTCTCTTGTCAGACCTCTGAGACCAGTTCCGGTCAGATCAATATTTGCACCTGTTGAAGAAGTGCCGAACTCAATTGTCGTTGGAGCTGTGATATTGCTGTTTGTGATTATAGGATTGTCGGAATAAGCTATCTGCATTGCAAGTGACAGGACAGCATAGCTGTTCGCATCTGTAATAGCAGCTTTTCCGCTTGTTATGACAGGTTCAGTCATAGTAATGGTATGATTGCTGTTTTCTGTCAGTATGCTTGACTTTGCCAGCTTAGTTCCGTCCAATACAAGGATATCGCCCCATGTGCCGACGTTGTCGATAGCTGTACTGCTGAGTGACAGACCGCTGCTGCCGTCAAAATAGATGAGGGTATTGTTGCGGTATCCAACTATTTTACCGTCGTGAATTGAGCTGATATCTGATGTTGAAGGAACTGCACCTGAGAAATTAACAGTGCCTTTGAGCTTGAGAACGCCTGCTTCCATGTGTCCCACAGCTGCGCCGCCGTGGAAACCGCTTGCAGTTACCTTGACATTCTCAGCATCAACGAATGCGTGGTTGCCTGTACCAACAAGACCGCCGAAGTACCTTGTACCGCAGCCCGTAGCATTTACGTCGAAATTCTTTATTTTGATGTACGGCTTTGAGGTTGCAGCTGTGCCTGCAAGTCCTATTGCACCGCCCATATTAGCTGAATAGCTTCCGTTGTTTGTGATCTGTGCTTTAACATCGGTTATTTCCAGTGTATCTGATAAGTCGTAAGATTCGTATGTTCCGGCGATTCCGCCGATATTTGAAGCGCTTCCTGCGCTGTGAGTTAGAGTAAATGAGTTTGTGTTTGTTCCGTACTTGTCAGAAGTGATTTTCAGTGTTCCGCCGGCACCGTAGGTACGGCTTTCAGGAGTGTTACCGCTTGCAGGAGTTATGGTCACTGATTTGTTCACCAGCTCACCAAAAAGTCCGCCGATATTTCCTGTGCCGTTTACAATTGTGGTTATGGAATACTTACTTAGTGATATTGTTTTTTCTGTTTCTGTTGTATCAGTAGTTGTCGGATCATCTGTGCGTACACGGTAATAACCGAACATACCGCCTGCGCCGCTCGTTCCTGATATCGTATTATTTATGGTGTATGTTGAGAGACTTCTGTCAATATTAACAGTACCGCCGTCGTTCTTTCCGACTATGCCTCCGGCGTAACCGGAATCAGTTACTATTTCAGCATTTGTAACAAGTGGATTGCAATTAAGTGTTAATACTGAGCCGTCATCCATGCTTCCGACGATACCGCCGGCATTTCCGGAAGAGGTGTGTATTTTTGCGTAAGGCGTTACATTTGCCGGTCCTGTTGAATTAACAGTAAGCTGAGAATTTACGCCCATACTGCCGCACACATATCCGATATCGCCATTGCTGCTGATGTTGATCTTGCCGTAATTCGGACGAGTATCGCTGTTGCTGTATGGTCCCGTATTATCGGTGATATCAATTTTGAGCTTTGAATCTTTTTGCATCTCACCGATAAATCCGGCAAAGTTGTAGCTTTTTGGAGTGCTGTCAGAGCCGGATGTAAAGGCTTCAAGCTTTATCTGCCAATTGCTGCCGTTCCATGAACTTTCCTGGTCTGGATCATGCATAACGTGTTTTGCAAGAATAGGTTCATTGGTATCATCGTTTTGCCGGCTTAGTGTAAGATATGTCGGCAGATTAGTTGTTGAATCAACTATTGCTGCTGAGTCATAAACATAATCGAAGAACGATTCAGGGATCTTTAGCACGGTATCCGCTGTCGAGTCGATTTTGACCGTACCTTTAAACGGATTATCATTTGTACCGATTGCTATGAAATCGTCGATCGGATCCGAAGTTCCGCCGCTCAGAAATGCTAAAATAACAGTTTCATCTGCAGTGTTATGAAGTTCGGAGAATGAATAATAGCTCAGAGTATATAATTCAAGTTTTTCGAGGCTGTCAATAGTGTAAGTATGACCGTTGAGGTCATCAGGCTTGATAGCTGAGTTAGGATCAGTCAGCTTGGTTATTCTGTCTTTGTTTGTTGCACTGGCAGTGATTTTTTGCCTTGTCATTTCCTCGAATATCGGCGAAGGAATACTGCCTATCATGATAGCCGCAGCAATACCTGCGCTGTAAAGGCGTTTGCGGGTGCTTCCGCGCAGCCGGTTTGTCTTTTTCATATTATGTAATAATTTCATATGCTTCACTCCTATATCATTTGTGTGAAACTGTATGACGTGCTAACAGTAATTATATGTTTATATCTTTAAGGACCCGGAATTGCTTCAGTGGTCGTGGTTACAGGATGAGAGAATGCTGCCGCATCATCATTTACATTGGTTAAGCAGTAAATGTAATTATTAAGATCTGTTTGAGGAATAGTTCCTGATGATCCCTTCATATAGACCTGAATATCATAACGGCTTGCAATATCCGAATCGGCACCGATAAGAATGGATTTCCATGTGGTCGTACCGCTTTCGGAAATTAGTCCGTTTGCATTGTATTTACCGTTTTCATATCTGAATTCACTGTTTTCTCCTGAAGGATGATCATCAGTGAAATACTTGCTTATCTCAATTCGTGATGAATCATAGCATATTATGATGTTTGATTTGCCGCTTCCGCTGATGACAAGATTGAAACCATCGTAGGTTATGTTAGCGTCTTGTTCAGTGAAAACAGCACTCCAGCCTTTGGCTTTGATATTCTTTGCCTCTGAGGTGAGACTCAGTCGAGCTTTGAGAATATCGAGTTCATTTATACGGGTCGTGTGACCTGGATCCGAGAAAGGCGTTGCTGTAAGTTCAATATACACCTTCTCGTCTGCTGGTTTTTCTATCTGAGAAGCCGGAAGGAATAATGTGAATATCTGGGAAGAATCGCTTGCAGTTCCGGTAAAATTACCTGATAACGTCTTGATTTCATTATAAGATGAGAAATAATCTGTTTCTCCGGAAGTCCCTTTTTTTATACCATATGAATTCGCTGCAAAATCAGCTTCATTTATAGCAGTTCCGTCGTTGTTTACGAGTTTTGCTTCAACAGTGTAGTATATCTCTCCGGGATACCAGCGTGTGTTGTCCTTGGAGCTGAAATTGTAAATATGAAAATCAATAGTAGGATTTACAGAATTGGCAGCAACAGGAACTTCGTTCGGGGAAGGAGTGGTTATGGCTGACAAACGGTCTGATGAAAAACGCTTACCGGAATCACCCATATTTGCGACTACACGCTTTTCACGGTTCTGATCCTGAATGTACGCACTGTAAGAGAATACTCCGACGGCAGCAGTGACCGAGACTACGAGCCAAAGTGTTATCCAGTATTTTTTGAAGAAGCTTTTGAGCTTATTCATATCGGTCACGCTCCTTTCTTGCATAATGGTATCAGTCGCCAGATGCGGTGATGTAAATGATATCGGTATCCTTGTATGTTGGTGAAGCTCCGTTGAAGTAAACACGGAGTATGTATTCGCGGTAGAATGCGTTTTTGCTTGTGCCGTCGCTTCCCGGGATATTGGTACACTGCCAGTAAAGCGGCACTGAGTGCTCGTCATAATAAGAATAACCGCTGTATGATTTGGTGACATATGTGGTATTCGCGAGCATATACTTCGTGGTCGCGGTAGTAGTTGTGGTAGTTTCGGCAGTAGTTGTTACTGTTGTTGTTGTCGCCGTTGTTGTTGGCGGCTCAACAAGGTTAAGGTATTTTCCGTTATAATTATATGTTGACGATGAGCCGATCTGGAAACTGCAAAGATTGGTTTCGCCTGCTTGCAGGTCGGAGGTCTGGTTGAGCGAGACCTTATTGTTTGCGGTCTTCTTTATGCGGTAGTAGATAATGCCGTCTGTGATTTGCGTACCGCTTGTATCAGCAATCCCTGCGAGCTCATCGTAATAATTATTCGTGACATTGTAGATGACATAGTCTCTGCCTTCGATCTCGCCTTCGCCCGGTGATCCGCCGGTCGGATCAGCCTCGAATATCTCATAATAGTACGGATTGTTTGTTGTATGAGTGAGCTGTAAAGTGAAGCTTTCAACATATTCGCCTGCGACGCAGAAAACATAGTCCTGATACTGCATATCGTCGCCTGAGCTCCATTTGCCGTCAACAGTTATGTCGTCCATGACTAAGTTTATCGCATCTTCACGGTGGGCTGCGGTGATGTAAAGAGTGTTCGGAGCATCTATGCGCTCCATTCTTGCAGCCTCGCGCTGGTTGCGGAACCATGCGCCTGTTGGGAGCTGCACGGTAAGCAGGAGAGTCAGCAGGGAGGCTGCTGCGATCTGCACCTTTCTGCCCTTTGTAAGTGACTTCCAGTTATTTGCCAGCTTTTTCACAGCTTTCCCTCCCTTGCATATCATTTTTTATTCTGCTGTAAGTACCAGCAGCATATAGTCAATGTGCTTGCCGATCTCTGAATCCGCCCTGTTGTATCCGCGGCTGAGATCGTCAAGATTTGCGTTAATAGTATCTTCGTATGTTGAGCCGCTTGGTGCAGTCATTCTGGCTTGTGCATCAGCTGCCGTGATATCCTTGAACATGGTGGCTGCATTATCGTATGCGTACTGCCTGATAGCATTTCTGATCTCGGTATTAGTAGTGACCGGCAGAGCAGATTCACTGCCGCTGAGCACCATCTGCTGGAAGGTATTGGTCCAGTCCCAGCGTATATGCACTTCTATCGGTTCACCCTGGGTGGCATCCTCGAAGTTCTTTATGAACATACCGTTTTTCATTGTGGTATTCATAAACTCTGAATGTTCCCAGTTATCGGTGCTTGAATTTTTTTCTTCCCATATAAAGAGTATGTGTGTCCTCAGAAAATTGACTGCGTTGATCTGTTTCTGCTGTTCCGCCTGCTCGTCTTCACTTTTTGTGGTATCAACGGAGGAGGGGATAAGTGTTACCGAATCAACATCAAAGGGAGCCTGTTCGCTCTGCTCAGCTGTGTATCCGAGTATATCGAGCTTCAGGTTCACTGTAAGAGGACCGGTCTTCTTAGGAACGATCCAGAAAACAAGGTCATTGCCGTCTCCGGGCTTGAGACCGGTTTCTTTTTCCGTGGTGCCATAAGCCCAGTCCATTCGCATAATTATACGCTCGCTGCGGCCGGTATCGTAGTAACCTTCGATATTCTGAACGCCATCGGGCAGGGAATAAGCGGGATCATCAGTCGGTATGACCTTATCGTAAATACTTTCTGTGGTGTAGGCGACTGTACCGCCTACGCTTTCTGTATGAGGCTGATAGCTCCATGCACCGACATTGTCTCCGGTAAAGCGGAGCTCATATCCGAGCTCACCGACTTTTACACCGCCGTTTGAGACATTAACGTTCCGGTTGGCTGAGAACCATGAAAGCGAGCCTATCACGATAACTATGACCGTGAAAATCAGAAGGGCGCCAAGCTTCAGGACTGCGGCGCGTTTAACGCGGCGCTTCTCGTTGGCAGAGGCGTTTTGTATATTCTGTTGTTTCATAAGCCTCACCTCCGGGAGTATACAGAGCGAATAATCCGAGCTCTTTCGGGTACGTTTATTCATAATATATTGTAACATAAAACACCGGAAAAATCAAGAGTTTTCGCATAATTTTCACCTTTTGTAACAATTAGACAACGAGTATAATACGGTGAAAATATAACCGCTTTCGCCGGTAAAGAAAACCGCCGGACTTTAGCCGGCGGTGGTTGATTTTTGCATTTCATCGGCGGCTGTAAAGCCCCTGTGCAGGTGTTCCGCATACGTCAGTCCCAGAAAGATGTAGATGTAAGGTGTTGTATAGTAAATTGCTACGCCGAACATTGAGCTCGTCAGGTAGCCTATGCTCACAAAGAAGCAAATCATCGTCGTATAGTCCATAGACTTGCAGTTTTTGAGGACTATCAGCAGCACTGACGCACACGCTGCAACGTACAGCAGGGCGGCAGGTATACCGAAGAACTCCATGTACTGCAAGACCTCGTTATGCGGAGTGCCGACATAGTGCGTATTCAGCAGACCTTCTACGCCGAAGCCGGTCCACGGACTTTCGTGGATATTCTTGACCGTACCCTTCCAGAGCTTCCAGCGGGACGAGCCTGCGGAATCGGCTTCGAGCGGATCGGAGGCTATCTTACCGACGTCGTGGAAAAGCACGACAAAGCTTGACATTACCGTGTTATAGCGGAAGCTCATGAAAAATGTTATCAGCAGGAACACTCCCATGACGGCGAGCGACTGCCAGCGGTACTGCTTCGAGATGAAGAAGCTGTAAATGATGAACAGGAAAAATGCGAACGCCACCGCGATATAAGCGCCGAGAGTGTTGTTGATTATCAGCACCATAGTCGCAATAACGGCGGAAACAGCCGACACCGCTTTCAGCCAGAGCCTTTTCTCGTAGACTGCCATTAGTCCACCGGCGATAATAGTGATCGCAAGGTAATAGCCGTAGTGGTTGGAATTGTGGAAGACCGCCGCAACGCCTCTGCCGAGGTAAATTTCCACCGGCTTGACCCACTCGTCATAGAGGGAAATGATGTTGAGCGGCATGGACGAGAACAGCAGGAGGTAAATCAGCGACTTTTTCGAGCGGCTCTGCCAGATCATCGCGCCGCAGAAAAAATAGCAGGTCGGGTAGAGCATATAGGAGTAGATGCTCTCGAACATATAAGGGTGACCGGTGAGATCGTACTCGTTATGTCCGCGAATGACCGTAACTACGGGGATAAGTATGGCGAATGCCCAGAAAAGGAACAGGGGGGAGAGCCTGCACAGGCGTTCTTTCATCGGAGGGTGCGGCTTTCCGCGGCTTGCAATGATGCGGTAGATGAAGTAGATGTAGCACAGCACCGCGGTAAAAACGGCAAGGTAGTTCACTTTCTGTATCATGTCCTGATACTCGCGGATATCCTTGCTGAGGTTGTACCAGCGGTCGGAGTTTTTTCCGCCGATAAAGCGCATAATGAGCTGCTGGCAGGGCGAGAAGATGAAAATGCCGACAGTGAACATCAGCAGGCACTGCGCCATTATGCCGAGAATTTTCTCGCGCGTTTCGGCTTGCTTTTTCTTCTGTATTTCCGCCCAGATGCGCTCCTCCTGTTCGGTCATTTCATCACGTCCTTTCGGCTTATATTATAGCACGGGAACGTGCTTGTGTCAATTAAAAAGTGACCCCACCGGTCGAACCGGTGGGGGAGTGAGGTTGGATTATGTTAATGTGAGTTTGCTTGATTACGAGCCAGAATCCCACTGATTGCCGACAAGTCTTGTACCGCTGGGAATGGTAAACTGATTATTAGTAATCTCCTTAACTGCGGTGTCCGTATCGCTGCTTTCCACAATCTTAAATGCCATATCAAGAGAATAAGAATTGGTAAGCTTTGCATAAGTTTCAGATGTACAAGTATTATCCTCGCCCTCAAGCCACAGTCTTACAACAACCTTATAGTACTTTGTTACGTTTGCGGTAGAGATTGTATCAAGAACAACACCGCTACCTGATGCGTTGTTTGTAATAGCCGTAGGGGCGGCGTTTTCAGCGCTAACAGCCATATTTGCTGTCTGATTTTCTGCATCTGCAAGTGCGATCAAGCCCTTTTGATTACCTTCGATTGCAATATCTGTTGCAAGAACACCGGTGCCCTGTGGAACGCTCGTTGAAGTTGCAAATACAGCAACACGCCAAGCACGATCAGGACCGCCTTCCTTGCCCAGTGCGCCGCTTGCACCGCTTGTAGCGAGTGCATTTCCTACATAGTCTAAATCACACTGAGACATAACCACCTTTTGACCGGCAGCACTGGAAGTTGCTTTAAGATAGAATGTGTAGTCAACATAACCATAAGCGATGCCAAAATCTTCGGAAGTACTTACTGTGTTACCATACGAAGTCTGAAATCCGTTCATATAAGCGTTCTTGCCAGCTTTCGCATCGGAATTAGCGGTAGTTCCGCTTCCTGTTTCGAAATAAGGGTAGTAAACATCGGAAACGGCATCACCGTCAGCCTTTGCATCAACAGTATAGTAGAAAGAACCTGTTGCACCAGTAACAGATGATACGGGTTCAAGCAGTGCTTTACGAGACTGAGACAGTGGCGTTGAGGTGAAGTCGGAATCCATATTTGTGGTACAAATCAGAAGGTTGTCTCCTACCTTTGTACGAACCATCATTCCTTCAACTTTAACTTCCTTATTCATAGTGAACCAAGCGTAGGTTGCTGAGGAGAGAGAAATAGCCGAAACTGCGAGCATTGCGACAGCAGGCAATAACTTTCTTCTGGCTGAGCTTTTCTTCTTGTTAGTTTTCATAAATCATTACCCCTTCATTAGTAATTTCGGCTGTTTTGCGAGCCGCCGTGGCTCGTATTTTGTTGTCAGGAATATTACGTTCTGTTTATATTTAGATTATACACTGTTTTTACTGATTTGTCAATATCCTTTTCAAAAATACTTTGATTCGACATCAAAATCGTGAAAAGTACCAAAATACGACATTTCGATTTGCCAATATTTACTGAGGGGCTTTGTAGAATATTTTTTGTGTTATACAAGGCGTATATATTTGTCTATGTTTGTCCAAACCTTGTTCATACCTCGTTCATAAGTTGACGTTTATACTATTATAATATATAAAAGCCGTTGCATTTGGAATACTTTATCGTGCTAAAGTCTTTTTCCGTTGACAATTCCGTAAGTGTGTGATATAATTATATTGATAAATTATACCTGTGAGGGGGGGCGGTGAGCTATGAAAAACGGAAATGCCGGAATAAAGCCTGTTCAGGGCGATAATGTCGGCGGACTGCGTGCAGTTGAGCTGTACTACCGCGCGATCAAGGAGATATCGAGCGGTGCGGTCGCCTATTATCAGTCCCAGACGCGGCTTAACTCACGGAAATTCGGGGTGCTCCTGCCGGACACTTACCGCGAGGTCGCGGAAATGTCTCCGCAGTGCCTCAGCCTGTTCTCCCTCGAACTTACGCAGGCGCTCCAGACGAGCGCGGACTTCATCGAAAACGAGGTCCCTTACTCGTGGCTCTCGGTCTATATGCCGGTGTGGTTTTTGAAGGAAAAACGCGCGGAGCACAAGCTCATCGAGCAGTGCGACAAGTACGGCGTACCGACCAACAGGATATGCTTCCAGCTTTCCGAGAAGCTGCTCGCCGAGAAGGACGGTGCTGCCGCCGATGCGATATCGCATCTCCGCAACAGAGGATTTCATTTCCTGCTGGAGGACTTCGGCGGTGAGGTCTGCCCCATGATGAGACTTGCAGATTTTCCGGTCGATTACGTCATGCTCAGTCCCGAGGTGGCTAATCATATCGGAAAGGACGAGCGCTCGGATAACGCCGTGAAGTCGATAATCGGCTTCGTCAGTGACCTCGGCTGTGAGCCTGTCGCGGACGGAGTTGTCAACAGCCGGCAGGCTGAGATGTTCTATGCGTTTGAATGCGCCTACTGTGCCGGCTCGCTTGCCGGAAACTACGACACAGAGCGGCATATCCGCCGGAAGTCAGACGACAGTGACAATTGATATACTACTTTATTATAGAACGGAGAATGCGAATTGATCGGTAAAAAGAAAAAACTGGACGTTCCCGCAGCTCCCGAGGATCAGGCGCCTGAGAATCAGGCTGCCGAGGGTCAGGCTCCGGCGTCGGACGCAGTCCGTGACGCAGAGACCAAGCTCCGCGACGTTCTTGAATTGAGACGAACCGCCAAGGAGGTCAAGCGGTACGTCGTAATAATGAGGATACTGAGCCTCCTTGTAGTGCTGCTCATCGCTATTGTTGCCGTAGCCTACGCGATTTCCTACTTCTATGACCAGTTCGGCAGCTTTACCGTCCGGGTCAACAAGTACGACATGATAAACCAGGGACTTACTCTTTCCGAGACACCTGAGTACAACAAGACCAATGCTGTGCTCAATGCCGATATCGTCTACGATATGACGAATATCAGCGGTGAGGATCTTCCGCCCAATCTCGATAAGATAAACGGCAGCCATAACGGTGAGAACTACATCGCCTATACGTTCTATCTTATCAATTCCGGCGACGATACTATTTCCTATGAAGGCGTGCTGAATATCGAAAGCGTTTCCAAGAACGTGGACGAGGCGGTCAGGGTAATGGTCTACCGGAACGGCGAGAAGAAAGTCTATGGAAAGACTAAATCCAACGGCGGTGGCAAGGAGAGCGACTGTGACGAAGAATTTGCCTCCTCCACAAAGGTAATGCAGGTGTTCAGGTCCGGCTTCAAGCCCAATGAAAAGGATAAGTATACCATAGTAATATGGCTCGAGGGCAATGATCCGGACTGCATAGATGACATTATAGGCGGAACTATAAAGCTTGGCATGGACTTTGAGATAACAGAATCAACATGATATAAGGAGTAATAAGGAAATGAAGAAAGCTGTAAAGATCATAGTAAACATTCTCGCATGGGTGCTGCTGATGCTGGCACTTCTCATAACGATAGTCGTATTCTCAGCAGAACGAAACAACGGTGTATCGAACATTATGGGCTATATGCCGATGACAGTTGAATCAGACTCAATGAGCCCGACATTCAAGAAGGGCGACCTCATCATAGTAAAGGAAATAAATGATATCAACAAGCTTGAGGAGGACGATGTAATAACCTTCTGGACGCTTATCGACGGTAACCGTGTAAAGAACACCCATAGGATCGTCGGCATCACACGCGACGATCAGGGACAGATCGTAAGCTTCACCACACGAGGCGACAACAACAACGGTGTAAACGATGAGCTTCCGGCATATCCTAAGGATATCGTCGGAAAATGGACAGGCAAGCATCTGAAGGGCTGCGGCAAGGCGCTCGACTTCCTCAGAACAAAGAAGGGCTTCTTCATCTGCATAATCATACCGCTTGCAGCATTCTTCCTGTTCGAGCTCTACAAGTTCATTGCAACACTTGTTGAGATCAAGAAGGGCGACGCTCCCGAGCAGCTCGACGAGGAGGAGATCAAGCGCCGGGCTATCGAGGAGTATCTTGCCGAGCAGAAGAAGAAGGAAGCCGAGAAGGAAGGCGCTTCCGCAGAGGCAAAGGAAGCTGTTACCGAGAAGGCAGAGGAAGTCAAGGAAGCCGTAACAGAGAAGGCTGAGACTGCCGCTGAGGAGGTCAGGGAAGCCGTGACGGAGAAGGCTGAGCCCGCCGCTGAGGAGGTCAAGGAAGCCGTGACCGAGAAGGCTGAAACTGCCGAAGAAGCTGTAAAGGAAGTGGTTACGGAGACTGCCGGAGCTGCTGCCGAAGAAATAAAGGAGGCCGCCGCTGAGGCTGCCGAGGATATCACCGGAGAAAAGTAAAACGAAGAATGACAGGCCCAGTGCCTAAGATCGGAGTTTATCATGAACGGATTTCTTAAATTCTTTTTTGAGTTCATCTCGGAAATGCTGAAAGGCTATACCGAGATATGGCGAGGGCTGCGGGACGGCTTCGCCCAGATCTTCAACATACCGAACTACATAGATATCGTAAAGACTCATACCCGGAACATGGGCGCTGTCGGCTGGATACTTACGATCACGTCTATCGTTGTCGTTATACTGATATACCTTCTCATACTCGCTATCATATTCCTTGCGATAAGAAAGTATATCCGTTTCAGACATTCGATCGTAAGCAATGAGGACCTTCTTGAGGAAATAGCCGCCCTCCAGCGTCAGGTCATGAAAATGGCGAAGGAAAAGGACGAGATCATGGCTATGAAGGTCTCGCAGATGGGACTTCCCACCTCCGGAGCGCTTTCGTATGCGGGCGGAAATATGTTCCCCGGAGAGCCTGGAGCACAGGGCGGAGAGCTTCCCGCTGCCGCTTCTATCGAGGACGGCGTCGTGCAGACCACAGACTACCGTTTCTCGAAGCTCATTGAGGTCGATACATTCTACAAGACCTATACTCCGCCAGTATATGACAACGAGATAACTCTCGAGGAACTCTGCGAAAGGTACCGTAATTTCGCCTGTTCGCGTATGCACCTGTTCTATGAGCCCAAGACCATACGCCTGTTCATCGCAGGTATGGCTTCCACGAAGCTCATCATCCTACAGGGTATATCCGGTACCGGTAAGACCTCGCTGCCTTACTCTTTTGGTAAGTTCCTACAGATAGATACGACTATCGCATCAGTACAGCCTTCATGGCGTGACCGAACCGAGCTTTTCGGATACTTCAACGAATTCACCAAGAACTTCAACGAAACCGAAGTCCTGAAGCGTATCTACTCCTCGAACTACAACAATGACATCAACCTCATACTCCTCGACGAAATGAACATCGCCCGAGTTGAGTATTACTTCGCCGAGATGCTCTCCATACTTGAAATGCCGAACCCGTCCGAATGGGCGCTCGACATCGTTCCTAACGCATGGAGCACCGACCCTGTGAAGCTCGATAAGGGCAAGATCATGATACCTCAGAACATCTGGTATATCGGTACTGCGAACAACGATGACTCGACCTACGCTATCTCCGATAAGGTTTACGACCGTGCACAGCCGATCAACCTCGACTCGAAGGGCGTTGCGTTTGAAGCACCGGATACCCCTCCTATCAGCCTTGGCTTCGACCATCTCGACCAGCTGTTCAGGGACGCATTCGACAAGTACCCGATCTCTCAGGAGAACCTCAAGAAGATACAGCAGCTTGACCTCTGGGTAATCGAGAAGCTGAGAGTTGCGTTCGGTAACCGTATCCTCAAGCAGATGAACCTGTTCGTACCGGTATACGTTGCCTGCGGAGGCGATGAGCTCGAAGGTATCGACTATGTTCTCGCTACCAAGATATTCAGAAAATTTGAATCACTCAACCTTGCAATGCTGCGAGAGGAACTCCGCGAGCTTTGCGTATATATGAACAAATCCTTCGGAAAGAATAAGATGAACGAATCAATAGCTTACCTCGAGAGGTTACAGAAGCTGTTCTGATGCGTTCCTGAACGGCAGGTGAATGTGAATGAGCGACAATTTATACGAGCAGTGGTACGGTGAATTCCGCGACCTCATAGACGGCTTCAGCGATGACAGCCTTTTTAGCACGTTCGATCAGCTCATCCATTCCAGCCGCAACACCTTTGCCATGAATCGTAAGATAATGGAGAAGGTAATAGACGTATCGTGGGTCGAGGCTATTGAGAACGGTATGATACACCTTGACAACGTCCTCCGCGCACCGAGAAAGACCATCGAGGACGTTGAGGAGGTCGTTCCCATCGCTCTGTCGAGGAAGATAACCGTTGAATCGGTAAAGCACCTTGCACAGCATACCGACCTTATACAGAGCATCGACAAGAGGACGGGAAAAATAACGCCCTCGAAGATACTCAACGTCTATAAGGAAGAGAGCATGATGACGTATGAGAACAAGTTCGTGAATACGCTCATTGACAGGCTTTATATATTCATAAACCGCCGCTACGAGAAGCTTGCGGAGGTAACAAAGGACGAAAAGGTCATGGCACTCGGCTATGACACCGCTATCGACGACGGAAACGGCGGAAAGTTCCGCATACAGATGAAGGTCGAAACGACCGACAGCCTTGATTCCTACGATTCCAACGGCATAACCATATGGCAGAGAGTCGAGAAGCTCAAAAAGGCTATCGAGGGCTACAAGGGCTCGGAGCTCTGTCAGACTCTCGGCACATCGTATATTCGTCCGCCGGTAATGCGTACAAACGCCATCATGAAGAACGTTGACCTCAAAGCCTGCCTTACGCTCTGGCAGTACATCGAGAGCTATGACAAGGCAGGATATGAGATAAATGTTGAAAATACCGCTGTAAAGCCCGAAGATGACTATATCGAGGACTTCTACAAGGTAATGATACTCAATTTCCTCCTGTTCCGTTCATACAACAGCAGCAGAGAGGATAAGCTGAAAGAGCTGAAAACTCACAAGCCCAGAACTATCGCGCCAAAGTTTGTCAAGCGCTTCGACAGGGAGCTCGCGAGCGACTACAATATCGAGGCTGAAACAGTTGCCGGATATGTTACAGGCGGCGGTGAGCTCCAGTTCGTCAGAAAGCTCCCGGAAGACCTCACCGGTATATACGAGGAGCTCAACGAGATAATCGACACAGAGCGCGAATACCTCCAGAAGCTCGAAATTGAGCGTCAGGAGCGCCAGAAGGCAAAGGAAGAGGAAGAAGAACGCAGGCTCGAACAAGAGCGCATCGAAGAAGCCCGCCGTCAGGAGCTCGAACGTATCAGACTCCAGCGTGAGGAGGAGGAGCGCCAGCTCCAGGAAATGCTCGCGAAGAAAAAAGCCGAGCAGGAGGCAGAGGAGCGCGAGCGCCAGCGCCTTGAAGAAGAGCGCCTTGCACGTCTTGAAGATCTCAGGAAGCGTGAGGAGGCTGCCCGTCTCAGACGTGAGGAGCAGGAGCGCATAGCTGCCGAGAGAGCTCGTCTTGAGGGCGAGAAGAAGCGTGTAAGAGCAGAGCTCGGTGACGCTGAGGAAGTTGATGTTGACAGGCTCGAGACCAAGGCTGCTGCCCGCGGTGAGCGTGAGAAGCGCTTCATTTACGAGCAGATGACCGAGTATGAGATCAGGAAGATCAACGAGCAGATCAGCCAGACCGCGGAAGGCGCTGAGCAGGAGATCGAGGATCCGCGTGAAGTTGCAGCCCGAATGAAGATCGAGCAGCAGCAGCGTGAAAAGGACCGTGCCGAAAAGGAACGAGCAGAACGTCTCAAACAGGAGCGCCAGTATTTCGAGAAGAAGCCGTTCGAGAGCATTCGCCGCGAGTATTCGCGCAATCCGTTCTACGTCATTGTCAGGGCGATACGCTATGTGCTCGCAATGGTATTCGGCTTAGTGCCGAAGAATGCCGACCGTCCGGACTTCAAGAAGAAGCGCGAGGAGCTCGAAGCCCGCAGACAGCTTCGCATAGATATGAAGCAGAAGCGCAACGTCATGGAGATATATTACAGGAAGTACGCACAGACTTTCGGATATCGCTTCCACCGCTGGCGTGCTGATATGAAGTTCAGGCGCAAACGCCGGAAAGAGGAAAAGAAGCGTCCGAAGCCCGTATACAGACCTCCTGTAATGACCCGTGAGCAGCGCGAAGCTATCCAGCAGATGATGAACAATCTCTACAAGGAATACCATGTCAGCCGTACCGAGCGCATACGCCGCTGGTGGGCAAACAAGATGCGTAAGTATGAATAATGAATCGGTGGTAAGGTTTTGAACAGCGACGAGATTATACAGGAGGAAAGTACCCCGGAGGAGGAAGTCAGCACCCTCAGGAAAAGGCTGAGCTTTGCCGGAAATGCGGCGATAGCGATAGTCACAGCCGTGCTTGTCGGATTTGTGGCATATGTCATGGTCTGCACGGCAAAGGGCAAACCAGTGAGCGTTTTCGGAAGAAGTCTTCTGAAAGTCGTTACCGGGAGCATGGAGCCTTCACTCCATACCGGAGATTACATCTATATCAAAAAAGTTCCTGCGGACGAGCTTTCAGCAGGTGATGTCATAACCTTCCGCTCGGAGGAGGACGACGTCCGCGGCAAGCTCGTTACCCACAGGATAATAAGCATCGAGCCGGACGGCACATTCATAACCAAGGGCGATGCCAATCATACCCCCGACCATAAGCATATCAGGGCTGACCAGATAGTCGGGAAGTTTACCGGAAAAGCACGCTTCTACCGGTGGATAGGCTCTTTTGCGGACCACAGGAAGCTCATACTCATGGCAGTTATGATATTAATGTCGGCTGCGGCGATCTACGAGGTCAGGACGATCTCAAGGATCACTGCAGAAGCCGCAAGGAAGAAGGAAGAAGCCGCAGAGGAGGAGCGTGAGGCGCTTATCCGTGAGGCTATCGAGAAGGAGAAGGAACGCCTTGCACAGGCTGCGCTTTCCGAGGAGGAGCTGCTGAAACTGAAGGAGCAGGCTGAGAAGCCTCCGGCGGCGGAGGAAGCTGTACCGGCTGAGGGCGAAGATGAAGCCCCGGCGGAGGTTGAAGCTGCCGAAGAGGAAGTCCTCGATGAGGGTGAAGACGAAGCCCCGGCGGAAGTTGAAGCTGCCGTGGAAGAAGTACCTGCGTCGGATGATGCAGAAGCTGCCGATGAGGGCGTAGTTGAAGTTCCGGCGGAGGAAGCAAAGCCGGAGGTCAAGGCACAGCTGCCGAAGCCTTCCGGGAATAAAGGAAATAACAGCGGCAGCAGAACTAATAACCGTAAAAAACACAAAAAACGCCGCGGAAAGAGGTGATCGGGGTTGAATCAGGAAAAGCTGATGAAAAAGAGAATGTGGACAGCCATAATCATGCTGATCGTCACACTGTTTGCCCTGCTGATATTCATAGGGCTGTATATTGACGAAACGCGGCGCGTCCAGAGGACTTACCGGAAGCAGTACCGGACAGAACTCCGACACGTTTCCGGCGAGATAGAGGGCTATCTGAATACCGAGGGAGGCTATGATACGCGCTATTCCATGCTGATAGGGTATATGAGCAGCGCGGCTTCGTATGCGTTCCTGATAGATGACTTTGAAGACAAGCAGAAGATCATAAATGAGCTGAACACCTGTCTGATAAAGTATCCGGAGCAGATGGAGAAGAAGCTTCCCGAAGTGAAACAGGCGGTCGACGATATTCTTGATGATCTTGACAAGGGATATGACGAGGCTGCGGCTATCGTTGATGATATTAACAAGAAAGGTAATTGAGGTGGAATAGAATGAGTGCATGGAGTGAAAAGAGAAAGATCAAAAAAGAGATCAAGGTTTGTTTGCAGACTATCGAGGAGATCGAGCGTAAGCGTTCAAGATCGCAGTCGGCGCTCGTTCAGGCTGTTCTTTTGCAGGAAACACCGGAGGAAAGCGACGTTGAGTGGTTCAATAAGTATACCGGTGAGATCACAGCCTGCCGTAATCATATGATCGAGCTGCAAAAGAAACTCAAATCTCTTGGCTGATGTTTTCGTATAGCATAAGACCGCCTTTACAGGCGGTCTTGTTTTATCCGGCAGTCTGAGTGTTCGCTGAGGAGGAGAATGAGCGAGGCTATGAAGAGGGGGGCGGTACCGTGTCCGCCTGAGACAGTTATCAGCAGCAGAACTGCGGAAATACCGGCTCTCAGTGCCATTGACAGGCGGCAGAACGTATCCTCGTGGACAGCGCCCTCGGAGAGGAGCGATATTATCGCGCCGCCGTCCAGTCTCCGGTATGGGAGAAGGTTGTATATCGCAGCGGCAAGGCTCAGAACTGCGAACTGTCCCGATGTAATGAGCCAGAGAAGTATATTTGCGGCAGGACCGGCGGCAAGCACGCAAAGCTCCCGGAAGCGCGGCTGGAGGCGGCATTTCGAGGTCTTCATGATTATCCCGAATCCCGTGATATCGACCGATACTATGTGTATGCCGAAGAACGAAGCGGCAGCTATATGTCCGGCTTCGTGGACGGCACAGACCGTGTAGAACCCGAGCATCAGCGAGCTGTCTCGAAGCATGAACAGCAGGGCGTTGAAGACAAAGAACGAGAACCGGAAGTGTATCCGCGGACGGCGTGAATTCGTCACAGCAGTCCCTCGATGAAGCATATCGGGTTGCCTATGATCTCGTCCTGCGACCGTGTGAGCTCTGCAAGGCGGCTGAATACCGGATCGGCGATGTCCGGCAGAAACATATGCGCTGCAAAGAATACCCCTGCAAGTATCAGGCAGAGGGCTGCCTGCATAGCTGCCGCATCGTCGATACGGCGGCGGTCGTAGATGCTCAGAAGCTCCCTGTCATCAGCAATGACGCCCTCATTGATAGCATTATTGTCCATAGCTGCACCTCCTGCACAGTCAATGATATGCGCGGAGAGCAGGGTATATGCAGAAAAAGGAGGCTCTGCAGAGTCTCCTTTTCCTGTATCATTATATTTATTGGGGGGGAAGGTTAGGTTAGAGAGGTTACGATACCGAGTTTATACTGCTGTATCCTGAGAGCGTCCTTGTTGGTGATGCCGGGAGTGCCGTCAACATCTGCATTAGCCTCGCCCTTGTCGGAGAGCTTGTACTTGTCGGGATTGCCGATCGACTGCATGATGAATACCGCGTCTGCCATATTCACCTGACCGTCGCAGTTCGCATCGCCGGGAGTGCGCTCATTTCCGGGTGTTGCGGGCTCGCCTGATGCTGCATATACCATATAGAAGAGGTTGGCAGTATCAGCCTTTGTAACGCTGTGAGAGCCTGCTGCGAGGTCAACAGTTATGATACCGTCGCCTGATGCGGTATATCTTGTGCCGTCGACCGTGATAGTTGCTGCCGGCTCAACAAATACGAGGGTAAGTGTGCCTGCTGAAGGAGCATTGAAGCCTATTGATGTAGCAGTTTCGAGCTTCAGGCACTGAGTGAGGGACTTGCCTGCATAGTTCACTGTGCCCTTTGAGGTAGAGAGGTTGCCGCTTATCGAGTAGAAGCTGCTGTCAGTGCCGTTTGCCGTGAAATCGTGGATATAATTGCCTGCGACCGGTACATTGCCTGTTGTAGTAGTGGTCGTGATGGTTGTTGTCGTTGTGGAGGTGCTTGAACCGGGCTGCGGAGAAGTTGTTGAAGCAGCATACGGGTCAGGAGTCGAAGCCTGAGAAATGCCGCCGCTCATTCTGTATCCGAGGGACTTGTAGGTGCCGTTGGCAGTCGTTTCCGCGAAGCCGCCGGGATTGGGTGAACCGTCCGCCTTACGCCATGACTTGTGGAAATCGGTTCCCATTCCGGCAACGCTGAGAGATACGAAGTCGGAATCCGAAGGCGTAACGACACTGCCGTTCTGGGGCTGAGAGCCGGTAGCAGTGAACGAGCCGGGCTCATAGTAATACTTGCTGTTGTAGTACAGAGCATTCTTCACGATGCCCTTGAACTTGTCGTTTGCAAGCTTGATACCAGCCGCATTGGTCTTTGATACCTTAGAGGTATTGTAGTAGGTGACGATGTTCTGGATATCCGCATCAGCTGCACAGCGATAAACGAAGTAGTTAGCCTTGCCGTTGCCGCCGATGCCGTTGTTGTAGGCGGTACAGTTTTTCAGCACGCCGAACAGCGGATTATTGTTGTCGGTGAAGCCGCAGTTGAGGTTCTCGAAGGCGAGACAGTTCTCAACGACATGGCGGGTGCCTACACCGCCGCCGCCGAGCTTGAAGCCGTTTCCGTCACATCCGCCGTAGCCTCTGCCGTCCTCAGTGAAGCCGTTGCGGAAGGCGATACAGTTCTTTATCGTTACCACGCCGGTAGGACCGGTAGCTTCCTTGGCGTAGAGGTCCCAGCCGTCATCGGAGTTGTTGTAAGCCATACAGCCGTCAAAGACATTGCCCTGTCCGCAGGTGAGCTTAGCAGCGAAGCCGTCCGCATTCTCCATAGTTGCGTCATCGCAGTTGTTCTTGGAGGTGCAGTTCTTGACGAGGTTGTTCGTCGGCCACTGTGAAATGTCCGAGTAGGAGCCGTTGTACCGTGATATCTGGAGACCGGTGTCCTGATTTCTGTTGAAGGTCATCATCTCGATGATGTTGTTATCCCCTGAAAGGAGCATACCGTTATCGCCCGCATTGGCGATCTCGAAGCCGTAGAAATGCCAGTATGAACCGTCCAGAACGAAGCCTCTTGCCGCTCCGTCAACTGCCTGACCCGTGAAGTCGAACTTAACACTTGCGCCGGGATAAGCAGCGATAGTCTTGTATTTGCCTGCTGCGCCTGAATTTGCTTCCTCGATCATGATAGTGCTGGTGTACTTGTAAGTGCCTTCGAGGAGGTAGATATAGCCGCCTGCCGGAACTGACTTTATAGCCGTGAGAACATCGGTAGGCGAGTTCACGGACTTTCCGTCTCCGCCGCCGTTCGGTGAAGCGTATATAACATTTGCACCGGTAACGGGAGTAACAGTGCCGCCTGTTGTGGTGACAGTCGTGGTAGTTGTGCTCTGTGTAGTAGTTGTAGTGATATCGGTAACGATAGGCTGAGTTGAAACGGAAGGCGCTGAACCGTCCTCAACGAAGCCGCTGCCGATATGGGTGATGCTGTCCTTGTAGTTCACAAGTGCGGACTTGAGTCCGGTGTTTACAGTGTAGCTCTGGTCATCGACCGAGTTGTTGAATGTCCACTTCATGTCGCCGCCGTCAACACGTCCTGCATTTGCGGTAACGATAGCGGGAACGTCCTCGGCCTTGTCGGGAGTGTACTTGTACATACTCGCTGAGGTATCGAAGTTGTTGTATGCCGTGCCGCCCTGCTTTGCCTTGACTGAGGAAGGAACAGCCTCGTTCCTTGAAGAAGCCTCATAAGCATCGAATTCTGTATTGTTCTGCTGGTAGGTGGTGTAAGCCTTCTGACCAGTCATATAGTTGCCGTAGGACTTGATGACACCGCCGTCCTCGCCGGAGAATATACCGCCTGCGCCGACATCCGAGCCCTGCATAGAGATGAGCATGGGGTAGTTGCAGTTGCGGTAGTAGTTGTTCTCAACGAAGCATGAAGCGCCCATAGTCACACCGACGCCGTACTTGGCATTGCCGTCGTAGTAGTTGTTGTAGCAGTGTACCGAGCAGGTGCGTATTCTCGGGTGACGGGAATCGGAGTGATCGTACCAGTTGTGGTGGTAGGTGATATAATTCTCGGTGGACTCCGACTTCATACCCTGGAGATTGCACTTTCCGTTATCCCAGAAGTGGTTGTAGGAGTGGGTAACATAGGACGAAGTCTTGGTATCGAGAGCACCGTCTCCCTTCACCTGATCGGCGTCAGAACCTGCATCGCCGTAGAAGAAATCGCAGTTGTGGACCCATACATGATCATTGCCCTGCTGGAGACCGCAGTCATCGCCCTCAGAGCTGTTGCAGTTCATGAAGCCGATATTTCTTACCTCAACGTTTGAGGAATTCTTCATGACGAGACCGAAGCCGTTGAAGGTAGCATCGCTGCCGATACCCTCTATCGTAAGACCGCAGGCAGCGGTGTCGATGTAGAGGTCTCCCTTTGTGAGCACAGCCGGGTCAGTGATATTGCCAATGAACCTGATACAAACAGGTCCGCACTTTGTATTGCTCTTTAAGTTTGTGATAATATTCTGAACGCCTGTGAGTGAAGTTGCTGTACCCTTCTTATCAGGGAGCGAAACGGTAACGCTGTCCTTGGTGGCGTTGGTGACATATACCACAGTTGCATTGCTCTTGAGTGTGCCGTCTTCGTTATAAGCACCTGAGGATGAGCCGTTCACGAAGCCGAATCCGGAGCGGTCGTGAGCCTTTGCCGAGACTACAGCCTCACCTGCCTTTGAAGTGTCCTCATTTCCGCTGATAACGGGAACGATCCTCATGGTATGGCTGCCTGCTTTAAGACCGACAGCATCGGCTCTGAGATAGCCGGGATACTGTCTTACAAGCATCGAGTCGATCTTTGTTCCGTCAACGTAGACCTTGTAGTCGGAAGCGCCTGCAACGGAAGACCATGTAGCGTAGATGCCCTCGCCGTAGCCGGCAGAGGAGAGTATCTTCACGCTGGTCTCGACAGCGGCATCAGCGGTGATGCTGCCGCCGGTGATGAACGGACTGTAACTTCCGGAAGGTGCGGCGATACAGGTTACCGTAAGTACGGCAGCCGCAGCAGCAGAAGCAGCCCTCTTTCTCATAAGCTTGTTATTCATAATGTTTCCCTCCAAAAAATCCGTTCCTGTAAGCGGAACGGTACGCGGACGCTTCCCCTGACGCGCCCGGCCTCACATCTTATGATATTATTATAAATGATAGCGGAGGATTTTTCAATGATAAATAATACTCATTAACTGATATTTTGCGCTTTTGGATAGTCATGTCTCGCGCAATAGTTCATATACTGCTTAGAGGGTACAAGAAAAGCGGACGGGGAATATCCGTCCGCTGAAATATCAGAACAGTCTGTAACCCATGTTGTTCACAGGCTTTTTCTTGAGGAATGCGCTGATGAATGCACAGGCGCAGGCGCCGAGTACAAGTATGAAAGTGATAACAAGACCGAAGCCGATGCTTGCCTTGCCGTCAAGTACCTTGATGGCGTCCTTGAGCTTTGAAGCACAGGAGATGCCGGAGATGAATGCAACTATGAACATTACTGCTGAACCGGCAGAGATGAACGCCATTATCTTCGGATTGATGAAGCCGAAGACGATAGCTGCGATAAGGCTGAGGAAACCGAGGAGACCGAACCACTTCATGAGATTTCTTGAGGTGTCGGTATCGTCAGTCACAGAGCTGGTTGAAGAGTTCTTCTTGGCAGCAGTGTTGTAGCTGTTGAGGTAAGTCGCAGAGCTGTTGTTGTCGCGTGAGCTGTTGTAGTAGTAATAATAGTAATCATCGTCGTCAAAGTCATCGTAGCTGTAACCGCCGTATCCGCCGTATCCGCTGCTACTGCTGCTGTTCTTTGATGGGTCAAGGCAGTCCGAATCGAACAGCCCGAAGAAGCTGACGCTCTCCTTGATGTCAGCGGCTTTTATCTTGTAGGTGATCCACGGAGTGAACATACCTATGAGGCTGAGTACCATAAGACCGAGAGCGACCCAGTGAATAATGCTGTACTTAGCGAATAATGCAGCCGCACCGCCGCCGCTTCTGCCATAGTTGTATCCGCCCATTCCGGGAACGGCGTTCTGGGGAGGTGCATACATATTCGGCTGAGGCTGACCGTAGCCGGGCTGGGGAGCCATAGGAGGCTGACCGTAAGCAGGCTGAGCCGGAGCGGCTGGCTGAACCGGAGCTGCCGGCTGAGTGGGCTGTGCGAAGTTCTGGGGAGCAGACGGCTGAACAGGCTGGTTCAGAGCATTTCCGCATCCTTTACAGAACTTAGCGCCGTCCTGATTCTGAGTACCGCAATTTCTGCAAAACATAATAATTCCACCTTTCAGTTATTTATGAAATATCTTCGCTGAATGCGAAGTTTTGATCCGCTTGTCATATGTGCGAGCCGAGCATGAGCTTGCGCGATTTCATGTCGCTGCAGGCTATTGCAGACGCTGCCGCGCTGCATATGAGTGAGATCCACAGACCGGCACCGGTGTTTACCTTGACGGTCAGCAGGCTCGACATATCGCCGAGAATATCGTTGATATACGACTTTGCGGTGAAGCAGTACACCACGTTCGCGGCAGTTGCGATTATGAAAAAGAGACCTGCGAGAGTTACCATCGTGGCAAAGTGCTTGTTTGAGACGACTCCGACGATCACCGAGAGACCGGCAAAGATAAAGGCTGCGAGACCGCCCCACTTCATAATTCTGGCGCAGTAGTCCATTGTCTTGAGCTTGCTGTCCTTGAATTCCGAGGTCTTCAGGTCGTCGATGATATCGGAATCGCTGTTTTCAAACAGCTCGGTGTATTTTATGTTCTCCTTCTGCGTGCAGGTAAACGCGCTGACTTTAAGGGTCAGCCACGGCATGAAAAGACTTATGAAGGAGGCGATGATGAGAATGTAGGCTATCCAGTATGCCGAAGTCGGCGGCACCTCTGAAACGCTCCGATAGGTCTTTCCGGGAAGGGTGCTGTTGGCATATGTGTCATAGTGAGCAACAGGCGAGCCTTGTCCTGGACGGTTTGCGTATGAGCCTAAGCTGTCGGGAGTTACCGGAGCGCTGTTCATGAGATGACCGCAGTTTTTACAGCATTTTGCGTCATCACTGTTGTCACTTCCGCAATATTTGCAAAACATGGTAATTCCACCTTCCTTTGAAATGTGTTATCTGTTCATGCCGAGCAGATGACGTCTTTCCCTGACATCTGCATTTGCACAGACCGCTGCAATAAGTGAGCAGACGAGCGGCAGATATATACCGATAAACGGATAGATTTTCAGCTTTGCAACAGAAAATACCGTCGGGAATTCGTCCTCCATGATGCCTTTTATGGTCGAGCATTCGATGAATGCGGCTATGAGCACCACAAGGAAGCATACGAACGCGACAGCATTGATACCGCTCAGGTAATTCCTGAAAGCCGCCGCAAATACGAGCGAGGTACCGCAGAGAATGAAGCCGAAGAGTCCGCCCCACTTCAGTATTTTGTTGCAGGTCTTGCAGAGCTTCACTTTTTTGCTCTGCGATTTTGACAGGTAGGAGCTTATGATCTTTCCGTCCTCGTCTTTGTCATTGAAAATATCGGAATACGACAGCTTTTCCGTTTTGGAAGAACCGAGAGCGCTGATCTTTATACCTATCCACGGAGTGAAGATGCCTACGAAGGAAACGAGCGTGAGGAACAGTGCTATCCAGAACATAGGCGTGACCGGCACCTGAGTTATATTAGTGTATCTTGCACCGTTATAGCGGTTCATGCCAGGCGGAGGACCGTACATACTGCGTGGGGGAGCGCCGTAACCATGGGGGTAACCGTAATCTCTCGGAGCATAGTCACGCGGCGGAGCACCGTAGTCCCTTGGAGCATAATCACGCGGAGGTGTGCCGTAATCTCTTGGTGTGTAGTCACGCGGAGGTGTGCCGTAATCTCTTGGTGTGTAGTCACGCGGAGGTGTGCCGTAGTCTCTTGGAGCATAATCACGCGGAGGTGTGCCGTAGTCTCTTGGAGCATAATCACGCGGAGGTGTACCGTAATCTCTTGGTGCGTAGTCACGCGGAGGTGTACCGTAATCTCTTGGTGCGTAGTCAAGCGGAGGTGTGCCGTAATCTCTTGGTGCGTAGTCATGCGGCGGTGCGCTGTATCCGCCCGGGGCTGAGCCTGAAGGCGGAATACCGTAATCTTTTGGTGCATAGTCCGGAGAAGGAGTGTAGCTCTTGGTTTCGGGACTGCTGCCGGAGGAGGTGCCTGGCTTGACTCTTTTCAGCGGAGCAAGAGGTTTGACAGGTGCATTTTCCTTATCCGAAGCGGGGGAAGATGTACTTGCATATCCTACAACACGCGGTTCACCGAGACGTTCCGGACTGGTGCTGAGAGGAGCCGGAAGGGCAGTTCCGCAGCGTGCACAGAATTTTGCACTGTCTTTGTTCGGATTACCACAGAATTTGCAATACATGGTAATACCACCTTTCATTGAAATATGAGTATCTGTTCAGGGTCAGTGGTCTTCCTTGTAAACACATATTGCAGCAGCGAGCGTGCAGCCTAGCGGGAGGTATACACCGAAATCCGGAGAAGCATTAAAGTCATCAGCCTGAAAATATCCGCTGTTGCTCTTATCCCATATCTTTTCAAAATGCGAACAGAATTTTACATCAGCAATTAGTGCTATGAGGAAACAAATGAAAGCAGCAGCAATTACCTTGATAAGGTGTTCCTTGTAAGCAAAGGCACAGACGATAGCCGCACCGCATAAAATGAAACCTGCGAGACCAGCCCATTTCATAGCACTGCAATTATTCTGAATTTTATTGAAATCGCTTTTATATTCTTCTGTTACTTGGTCTTTCATATCTCTGAGGTCTTTTTCATAATCGTAGATCTCAGAGTACTTGTTGCTTTCAGATTTATTGCCTTCTTTAAAAGTCATCCACGGAGTAAATATACCCACGAATGAGAGAAGCATAAGCAACAGCGTTACCCAGAACAAAGGTGTTGCATCGCCTGATGAAAAACTGCGCCCCGATGAGCTTCTGTACGGGCGTGACGAGCCTGAACTCGGTGAGGAGTAACTCCTGGACGACGAGCTTGAACTCGGTGAGGAGTAGCTGCTTGACGACGAGCCTGAACTCGGTGAGGAGTAGCTGCTTGACGACGAGCCTGAACTCGGTGAGGAGTAACTCTTGGACGATGAGCTTGTGCTTGGTGAGGAACTGCGGGTCAGGCTGCTTGCCGGAGCAAGTCCCTTGTGTACCTTATCGGACGGCGGATTATCAGTGCCAGCGGCAGGCTTAGCCGCGCGAACAGGCAGGGTATTTCCGCACTTGTTGCAGAACTTTGCACCGTCTTTGTTGGGGGCGCCGCACTTGTTGCAAAACATAATATCACTCTCCGTATGTATAGGTTATCAGAATCCGGAAAAAGCGGAAGAAGCGGCAGGCTTTTTCTTTGCCAATGTGGCGACAGTTGCCATAACTGTACCTGCAACAGCGAAGCCGAATGAAAGTATAAGACCGATGCCGATATGAGCCTTTGCATCGTATTTTAGACCGTACTGTGAATACTGTTCAGCGAATGGTTTAAGAACTTCGTCAAAGGCGTCTGTCATGACAGATGCGGCAGAAAGACCGGCTATCAGTGCTACCGTGAAGCAGGCAGCAGAACCGGCAGCAACGCAGAGCATTATCTTCGGATTTACAAAGGCAAGACCGATAGCTGCAACAGCTGCGATAAAGCCGATAAGTCCGAACCACTTCATGAGACTTTCACGGGTATCGAATTTGTCCTTTTTATCAGAGAGGTCTTTTCCGTTTATAACGGATTCACCGCTGTCATCATCGTCTTTGAACAGATCAAAGAAGGATTGACTGTCCTTTTCAGATTTACTCTGACCGGATGCCGACGCTTTAACCTTATAGCCGAACCACGGAGTGAACATACCGATAAGTGTCAGGAGCAGGAGAACCATAGCTATCCAGTGGAAAAGATTGAACTTTGCAAGGATATTGGAACCGCCGCCGTAGCCGCCGCCCATTACCGGAGCGTAGTTCTGGGGAGCACCGTATATATTCTGAGGAGCACCGTAGTTGGGCTGAGGGGCTGACTGGGGAGTGCCGTAATTAGGCTGGGGCGGTGTCTGAGGAGCGCCGTAATTGGGCTGGGGAGCAGTCTGCGGAGCGCCGTAATTCGGTTGAGGAGCAGCCTGCGGAGCACCATAGTTCGGAGCAGGAGCGGAGGGCTGTGCCGGCTGGCTCAACGGAGCACCGCACTTGTTACAGAACTTGGCGCCTTCTTTGTTTTCTGAACCACAATTTTTACAATACATACAAAACACCTCTTAAATATTATAAATTTTAAAAAATATGCTTTTTCAGTTTTTTCCTCAAATAATCAGCATGAAGTGCGGGATAATACTATCACGGCATCAAAATCAATTTAAAGGAGAAAACAAAAATGTCAAACAGCAATGGAAGCAATGGAAATAACAGCGGCACAATGACCCAGAAGGGCAGAGAAGCTCTTGAGAGATTTAAGATGGAGTCAGCCTCCGAGCTTGGTGTGAACCTCAAGAACGGCTACAACGGCGACCTCACATCGCGTGAGGCTGGCTCGATCGGCGGCCGCATGGTGCAGAAGATGATAAATTCCTATAAGATGCAGTAACAGAGCTGCACGGGGGGGACGCATCGGCGTTCCCCTTACTTATTCTTTCTCCTTACGAGAACAGCAACGATATCGGGACCGATATTTGCTGCAACGACAGCACCGATGCAGGCGTACATCTCAGCCTTTCTGCCGGTTCGTCTGATGAGCTCCTTCTCGACCTCCTTGGCGAGGGTATTGTCCCTGCCGTGGATCATAATGTAGGGCGTCTTGGGAGTCATGTTCTTCTCGGCGATATCGGCGAGCTTGGGAACGATGTTCTTCTCGCCCCTTATCTTTTCAACTGTCTCGGTAGTGCCGTCGGCAAAGAGGATAACGGGCTTGAGACCGAGAAGCTCACCGGCAAAAGCCTTCGCCGCAGAGATGCGTCCGGATTTTCTTGCGTATTTGAGGTTATAGGGAACGGCGTAGACACCGCAGACATTGAAGCAGTCCTCAAGATAAGCAACGACTTCCTCAGCAGCAGAGCCCTTCTTTATCATTTTCACAGCCTCGATGATCGGGTAGCCGTAGAAGACGGTATAGCACTTTGAATCGAGGTTGAAGATACGCAGTTTGTCTTTGAGTTCCGGCTCGTTCTCGAAAAGGTCGTTCTTTGCCATGACAGCGTTGTTGAACGTACCAGAGCCGTTGGAATTTATTGATACGCAGATGATATCGGTATAGCCCTGCGAGTAGAGCTCCTTGTAGGCCTCGGTGAAGGTCACAGGCGATATCTGCGAGTGCTTCGGTATCTCGTCGGTCTGAGCCATGAGCTCGTAGACCTCCTGAGTTGATTTGTCGAAGATCTCACGGAAAGTCTTGCCGTTGATGCTGAGCTCGAAGGGAAGGACTTTGATACCGAGTTCCTCGATAGTCTCCTTTGTCAGATCACAGCAGCTGTCTGTGAGTATGATCGTTTTGGACATAATGATTTCTCCTTTACCATTCGTATTTTGTGAGCTTTCCCTCACGGGAAAGGTCGGGGTAATCCCACTGACGGAGCACCTCATAGACGGCTATGGCAGCGGAATTTGAAAGATTAAGGCTTCGCAGCCCGTTTCGCATAGGAATACGCACACAGCTTTCCGGATTATCGCGGAGAAGCTCCTCCGGAAGCCCCTTGTCCTCTCTGCCGAAGACGAGGTATGCGTTGTTGGGATATTCCACATCACTGTGGACGTACCTGCCCTTTGTCGTGAAATAGAAGAATTTTCCGTCCGGGTTGCGGGCGAAGAAGTCCTCCAGACCGTCATAGCAGGTAATGTCGAGCTTATCCCAGTAGTCGAGCCCGGCACGTTTCAGGTGCTTGTCGCTGATCTCAAAGCCGAGGGGCCTGACGAGATGCAGCCTTGCCCCGGTCACGGCGCAGGTGCGGGAAATATTTCCTGTATTCTGCGGTATCTGAGGCTCTACGAGCACGATGTTAAGATCATACATTTGCTTTCACCTTGAATATATCAGCCCTGTCCGCATACAATAATACCGGCAGGGAACTGCCTAAAAAAACACTACGGAGCGGCTGATATGGATATGAGATCGGTTGCAAAGGGCGCGGCGGCAGGAGCGGCGGTAGGCTTTGTCTATTATGCTGTGTCTGCTGCCGGTCCGTTGCAGAAAATGAGCATAAAGCGCGATGCCGGAAAGACACTGAAGGCGGCAGGACATCTTCTCAATGACCTGAAATCAGTTGTTATGTAAGGTATTGCGCCTGAATTCGAGATAGCTCTCGAGGATAATGGTCGCGGCGACAGCGTCAACAACGGCTTTGCGTTTCTTGCCCCTTGTGTTGGTCACATTCAGGTAGTTATGCGCCGAAACTGTCGTGCAGCGCTCGTCCCAGAGCTTAACGGGACAGTCGATGAGCTTTGCAAGTTCATCAGCGAACAGCTGACATTTCTCAGCGCGTTCGCCGACTGTTCCGTTCATATTTTTCGGGTAGCCGACGACTACCTCCTCAGCACGCTGTTCCTTTGCAAGGGCAGCGGTCTTTTTTATACATTCATTGAAATCCTTTTCGTTTATAACTGTGACCGGCGAAGCGATCATCTCGCTTTTACCGCACACGGCAATACCTGTGCGCGAATCGCCGAAGTCAACGGACATTATTATCATTTGAATTCCTTTCGTTACAGCCCAATAACATTATAAATTGATAGTTGAGAATTGAAATATCAGAGTAAAGGTGTCCATTCGGGACTGATCTTTAATTCATCGCTGCAGGCGATACCTTAACTATCAACTCTAAACTTTTACCAAGGTTTTACTGTGCCGATTATATCGCGGACGGAAGCAATTCCCTTGCTGTCGAGGAATTCGTTCATCTCCTCAACGATACGCACCGGCGCAAACGGGTCAGTGAATATAGCCGCGCCGACCTGAACAGCACTCGCTCCGGCCATCATCAGCTCGATGGCGTCGCGTCCGGAGGAAACTCCACCCATACCGATGACCGGTATCTTCACGGCGTTGGCGACCTGCCATACCATGCGGACTGCTATCGGGAATACTGCCGGACCGCTCATTCCGCCCACGTTATTGCGGAGTATGGGACGTCCTGTGTTTATATCTATCCTCATTCCGAGGAGAGTGTTTATCAGTGAAACAGCGTCAGCACCGGCCGCCTCTACGGATTTGGCTATCTCAGCGATGCTTGTAACGTTCGGGGAGAGTTTTACCACAAGCGGCTTGGTCGTGACCTTACGCACCTGTCTTGTGACCTCGGCAGCCATTTCGCAGCTTGTACCGAAGGCAGCACCTCCCTGCTTTACGTTGGGGCAGGAGATGTTGAGCTCTATCATGTGAACATCGGTCGCTTCAAGCTTTTCGGCTACCTGAGCGCATTCCTCGGGCGTAGAACCGGCAATGTTTGCAAGAACAACTAAATCCTTTGTCAGCAGATAGGGGAGCTCAGTTTCGATGAAGTGGTCGATGCCGGGGTTCTGGAGACCGACTGAATTGAGCATACCTGACGGAGTTTCGGCAATTCTCGGGGCAAGATTGCCCGTGCGCTTGTGGAGGGTAGTACCCTTTGTGGCAATTCCGCCGAGCTTATCAAGAGGGAAAAGCTCCTCATACTCGCGGCCGTATCCGAACACGCCGGAAGCCGGTATTATGGGGTTCTTGAAGTCCACACCGCAGACATTTACAGACATATCAGCCATCAGAAAAGCACCTCCTCAGCCTTGAAAACGGGACCGTCCTTGCAGACGTGGGCGAAGTATTCCTCGTCGTTTCTCACGGTGCGGCAGGCACAGCCGAGACAGGCACCGATACCGCAAGCCATTCTTTCTTCAAGCGATATTTCGCAGTATATACCGTTTCCCTTACATATCGCGGCAATGTTTTTCAGCATGGGCATAGGACCGCAGGCGTAAACAGCATCGATGCCGCCCTTTGCCGCAAGCTCCTTCAGCGGCTCGGTAACGAAACCGTGTATACCGGTCGAGCCGTCGTCCGTGCAGAGTATAGTTTCCGCGCCGGTCTTTCTGAAATCCTCCTGCAATATCACAGCGGAGGCATTGCGGAAGCCGCTTATCACAGCTGCCTTTCTGCCGTAAAACTTTGCAAGCGGGAGCATGGGGGGAGTACCGATGCCGCCGCCGATGAGCACGACCTTTCTGAAGTTGTCATCGAGCGTGAAGCCGTGACCGAGGGGAGCGAGCATATCAATGAGGTCGCCCTCGTTGAGATTTGCGATTGCGGCAGTACCCTCGCCGCGTATCTCGAAAACTATGCGGAGAGTATCCTCACCGATGCCGCAGATAGAAATGGGTCTGCGGAGCGTGAAGCCGTTAGCTCTTATATGGACGAACTGTCCCGGCACAGCCAACTGTGCAGCGGCCGGACAGTATATCTCAAAGCTGTAAATATCCCTGCCAATAGCTCTTTTGGAGACTATGCGGAACTTATCCTGTATATATTTCATCTGTACCTCCTGTGTGGAAACTTAGTTAAACCTATTATATCATATGTCTGCATAAAAATCAAGAATAACGGAGCGATTTTGACATAAAAAGCAAAAAATAAACGCCATTTCTCATGCAGTTCCCCGAAAATACCCTGTCAGTATATGGAGAGCCTGAACGAAAAATGGCTGTATGGTGCGGAATACAGCGGTTCTGCCCGCAATAATGCCGTTTATTTTTGAGCTCCGGTGAGTTATCATCACAGTATGACTGTACGGGAGGTTAATATGAAAAAACTACTGATAGTATCATTTATCGCTGCGCTGATATGTTTTCTGAATCCTGCGGAGGCAAGCTGTGCGGAGTGCGGCAGCATTACATATACCGTCATAGACGGCGAGGTGACGGTCACAGGCTATACCGGCGCACCGGAGATAATCGAGATACCGCAGTTCATAGAGGGAATACCCGTTACCTCGGTGAGGGACAACGCCTTTTACTGCTGCACCTCTCTTCGCAAGATGATACTGCCGGACACCGTTCGGAACATGGGACACCACTGCTTCTACGGCTGTACGGGACTTGAGGAGATAACCCTGCCTGCACGGCTCAGTGAGCTTGGCATGGGCTGCTTTGAGGGCTGTGCGATGCTGAAAAAGGTGCAGCTCCCCGATACACTGACCGTCATTCCGGATTCGTGCTTCCGGAGGTGCAGCTCGCTCACGACCGTGATAATACCTCAGAACGTCACGGATATCGAGAAATTCTGCTTCTGCGCCTGCACCTCGCTTTACTACGTCTCGTTCGGGGGAAGGCTGAAAACTGTCGGTACAGGCGCATTCTACCAGTGTACCGTCCTCGATACGGTGTATATTCCGCCGTCGGTGACTGATATCGGCGCTGAAGCGCTTGGTTATACTACCGGCGGAAAGAGTACCGGCATGACTGTCATCGGGGAAAGAGGCTCAGCTGCCGAAGAATACGCAAAGGATAACGGTGCAGTGTTCTCGGCATCTCCGGAGACAGTTCAGGCATTTGACCCTGCTGCCTCTGAAAATGCACCGGTGAAGCTCCCTCCGGTACTTGCAGCCGTCGGCGGACTGCTGTTTCTGCTGACGGGACTTATCGCTCTGAAGCAAACGCTTTCCGGCAGGAAGAGATGATCATGCCCGCATACCTACCGGGTGGGCGTCGCCGATCTCCTTCGGGTCGAACATACCGAGGCGGACGTCCTGCATGAGCAGACCGCGGAACACCGAACCGTAGCCGTATCTTTTCCTTATGCCGTCAACTGCCTTGTTGAGACTGTCGCGGCGCTCGCTGCGGAAGACCTCACCGCAAAGGTCGAGCTGGATATCCTCGCTGAAAGGTTCAAGGTCAGAAGCACAGACCGTTAAGCTCCTGATATCGGTATTCCCGGAGTATTCCTTCCGGAAAAGCCCGAGAGCCTCTTCGGCAATGCGTGAGCTGTCGGAAAGCGGAAAAGCCGTGCGTATCTGGCGGCAGACGTGGTTGAGCTCCCGGTCCCTGATGTTTATGGAGACAGTGCGGCAGCAGAGCCCGTGACGGCGCAGCTGGGCGGCGATATTCTCGCTCAGTGCATATATGAGTATCCGGACGTCGTTTTCGCATTGGAGGTCGCGGTAGGGGGTATAGCCGCTGCTCACGGACTTCGGGGGTATCCTTTCGTCAAAGCGCATTACTCTTGAATCGTCGAGACCGTTTGCAAATTTCCATAGCATGGGACCGCTTTTTCCGAGCCATGAGCGCAGAGCGGCAGGTGAGACCTCCGCGAGCTCACCTATTGTGTATATCCCGTGGGAGTGCAGACAGCCCAGGGTGCGTCTGCCGACGCCGAGCATATCCTCTGCCGGAAGTCCCCATATCTTCTCACGGAAATTCTCCTCAGTAATGAACGTAACGGCGTCCGGCTTCTTTAGATCGGAGCCGAGCTTTGCGAATATCTTGTTGAAGCTCACGCCTACCGAAACGGTCAGACCGTACTCGTTCTTTACGCGCTCGCGTATCTCATTTGCGATGACGGCAGCACTTTTGCGGTTGCCGGTGACATCGAGCCAGCATTCGTCGATGCCGAAGCTTTCGAGGAGGTCGGTGTACTCGAAGCATATCCCCTTAAAGAGCTTTGAGAACTTGTTATAGCGGTCGAAATGCGGCGGAACGGTAATGAGCCCGGGACATTTCTGCTGAGCCTGCCAGATAGCCTCGCCGGTCTTCACGCCGGCTTTTTTTGCAAGCTCGTTCTTGGCGAGGATAATGCCGTGCCGGTCCTCCTTGCTGCCGGCTACGGCGCAGGGGACGCTTCCGAGCGAAGGGTCATAGACGCATTCAACGGAAGCGAAGAAGTTGTTGCAGTCAACGTGGAGGATGCTTCGATTCATAATATCACCTCATTCTGCGAATTTATGTTCCGAACGCTTGTTCTATGGATATTATAACACATATGTTCTTATTTGTCAAGCGTAAATTTATGGCAGTCCGCTCTTGATTGGACAGCCTTTTTGTGGTATAATTAGATTTATACTGCTGATAACAGGAGGAATTGCGGATATGAACGGAAAAGATGTCTTTACCGTGCTTGACGATACATACCTTCCTCAGATGGCTGAGCTTTACCGGAGTGCCTTTGCAGGCGGACCGTGGAACGATGACTGGAGCGACGAAGCACAGCTCACGGAATACATGAAGGAGATATCCCACTCCTGCAATGCCCTGAATTTCGGGCTCATCAGGGACGGCAGGCTCATAGCGCTTTCAGTCGGCATGATACGTCACTGGTGGGAGGGCACGAACTACAATATCGAGGAGCTGTGCGTCTCACCGGATATGCAGGGCACCGGCATAGGTACAGCCTTCATGGGAATGATATCCGCCGAGGTAAAAAAACGCGGACTGGCAGGGATATTCCTCCAGACCGACAATGACAAGCCTGCTTACGGCTTCTATCTGAAAAACGGCTTCAATGAGCTGGAAAGTCATGTGAGCCTTTACAAGAAAGTATAAAAAGGAAGATAATATGCTGGCAAGCCTTACAAATATAAACAAATTCTATAACGGCGCACAGGTGCTCGATAATGTCTCGCTGACCATAGACGAGACCGACAAGATAGGACTTGTGGGAAGGAACGGCTGCGGAAAATCCACCCTGCTGAAAATACTCACAGGCTCGGTCGAGCCCGACCGCTTCACCGAGAAGGACGGTATAGTCTCATTTGCCGCAAAGACAACTGTCGGCTACCTCGAACAGATGGGCGGACTTGATTCCGGGAGCACCGTCATTGACGAGATGCGGAAGGTGTTTGAGCCTATGCGCCGTGCTATCGAGCGTCTCCGCGAGATAGAGAAAGAGATAGAGAAGGGCGACAGTTCCGCAGCGGACGAGTACCAGCAGCTCTCCTCGTGGGTCGAGGCCAACGACGGCTACAATACCGATGTGAAGATACGCATGATACTCAACGGCATGGGCTTTACCGAAAAGGAACTCAGCCGCACTGTCTCCGGTTTCAGCGGCGGAGAAAAGACACGTCTCTGCATATCGAAGCTGCTCCTCGAGGAGCCCAATCTGCTCATTCTCGATGAGCCGACCAACCACCTTGACTTCAAGACGATAATGTGGCTCGAGGACTACCTCCGCACCTACCGCGGAGCCGTCCTGATAGTATCGCACGACCGCTACTTCCTTGACCGCCTCTGCACTTCCATTTGCGAGATAGAGCACGGACACCTTACGCGCTACCGAGGCAATTATTCAGCCTTCGTCCGTCAGCGTGAGGAGAACGATGCACGCCGCGAGAAGGAATACGAGCTCCAGCAGAAGCAGATAGCGAAAATGGAGGACTATGTTGCGCGCAACCTCGTCCGTGCCTCTACGACAAAAATGGCTCAGAGCCGCCGGAAACAGCTCGAAAAGATAGAGCGTGTGGAGCGTCCGGTACACGATACACGCTCGGCAAAGATAAGCTTTACATACGCCGTTGAACCGCCGCTCGATGTGCTGAAGGTCAGGGATATCGACATCTCTGTCGGCGAGGGAACGAAGCGAAAGACCCTCATGGAGAACGTCAGCTTTGAGGTGCGCCGCGGTGAAAAGATAGGCATTATCGGCGACAACGGCATAGGCAAGTCCACCCTTCTCCGCATTATTCAGGAGCAGCTTCCCCACAAGGGCACTGTCCGCTGGAACACCAACGTCAAGATATCCTACTTCGAGCAGGAGAGCACTCAGCTCAACCGCGAGCTGACCGTTATGGAGGAGCTTCACAGCCGCTATCCTTCACTGTCAGACCTTGAAGTCCGCAGCCTTCTTGCACAGGTGCGGCTTGTCGGCGAAAACGTGTTCAAGGAGACCGGAGTTATAAGCGGCGGCGAGCGTGCGAAGCTCTGCTTTGCGATAATGATGCAGGAGCACGGCAACGTTCTCATTCTCGACGAGCCTACCAACCACCTTGACCTTTCCTCGAAGGAGGCTATCGAGGAGGCACTTGCGGAGTACACAGGCACAGTGATATTCGTTTCCCACGACCGCTATCTTCTCAGCAAAATTGCCGACCGCCTGATAGAGCTTACCGCGGACGGCTGCCGTCTTCATAACTGCGGATTTGAGAAGTACCTTGACGTACTGAGGGAGGAACAGGCAGCGGAAAAGCGTGCCGCAGACGCCGAGAAGCAGCAGGCTGCCTATGAAGCGGCAAAGGAGAAGAATGTAAAGACCTACCGCAGCAAGCAGCAGCGCAGTGCCGATGCCGCACGAAAGAACGAGATGCGCCGTCTTGAAAAGGAAATGGACGAAATGCAGGCGCAGATAGACGCGCTGACAGAGGAGATAAGCCGCGAGGAGGTTTACAGCGACCATGTCCTCATGGCTGAAAAGTGTACCGAGATAGACCGTCTGAAACAGAAGATAGACGAAGACCTCGAGCTTCTCATTGAACTTGAAGAATAACAAAAGGCAGACCATTAAGGTCTGCCTTCATTTTTTATCAGCAAAGGGTGTTGTTGGGGAAGATATCATCCTCGGAGGTGTAGCCGTTGAAGTGTACTATCCTCCATACGCCTGTGTCCTCGCGTGTAACGTAGTAGCCGAATGCCTTGTCTGAGTTGATGTCGCAGTGTGCACTTTCAGACTTAGCGGTCTCTTCGTCAACAGTTACAACGAACTCATTCGGGGATGTCACGATGACCTTGCTTATAACAGGATCGTGCTTCATTGTCGGAGCGTCGCTTGCTACGGCATTGGAGCTTATATAGATATTGCCGTTATAGTTTATGAACCTCGTGAGCTCATAGGTCGAGGGAGTTCCTTCGATCTGGTCGAAGTTGAATACTGTGCCCTCGGGGTAATTGAAGGTATCATTGTATATTTCTCCGAGACCGGCGCTGTACTGTGTGTTGTACTTGGACATGAGCTTGTTCATAGCCTCTGCTGTTGAAGCAGCCGGGTCAGTTACACGGTAGTATACAAAATCAATGAGAACATGATCCTGACCAAGTTCTTTGGCTCTTTCGGGAGTGAAGGTCTGCGTTCTGAAAACGAGCTTGTCGTTCTCATCGTGCTGTATATCGTTGAGCGAGCACCTGATGAAATTGAAGGTATTAGAGTATCCGGAGAGAAGCTGCTCTGCGGCGGCTCTTGCCTCGTCCTCAGAGGGAGTACCGGAATAGTAGCTGCCCTGTACCCATTCGCCTATGCGCCAGTCGCTTACCTCCTCGTCATAGACAACGTGGAGTATCTTTGTCCTTTCTTCATCGCCGGACATATACTTCCAGACAACGTTGAAGCTGTCCGCTGTGATATCTGTTGCCTGTACGCCAACGGTGCTGTCATAGAATACAGGGGAATACTGTGCCATCATGTGGAGCTTTCCGTTTATCATGACGAACGGTCTGAATTCTTCGGACGATTTCACGCTGCCGTTAACGGCATAGCTAAGGTCGTTGTAGCAGTAGTAGCTCATGTACTTGTCTGTCTCAGCAACGGTGAAGGTCTTTCTCATGAGAGCATAGATATCCTCATAGCCCTTTATCTCCGTGTCAGTTACCTCATAGTACCGTGCAGACATATAATTCTGGAGCACATCGGTATTGTATTCGAGCACCAGCTCATCGGGAGAGTGCTGGATGACATCGCTGCATTTTACCAGCTTCAGGAGGTGAACATATTCCTCAGTCAGGCGGGAGGCAACGGCATTGTAGTCGGTCCCGGGTCTTACTGCGGCAGCCGAAGTCGTTTCAGCAGCGGTCGTATCTGTTCCGTCAGTGGTGAGCTCAGTCGCGGCAGCCGGGAGCTTATCCGGGGAAGTATTCTTCATGCGCTTCGAGAGCATAACTCCGCCGCCGATACCTCCGGCAACGAGTACGAATGCGGCAGCCATAGCGGCAAACCTGTGCCATGCGGGTCTCTTGTAGTGCTCGACACCGCTTACAACTGCGGCATCTCCGATTCTTGCATCGCTTATATTGAACTTTCTTTCACTCATAGCAAACAGCCTTTCTTTTTCTTCGTCAGTAAGAACTGGGTATTCCTTCGAGATCTTATCTATCATATCATCACCGGCATTATCAAAAATATCGAATTCGTTGGTTTTCATAGAACATACCTCCCTTATAGACTGATACCAGCTTCAACGAGCATATCGCGGAGTCTGGTTCGCGCACGGCTGCTGCGTTTCTGTACGTTCATTGCTGTCATGGAGACCGAAGAAGCGATCTCCTTTGCTGTCCTGTGATAGAAGAACTGCTGCATTATTATGGTGGAGTCAGGTTCACCGAGCTCGCTTATCTTGCGGAGAATAATGCTCCGGGTATCCTTTTTCTCGGCATCTCTGTCTATCGCCACACCTGATGGAAGCTCGCGGAAGTCCTCATCATCGATAGAGACAGTCCTTCCATAGCCCTTTGCGAGCCTTCTGTAAGCGTCGATCGAGCGGCGCTTGGCGATAGTGGAGATCATCGGCTTGAAGCCGGAGCCGTTTTCGGGATTGTCCCTGAAATAGCGGAAGACCTCGGCGAAGATATCGCTGACACATTCTTCGATGTCCTCGCGGCTGCCGCAGCTTCCGAGCTTATTGGCAGCAACAGCGTAGACGTAGTTGCAGTATCCGTCAAACAGTGCGCGGCGCCCGAGTTCGGGCTTTTCACGCAGCAATGTACTTATTTCGGTATCAGTCATAAGTATCACCCCAGTAAGATTCTATCTTTGAGCCGGCGCCGGACCGGTCTGTCTGCATCGCTTTGCTTTGCGTTATCAGCGCCTTCACTACATACAATCGCTGACCCTTTACAGTTTCAGACAACTTTCCGGAAATATTTTTTTCAGCGAAAGAAACAGCGCACAATGTGCGCCTTTATAATTCATAATGTGTAATACGGAATTGTTGTATCGCCTGACGGCGATGATATTTCGGTCTGTCCCTCACTAACTAACGTCTGTGCAGTCCCGACTTTATGCCCTTCATGATCGTGTCACGGGCGGCAAGTGCCTGTTCCTTCGTGAGCGGAGGAGTGTCCCCGAGAGGATATTCAAGCCCGAGCGCGGCATACTTCGGCTTCGCCATATCGTGATAGGGAAGAACATCGAGCGCCTTCAGGTTTGAGAGCGTCGAGAGGTATTCCCCGAGCCGGAACAGAGCGTCCTCACTGTCGGTTATGCCGGGAACCACAACGTGCCTTATCCAGACCGGTATGCCGAGGTCACGGATATGCTCCGCAAAAGCCAGTATATTGCGGTTTGTGTGACCGGTAAGCTCCCTGTGCGCGGCATCGTCTATGTGCTTGATATCGAGCATGACAAGGTCAGTGTATCTGAGGGCGGCATCAGTTCTCTCCGGATGCTCCGGATCGAAAACACCTGCTGATGTGTCAAGGCAGGTATGCACTCCCTTGCTCTTTGCAAGCGAAAAAAGCTCCGCAAGGAACTCCGGCTGGGCGAGGGGTTCGCCGCCTGTTGCGGTAATACCGCCGCTTTTCAGGAACTCCTTGTACGAATCGTATTCCCTAATGAGCTCGTCCGCCGTGACCTCTCTGCCGCCGTCAAATGCCCATGTATCGGGGTTGTGGCAGTACTGACACCGAAGCGGACAGCCCTGGAAGAACACCACGAAGCGGACTCCTGGACCGTCTACCGTGCCGAAGCTCTCAGTCGAATGGATGCGTCCCTTTATCATTTCACGAGCCTCCCTGCATATTCTGTGAGCGCCTGCCTGTCGTTGGGGAGCTCACCCTCAATGACCTTGTTAAGGAGAATGCCGAGCACCTCGCCGACCCTTTTTCCGGTTATACCGCAGGTGAGCATATCATTTCCGCTGACTGCGAGCTGTGAGAGCGAAAGGCAGAAGCCTTCGCGGACGAGTGAACGTGCCTTCTCAATATAGCTGTCGAACTGGATATTTTCCGCGAGAACGAAGTCATTCTTGCCGCAGTTGTCCGCCTTCTTGAATTCCATGAGCTTGCAGAAGTCCTCCTCGCCGAGCACAGACAGGAGCTTGCGGAGCTTTATCTCATCGCGTATCTTTTCGCTGTGGAGGCTTATCAGGCGGCAGGTGCGCCATATAGTGTGTTTGTCGTAGCAGAGCCTTTTCATGATGCTCTCAGCCATTTCCGCGCTGAGGGGAGCGTGACCCTTGAAATGTCCCTCGCCGTTCTCATCGAGGGTGAACATCCGGGGCTTGCCGATATCGTGGAAGAACATCGCCCTTCTGAGGAGAAGGTCGTCCTCCGGAACAGCCTCTATCGTGTGGACGATGTGGCTGTAAACATCGTATTTATGGTAGTGTGAATGCTGTTCAAAGCCGAAGCAGGGGACGATCTCCGGTACTATCCGGGCGATGATGTCCCTGTATTCAAGGAGCACTTTTGTTGAAAAGCGTCCGCAGAGCAGCTTGTCGAATTCCTCCCTGACCCTTTCGCGCGAGATATTGTCGAGCCTGCCGGAGAGCGAGTGCATTGCCGCAGCGGTATCCGTCTCGATAGCGAAGCCGAGCTGTGAGGCAAATCTTGCCGCGCGGAGTATCCTGAGAGCGTCCTCGGTGAAGCGCTGTTCCGGGTCGCCTACACAGCGTATGATGCCGTCTGCGATGTCAGCCCTGCCGCCGAACGGGTCAACGGTATTGCCGCGGCTGTCCATAGCTATCGCGTTCATGGTGAAGTCTCTCCGTGCGAGGTCATCTTCTATGTTCCGGGTAAAATCCACACTGTCGGGACGGCGGGAATCGGTGTAGCTGCCGTCGATGCGGAAGGTGGTTATCTCGTAGGGGATACCGCCGGAGAGGACTGTTACCGTGCCGTGCTTCAGACCGGTGGGAATGACGGTATGACCGCTGAAAACAGCCATAGTCTGCTCGGGGAGGGCATCCGTGGTTATATCTGTATCGTGGATAGCCCTGCCCATAATGCTGTCGCGGACGCAGCCGCCGACATAGTAAGCCCTGAAGCCGGCTTGTTCAAGAGCGGCGAGTATCTCTTCGCCGCCGGGGACCTTGTTCATATCTGTCTCCTCCACTTTTGTATTCAGTGCTCAGTGCACAGTTATTCTGAGCTGAGAGTTCAGAGTTGATTATTCATTCGGCGTAAGCGCAAAGCTCCGCGTAAGCCATGAGGAAGGGCGCGATGCCCTTTGCATCGTTCTCCGTGACCAGTTCGCCAAGGTAATACTCAGCCGAGCCGTCCCTGTAAGGCGTACCGCCGAGACCTGCCATGAGGCAGATATTCCTCAGCACGGGAAGTCCCTCCGCGTTCACGGAGATATAGCCGTCTGCGACCGCCCCGAATGCCCTTGTACCAGCTTGCCTGATGCGGTCGTCCGCAATGCCGAGCCTTGCCGCTTTCATCGCTGAATAGGCAAACAGCAGCGTTCCGCTGGTCTCGGGATAGTTCCCGGGAAGTTCCTTCCGCAAGGGGAGCTGCAACAGCATTCCCTCCTCCGTCATGCGGTCTGCAAGAGCTTCAAGGAGGTCGGAGAGCATGGAACGGTACTCCTCATCATCGGGGATAAGTCCGCATATATCGGCAAGAGCAGCGCTCAGCCAGCCCATTGACCGCAGCCAGAATTCCCCGGAGAGCCCTGTGACAGGGTCAGCCCACTTCTCACGGCGGAGCTCATCCAGACCGTGATAGTAAAGTCCGGAGGCACTGTCTCTCATGCGCGAGCGTATAGTCCGGAGCTGTGCGGAGATGTCCGCGGTAACAGCACCATCGCCCTTCATCAGAGCGTATTCAGCCATGAACGGGAACGCCATATACGTCCCGTCGAGCCATACCTGACCGGGGTACACAGCCTTGTGCCAGAAGCTTCCCGAGGGCGTGCGGGGCTGACGGCTGAGCTGTCCGCTGAACAGTTTTTCCGCGGCGGCGAGGTATTTTTCCCTGCCGGTGCGCTTATACAGCCAGAGCAGGGTCTTGCCGCCGTTTATGCTGTCGAGGTTGAAGTCCTCCGGGCGGAATGTCGGGATATCGCCGCTTTCCGTGACATAGGCATCGGTGAAGCGTCCGATGTACTTTCCTATGCTTTCATCTCCTGTGAGGTCACAGAGCATCGCGGCAGCATTCATCATGCAGGCGTCGATGTAGTTCCATTTCGGTGACTTCCGGCAGAGTATGCTCTCCCTGTTCCAGAGGGGAGCGAGAGGGTCTGAGGACAGCAGCATCCGCGAGATATAGGCTTCTGCTGCTTCCTTCCATGAGGGCTTGGGTATCATCCTGTTATACCTCCGGCAGTTATGCCGCTTATGAAATGCTTCTGTGCGAGGGAGAATACCGCCACAGAGGGTATCAGTCCTATCACTGACATGGCGATTATCCTGCACTGTTCATATCCCTGACCTGTACTGTCCACGGATAGCCTTAATGCGAGGGACAGCGGATATTTTTCAACTGAGTGTATCATTATGAGCGGCTGGAGGAAGTCGTTCATCGTCCAGAGAAAGGTGAATACAGCAACGGACACAACAGCCGGTCTTATGCAGGGGAGAAGGACGTAAAACAGCGTCCTGAGAGTGCCGCAGCCGTCAATGCGTGCGGCTTCGTCGAATTCCTTCGGCACGCGCCGGAAGAACTGTATGAGCATGAACACGAACATTCCCTCCGCTGCAAAGGCTGAGGGCGCGATGAGGGGGACGTAGGTATCGAGGAGACCTGCCTTGTTCCAGAGGAGATACATAGGCATGACGGTGACGACAGCCGGCATGAACATACCAGCCATGAGCATACCGAAGCAGAGCCTTTTCAGGGGGAAGTCGAACCGTGCGAAGCCGTAGGCGACAAGGACTGACGAGATGCAGGTGAGCAGCACCTTCGGGACCACTATCATGAAGGTGTTCATGAAGTAATGTCCCATAGTATAGGGGGTAACGGTCTTCCAGGCTTTGCGGTAGACGCTGAGGCCGAAGCTGTCCGGCATGAACCATACCGAGCTGAATATCTCGTCGTTTGACTTGAATGAAGCACCTATGAGCCACAGCAGGGGATAGAGCATAGCCGCTGCCATGAGGGTGAGTATGATGTAGAGGGGGAGCTTTTTCGTCATCGTCCGTCCCTCCCTCTGCGTCCGGAAACCGCGAACATTATCCCGACTATCGCCGATATCATCGCAAAGAGCACCCACGATACAGCGTTGGCATAGCCTGCATTCATATCGTAGCGGAACATCTCATCGTATATCAGCATACCCACGGTATAAGTGCTTTTGAGGGGACCGCCTCCGGTCAGCATATAGGGAGCGTTGAACTCCTGCAAAGCCGCTATGGTCTGCAATATGAGGTTGACGAATATCACGCCCCTGAGCTGGGGAAGAGTTACCGAGAAGAAGGTGCGTACCCTACCGCAGCCGTCAACTTTTGCTGCATCGCAGAGGTCACGGGGGATATCCCTGAGTGCCGCGAGGAATATGACCATAGTCGAGCCGAATTCCCACAGGCGCAGGAGTATTATCACGAACAGAGCCCTGTCAGGGTCGCCGTACCAGCTTACCGGCGATGCACCCATCAGGTCGAGCAACTGGTTGACCAGTCCGCCGGAGGTGAACAGGTAGTTCCACATTATGACGACGGCAAGGTTAGCACCGAGCACGGAGGGGATATACAGAGCAGTCCGGTAGAAGCCTATGCCCCGTATCTCAGCATTCAGCAGGAGGGCGGTCAGCAGGGAGACTGTGAGCTTCAGCGGAACGAGTATCGCCGCATATCTGAGCGTGACAGTGAGGGACTTCCGGAAGGTCCTGTCGCGGAACATCGTCCTGTAATTCTCCAGACCGACGAACTTAGCCGGGCGTATGCCGTCGTATTCCGTGAGCCCTACCGCGAACGAGCACACGAAGGGATAGAGGGTGAACAGCAGGAAGCCTGCTATGAACGGCAGTATCAGCAGCAGACCGGTATACCGGCTCACACCGACCGGATTGCCGTAAGTACGTTTCTTCATTTTCTGATCTTCTCCAGATAATCTGATAAGGAGGAATAGAGCTCACTTGCCGCAGAGGGGATATCCTGAGTGCCGTAGGAGACGTTTTCGAGGGCGGTATTGCAGTATTCCCTTACCCTTGCAAGCTCGGCGTAGGGACTTACCGTAATGGTGTCAAGGCTGCCGAGGAGCTCATTGCTGTCCTGTGCAGGACCTCTGAGCATACCTTTTTCTTCAAGGCGTCCGAGGGCATAGCGCGAGGAGGGGATACCCCTTGTTGTACCGAGTATCTCCGCGCAGTCGCCGTTATTGAGGAGGAAGTCCACGAAAGCCGCAGCCTCATCCGGGTGGTCGGTATTGCGTGATACCGCGTAGAGCATCGAGGGCTTTGTCATCCAGCCGGAGGTATTTCCGCTGCCGTCGCCGAGGAAGGGACCAGCCTGCAATACACCTTCGGGAAGAACAGCTTCGTACTTGCCGACAGAGCTTCCCCATTCGAGAACACCTGCGATAGTGCCGTTTATGAACTCAGGGGACTGGTATAGTGCAGCGTTGCCGTCCTCATCGGTGCGCGTGCGTATAGTGCGGATAACACGGCTGTCCTCGAGGCGCTTGTAGAAGGTCAGCGCGTCCGTGATATCCTGTTCGGTGAAGCCGAGCTCACCGTCCATATTGATGAAAACTCTGCCTGTTTTCTGCTGGACATAGACAACTGCAAGGTACCATGCCGTGCCGCCCGACTGGATATCAAGGTCGAGGGGATAGAGTCCCTTTTCGCTGAATGTCTCACCGAGCGCGAGAAGCTCCTCCCATGTGCAGGGATAGTCCGCACCGACCTTTTTGTAGATACCGGAATTGTAGAACAGACCGCGTCCTGTTACCGAAACGGCAACAGCATTGAGCTTGCCGCCGACCGTACCGAAGGAGAGGATATCCTCGTCCATACCTGAGAGGTCGAGCTGACCTGTGAGCTGCCGGAGGTCATAGAAGCCTTCGCCGTCGGGGGACATGGTGACGAGCCAGTCGTAGTTTATCTGGAGGATATCGGGCTCACTGCCGCTGCTCATCTGAGCGGTGACCTTTTCGTTCCAGCCGTCCCAGCCGCCGTATTCGGGGGTTATGCGGATATCGGGGTGAATGCTCTCCCAGAGGGAAATGGCACTGAGGGTAGCCTCGTGGCGGTCGTCGCCTCCCCACCATGAGAAGCGGAGGGTACACGCATCGAGGGAGTTGTCCGGCGGAGTAACGGTACCCTTTGTACCGCTGCCGCAGGCAGAGAGGGTCAAGGCGCAGCACAGTCCGGCTGCTCTGAGAATATCGAGCTTCATTCTCCGCCCTCCAATAAATATAATGATACATATATTATAGCCGATTATCACCGATACGTCAATAGTGTGCGCCTTTTATGCCTTCTCAGTTATGAGCACTGTTCACTGCTCACTAAGTGAAAACATGAAAACATGAAAAGATGAAAACATGAAATCTTCCACCGCTGGTGTATTATTTGCGGTATTCAACGGAAAGACATTGAAAGACCTCCGTTTTCTGCCCTTTTACAGGAACACGTTCCCAAATAATCTTACGGAGGTACTGAAAATGAGTGCTGTAAAAAACATCCACACAATATCCGAGGTCATGGGATGCGAGACCGAATGGCTCTGGTATCCCTACATCGCCTACGGCAAGGTGACTATCATCATGGGTGACCCCGGCGAGGGAAAAACTACCCTTGCGCTGAATATCGCCGCCGCTGTTTCTTCCGGAAAAGCCTTCTGGAAGGAGGAGGGCATTCCGGTGAGCGATGTTGTTTTCCAGACCGCAGAGGACGGTCTTTCGGATACGGTCAAACCGAGGCTTCTCGCTGCCGGTGCGGACTGTAACCGCGTTTTCTTCTACGACGACAGCGAGGATATCATCACGTTTACGGACGAAAGGATACCCGAGATACTTTCCTTCACAGGGTGCAGACTTATGATATTTGACCCGCTGCAAGCATTTCTGGGTCAGGGAGTAGATATGCACAGGGCTAACGAGATACGTCCGGTAATGTCCCGGCTCGCTTCACTTGCCGCTGAATTCAACTGTGCGATAGTCCTTATCGGACACATGAACAAGAACATGACTGCAAAGGCGGCTTACCGTGCAGTCGGTTCCATAGACCTCACAGCAGCAGCAAGAAGCGTTCTCATAGTCGCAAGGGACAAGTCTGCGCCGGAGGTCAGGGTGATCTCACAGATAAAAAGCTCCCTTGCACCGGAGGGAAAAAACGTTGCGTTCCGGCTGTCCGAAGACAACGGTCTCAGCTATATAGGCGAATATGAGAGCGATATAGACGAGCTTCTTCTCGGTATCGGGTCAGCTCCCACCAAGCGTGACCTTGCGAAGGAGTTCCTCATGTCCGAGCTCGGGAACGGTCAGCCGAAGCTTGCAAAGCTTATTACGGATAAGGCTGCCGCACTGGATATCAGCAGCAGTTCTTTAAGCCGTGCGAAGTCTCAGCTCGGAGTGAAGTCATTCAAGAAGGATAATGTGTGGTTCGTGCAGATATGAGCCGGGTTTTCAAGTTTTCAAGTTTTCATGTTTTCATGTTTTCACTTAGTGAGCAGTGAACAGTGCTCTGAACTGAGAAGGCAGAAAGCAAAAAGGGCGCCCAGATGGCGCCCCTGCTTATGTCATTATATCAGTCGAGGAAGTCCTTGACCTTCTTGCTTCTGCTCGGGTGACGGAGCTTTCTCAGAGCCTTCGCCTCTATCTGGCGTATACGCTCACGGGTAACGTCAAAGCGCTGTCCTACCTCCTCAAGCGTTCTGGACTTGCCGTCCTCAAGACCGAAGCGGAGCTTCAGTACCTTTGCTTCACGCTCGGTAAGAGTTGAAAGCACCTCGTTGAGCTGCTCCTTCAGGAGAGTATGCGAAGCTGCTTCAGCAGGCGCAGGAGCATCGTCATCGGGAATGAAATCGCCGAGGTGACTGTCCTCCTCCTCACCGATAGGAGTTTCGAGGGACACAGGGTCCTGAGCGACACGCATTATCTCGCGCACCTTATCCTCCGGCATATTGAGCTTTTCTGCGATCTCCTCCGGGCTCGGGTCGTGACCGTTCTCGTGGAGGAGCTGGCTCGATACCTTCTTGACCTTGGTGATAGTCTCGACCATGTGGACAGGGATACGGATAGTTCTTGCCTGATCGGCGATAGCACGGGTTATAGCCTGTCTTATCCACCATGTGGCGTAGGTGGAGAACTTGAAGCCCTTGGTGTAGTCGAACTTCTCAACTGCCTTGATAAGACCGAGGTTTCCCTCCTGGATGAGGTCGAGGAACTGCATACCCCTTCCGACGTACTTCTTTGCGATAGACACAACAAGACGGAGGTTGGCTTCGGAGAGACGCTTCTTCGCGTAGGGGTCGCCCTTAGCCATTCTCTGGGCAAGCTCTATCTCCTCCTCGGTGGTGAGAAGCGGCACTCTTCCTATTTCCTTGAGGTATATCTTGACCGGGTCGTCGATAGCGATACCCTCGGTAGAGAGAGCCATTTCGAGGTCATCGGTGAGGTTGGAGTCCATGCCTATCTTGAGGTCGGCATCAATGTTCATATCCTCGACTATCTCGATATTGAGGTTCTCGCAGTCGTCATAGAAGGTATTTATCTGGTCTACGTCAAAGTCGAGCTGTTCGAGGGCATCGGTTATCTCCTTTGTGGTGAGTTTTCCGCTTGCCTTTCCATGCTCCATGAGCGCGTCTATGGTATTTCTCCTGTTTTCCATGCTATATCCTCCTGTTATTTTTTCTTTGAATCGAAAAGCTTTTTCAGGTCGTCGTCTGATATACCGTCGGTACTTGCCGGGGTATGTTTCCTGAGCACAGCAGCGCAGTCGCTGAAATACTCGCGTGTTACCGGGTGGTCGCGGAATTTCGCGGTGATACCGGTTATCCTTCCGGTCTCCTCGAGGGTGAACTCATCTGAGAGCATAGAGACCGAGAAGTTCTCATGCCTTTCCACAGCACCGAGAACGGCATGATATACCCTTTTGTTGAACGGTGTAACGAAAGTGTCCGGCGGTGCTTCCGCCGCGATATCGGCGTATTCGCCGGGGTTTCTGATGAGGTAGCTGATGATGGCTTCCTCCGCCTTTGCCTCGCGCGGAGACTTGTCCGCTTCCGGGTTGAGCTGGTCGTGCTTTACAGCCGAGAGCTGGATATTCTTCCATTCACGCTTTTTCCCGGAGCGCTCGTTCCTGCGGAGCAGTCCGTCTATGTGCGTTTTGAGCACCTGAACGGGTATATCGCATTTCCTGGCTGTACGGGAAATATAGACCTCTCTTTCGAGGGGAGACTCTATCCCGGCGAGCACCTTTGAGGTACGTCTCAGCAGCTCGACCTTGCCGGCTTCACTGGACATATCTATGCCGACCTCGCACTTGTCGAGCATGAAGTCGGTAGCGTCCGCCGAGCCCTCTATGAGCAGCCGGAAGCTCTCAGCGCCGAATTTCTTTATGTATTCGTCGGGGTCCTTTGCCCCCTCCATACGCAGCACCCTTGTCCGGATACCGACGTCGGAGAAGTGGTTTATAGCCTTCTGGGCAGCCTTCTGACCTGCACCGTCACTGTCGTAGGCAATGACGACCTCCTCGGCATAGTGGCTTATGAGCCTTGCCTGATCGGGGGTAATGGCGGTACCGAGCGTGGCTACAACGTTCTCGAAGCCTGCCTGATTGACGGCAATGACGTCCATATACCCCTCGCAGAGGATAATGCGCTTTGTTTCGGCATTCTTGGCGAAGTTCATCGAGAAGAGGTTCGAGCCCTTGTCAAAGACCGGAGTTGCGCTTGTGTTGAGGTATTTGGGCTTTGAATCGTCGAGCACTCTGCCGCCGAAGCCGATGATATTTCCCCTGAGGTCGATGATAGGGAACATGACGCGCTTCCGGAACATATCATAGCTTTTGCCGGTCTTCTGGGAGCGTCCGCCGAGCCATGCGTCGATTATCTCGTCGTCGGTATAGCCCTTTGAGCGCAGAAGGTCGCTTAGGTCGTGCCATGAGTCCGGCGCATAGCCGAGCCCGTATTTCTTTATAACGGCAGGGGACAGCTTTCTGTCGTAGAAGTATTTCAGTCCGGACTTGTCCTGTCCCTTGACGAGGTTGGTGTAGAAGTAGTTGGCAGCGATGCGGTTCATTTCATAGATGCGCGTCTTTCGCTGTGCAAGGCGGGAGTCCGCCGAGTTGTAGGCAGGCACCTCCATACCCGAACGCTGGGCGAGAAGCTTCACCGCCTCCTTGAAGTCGAGGTTCTCGATCTTCATTATAAAGGTTATGACATCTCCGCCTGTTCCGCAGCCGAAGCAGTAGAAGTTCTGAGTGTCGGTGAATACGGTGCAGGAAGGCGTTTTTTCCGAATGGAAGGGACAGGAGCAGACGTAGTTCCTGCCGCGCCTTATCAGCTGGACGTATCCGCCCATGACAGATTCTATCGTGTTGGCATTTCTCAGACGGTAGAGGAATTCATCGTTCCGGGGCATAGCGTCACCTTATTTCCAGAATTTCGGGACGAAAAGCTCGGTATACAGGTCAACTGCGTACTCATCGCTCATGCCGGAAATATAGTCGCATACAGCCCTGTCGGCGTCGGATTCGCGCATTATCGCGCGGTATTCCCCGGGGAGCTTTGAGGTGTTCTCGATGAAGTAGGCGTAAAGCTTCCTTACGAGCAGGACAGCCTTGTCCTCCTCCTGCTTTGCGGCAGGGTTGGTGTATACCTTGTCGAACATGAACTGTCTGAGGTCATCGTGAGCCTTGCGGACAGCCGGTGAGAAGTCTATGTCGTAAGCGCCGTGCTCAATGACCGAAGCGATGAGCGTGGTTATGCGCTTTGTCTTGGTATTGCCGAGTGTTATCACGCAGTCGCGGGGAAGGTCTTCCGGACGGAGTATGCCTGCGCGGATAGAGTCCTCGATGTCGTGGTTGATATAGGCTATCGTGTCGGCGAGCCGGACGATATTGCCCTCCTTGGTATCGGCGACCATGTTTGTATGGCACTCGATGCCGTTGCGTACAGCGTAGGTGAGGTTGAGACCTTCGCCCTTCTTTTCGAGCTTTTCAACAACTCTGACGCTCTGGAGGTAGTGCCTGAAGCCGTGGGGACAGATCTCGTTGAGTACCTTTTCGCCGCAGTGTCCGAAGGGGGAATGCCCGAGGTCATGTCCGAGGGCGATAGCTTCAGTGAGGTCCTCGTTCATTCGCATACCTCTTGCGATAGTACGCGCAATCTGGGCGACTTCAAGTGTATGGGTGAGCCTTGTGCGGTAGTGGTCTCCGACCGGGGAGAGAAAGACCTGAGTTTTACGCTTCAGCCTTCGGAAGGAATTGCAGTGGAGGATACGGTCACGGTCACGCTGGAACTCGGTCCGGTAGGGACACTTTTCCTCCTGCCTTTCGCGGTGAGTGGCTTTTTCGTCAACGCTTGTGCAGGCGTACTGGCTGAGTATGCCGCTCTCGATAGTCTCGGTCTGTTCGCGTACTGTCATGATATCCCCTCCTTGAACGGCTGCCGTGATCGCAGCCTCTATATACTTATACTCGCGTGATCGCAAAAACCCTCTTTTTCAGTTCTCCATTCTCACCGAAAGCTACCGCACTGAGAAGTTCCCGTGCATCTCGCCGCGGTCCTCGATGCGGACGGCACCGTTCGTGGCCTCTGTCAGCTCATCGGCAAGAGCCTGACACTTATCGGAGGTCACAAGTATCTCCAGCGAGATATCGCTCCCGAAATCGGAGCTGAGCGTTACCGCACCGTAATTCGGCAGGATGTATGCTATCTTGCCGTAGAGCCCGTAGTCTGTGGTTATCCAGAGCTTGTGGCACAGCCGCATATCCTTTATCTCGGCAGCATCGCAGGCGATAGAAGCCGCGTGGGAGTAAGCCCTCACCAGACCGCCGCCCCCGAGAAGTATCCCTCCGAAGTATCTCGTCACCACCACGCAAACGTCCGTCAGTCCGCGCTTTGCGATAACGTCAAGCACCGGAGCACCGGCAGTACCCTGCGGCTCACCGTCGTCGGAATAGCGTGAGATATTGTCCTTCCGGAGGATATAGGCGTAGACATTGTGCTTCGCCTTTCTGTGCTGAGCCTTTATTGAATTGATGAAGGCAACAGCCTCGTCATTGGTCGTGACCGGCGAAATATAGCCGATGAACTCCGAGCGCTTCTCGATGAACGAAGCCTGCGCCGGAGCCGAAACAGTTAAATAATCCATAGCAATATTATACGCAAAAAGCCGGTCTTAGACCGGCTGAATGACTTACTTGTCCATATTGAAACGCTTCTTGAATCTGTCAACGCGTCCGCCTGTATCAACGAGCTTCTGCTTGCCTGTATAGAACGGGTGGCACTTGGAACAGATTTCAACCTTGATGTTTTCCTTTGTGGACATAGTTTCCATTACATTGCCGCAGTGGCAGGTAATAGTAGTCTTTACAAAGTTAGGATGGATTCCCTCTTTCACGGTATTCACCTCTTTCAAAGATTTTGTATCCGTGCAGCCCATCAGTTCCCTTAGACAGTAGTGCCGTTATACATTACAGTAATTAATTATACCGCATATGCTTTTATTTGTCAAGCATATCCGGATATTTTATTTTAATTTAACTTTAGCGACCGTGTAGCCGTCGATATTGTATACTCTGAGCGTGTCGCTCTCCGGGGGAGCTTCCTCCGGCTTGAAGAAGACATAGAGCGCGTCAGAACGTCCGCCGCCGTTTTTCAGAGCAGTGTATTCCCTCAGCGAATACGCCGAAACAGCGTCAAAATCGAGCCTTGCAAGGTAGAAGCTGCTCAGGCTCATATCCTTGTCCTCAGCAAGCTGTGCGAAGTCGAAATACATCTGCATATACAGACCGTAGTCCTCCGGCATCGGCAGGAAGATCACCTCGTCCGCGCCTTCGGTGAGCACGTCCCACTTCTCGTCAGTGAGGGCGAATTCGTAGTTGGTATCGCCTGCGAACATATCGTGCTGACCGCTGCACCATTTTCTCAGGTCAAGTCCCTGTACCGCAATGCAGAGCACGGCGGCAATGACAGCTGCACGCTTTCCCAGCCGCGAAAGACCGGCAAGTCCGGCAGTGATAACGAGTATGCAGGGGAGCCAGATAAATCTTCCGGAAGCACGGTAAATGCTCAGTCCGCCGCGTACCAGATAGGGGAGAGGCAGGTCGATGATGACCCTGCCGTTGAGCGTTATGACGTCGCTGACCGCCCAGCAGAAGCTCACTGCAAACACCGCGAGGAAGGCAATGACCTCTGTGCGGTACTTCTTCACCAGCGCAGCAGCGTTCTTCCGGAAGCCGCCCTCCCTGCGTGCGATATATATGCACACGGAAACTATACCTGTCAGGCAGCAGATAAGAGCGCCGAGCCCGAGATATCCGAAGCCCTCGCCCTGACCGTAGCGTGAGGGAAGGGCGTCCAGAAACGCGGAGTGTCCCATGCCGTTGAAGAAGGTGTTGAGGTTGGAGGAGTATATCCCGAAGCCGCCGTCAGTGTAGCCGCCTTTTCCGTGGAAAGCACCGATGATGAACAGTGCCGCCGCTGCCGAAAGCGCTGACGAGACCGCCGTAATGACGAACCTGCGCGGCTGTCTGTCCCGGAATATTGCAAGTATCCCGTATCCTCCCATGACCGTGAATATCATCGGAAGGAAGTAGGGGTGGATCATCGCGGCAAGGGCGCAGTCCGCGCACCAGAGCGCCGTGAAGGTGTATCTGTGCCGGAACTCCCTGTTCCGGTCGATGCAGAGTATCATCGGTATGATGAACAGCCATATCGCGCCGAGAGAGTTATGGTGCATTATCCTGTCGAGGGTCGGCGGAAACATAGAATAGAACAGCGAACCGACCGATGCGAAAACCATGTCCGGACGTATCCGGTAGAGCAGAAGTGCTCCGAAGCCGCCGTTCAGTGCGAAGCACAGCACTCCCCACAGCCCGAAATACTGGAAGCTTCCCGGCAGTACAGGCGAAAGCAGTTTGAATACTATCGCAAAAAGCGGCAGCGAGTCCGAATAGAGGCAGGATACACTGCCCTCGCTGGTAAGTCCGTGAGTTAGTCCGACCGGGAAGTCTGCGGGACTGTTCCGGTAAAATTCCCAGCCGAGCTGATGCTGTGTGGCGTCACCGGGGTAGGCGAACAGCCAGTCCGTGTTGGTCGGGACGATGACCGATGCCCCGAATATTATAATGAATACCAGCGCACCGGCGACTGCACCGATGAAGAAGGGGATAAGGCTTTTTCTGTTGTTCTGTATCATATTATTCCTGCGGTAAAAGAAGGCGGACATTAAGTCCGCCTTGCGTTTATTTCATGCTCTGTGTGAAGTCAGCGTATATCTTCTGCTCGATAACGTCTGCTGCCTCGTGGGTAGGTGCCTTTGCGGTTATGTAGGTCTTGATCTTCGGCTCTGTGCCGGAAGGACGTACAATAGCCTTGCAGCCGTTTTCAAGGTAGAACGCGAGAACGTTCGACTTCGGAAGTGTGAGCTCTGTTACCTCGCCGGTAGCGATATTCTTTGCAGTGCTCTTCTTGTAGTCCTCGAACCTCTCGACTTTAAGTCCGCCGATAGCAGCCGGAGGAGCTTCGCGGAGGTCGTTCATTATCTCGCCCATGCGGTTCATGCCGCTCTCACCCTCGAAGGTGAAGCTGTAAAGTGTCTGGTAGAACACGCCGTACTTCCTGTACATATTCTCACGCGCCTGATAGAGCGTAATGCCCTGTGTGCGGTAGTAAGCAGCCATCTCGCAGATGAGCATTGAAGCGTTTACAGCGTCCTTGTCGCGGACGTAGCTGCCGGAGAGGTAGCCGTAGCTCTCCTCAAATCCGAATATATAGCGCTTTTCCTCGCCCTTTGATTCAAGGAAGCCTATCTGCTCGCCGATGAACTTGAAGCCTGTGAGGACGTCTATGACCTCAACGCCGTACTCCTTGCCGATGAGGTTTACGATATCGGTCGTAACGATAGTCTTTACAGCTACGGGGTTCTTGGGCATTGTACCCTTTTTAAGACGCTGCTGGCAGATGTATTCAAGGAGCATAGCGCCGACCTCGTTGCCGGAGAAGAGCGCGAAACCGCCCTTGCCGTCCGGAACTGCAATGCCGACACGGTCGCAGTCGGGGTCAGTAGCAAGGAGAAGATCAGGCTGTACCTCGTCGCAGTATCTCAGACCAACTTCGAGAGCCTCGCGTATCTCGGGGTTCGGGTAGGGGCAGGTCGGGAAGTTTCCGTCGGGGTTCTCCTGTTCCTTTACAACGGTAACATTGTCGATGCCGATGCGCTTGAGTATCTCGCGGACGGGCTTGTTTCCTGTGCCGTTAAGGGGAGTGTATACGACCTTCAGTCCGCTTGAAGCGCAGAGGTCGGAATTGATGCCCTCAGCGAGGACGTTCTCGTAGAATGCCTCTACAACGTCGTTTCCGATATAGGAGATATTGCCCTTTGCGAGTTCCTCATCGAATGAAGAAGTCTTTACGTCGTTAAATATATCGAGTGAATTGATCTTTTCGAGGATGATCTCGGCGCCTCTGAGAGTTATCTGGCAGCCGTCCTCGCCGTAGACCTTGTAGCCGTTGTACTTGGCAGGGTTGTGGCTTGCTGTAACCATGATACCGCCCTGGCACTTCAGCTGTCTTACTGCGAAGGAAAGGCAGGGAGTAGGCATGAGCTCGGGGTAGATGTAGACCCTTATGCCGTTTGCTGCAAGCACCTCAGCGGCAGCCTTCGAGAAAACGTCCGACTTGATGCGGCTGTCGTAGGATATAGCAACGCTGGGGGCCTTGTACTCCTGGTTGAGGTAGTCGGCAAAGCCCTGTGTAGCGCGTCTTACAGTGAAGACGTTCATGCGGTTTGTACCTGCGCCGATAACGCCTCTGAGTCCGCCTGTGCCGAATTCGAGGTCGCGGTAAAATCTATCATTAATAGCCTCTTTGTCGCCCTTTATGCCTTCAAGCTCGCTGAGAAGATCGGGCTCGCCTGTGACATTTCTGCACCAGAGACTGTAAAGCTCCATTTCTGTCATGTTAGGTAACCTCCTGAAATAGAAATATATAATATTATATCATAAATTTCCGCGCTTGAAAAGCCTTTTCTGAAAAAAACGGAAGATTTTTCATTTTTGCTATATTTTCAACGGATTTCATAATAAATTCATGAAAAATTAGTGCAAAAGTACAGGCTAACATGCTGTTTGTAAGCCTTGGCTAACCGTTGAACAGCGATAAAATCAGGCGGAAGCACGTTCCGCCTGATGAGATATCAGTCGCCGAAGGATACTCCGATATCGCGGGCAGCGATAACGAGGTGGTTGTCAGTATCGACGAACTTGGTCTTTCCGGCAATATCCTCGAGCTTGTTGGAGGTTATCTTGTTGCCGATCTTTGCGACGGTCCTGCCGTACTTTTCCTGAGCGATTAGGTAAGCTGCGTGTACACCGAACTGTGTCGAGAGAACGCGGTCGTAAGCGCTGGGGGCGCCGCCGCGGAGCATATGTCCGGGAACGCACACTCTTGCCTCCATGCCGGTATTAGCCTGTATCTGCGCGGCTATGCGGCTTGTAGCGGTGATTATGCCAGCCTCGGCACGTTTTCTTGCGCGGTCCTTCTTTTTGAGCTGAGCCTCAGCAACATCGAAAGCACCCTCTGCAACTGCGAGTATCGAGAAGGTCTTTCCGGAAGCACTTCTTGCCATTACAGCGTCGCATACCTTGTCGATATCGTAGGGGATCTCGGGGATTATGATTATATCCGCACCGCCTGCGATGCCTGCGTTGAGGGTGAGCCAGCCAGCCTTGTTGCCCATTATCTCACATACGAGTATACGCGAGTGGCTTGCCGCTGTGGTATGTAGACGGTCAATAACGTCGGTTGCGATGTCAACAGCTGTATGGAAGCCGAAGGTAACATCTGTGCCGTAGATATCGTTGTCGATAGTCTTGGGAAGACCGATAACGTTAAGGCCCTCGTCCGAAAGGAGCTTTGAGGTCTTGTGGGTGCCGTTTCCGCCGAGTGTGAGGAGACAGTCGAGCTTCTGCTTCTTGTAGGTCTCCTTCATGTTCTTGACCTTGTCGATATTGTCCTCGCCGATGACCTGCATCATCTTGAACGGCTGGCGCTTTGTGCCGAAGATAGTGCCGCCCTGTGTCAGGATACCTGAGAAAGCGGAAGGAGCCATGTCCTTGCAGAGATTGTTGATGAGACCGTAGTAGCCGTTGGAAATGCCGACTATTTCAACGTTGTCCTCGCCGAAGCGCTCATAGCAGGCTTTGGCAACGCCTCTGATAGTTGCGTTGAGACCGGGACAGTCTCCTCCGCTTGTCAGTATTCCGATTCGTCTTTTCATGAATATTACCTCCGTTCATAATTTAGATCTTAGTTTTCAGTGCCTTGTGTATTGCCGGGATCTGTTTCGTCTTCGTCATGGTGGATATAAGCTGCTTTGAGGTTCTCCTCGAAGAAATCCTCTATCGCTTCAGCCGGCATCGGCTTTCCGTAGAGGTAGCCCTGACCGTAGTCACAGCCTGCCTTGCGGAGTATCTCCTCCTGGTTGGGGTTCTCGATGCCCTCGGCGATAGTCTCGATCTTCTTGGACTTCGCTATCCTTATTACCGCCGCAACTATCTCATATGCGATGTTGTCGTTCTCGATGTCGGTGATGAACGAGCGGTCGAGTTTCAGCAGGGTTATCGGGAGTATCTGGAGGTAGCTCAGTGACGAGTAGCCGGTTCCGAAGTCGTCCATAGCGAGCTTTACTCCGAGGTCGCGGAGCTTGTTCATCTGGTCAACGGCAAAGTCGATATCGCTGAGCGCGAGGGTCTCCGTTAGCTCGACCTCGAGGTACTGCGGTTCAAGTCCGGATCTTACAAGCGCCTCGAACACCTTGTCGCGCAGGTCTTTCTGGTAGAAGTCGGACGATGCGAAGTTTATTGACATGACTATCGGCGGATAGCCCATTTTCTGCCACAGCACGTTCTGGCGGCAGCCCTCGGTAAGAACGAATTCGCTGATGCGTCCGATGAGGTGAGAGCTTTCGGCGATAGGCACGAACTGGTCAGGCTTGACGATGGTGCCGTCGGGCTTTATCCAGCGGATAAGAGCTTCAACACCCATTATCCTGCCGGTTTCAAGGTTTATCTTAGGCTGGTAGAAAAGCTGGAGCTCGTTGTTCTGTATCGCAACTGCAAGAGCCTTTTCGAGCTCGGTGTTGCCGATGATCGAATCGTGCATACTCGGCTCATATCCGCATATGCTGCTCTGACTGCCCGCACCTGTTTTCAGTGCGAATTCTGCGTGCTCGAGCACTTCGAGGAAGGACGAGCCGTCCTCCGGGAGCTTGGAATAGCCTGCCGAGCAGCTGAGGCTTATCGCCGAGAATTCGTCAACTGCAAGCTTTGCGAATTCATCCTGGATATCTCTTGCGGTACGGACCGGCAGCTCATCGTCACCGTAGTCCCTGAGCACGAGCGCGAAATTATCGCCGCTCATACGCGCTGCAAGTCCGCCGGGAGTCACGAATTTATAGAGGATATGCGCGAAGTTTCTGAGGATATAGTTGCCGTTGGTGTAGCCGCAGGTATCATTGATTATGTGGAAGCGGTCGATATCGAGAACCACTATCCAGTAGGAGCATTCAAGGAGCTGAGCGGTCTCATAGGTGTCCTGTCCGACGTCCATGAGCTTGTTGCGGTTGGCGATCTCAGTTACCTCGTCGATATAGGCAAGACGCTCGATGAGGAGGTCCTTCTCGTGCTCCTGTGTTACGTCGAGGATAGCTCCTCCGAGAAGGGGAAGGGTGTTGCCCGTGCCCTGGATATACTTGTACCGGTAGGAGTACCAGCGGTAGGTGCCGTCAGCCGAGCGCATTCTCATGTCGGTGCTTCTGACGTCGCCGGAATTCTTCGCGCTCACCGCAGTATCGAACTGTATCCTGTCGTTGGGGTGGACGAGGGTGCGGAAGTCGCTGAGAGTTATACTGCTGCTTTTCAGTCCGAGCATACGCACCATTTCGGGCGAAGCGCGGAAGTTCTTGCGGTCGGTGCTCATGATAACGCCGATCTCGGCGAGTTCCATCGAGGAGTTGAAGAAGTCGTTGGCACTTGCAAGGCTGAGCTTCATCTTCTTGATATCGGTGAGGTTGAAGCCCGTGCTGAGGTAGAGGGAATTCTTCTTGCGCTTCTTTACGAGGGAGGTGCTCCATGCGATAGTGATGACGCCGCCCTTTGCGTTGGTGAATTTTGCCTCGTGGGAGGCGCTTCCTGCTATCATGCTGACAGCCTCGGGACTGAGCTTTGAGAAGCCGAAGGTCTTGCAGAGCAGCTCCGGACCCTTGTGGTAGTTCTCGTCAGTGCCGATGAGCTTCTTGAGCTTGTTGTTGATGTAGATGTCGGAGCAGTCGTCGGTCCAGAGTATCATCTCGGTATTGAGGCCCTCTGTGATATCGGCGATATCGGAAGCGTCCACCGAGCTCCTGTGCTTTTTATAGATCCAGCCCACGAGTGAGAGTATCACCGTGAGGAAGATCATGGTCGAAATGTAGGTCGTAAGTGCCATCATGGCGTTGCTTGGGTAGAGGTAGCAATAGGCGAGTATTATAACTGTTGCTGCTGTAATAACGAAAGCTGATGCCAGCGGATTATTGAATTTCATTTCAGCCACCTCCCTGCAAAAAGAATAGAAGTTCACACACAGTGTATCATTCTTAATTATTATAGCAAATATTACCGAAAAAGTCAATCGCAAATTTATTACGAAAGACAATCTTTATAAAATTGCCGGGAATTTTAAGATTTTTTTCACAGAATATACACTTTTTGGGTTTATAATGTTATAATAACAGTGCAGGAACGCGGAAAGTTCTTCCGGCGGCTTCTTCAAAAATGACATGGAGGTAAACTATGGCACATATACTTGTAGTTGACGATGAGGTCAATATCAGAAAGGTAGTCCGCGAATATGCGGAGTTTGAAGGATATGAGGTTACTGAGGCTGAGAACGGCATGGCTGCCGTGAAGCTCTGCCTTGAAAATGACTATGACCTCATAATAATGGACGTAATGATGCCGAGACTTGACGGCTATTCCGCCTGCAAGGAGATACACAAGACCAAGAAGATACCGGTTATCATGCTGTCGGCAAGGTCGGAGGAGTACGACAAGCTTTTCGGCTTCGAGATCGGTGTGGACGACTATGTTGTAAAGCCCTTCTCACCGAAGGAGCTCATGGCGAGAGTGAAGGTCGTCCTCAAGCGCAGTGCTTATGTTCCAGAGCCCGAGGTGCAGGAGCGCTTCTCGTTCGAGGGTCTGGAGGTCGATATCCCCGGCAGGGAGGTCTACGTCAACGGCGAAAAGGCTTCGATGACTCCCAAGGAGTATGACCTTCTGTTCTACCTTGTCAAGAACAAGAACATCGCGCTCTCCCGTGACAAGCTCCTCGAGGAGGTATGGGGCTATGACTTCTTCGGCGATGACAGAACTGTTGACACGCATATCAAGATGCTCCGCAACAGCCTCGGTGAGTACAGAAAGTTCATCGTTACACTGAGAGGAATGGGATATAAGTTTGAGTGCGCTCAGTAAGATAAGGAGCGTGAACAGCCGTATCCCTCTGAAAATCAAGGTGTGGCTGTATTTCGTCACCTTTACCATTATGGTCTTCGTCCTGCTCTGGACCTTCCAGATACTGTTCCTCGAAAGGTTCTATGAGAGCATGAAGACCCGTGCTGCATCGCGGAGCGCTGACAGGATAGCAGGGTACTACGACCAGCTTTCGGAAGGTGTTATCACAAGTACGGAGTTCAAGAACAAGGTCGAAGCTATCGCTATCAACAACGACCTCTGCGTCGAGATACTCGACAAGTACGAAAGGTCGGTATTCTCCGCCGAGACCCTCGGTGACTGCCTTATCCACGGCAGAGCAAACAGGACGAGAGTGTATATCATCAATATCCTCGAAAGCGAGGACAGGACGATACGCTATACGATGAAGAACCCTCGCAGCGGCTACAATATGCTGCTCTACGGCAGGACCCTCGGCAGCAGTGACAACCCGAACGGCTATCTTCTCGTTAATTCGGTGCTCGTGCCGGTCGGCTCGACTGTGTCCATAATAAAGCGGCAGCTCATGATAATAACCGGCTTTCTCATCGCCTTTGCGTTCATAATATCTCTGTTCCTTTCGAGGCGGATAGCGAAACCGATAACCGATATCACGAAGTCGGCCGAAAACCTTGCGAAGGGCGATTTCAAGACGAAGTTCGACGGCAGGGGCTACCTCGAGGCGATGAAGCTTGCGGATACCCTTACCTATGCGGAGACCGAGCTCTCGCGCGTTGATACCATGCAGCGCGACCTCATTGCGAACGTTTCCCACGACCTGAGAACTCCGCTCACGATGCTCAAAGCCTACGCTGAAATGATACGCGATCTTTCCGGTGACAATCCGGTAAAGCGCAACGAACACCTTGAGATAATCATAAACGAGACAGACCGTCTTTCCCTTATGGTGAACGATATCCTCGATCTCTCAAAGCTCGAGAGCGGCAGGCAGAAGCTCAATCCCTCAGAGTTCGAGATAAGCGGCAAGCTCAGCGAGATCATAGACCGCTTCAAGGGCATATCCGAGAAGATGGGCTACACGATAAACTTCACGCCGGACAGTGAAAGAACGGTGTACTGCGATGTTGTCAAGATTGAACAGGTCATATACAACCTCATCAACAACGCGATAAACTATACCGGCGAGGACAAGCAGGTATTCGTCCGCCAGATAAATACTCCCGAGGGCGTTCTCATCGAGGTGGAGGACACCGGTGACGGCATCGAGGAGGACAAGATAAAGCTCATTTTCGACAAGTATTACCGCTCCGAGAACCACAAGCGCGAGGTGGTCGGCACCGGTCTGGGACTTTCGATAGTCAAGGCGGTGCTGAAGCTGCATAACTACGACTACGGCGTTCGCAGCACTCTTGGCAAGGGCTCGACCTTCTGGTTCAGGATAAGTGATGTCCGCAGCGACATACAGAAATAACAAAAGGCAGGTGCAAATGCACCTGCCTTATTTTGTTTACTGCTGGGATTGTGTTTCCGTTGTGACATTCCGCTCACGCTTGAGAGTGAAATCCGTTCGCGTGGAGTTTTCTGAGGAATAGAGCGATATCTTCACGTCCACGAAGCCGTTCAGCGTTTGAGAGAGCCTGAGCACGGTATCCCGGAGGATATCCTCCCTGTGCGCGGAATACACCGCGTACAGCGGCTGTGAGGCATCTGCTTCGAGCAGTCTGAACAGCAGACTGAGCACCTGCTCTGCGTCAGAGGGAACTGCGGCTGTGAATTCCGTTCGGAAATAAAGCTCCGTGCGTCCGTCCTCCGAAACTATCCCTGCCATTACTGAATTGTCAGCATAACGGCTGAAAATATCGGTGAGTATCGGGTTTATGAAGCTGAACCCGGCAGCGTAGAACTTCTCCTCCACGGTTTATGCGAGAGCAGCTTTGAGAGCCTCTGTGCGGTCGGTCTTTTCCCATGCAACGCCGAGATCCTCTCTGCCCATGTGACCGTATGCGGCAAGCTGTCTGTACTGCGGCTTCCTGAGCTTGAGCATATCAATGATAGCGGTCGGACGGAGGTCGAATACCTTGCTTACTGCCTCTGAGAGCTTGTCCTCATCGACCTTGCCGGTGCCGAATGTATCAACGAGTATGGAAATGGGCTTAGCCACGCCGATAGCGTAGGAGAGCTGAACCTCACACTTGTCAGCAAGACCTGCCGCAACGACGTTCTTTGCGATATAGCGTGCTGCGTAGGCTGCACTGCGGTCGACCTTCGTCGGGTCCTTACCTGAGAATGCACCGCCGCCGTGACGTGAATATCCGCCGTATGTATCAACGATGATCTTACGGCCTGTGAGGCCGCTGTCGCCCTGAGGACCGCCCACAACGAAGCGTCCGGTCGGGTTGATGAATATTTTTGTGTTTGCGTCCATGAGCTCTGCGGGGATAACTGCCTTGATGACGAATTCCTCGATATCGCTGCGTACCTGTTCGAGCGAAACATCTGCGGAATGCTGGGAGGAAACGACTACTGCGTCAACTCTTACGGGCTTGCCGTTGTCGTATTCAACAGTTACCTGAGACTTGCCGTCGGGACGGAGATAGCGGAGAGTGCCGTCCTTTCTGACCTCAGTGAGCCTGAGAGCAAGCTTGTGAGCGAGGGATATCGGGAGCGGCATGAGCTCGGGAGTCTCATTGCAGGCAAAGCCGAACATGATTCCCTGATCGCCGGCACCGTTGGAAAGGCCGTCGTTCTCGTTGTTTTCCTCGCGGTACTCGAAAGCCTCGTTTACGCCCATTGCGATATCTGGGGACTGACCGTCTATCGAAGTGAGAACGGCGCAGGTATGTGCATCAAAGCCGTACTTTGCGCGGTCGTAGCCGATATCTGTAACGACCTGACGTGCGATCTTGGGGATATCGACATCTGCTGTTGTGGATATCTCGCCCATGACGAGTATCATACCTGTTGTAACGCAGGTCTCGCAGGCAACTCTGCCCATTTTATCCTGTTCGAGGATAGCGTCGAGAACTGCATCAGAGATCTGGTCACATATTTTATCGGGATGTCCCTCTGTAACTGATTCTGAAGTGAAAAAACATCTGCTCATTTAAAAACCTCCTGAAATAATAAAAAGCGCACTCCAAAAGAAGTACGCTGTTTCTGCATATACTCCTCATCTTTCGGATAAACCGCAGGATTTAGCACCTTGTCTGTAATAACAGTCAGGTTGCCGGGCTTCACAGGACCTGTTTCCTCCGCCGCTCTTGATAAGGTTATGACAATATTATACACCAGTTTTCTTACAATGTCAATAGGTAATTGCACATATGCAACAAAAAATTTTCCGGGAAAACAAACGAGCCCTCCGTCAGGAAGGCTCATCTGCCATGATATAGGGATTTTGGGGATCTAATAATTTAATGTTGGGGTAAACATTAAACTACCATGAAAAAAGGCTTTCAGATTTCTCTTTCAGCAATTATATTATAGCTCTGAAATATGTAATTTATGTGATAATGAATAGAATTAAATGTAAACATATTATCAACAAATTATGAACGGCAGCGCTCAGAATGCAAAAGCAGCGTGTTCGCGCATGGAATAGTTTTCACCGCCGCCGTTGATAATAACGTCAGTCACCACGGTGCCGATGCTTGTGAGCGGCCTGGTTATGAGCTTTACGAGGCGGAAGTCCTGTTCTGAAGGAACAGGCGGCTCACTGCCGTGAGATATGCCGATGATAACAGCTTCGGCATCGGAAACTATCGCGTCGGAAATGAGCCGGCGCACAGGCAGCTTTCCGGAAATTATATCAGCAGTCTCGGCAGTCCGCGAGCTGATGATACCGAGCAGGGGATCGGCAAATATAACAGTGAAGCTGCCCTTTCCGGCTTTCATGAAGAAGCGGTCGAGGACTGCGTAATAATCGGCGGTTTCCGGCGGAACGATACCGCCCTGCGCTCTGAACATATGGATTATCTCTCCGACCAGTGCGATAAGTGAGGCACTTGCAGCGCCGATGCCTTCGGTCTCCGTGAGCTCTGCCTCGGAGGCGCAGAAAACAGCCTCGAGCGAGCCGAACTTTTCGAGGAGAGAATGAGCGGCAGGATTTGTGTTTGCACGGGGGATCGAGTAGAACAGGAGAAGTTCAAGTATTTCGTGGTCGTTGAAGCCTGCGAGCCCGGTTTCTCTGAAACGTCTGCGGAGACGTTCGCGGTGCCCGGAATGCGGCTGCTTGTCACTCATATCATTCACTCCTTCCGCGATAGTATTTGCCGGTAAAGCTTCTATACTAATTGTAATACATTTCCGCAGCGGTTTCAATTCGATTTTGTGAACATTTGCCGCCGCACAGAGAATTTTGAACACGGGATTTGTGCACTTTTACTGCCTGTGTCTGCATTTGCCTGTGTTTCTGTAAATACTGACAGCCTGCCGGTGAGGTATACCTGCCGGCAAATGATATCCAATCTATCAAATTTTGACCGTTCTGCTGAAAATCTACCAAAAACGTATTGACTTTGCAAACAAATTGTGATAATATTAAATAAGATATATTATGACCGTACTGTCTTGGTGTACTTTCTGCGTGGAGGTATGCCGGAATGGAGGAATGTGCTATGAAAATAAAAAAGCTCATCAGCGGTATAACCTCTGCCGCACTTGCTTTTTCCGTGTTCTCGGGGATAGGCACCCGTTATCCTGAAAAGGCTTTTGAAGCGGCGGCTGCGACCGCAAACTGGAAATTCGACTTTGGCTCGGGCGGAGTTAGCTCCGGATTTACCGGAGTTTCGGCTTCCGACGGCTATGATGCTTCAAGGGGCTATGGCTTCGCCCAGACCTATAATGTCGGCAATGTCAGCGCAGGCGGAAGCGGTGCTGGCAGCGATGCTGTTGAGTTCAAGAGTGACGACGGTGCGAACACCTTCAACGTCGATCTCCCGAAGGGCCTGTATGAGGTAAAGGTGACGGTCGGAAATGCTCCGCGCTGCTCGATAAAAATGGAGGGTATGCTCCAGATAATGAACCTTACCCGTCTTAATGCGACCGAGACCGTGAAGCTTCCCGTTACCGACGGACAGCTCAATATACAGGCAGTTACCGGCATCAAGAACGGTCAGCGCTCGATATCTGCCATTGAGATAAAGCAGATAAATACTACCGGAGAGATGCCGCCTATGATATGGATATGCGGCGATTCTACCGTTGCAAACTACTACAATCAGGCTGATACCGCACAGCATGGCTGGGGGCAGTATTTCGGCTCATACGCCGCTCAGTACGGCTTTGAGGTCAGGAATATGGCTACGAGCGGACAGTTCGCGAAGGGCTTCGTTGACGGCGGACAGTTCGAAGCGATCAGGACATACGGAAAGACCGGTGACAAGTACATCATTTCGATCGGCATAAACGACATGAACTACTCCAATGCTGATGAATACAAGTATGTTGTGACAGAAATGACAAAAGAGGCTAAGAAAAAGGGGATGGAGGTCATTCTCGTCAAGCAGCAGGGACGCCATGGCGACTATAACAGAAGTCCTCACCTCACAGGACGCTGGTTCGGCGGTCAGCTTGATGAGGTAGGCTCCGAGCAGAACGTTCAGGTCGTTGATCTTTTCAACGCATGGCAGGATTTCGGATTCTCAATAGGCGGATTTGACGCTATGACGCCTTATTATGCCTCTGATGACGACCTTCACCAGAGCCTGAAGGGTGCCCAGAAGATAGCGGAGCTCATGTCCGGACTTGTTTTCGAGCCCAAGGAGCCCTGCGAAATGGATACCTCCAAGGCTTACCGCTTCAAGAACGTGAACAGCGGTCTTTACCTTGAAGTCAAGGACGGTTCGGCAGAAGTCGGCGCAAATGTCCAGCAGTGGGGCGGCGATACGGTCGGCGAGTGGAACACATGGCGCCTCAAGCACAAGGGCTACAACTACTACGAGATATGGTCATATCTTGGTGACGGACAGACATATCTCCTTGACGTTGCGGACGGAAGTGCCGCGAACGGTGCAAATATCGCACTAAACACAAACAAGAACTACGGCGCTCAGTGGTTCAGGTTCTTCGAGAATTCCGACGGCAGCTATACAATGGTATCACGCTGCTCCGGCGACAAGGGCGCGGTCGAGGTTGCGAGCGCTCTTACCACATCAGGCGCAAATGTACAGCAGTGGGAAGTCAACGGTCACGACTGCCAGAAGTGGGTGCTCGAAACAGTCGAGCTCACAACTGAGACAACGACCACAACTACTACAACTACTACCACTGTTACGACTTCAACAACGACTGACCCCGGACCGGTAATAGCATGGGTGCTTTCCAAGAGAACAGGCGATGCAAACTGCGACGGTCAGGTAAATATGGCGGACGCTGTGCTTATCATGCAGTGCATCACCAATCCCGATAAGTACCAGTTCCCCGAGGAGAGAGATCCGGAATTCCCCTATGTGACCGGCGAGAAGAACGCCGACGTTGACGGAAGCGGTGACGTTACCAATAAGGACGCCCTCTATATCCAGCGCTGGAAGCTCGGTCTCGGTGAGCTCCCTCCGAATGAGTATATTGATGTCGAGGTCACACGCCCGACTTCCACAACGACAGAGACCTCCACGACTACAACGACCACAACAGCTCCGGCTGACCCGTGGGAAGGCTACTATTTTGCAGTTGACCAGATATGGGACAAGGGCGTCGTTGAAGAACTCAACACCGGCTACACAAAGACCTCCGCAGATATGGGAACTTCCGGGAATACCGGATATATCAATCTCGACAACGTGCTCGGAAGCAGCATCATCTTCACTGTCAACGCTCCCGAAACAGGCAAGTACATGGCTTATGTGCGCTTTGCAAACGGCGCTGCCGCCGACAGAAAGTGCAAGGTCATCGTAAACGGCAATACCGATTCCTACTGGATGCAGTCCTTCAATACGACAGGCGAGTGGACGAAATGGGACGCGCTCGGAATAGTTCTTCCGCTCAATGCAGGGGAGAATACGATAAAGTTTGAAGCCGCAGTTTCCGACGGCGGTCCGAACTTCGATTACCTCACGATAACTCTCACTGACGAGCCCGTTGCGGAGCTCTATGACCCGAACGCTCAGGGACCTGATGTAGATAACACAAAGCCCTCACTGTTCCTTGCCGGTGACTCGACCTGTATGTACTACGGCGCAAGCAAGCAGGCTCAGCAGGGCGGTCCGATACAGGGCTGGGGCTATAACCTCCCGGACTATTTTACGGATAATGTGAGTATCTACAATCACGCTATGGCAGGAAGAAGCTCCAAGAAGTTCTACGATGACGGCAGATTCCAGACCATTGTTGACAACCTCAAGCAGGGCGATTTCGTGACGATACAGTTTGCGATAAACGATGCCGGAAAGAGCTATGCGGACAGATATGCTCCCGTCTGCGGAAACGTTGACAATCCTTCCTCCGGCTCATATGAGTGGTATATGACATCGTTCATCAAGGACACTATGGCTAAGGGCGCAACTCCTATCCTCATGTCCTGCACTCTCGGACTCAAAGCCTATTCAGACGGCAGATTCCTGGGCTCATATACTGATTACGCGGATGCCTGCAAGCGCCTTGCTGCTAAGTACAATATTCCGTATATCGACGTAAACAGCGCAATGGTTAGCCTGTACAACTCAGTCGGTTACGATACGGCTGCTTCTTACCATATGCCGGATGCTACCCACTTCAACGAGGACGGCGCAAAGGTCGTAGCCCAGCTCATTGCAAATGAGATCAAGAAGGCAAATATCTCAGGACTTTCAAATTACGTCAAATAAGCAAGAGCCTCCCGGAAACGGGAGGCTCTTATTGTTACATTATCTCAGCCGGAACGGTATCATTCTCTGACGTTACCGCTTCTGATGAAGGGGAGGTATCAGGTTCTGCGGCTGCCTCTGAAGGATTTTCCCTCCTGTCCTCAGCGTCATACTTCTTGCCTTTGAGCGCTGACTTGCGGTAGTTCTCGATGACGAAGCTGCCGAAGAAGTCGTAGAAGTCATCGTAGCCCATGATATCCCAGTATTTGTCGTACTTCTTGTCCCTGTACTTTTCAAAGCGCTCGGGGACAGTACCGTCAATGTCGTAGTTCATGACTATTTCTTCTCCGTGTTCTGCCATGTATCTCATATCCGGGAAGACCTTGACTATCACATATGTCATAACTGCAAACATCAATGTGCATATCAGTGAGATTATGACGGACGCAGTGATGAAGCCGGGCTTATTGCCCTTGTATTTTATGGATTTTGCGATACACACTATCACTATCGGAAGAGTTACCGGCGTAAGTATACCGGCTGAAAGGAATGTGAAAATGCTGACCGTGAGCGCGGCTATCGCGTACGCCCTGCCGCTTATTTTTTTGCGTTCTTCGTAGGTCTCATCCTGGAAAGCCTGCGGCTTCCTGGTTACCTGTGGGAGTGCATGAGCAAGGTACGGTGCATATCCGCCGCTCCTGTCCCTGCCGCACATCGCGCAGTAGCGCTCTGTGAGCGGCTTAGGCTTGCCGCAGTGGGGACAGTAGCTTGGTTTTGTGCTGTTGTTATCTTCAATATTATCCATGATTCCTCCTGTGACTTACGGAATTATCCCTTCGTGTGCAGGGAAGAGAGCTTCAACATCGGCTTCGATATCGTATGAGCCGAAGCATTTTATGATTATTATAAGCAGGGCTATGCACACGATATAGTACAGTACGCGAAAGACAAAGTAATTCCTGCCGGGTTTCTTTTTGCTGCCGATAGGCATTACCAGGAAAGCCAGCACAGATCTCAGTTTGTCACCGAAGCTGCTTTCACTGCCTCCTGAGTTGTCACTGTCGTTTCCGCTCAGGTCATCTGTGATCGTGTCTGAGGTCTCATCAATGATATCTTTTTTCATTACTTCGCCTCTTTATTCTTAAGGTTCCCAACTGTAACCGGGATGCTTGATATCCCATATTATAAACCAGGCAATGGTAGCAATCACTGCGATGATCAGAATTATTATCGGTATCGCTGCGATACAGAGAGTTACCGTACCGGCAGTCTTACCTTTTCCTTTTCTGCCCTTCAGCGCCGATCTTACCGCTAATATGTAGAGTACAAAGGCTATAAGCTCGACCATGCCGAAATTCTTTATTATGCGATTACCGGAAAAAAGCAGCAGCGTTCCTGCGAGCAGAAGTATTAGTGAGCGCACACCGTAGTTCTTGCCTTCATTATTGCGTTCATGTGTACTGCTGCTGTCAGTGGTCTCGTCCACTGTTTCAGATGACGTTTCGTCAATGCAGTCCTTGTCAGCTTTCTTCTTCATGAGTTAGGGCTTCTTGACATAGGGGAAGAAATTGCTGTCTATAAGGTCGAACTGTTTGAGCATGAGTATGAGCATAGCGCCGGCGCCGACAACGACTGCCGAGATGACGAAGCTCTGGAAAGTTTCACTGCCATTGGAGACGGACTTCTTTGACTTTACCGCAGCGATAGCCTTGTCCATGCGCTGCATAACGCCGATGCGGTTTATGAAGGCTGCCATGCCGACAGTGCAGGCGATGAGCAGCACCATTATGATAATGTCCTTTGCGGAACCCATTCCTTCCATGATATCCTCCTTAAAGTTTAGTCTCCCAGCTCCAGTTGCGTACCTCGAGCTCGTCCAGATTATACGGGGTCTTCTGGTAAACGCAGTAGTTGAGCCAGTTGGTGAAAAGCAGATTTGCTGTGCTCCTCCATGAAAAGAGCGGCACGTTGTCCGGATCGTCGTCCGGGAAATAGTTGTAAGGCATCTGGATATCAATGCCCTTGTCGAGGTCACGGCGGTATTCGTTTGCGATAGTCTCGCGGTCGTATTCGGAATGACCTGTTATGAAATACTGCCTGCCGTTCTTGTTGGCAACGATATGAACGCCTGATATATCAGACGAAGTGAGTATCTCAAGCTGGGGGACGCGCTCGATATCCTCGCGGCGCACCTCGGTATTCCTCGAATGCGGAACGTAGAACACATCATCGAAGCCTCGGAGAAGCTGACAGTTGCTCACCTCTGCGCGGTGGGGGAAGATGCCGAACATCTTGTGCTCGAGCGGGTACTTCGGAACGCCGAAGTGGTAATAAAGCCCTGCCTGAGCAGCCCAGCATATATATATCGTGGAGAAAACGTGGGTCTTTGACCATTCCATGATCTTGGTTATCTCGTTCCAGTAGTCCACCTGTTCGTATTCAAGCAGTTCGACGGGGGCGCCTGTGATTATCATACCGTCGTAGCGCTTGTCCTTGATCTCTTCAAATGTCGTGTAGAAGGCTTCGAGGTGGTGCTTTGAGGTATTGCGTGAGGTATGCGAAGCCATCTGCAAAAGCTCTATATCTACCTGCAGGGGAGTATTGCTGAGAAGTCTGAGGAGCTGACACTCCGTCTCGATCTTCTTAGGCATGATGTTGAGTATGACTACTCTCAGCGGACGGATATCCTGATGTTCCGCCCTGTCCCTTGCCATAACGAATATGTTTTCTTCTCCAAGCGTTTTGAATGCCGGAAGCTCGGATGAAATTTTGATCGGCATTCAGATCGCTCCTTTCTATCTTATTTATTGTGCTTACAGTTCTCGCAGCCGTTCATGAAGCGGTCGATATTGTCGGCGATACGGCTGTCTGCTGTGAGGAAGCCAAGCTTTCTGAGGTCGCCGTACTTTTCCTCATCGGGAAGCATGAACTCGCATTTCCCGATAGCTTTGAGGCAGCTCTTGAAAAGAACGGACCTCACGAGCCCGTCACAGAGCATGAGGTCGCCGGCGGCATAGTCATAGACGACAGTCCTGTCGCCCTCGTAGGAATAGGCGATAAAGCCGGTAACGCTGCCCTTTTCGAGAGCCTCGGTGATATGGAGCATAACGACGTCAGGGTGGGCGCTGATAAGCTCCTCATAGCCCTCTGTACCGTGCTTTTCCTGTATCTCCAGCATATCAGTTCTCCTTGCCTATGGCAGTACGCATAGCGCGGAGCTCATCGGGGGTAAGCTCCCGCCATGTACCTGGTTTGAGCATACCGAGCTTGAGCGGACCGATGCTGATACGTTTGAGCCTTGCGACTTCAAGACCGACAGCCTCGCACATCTTTCTTATCTGGCGGTTCCTGCCCTCCTTGATGGTGATGAGGAGGACGACCCTTTCTGCTTCTTTTTCCTTAACGATAACATTTGCCGGGAGAGTTTTTCTTCCGTCTATCTCGACGCCGCTTGAAAGCGCAACGAGCTGTTCATCGCTTATGTCAGGGCGCACCGTAACGCGGTATGTCTTGGAGACATGGCGGCTCGGGTGCATTATATCATTGGCGAATCCGCCGTCGTTCGTGAACAGGAGCAGACCCTCGGAATTGCGGTCGAGCCTTCCGATAGGGTAGACCCTTTCCTCAACATCGGTGAGGAGGTCCATTACGCAGCGGCGGTCGAGTTCGTCCGAAACTGTCGTGACATAGCCTCTGGGCTTGTTCAGCATGATGTATACGAAGTTCTTTTTGCGCGGCATGGCGAGCCTCTCGCCGTCAATGGTCAGGAGGTCCTTATAGCCGCATTTGTCGCCGGGCTTTACGGGGTGGCCGTTGAGTTTGACTCTGCCCTGTGACATCAGCTCCTCAGCCTTGCGGCGCGAGCAGTAGCCGCTGTCGGCTATCATTTTCTGAATCCTTATCTTTTCCACGTTAACTCCGATTTCCCTCAGAACAGCCATTTTCTGAGCTTTGAGATCATTCTTCTGAATTTTCCGCCGCTGCTCTTTTTTTCAGCCGGGGCGGCAGGTATATCCTTTGCGGCATACATCGGGACAGTGGCTATCTCCCTGCCGTTGCAGGATATCCTGAGCTTTGCGGCAGGCTCTCCAGAGCTTGCCGGAGCGTATATGAAAGGTGACGATATCACAGTGAATTCAAGCTCCGGAGACTTTCCGGAAACAGTGATATCAACTCTTTTTCCGCCGTATATGAGCGGAAGCTTTTCCTCTGTGCCGCCGACTATATCGAGCGTGCCGGGCGGGGGAAGGCTCACGCTTTCGAGTCTTGTCTGCGAGAAGCCGTAGTCATAGAGCGACATATGGTCTTCCCAGTCACAGCGGTCGTTGAGAGTGACACAGATGAGCTCCATTCCGCCGCGTTCGCAGGCGGAGACGAGGCAGCGTCCGGCTTCGTCGGTAAAACCGGTCTTAACGCCGTAAACGCCGTCATACATCGAAAGGAGCCTGTTGGTGTTCTTCAGCCGTCTTTTATAGGGCGGAGCGCCGAATTCGACCTCCATTGTCTCCTGAGCACATATACTGCGGAAGGTCTCGTTCCTGAGAGCTTCCCTTGCGAGCAGAGCCATATCATAGGCGGAGGAGCCGTGCCCCTCGCCCTCAAGACCGGAAGGCGTGACGAAATAGGTATGTGAAAGCCCGAGCTCACGGGCTTTCCGGTTCATTATCTCAGCGAAGGCAGGGATACTTCCGGCGGTCCTGACAGCAGCAGCGTTCGCCGCATCGTTGCCTGAGGGAAGGAGCATACCGCAGCAGAGCGCATACATTGTGACTGTATCGCCCTCCTGCAATCCCATAGACGAGCCTTCGACCTTGATCGCCTCGCTGTCAACGGTGAATTCGTCGTAAAGACCGCCGTTTTCGAGACAGATGAGCGTGGTCATTATCTTGGTCGTGCTCGCCATAGGGAGCTTTTCCCTTGAATTGTATTCGTATATCACCTCGCCGGTCGAGGCAGAGATGAGAACGGCAGCCTTTGCCGATATTTGGGGAATGTCCGTACAGTCGGCAGTGAATGTGCATACCGGCTGGGCGGATATTATCATGACAGCCGCAGTTATGAGCGGCAGGATCTTCTTGTGCATACCGCACCTCCAAAAGCTTTTACGCTAAAGGATATGCACCTGTATGCGGAAAAATGACATTAAGCGTCAGCTTCTTCCTTGTTCTTCTTCTTGTTTACGAAGCCCTGTACCTTTTCGATGACTACCGGCACCTTCTCGATAGCAGTGCTGATAGGATCGCTCGAAGCCTCCATAGGAACCATTTTAGCAGTACCGTCGGGAGCGATAACGAGGAAGCCCTCGGGCTTTATGGATACACCGGCACCTGCGCCGCCGCCAAAGAGGTTCTTGTCATACTTTGAGGGGAGGTCGGAGCCGCCGGAAGCAAAGCCGTAGGAGACCTTGGATACGGGGATTATGGTAGTGCCGTCCTCGAGCTTTATGGGCTGACCGATGATAGCGTTAACATCAGCCATTTCCTTGATCTTTTCCATTGAGATGCCTAAAAGCTCGCTTACAGGTGTATTATTGATGCTCATAATTTTTACCTCACTTCTTTATTGATTCTGCACTGCGGCAGCCTTCTTTGCTTTACGCTTTCTGCGTTTTCCGGGGATAAAGACCCTGAAAATGTATGTTATCAGGAACCATAGTCCTGCGATAACCGCTGTTCCGAGGCGGAAGCTCACGCTGAACGACGTGTCCCAGCGCCCCTTGTCGAGACCGAAGCCCGGCTGAATATCAACAGTCCTGAACCTCAGTGTGAATATCCTTCCCATCTGGGCGAGCCCGTTGTAGACGAGAGTGGAATATCTGCCGTATTTGAGAGCGCACTTGTAGGCGTCCTCGTCGGCGATGATGAAATCAATGTAGAAATTGCGGAATTTGAAGCCCTTGAAGATCATATGAGCAGGGTTCTTAGCTGCGAGCCAGATGCCGCCGACCATTTCGAGCTTGTCGCTGAGAGACTTGCCGCCCTTTTTATTGCCGTCATCTTCATCGGCTTCGTCAGTGACCTCGCCGTCCTCGTCGTAAACGACTTCGACCTCCTGCTTCTTCTTGTCCTTCTTTTTCTTCTTCTTTTTGTCTTCAGGGGGAGCAGCTTCCGGAACATCTTCCTCAGCCGCATCGTCGATCACAGTATCGGGGGACATCTCAGGCTCGCCGCCGGGAAGCTCGTCCTCCGCTATATCAGGTATGTCAGCCTGTATGCTGTCCGTATCGGGAGAGCTTTCTGCCGCAGGCTTGTCCTTTTTGCGCTTCGCCTTCTTTTTCTTCTTCCGCTTGTCGAGGAAGCCGTTGTGCGACGAGTCCATAAGGTCGAAGAACCAGAGCTTTATTTTATAGCTCAGCTTGCCGTCAACGTAGCCGAAGTCCACATCGGCAGGCACGGCGCATATGAGCACTATCAGTCCGAGTATAACAAGGAAAATCCAAAGCAGTATTTTCAGTACGATCATTCCTGCCGCTCCTTTCTTCAGGCGTTATCGTTATCTTCCGCATCGGCAAGCCCTTCTTCAAGGGTGAGCTGCTTGTCCGGAAGGGGAGGGAGCTCCGCTATCGAGCTGAGCCCGAAGCTCCTGAGAAACACCGCAGTAGTGCGGTATACAATGGGCTTTCCGGGAACATCGAGCCTTCCTGCTTCTTCCACGAGCCCTTTTTCCACAAGGTTATTTATGACAGACGAGCTGTCGATGCCCCTGACGTTTTCAACGAAGCCCTTCGAGACGGGCTGATTGTAGGCGATTATGGTGAGCGCTTCCATAGCTGCCGGAGACAGCGGCGTATTGCGCTTTGTTTCGAGGGCAGCCCTTATCTGCGGAGCGAATTCGTTCCGCGTACACATCTGGTATGAGCTGTCGAGCTTCTTTATGGTGATGCCGCTGCCGCAGTCGTCATAGCGGTCGCAGAGCAGCCTTATCATCGAGGGGAGAGTACCGATATCGACACCGCTCGCTTCTGAGAGACGGTAAATCTCGACCGGCTCGCCGCTTGCGAAAAGTATAGCTTCTATTGCGCCGAGCTTCTCTTTGATCTCCAAGTCTTTTTCACTCCGTTCTTTCTTCCCTTGAAGAATATCTTCATATTGTCCTCGCTTATGGTTATGCGCCCGTGACGGGTGAGTTCGAGGACTGCCAGAAATGTCGCAACTCTTGCCGAGCGGTCGGTAACGCCGTCATAAAGGCTGTCCATGCAGACCTCACCGTTTGAATAGAGCTCGCGGAGGATATGGACGACCTTAGTCATAACGGAGACTATCCTTCGCTTGACCACGGAATTTATCTTGCTCTCAACGCGCTGCTTCGATACCTCGCTGCGTATAGCCTTCTGCGATATGACGCTGTAAGCTTCGGCAAGGCGCTGGGGCTCGTGAATGAGCGAGTAGGTCATGTCCGCCTTTATCTTCATTGGCTTGCGGACGAATATATCGGAACCGCAGAAGCTCTGTGCGAGTTTTGCGGCGGCGAGCTTGCAGAGGGAATACTCAATGAGTGCACCCTCAAGTTCTTTTTTCATCTGCTCGGCTTCCTCGGGCTGAGGCAGGAGGGAGGCTGTCTTGATGTAGATGAGCCTTGCCGCCATTTCGAGGAATTCGCCTGCGAGTTCAAGATCCTGCTGCCTTGCCTCGTCCATATATAAAAGGTACTGTTCGAGGAGCTTGGATATCTCGATGTCGCAGATATTGAGCTTATGCTTGGAAATAAGGCTCAGAAGGAGGTCGAGGGGACCCTCGAAGACCTCGAGCTTGAATGATATGGACTGCATTATCCCCAGCCCCACTTCTTGGAAGGTATCTTGTAGAGGAGGTCGTCCCACATCAGGTCATATATGCCGTTTCTTGCGAGATACAGCGGATTAACGCTGTCGGGGATTATATCGAGGTTGAGTATTATGATGAAAGCGAGGAAGCCCATCTGTATTTCCTGAAAATGGGCATTTACCCACTGCTTCTGCCTGTAGCTGAGAAAGTAATTGAGCACACCGAAGCCGTCGAGCGGAGGAATCGGTATGAGGTTGAACACGGCAAGGCCGATATTCACCAGCATGAGGAATTCCATGAGGAGGTAGACGCAGTAGAGCATGGACACCTTATTGAAGATATAATAATCGTAGACCGCTGTGAGTCCCTTTTCGGTGGAGAGTATCCATGCCTTGACGAGACCGGCGGCGAAAGCGGCAATGAGGTTGGAGACCGGACCGGCAAGCGCAGTCAGAGCCATGCCTGCACGGGGGTTCCTCATATTTCTCGCTTCCACATGAACAGGCTTTGCCCAGCCGAAGCCGGTGAGCAGCATGAGTACAGAACCGAGCGGATCGAGGTGTATGAAGGGATTGAGCGAAATCCTGTCGTCGGAGGTCCTGTCTCCGAAAGCCTTTGCAACGACTGCGTGGGCGGCTTCATGGAGAGGGAGGACAAGCAGAAGTGTCATTGCCCTTGCAAAATATTTTAATAATACTTCTATATCCATAGTGATCCTTTCAATCTGCGGCATCGCACAGTAATACAAATTATATTATACTACATTCATCCGGATTTTTCAAGTAAATAATGAAAAATTAATGCCGCAAAAAATTTTTTTGGATTTTTTTAAAAAAAGGCTTGCATTTTTCTGAGATTTATGATAGAATAATCATGTTGTATTTTTTCACAAGCAATTTAAGGAGGTGCAGCCTGATGGCAAAATGTGATATCTGCGGAAAGGGAATGACCTTCGGTATCAAGGTTTCCCACTCTCACAGAAGGACTAACAGAACATGGAAGCCCAATGTAAAGCGTGTCAAGGCTATCGTCAAGGGTACTCCTTGTCATATCTACGCTTGCTCAAGGTGCCTTCGTTCAGGTAAGGTTGAGAGAGCAAACTGATCTGATGTTGAAAATAAGAGCGTTCCGCAAGGGCGCTCTTGTTTTTTTATTCATAATTAAGTGCTTAGTGTTTAGCTGCGGTGCCAGCTTACGCGGACGGATTTACAATTGCAGGAGACGCCTTCACCTGCGCTGCTCACTCCAAACTGCTAAAAGATTGAAAAAAATCAGAAAGCCCTTGAATTGCTTCCGGAAATATGTTATAATTACTTGATATATATTGAAAGGAGGAAGCGCTCTGACTGATTATATATATATTGTAATGGCTCAGACCGGTACAAGACCTGCAAGCTTTTTCAGGTTCGTCACCAAAAAGCCGTTCAACCACGTTTCACTTTCGGGCGACGTGACCCTTTCTGAGATGTACAGCTTCTGCCGCACCTACCGCCGCTTTCCGCTTCCTGCGACCTTCAACAGGGAGACCGTCGGTGAGGGTACCCTCGGTAACTTCGGCACCATTCCCTGCGAGATATACCGCATTCAGGTCACTCGCGAGCAGAAGGAGAACTATTACCGCATTATTCGCCATTTCTCGGACAACAGGAACGTCTACTCGTATAATATACTCGGTCTGCTGACCGTATACCTTGATATAGAATGGAGCAGAAAGAAAAAGTTCCTCTGCTCCCAGTTTGTAGCCTATACTATGGACAAGATCGGCATTCACCTCGATAAGCCCTTCTGTCTCTACAAGCCGGACGATTTCCGGAGCTTTCCCGGTGCATCGCTCATCTATTCGGGCGAGCTGAATACTTTTTACAGCACTGTAAGGTCAAAATCTGCTGCAAAGTGATATGACCAGTGAAGCCGCCCTGAGCTCGTCGGGAGCCAGTATATAGGCGGCACAGTAAAGCCGGCTTTCCGGGGCGAAGGGGGAGAGGTCTATCTCCGCACCGCTGCTGAGCACGCTGACTGAGGCACTGCCGGCATTGAGCGTAAGACCTGCCGGAGCTGTATCCTCGCCGGTCATTCTTCTGCGAAAGCTTGAATATGAATCAATAAACAGCCATATGCCCGCTGAGAGTATCAGGTACGCAAGTACCATGCCCGCAGCGGCTTTTTTTCTTTTGTGCATTGCTATCCCTTTCTTTCATTCTTCATGGAATTCAGGAGCCTGCCGAGAGAGCGTCCTATGAGCTGACCGGAATACTGCACCTGTTCGAGGGTATTGCCGTGAGAGCCTACCTCAATGAGAAGGCTGCCGGTCGTGAGGTCCTGATTATACTTGCGGTAATCAAAAAGCACCGGGCGCGTAAGTCCCGGCGTATCTCCCTCGAGCTGCTGCTGGAGAGCACAGGCGAACCGGAAGTTCTTCATATATGAGGGCATACCGAGAGTACCGTCATCACAGCCGGAGATTATCATTACCTGTGCCGCCTCCCTGCCGTTCACGCTGACAAAGGGCTGATAGATGACGCCGTCTCCGGAGATAGCGTCCCTGTGGATATCGAGGACTACCTTTATCGAGGGATATTTCTCAAGGATTGGAACTATCGTCTCACGGCTGCGGTCGTAGGCACCGTTGTAGGAGGGGTAGTCGTGGACCGTCCTGACGTGTATAACGCCTATATCCTGCGCTTCAAGCTCTGCCTGAATGGCATCGCCGACCATTACGACATTCTTTGTATCATCGGTGGTGCGGTAGTTGAAGGCAGGGTCGTACTCATCGCGGACGCATGGCTCGAAGCTCTCGCAGGTGTGGGTATGGTATATGAGCACCTGCGGCTCGGCGGTATCGGTCACGGTGAAGCAGGGAAGCGAACCCGAAACCGCGATGAGCTCGTTGTTTGGGACAGCGGTCTTGTTGTTGACCTGACCGCCTTTTTTAAGGTCGAAGAAGGTGTCTCCGGAGTACGGCGCATAGGTCGTCCGGACAACGCTGCCGCCGGTTCCCCATGAGGTCGGATAGGGCTTGTCACCCGGTGAAGGGTTGGTCATGGCGAGTGGAGAGACAAGCCTCACGCCGAAGGGCTCGTCTGCGGCTTCATCGGATATACCGTAGCCCTCGGAAAGTATCAGACTGCCGGAAAGCTCGCTGCCGGAGTTTATGACCTGACCGGAGCTTCCAGCATATGCAGATGCGGCAGGGGAACGTTCTTCACTTAGTTCCGGGGACTTCCTTCCATTGGAGAGCCAGTCGATGCCGCTTGCTGATGCGGCGATGAGCGAGGGCGTGAGCAGGAGGGCGGTTGTCCGGAAAAGAGTGCGGAGCGCGGAATTGCTTCGGCGTTTCATATATCTCACCTCATTAGTATTTCCTTTACTCTCATTATATTCATGCTGTCGGCAATTCAGAACTCAGCAAGCAGTGAACACTGATCACTAATTCAAAACATGGTTGCAATTCTGGAAGAAGTGTGATATAATACAGATATTAAATGACGAACGGAGCAGAATGATGATATACAATAATATTCTCGAAGCAATGGGAAATACCCCCATGATAAGGCTCAGCCGCATGAACAAGCCCGGAAGCGCACAGATACTCGTCAAGTTCGAGGGACTTAACGTCGGCGGCTCGATAAAGACACGCACCGCCTACAATATGATACTCAAGGCTGAGAAGGAGGGAAGGATAACTCCCGATACGATAATAGTTGAACCTACCAGCGGAAATCAGGGCATAGGTCTCGCACTCGTCGGCGCGGTAAGAGGTTACAAGACCGTTATAATCATGCCGGACTCCGTAAGTGAGGAGCGCAGAAAGCTCGTTGAACACTACGGCGCGGACGTTATCCTTATCCACGATGACGGCGATATCGGCAAGTGTATCCAGAAATGCCTTGATACCGCCCTTGAAATGGCTGCTGCCGACCCGAAGGTATTCGTTCCCCAGCAGTTCGAGAACATCAACAATACCCTCGCTCACAAGGAGCATACTGCCCTCGAAATACTTGAACAGGCTGGCTGTCCCATTGACGGCTTCTGCTCAGGAATAGGCACAGGCGGCACTATCACCGGCATCGGTGAGACCCTGAAGGAGCACAATCCTCACATGGAGATATGGGCTGTTGAGCCTGAGCACGCCGCTATACTTGCCGGAGGTACTATCGGTACTCACCTGCAAATGGGCATCGGGGACGGTATCGTTCCCCCTATCCTCAACAAGAACATCTACGACCACATACATATAGTCACTGACGAGGACGCTATCTCTACCGCCAAGATGCTTGCCGCGCTGGAGGGCATAATGTGCGGCATATCGAGCGGTACGAACGTTGCCGCTGCCCTTGCTCTTGCCGAAAAGCTCGGCGAGGGTAAGACCGTTGTGACTATACTTCCCGACACAGCCGAGCGTTATTTCTCAACGCCGCTGTTTGAATAAGCTATGGATAAGGTGAAATGGGGCGTTCTCGGTACGGGACGCATAGCCAATACTTTTGCAGCCGCACTGAGGGAAACCGAAGGTGCGGAACTGTTTGCAGCTGCCTCGCGCAGCATTGAAAAAGCGGAGGCTTTTGCCGCAGAATACGGCTTTGAAAAGGCTTACGGGAGCTATGAGGAGCTCGTCTCCGACAGCGATGTGGACATAGTTTATATCGCCACGCCAATGGCTTCACACTATCATGACGCCATGCTCTGCCTTAACGCCGGGAAGAACGTTCTCTGCGAAAAATCCGTAACTCTCAACACTGTCCAGCTTGAAGAACTTCTCGCTCTCGCAAAAAGCAGGGGACTTTTCTTCATGGAAGCAATGTGGATGAAATGCCGTCCCTTCTACCTCAGAGCGAGGGAATGGGTCAGCTCCGGCAGGATAGGCGATGTACTCTCGGTCACGGCTGATTTCAGCAATCATGTACCGTACAGTCCCGGAGACAGGCTTTTCCGTCCCGACTGCGGCGGCGGTGCGCTTCTTGACCTTACCGTTTATCCGCTCACGCTCTTTGCTGATATCCTCGGAGGAGCTCCAGTGAAAACGGTCTCGTCTGCCGATATCAGGGAAGGTATAGACTTCAGCAATTCGGTCACGCTCAGATATCCCGGAGGTGCCTTTGCAAAGTCTGAATGCGGCTTTGAACGTCAGCTCGACAATGCCGCTGCGATACACGGTTCTGCCGGGAGCATTCTGTTCGGGAACTGCTTCTTCTGTTCGGGGGAGGTCACACTTGTTGACGGTTCAGGCAGGTGCATCGATGAATTTTCCGAGCCGGAAGGCATAAACGGCTATACTTACGAGATAAGCGAAGCGCAGGGCTGTATACGCGAGGGCAGGCTGGAAAGTCCTCTCGTTCCGCACAGCAGTACCCTTGCAGTCATGCGTATAATGGACGAATGCCGCAGACAGTGGGGACTTGTATTCCCAGGCGAAGACGCTTAGTAATTAGTAATCAGAGAGTAGTTCAGAGCTCTTAGTTCTGAGCACTGATCACTGAAAAAAGGACGGCATAAGCCGTCCCTTTCTGTTGTATAAGGTTATGTGTATACTGCCGTGAGCGTATCGCTTTTGATCTTAAGCGGTATACCACTCGGGCTCAGACATGATCTTGTCTCGCCTTCGGGCAAAAGCAAACTTCCGGTCTGCACAAACAGAGCGAGCTTGCGGGCGGCAGCGTGGAAGCCAGCGGTGGCTCACCGCTTATGACCCTGTTCCGTTGTATTTGAGAGCACCGTGCATCCAGAATTTGTAGCTCAGCCAGAAGAACACCAGTCCGAACAGCGGCGACAGCCACGAAAGCAGCGGTATATCGTCCGGACGCAGTATCACAAGGCTCGGATAGTAAGCTATGAACGCTATCGGTATCACAAATGTGAATATGAACTTGAACACGGGATTGAATATAGTTATCGGGTACTTCGCATAGTCCCTGAACCTGTACACCAGATCGAGAACGTAGAACGAGTTCTGTATCCAGAAGCAGGTCGCCGCCGCAGCGTTCTGGAGTGCTATCATTATGAGCGAGGCGGTTATCAGGAAGACTATGACTTTAAGCAGTATGAGCGGCGTGAAGTCCAGACCTATCTTGTTCCAGGAGTAGACGAGAGTGCCTATGCCGAAGGCGAACTGTCCGAGTCCCTTGATGTCGAACACTTCCGACTGGAAGTAGAAGAACAGGTTTATCGGGCGGAAGCAGTATTTTATGAAGTCGCCCGTGTAGACGTACTGCCGCAGGCTCCAGTTGTTGTCGAAAAGGCACTGCACCGGTGTCAGCGAAACGAGCGAGAAGCCGTAAAGGAACAGCATCTCGTGGTAGCTCCAGCCGTTTATCGAGGGGAACCTCCGGAACAGTATCCAGAAGCTTATAAAGCCAGCAACATTGGTGAATATCATTCCTATTGTGGATATGATGAAGTCTGCGCGGTAGCTCATCTTGCTCTTGATGTCCTGCGCGAGTATCTTCCGGTAGATGCGGAAGTAAAAGCGTAAACTCTTTCTTTTCATGGCTCAGCCTCCGTTTACGGTTATTTTTCTCAGCGAGACCTTCCAGAACAGCCTGCTGATCATCGTCATGCTCACGCACCAGATAAACTGCATTCCGAGAGTTTCAAGCAGCGTGTCACTGTTCGGCGAACTGTCAAGCAGAAGCGTGAGCGGAGCGTTGTATATTGATGCGAACGGCAGCTTTTCCACCACTGTACGCAGTCCATCCGGGAAGAACGCGAGCGGTATAGTCGCGCCCGAGAGCAGAAGGACTATGACCTGCTTCATTATGTTTACTCCCCATATAGACTCCGTGTAGACGCAGATAGTGCCTGTGAAAAAGTCTATGCTGTAATTTATGAGTATCGCCATTACGACCGATACCGCGAAGTATACGAGGTTAAGTCCCACGGGAACAGCCCCGTTCGTTATGATACAGACCGCTATGAAGGTCGGGAGAAACGTGAAGAAGAAGTTCACAACGAAATTTCCCGAATAGCACCAGAACAGGTAGCGCCTGATGTCCATAGGCTTTATCAGGTCGAGAACGACCTTTCCGGACTGTATCGCCCTTCCCATTTCCCAGACGGTATACATCTCCATGAAGCCGAACAGAGCCGTTGCGAGCACAAGGTAGATGAGCGTGTCGTTGAAGGTCATGCCGTTCACGATATCAGTGCCGGACGAGGCGTATATGGCTTTCCAGAGGAAGTATATGACTATCAGGTAGGAGAGGTTGCCGACCACCATTATGAATGCCGACAGTCTGAACTGCAATGCTTCGATGATGCCTGCACGGGTGAGAGTGAGATACTTTTTCAGCTTCATTTCACACCCTCCTCATATATCTTCCTGATGACCTCCTCGGTCGATATTTCTTCAAGCTTCATGTCACGGACGCTGCGGGACTTCTGTATCTGACCGAGAACGTCGATGACCTTGGCCTTGTCCTCGTCAACAAGCACGGATATCCACTCATCGTCCGCCGATACCTTCATATCGGGAAGCTCTCCCTGTATCACGCCGGACTGCTCCTTGAGGTCGCCGTCAACTCTTATCTTGAGCGTGCGGTATGAGCCGAAGAAGCCCTTGAGGTGCTCGATATCGTTGTCGTAGAGCATCTTGCCCTTGTCGATTATTACAATGCGGCGGCAGAGAGCGTCAACGTCGCCCATGTCGTGAGTGGTGAGTATAACGGTAGTGTTCTTCTCCTTGTTGAGGGCGTGGATAAGCGTTCTTATCTTCGATTTCATCGAAACGTCCAGACCTATCGTAGGCTCATCGAGAAAGACTATCTTCGGGTCGTGGAGGAATGCCGCGAGTATGTCGCTGAGGGTACGCTGACCGAGCGACATCTGCCTTACGGGCTTGTGGAGGAGCGGTTCTATATCCACGAGCGACTGGTAAAGCTCCAGCATGGACTTGTAGTTCTGCTCGGGTATCTGGTAGATATCGCGGAGTATCTTGAAAGACTCGATGAGGGGGAGAGCCCACCAGAGCTGTGAGCGCTGACCGAATACAACGCCTATCTCCTGAGCGTTTTTGGTGCGGTTCTTGTAGGGGACATTGCCGCCGACGAGTATCTCTCCGGAGGTCGGTTCGAGAACGCCGGTCATCATCTTGATAGTGGTGGATTTGCCTGCGCCGTTAGGTCCGAGGTAGCCTACTATCTCGCCCTGTCCGACCGTCATGCTGATGTTGTCAACGGCGCGGACTGTCTTGTAGTTGCGCGAGAAGAGGTCCTTGAAGCTTCCGATAAGACCCTCGCGGCGGTTGAGTACCTTGAATTCCTTGGTGATGTTCTTTATTTCTATTATGTTTGCCATTGGTATCACTTCCTTAAATTATTTCCTTCATTAAAACACAAGGGGACGGATACTGTCCGTCCCCATAAGCTTACTTTGTTCCGAAGATACGGTCTCCTGCGTCACCGACACCGGGAATGATATAATTATCCTCATTTAATCCCTGATCCATGACGCCTGCGTATATCTCAACGTCCGGGTGTGCGGTCTTTATAGCCTCAACTCCCTCGGGCGAGCAGATGATACACATGAACTTGATATGCTTTACGCCGAGACTTTTCAGCTCGGTTATAGCTGCAACGGCGGAATTGCCTGTTGCGAGCATGGGGTCGATGATGATAGCATCGCGCTCGGAGATATCCTCCGGCATCTTTGAATAATACTTGACCGGCACCTGTGTGTCGGGGTCGCGGAATATGCCGATATGACCTATCTTGGCTGCTGGCACGAGCTGAGTGACGCCCTCTACCATGCCGAGACCGGCGCGGAGTATCGGTATGAATGCAAGCTTTCTGCCGGAGATTATCTTAGCCTTCGCAACGGCGAGAGGGGTCTCCATCTCGATCTCCTTGAGCGGAAGGTCTCGGGTAGCCTCATAGCAGATGAACATAGCTATCTCGGATACGAGCTCGCGGAATTCCTTGGTGCCTGTGTTCTTGTCTCTTAAAAGTGTGATCTTGTGCTGAACGAGGGGGTGATCAATAATATGTAACTCTCCCATATCAACAACTCCTTTCATTATTGTATTCAGATATAGTAATGCAGTAGCAGACCTCGCCCTCGGGAGTTATGCCCTCCCTGACGAAGCGCTGCACTGTATCTGTCCTGTGCATAGCGGACTTTTCAAGTACGCGCCCGGACTTTGTATTCTCAGCCCTGTGGTAGGCTTCAAGGCGCTCAAAGTCCGTATTCTCAAAGGTATACCGGATAAGTGCCGCCAGAGCTTCTCCGGCGTAGCCTCTGCCCCAGAAGCGTCTGCCGATGCAGTATTCGATCTCTGCGGTACGGCAGTTCTCCCAGTGTTTGCAGAAGGCTATCTGTCCGATATTCTCTCCGCTAAGCTTCTCAACGACAGCCCAGCGGTAACGTGACTTTTCACCCTGTGTGTAGTCCCTGAGAAGCTCTCTGACCTGATTGATGTCAGTGTATACCGGTTCACCGTACTCCGTCTGTATATCCGGGTCGGCAGCCCAGTTCCGGAGCATATCCTCCGCGTCGCTGTCATTGAAGGGACGGCATATCAGCCGGTCGGTCTCAAAGCTGCTCACTTGCTTTCGAGCGCGGTTATAAGGTCAACGCGGCGCTGGTGGCGTCCGCCCTCAAAGCCTGTCGTGAGGAATATCTCAGCAAGCTCGCAGGCAAGTCCCGGACCGAGAGTCCTTGCGCCCATGCACATAACGTTCGCGTCGTTGTGCAGACGTGTGAACTTCGTCGAGAAGGAGTCCGAGCAAAGCGCAGCCCTTATGCCCTTTATCTTGTTTGCAGCCATCGACATACCGATGCCGGTGCCGCAGATGAGTATGCCCTTTTCACAGTTTCCGGAGGTGACTTCCCTGCATACCTTTTCAGCCATATCAGGGTAGTCGCAGGGCTCACCGTCGGTGCCCATATCCATGAGCTTGAAGCCCTTTTCCTCCAGTGCGGCTATAACAGCCTTTTTGAGTTCCACTCCAGCGTGGTCACAGCCTATTGCTATCATATTTTCTTTCTCCGTTCCTAATATAATTCATAATGCATAATTCATAATTATTTAATTCGGAATTCAGAATGCGGAATTCCGAATAGTGGTGTCCCTTCGGGACGGATCTGAATTATCATCGCCGCTGGCGATACAACAACTAAGCACTATGCACTAATCACTGACTACATTCTGAGTTCTTAGCTCCAAATCCTTTTCAGCCTTTACCTTCTGGAGGTAGCTGACCTCCAGCTCATCGGGCGTTACCGCCTTCAGAGAAGCTCCGGCAAGGCATATTCCTGCCGCGTTCTGCAATCTCGCGTACGGCGGCGCTATTGTGAACATCGGTGAGCTGTATGCCGTGAAGAAGTCACCTGCACCGTCGCCGCAGAGAAGCACCTCTCTGCCGTTCATGGCAAGCTCCTGTGCAAGCTCATCGCGTGAGATGAGCCTTTCTTCAGTCAGTGGTTCTACCGCATAGCCGTCGCTCCTGTAAAGGCAGTTGTACACAAGATCGCCTCTTGCGTTCATAACGGCACAGATATCGCCCTTGTGCGCGATGTTATTGCAGGCAAGCCCAAGCAGTGTAGATACTCCGCAGCACTTGATATCAAGTCCGAAGGCAAGCGCCTTCACTGCGGCAACTCCTATCCTCAGCCCCGTGTAGGAGCCGGGACCGTTTGCCACAGCGACCGTTCCGATATCCGCCATTGCCTTCCCGGACTGAGCGATGATATCCTTCACCATAGGCATTATCACCTGTGAGTGCGTCTTCTGGGTGTAGAGAGCGCTCTGTGCGAGGAATACCTCGGTCTCTGTGTCGAAAAGCGCCGCAGAAGCGGTCTTTCCTGAGGTGTCAATGCCAAGTATCAGCAAATCTGTCACCGTCCTCAATAATTATCTCACGTTCAAGCTCTCCGAGCGTGTTTATCGTGATGTAAATGGTGTCCTTCGGGAGAAATTCCGCGATATTCTCCGACCACTCGACCGCCGCGACGTTCTCATCGAAGGGGTAGTCATAGAAGCCTGTGGACTCCAGACCTTCCTCGTCCGCAATGCGGTACATATCGAAGTGGTAGAGTGTGATGTCCCTGCCGCGGTACTCGTTGACCAGCGCAAAGGTGGGGGAGGAGACATTGTCTGCAAGTCCCATGCCTATCGCTATGCCGCGCGTGAAGGTGGTTTTTCCTGCACCGAGCCCGCCCTTGTAGGCTATCATGTCTCCGGGACGGAGGAGCCTTCCGAGCTTTTCGGCAGCGGCTATGCTCTCCTCCGGGGAATGGGTAACAATTCTTATCATATCAGAAAAGTCCCGAGATACAGCCGTTGTTGTCGCAGTCGATATTCAGCGCAGAGGGAGCCTTGGGGAGTCCCGGCATTGTGAGGATATCTCCTGTGTATATTACCACGAAGCCTGCGCCGGAGGAAAGTCTCGCGTCGCGGACTGTGATGTTGAAGTTCTTGGGCTTTCCGAGCAGAGCCGGATTGTCCGAGAGGGAATACTGAGTTTTGGCGATACATACCGGGATATCACGGAAGCCGATGCCCTCTATCTCGCGGATAGCCTTGTCAGCCTGCGGCGTGTAGACAACTCCGTCAGCGCGGTATATTTCCCTTGCGATAGTCTCTATCTTATCCTTTATGGGGAGGGAAGTGCTGTAAAGCGGTCTGAATTCAGATGCGCTGCCGGAGCAGAACTTTATGGTCTCGCAAACCTTTTCGGCAAGCTCCTTACCGCCTTCACCGCCCTTTGCGAATACCTCGCACATGGAGACCTCTACGCCCATATCTGAGCAGAATTTCTGGACGAAGCTTATCTCGTCGGCAGTATCGGTACTGAAACGGTTTATCGCAACGACTACCGGTACATGGTACTTGTGCATATTCTCGATGTGGGTCTGGAGGTTCACTATGCCCTTTTCGAGAGCCCACATATTTTCCTTTGCAAGGTCAGCCTTCTGCACGCCGCCGTTGTATTTGAGTGCTCTAATCGTGGCTACAAGAACTACGCAGGCAGGCTTCAATCCGCCGTAGCGGCATTTGATATCAAAGAATTTCTCAGCGCCGAGGTCAGAGCCGAAGCCTGCCTCAGTGATGCAGTAGTCACCGAGCTTGAGCGCAAGCTTGGTGGCGCGTATGGAATTACAGCCGTGAGCGATATTTGCGAACGGTCCGCCGTGTATAAAGGCGGGATTGTTTTCAAGTGTCTGCACGAGATTTGGCTTGAGAGCGTCCTTCAGGAGGGCAGTCATAGCACCGCACGCGCCTGTCTGTCTTGCGAACACGGGCTCGCCGCTGTAAGTGTAAGCAACGAGGATATTGCCGAGTCTTTCCTTCAGGTCTGCGATATCGGTGGCAAGGCAGAGGATAGCCATTACCTCGGAGGCAACTGTTATATTGAAGCCGTCCTCGCGCGGTACGCCGTTGGCTTTTCCTCCGAGACCCACTACAACGTTTCTGAGAGCGCGGTCGTTCATGTCGAGGCAGCGCTTGAACAGTATCCTTCTCGGGTCGATGCCGAGCTCATTGCCCTGCTGGAGGTGATTGTCAATCATGGCGCAGAGGAGGTTGTTCGCAGCGGTGATAGCGTGCATATCTCCCGTGAAATGGAGGTTTATGTCCTCCATGGGGACTACCTGTGCATAGCCGCCGCCTGCCGCACCGCCCTTGATGCCGAATACCGGTCCGAGCGAAGGTTCACGGAGGGCAAGAACTGCCTTTTTGCCTATTTTGCCCATAGCCTCAGCAAGTCCGACGCTTACGGTAGTCTTTCCCTCACCGGCTGGGGTAGGATTTATAGCGGTAACGAGAATGAGTTTTCCGTCGTCCCTGAAAGCGGTCTTGGCGTAGAGCTTTTCCGAGAGCTTTGCCTTATAGTGACCGTAGGGCTCAAGGTCGTCCTCGTCAATGCCGAGGGAAGCAGCGATCTCGCTGATCTTTTTCATTTTCGCGTTCTGAGCGATCTCGATATCAGATAACATAAACATTACCTCCGTGAAATGATATGTATTATTTTACCACAAACGAAATCAAATTGCAAGTACGCGCATACCATTATTATAATACCGGAGCACTTGTTGTTAGATATGCACAAAATTGTTTATAAAAATTTGGAATGTAAATCTTAACTTGTTCATTATTAGTTAATGACAAACGTCTTTATATGTGTTATAATCAAAGTAATATATGGCCTGAGCACAGGCTGTAACTATATGATGAAAGGAAATGAAAACCATGAAAAAATTTATCTCCGCAGCCACATCTTTGTGTATGGCTGCAACGTCCATGCTATGCAGCATTGCTCCTTCAGTGTCCGCGGCGGACGCGACCAAGACGCTTACTATCGGCACTTACAAGGCGTCCGGGTCTGAATATGCTGCACAGGGAAGCAAGGTCACCATCTCAGCTGATGCTATTTCCGCAGGAGATGTAAAGATACCTTGTGCTGTTTACCTCGATGAGAGTACAGCTGACACACAGACAATTGCTATCCCGATCACTGTCAATTCAACAAACTCCGATGTCAAGAACGTAAAGTTTGACCTCATCGACCCCTCAAAGCCCTATTTCGACACAGCTAAGACCATCACGACAGCTAAAGGTGAGTCGATAACAACAAAGAATGCAGTCATTTTTGCTGCCGGTCTCGATGAGATGGGCGACTACGCTCCCACCGGAATACTTAATCTTACTGTTGATTCCAAGCAGGTTAAGGCTGGCGCTGACAACTACTACATCGGCTACGGTCAGAACTTCCCGAGAGGCTATTCATGGACTGGTTCAAAGTCTGATGATTACCCGGTATTCGTTTTTGACGTTACCTTCCCCAAGGGCACATCTGCCGGAGATTACAAGATCCAGTTCTGCAACTACATCAAGGATTCACAGGGCAACGCAGCTCTTATGCTTGAGACTGACAACGCAAGATACGCCAACATTGGCAGCCTCTCGAACCTCAATCTTAATGAGATGACAATTTCCGTTGAAGGCAGCGGAGCTCCTCAGACCGAAGGCGATATCGTGCTTGATTTCGGTCAGTACAATGCAAATCCCGGCGACAAGGTAACGGTTGAAGCCAAGCTCAAGAAGGGCGCTTCCTGTCCTGTTGGTTCATACGATGTCAAGTTCAAGATAGACAGCCCGCTCTCTATCGTTGCTTACGGTTCATCGAGTGCCGCTTATGGCAGCGCTTCTATCGAGACCAACAAGGACACTATGCAGGCAAGCTTCATCTGCATGGACTATAACAGCGATCCTCTTATGGGTACAGAGGGCGAAGCAGTATTCAAATTCAGCGTTCAGATACCTGACAACTGTCCCGCAGGCAACTACAATGTAGGTCTTGCAAGCGCTGAGATATTCAAGGGCGGCAAGAACTCCGACGTATGGAGCTGGTCAACAGTCGGCGGTACTATCAATGTAGGCGGCGGCGGTTCCACAACAACTACCACATCAACCACCACCACCACCACAGTAACTTCAAGCCAGCCTGTCGGCAGCGGCGATATCGTTCTCGATTTCGGTCAGTACGAAGCTGATCCCGGTCAGAAGGTAACTGTTGAAGCCAAGCTCCAGAAGGGTGCTTCCTGTCCCGTTGGTTCATATGATGTCAAGTTCAAGATAGGCAGCCCGCTCACTATCGTTGCTTACGGTGCAACAAGTGCTGCTTACGGCAACGCTTCTATCGAGAACAACAAGGACACAATGCAGGCAAGCTTCATCTGTATGGATAAGAACAGCGATCCTCTTGCAGGTACAGAGGGCGAGACAGTATTCAAGTTCAGTGTTCAGATTCCTGAAAACTGTCCCGGCGGTACTTATAACGTAGGCCTTGCAAGCGCTGAGATATTCAAGGGCGGCAAGAACTCCGACGTATGGAGCTGGTCAACAGTCGGCGGTACTATCAAGGTAAACGGCGAGCCTCCGAAGTACAGCGGTGTCGGCGATGCTGACAAGGACGGCAAGATCACTGCAAAGGACGCTTCTGCTATCCTCAAGCTCGTTGCTGATTACGAAAAGGGTGAGGCTACAATAGACGACGAGAAGATGTTCATCTGCGATGTAAACCGTGACGGCTTCATCAATGCAAAGGACGCTTCTGCTGTACTCAAGTACTGCGCTGACGTTCAGAATGACTTCACAGGTTCATTCATCGATTACCTCGTTCAGAATTATCATGTAGACCCCACAAAGCTTGCATAAGCATCTTTGAGAATATTCCTCCGGGCTTTATGTCCGGAGGATTTTTTCGCGAAAAATTGCCGGGAACGTATTGACAAGCAGATAAAAATGTAGTATAATATGTATTGGTTTATCACTTTAATAATTTAAAGCTTTACAGGTTCAACACTGTAAGCTGGTAAGGAGAGATACGATGGGCAGGCAGGCTGCAACATTCGTTATCCTCGCCATATACATAATTATAATGGTGGGGATAGGTTTCTACACTTCAAGACGCACAAAGTCCACTGAGGATTTCATGCTCGGCGGACGAAGCGTCGGTTCATGGCTGACCGCTTTTTCCTACGGTACCACCTACTTCTCAGCCGTTGTATTCATCGGCTATGCCGGACAGTTCGGCTGGATGTACGGCGTTTCCGCAACATGGGTGGGTATAGGCAACGCAATAGTCGGAAGTCTTATACCGTTCTTCCTGATAGGACGAAGGTCACGACTGATGTCCAATCACCTCGGTGCAAAGACTATGCCTGAGTTCTTTGAGCACAGATTTGACTCGAAGGCTCTTAAAACAGCTTCCGCTGCGATAGTCTTCATATTCCTCATTCCCTACACTGCATCGGTATACAACGGACTTTCGAGACTTTTCGGAATGGTATTCGACCTCGGCAGCAACGGCTACCTTATAATCATCGTGGCTATGGCTGTGCTCTCGGCGGTATATGTTACCCTCGGCGGCTACAAGGCAACAGCTCTCAATGACTTCTTCCAGGGTATAATCATGCTCATAGGCATCGCAACTGTCGTTGTACTCACAGTCAAGGAAAAGAACGGTCTTTCCGAATGTATCGACGCGCTCAATGCTATCAAGGACGACAACGGCGATACCAATACGCTCGGTTCACTTTTCGGTCCGGACCCGGTAAACCTTCTCGGCGTTGTGATACTCACATCTCTCGGTACATGGGGACTTCCCCAGATGGTGCAGAAGTTCTACGCCATCAAGGACGAGCAGGCTATCAGGAAGGGTGCTGCTATCTCGACCCTTTTTGCCCTCGTTGTTGCAGGCGGTTCGTACTTTATGGGCGGATTCGTAAGACTTTACTGCACAGCTGCTCCTGACGGCACCGGCAGAGAGGTCATAGAACGCGGTTCCAACGGCAAGCTTGTCTACGATAAGATGGTCCCCGCACTTCTTGACCAGGCGATACCGAATATCCTCATAGGACTCATAGTTGTTCTTGTACTTTCGGCATCCCTGTCAACTCTTTCGTCACTCGTTCTCACTTCAAGCTCTACTCTCACAAACGACCTTATCAAGCCGCGCTTCAAGAACTTCGACGACAAGAAGCAGATGTTCACGATGCGTATATTCATCGCGGTATTCCTTATCATTTCAGTACTCATCGCAAGCCACAAGAACGCTTCTATCTCCACTCTCATGTCCTACTCGTGGGGAGCACTTTCCGGCGCGTTCCTAGGACCGTACCTCTACGGTCTGTTCATGAAGAAGGCTTCTAAGGCTGCCTGCTGGTCAAGCTTTATCACCGGTGTTGGCATAAGCCTTACGCACATGGTTCTTTTCAGCATGAACATAAGCGCATTTGACGGTCTTAAGACTTCTGTAAAGGATATGGGCTGGAAGCTCAACATTCTTTCACCTATCAATGCAGGAGCGTTTGCGATGCTCTTATCAATCGCTATCGTGCCGATCGTGAGCTCGTTCACCAAGGCACCAGACAAGAAGGTCGTTGATGACGCCTTCAGCAGTCTTGCAGAACTGAAAAAATGATAACAGGGGGAGCGCATGAGCGCTCCCTTCTTTATATGAACAAAAAAATATGCGGAAATTCCAAAAAATGCTTGACAAATGCAAAGCGTTGTGATAAAATATTATTGCCGCTTGTAAACGGGCATAAAGCCGGACGTCTGTCCGCCCCGCAGCAGCGAGTTTATTGAAAAGGCAGGTGCCACAAATGTACGCAGTTATTGAAACCGGCGGAAAGCAGTATCAGGTAAATGAGGGAGATGTTATCTTCATCGAGAAGCTCGCAGCAGAGGCTGACGAGACAGTTACCTTCGACAAGGTCGTTGCTCTCGGAGCAGACGATGGTCTCAAGGTAGGCGCTCCCTATGTTGACGGTGCAGCTGTTTCAGCTAAGGTTATTAAGAACGGCAAGGCTAAGAAGATCACTGTTTTCACCTACAAGCCCAAGAAGGGTGAGAAGAAGAAGCAGGGTCACAGACAGCCTTACACTCAGGTAAAGATCGAAGCTATCAAGGCATGATCCGAGCTGAGTTCTATCAGTCAGAAAATCATTACCGCGGGTTCCGTGTAACAGGTCACGCAGGCTTTGCAGAAAGCGGACAGGATATTGTCTGCGCTGCGGTCACTTCGGCGTGTATGCTCGCTGCAAATATCATTACGGACGGCTTCCATATCAGTGCTGAAGCAGGCGCAGAGGACAATGTCATGATCTGCAAAGCCCGTCAGCCTGACGAAAGAGTTCATGCCGTTGTTGATATGCTCGTTCAGCAGCTCGATATGATACGCGGTGAATACCCGGGAACTATCAGAATCTCATTTTCGGAGGTGTAAATCAATGATCAAGGTTAGTATTCAGTTCTTCGCTCACAAGAAGGGCGTTGGTTCTACCAAGAACGGCCGTGACTCTGAGGCTAAGAGACTTGGCGTCAAGAGAGCTGACGGTCAGTTCGTAAAGGCTGGCAACATCATCGTTCGCCAGAGAGGTACACACATTCATCCCGGTGAGGGTGTAGGCATCGGTTCTGACGATACTTTATTCGCAACTGTAAGCGGTAAGGTAAAGTTCGAGCGCTACGGCCGTGACCGCAAGAAGGTCTCTGTTTACGAGATCGAGCAGTAATCACGCATTACAGACAATAAATCCCGAGCTCTCCGCTTGGGATTTTTCTTTAGAAATACAGGAGGTCGGAAATGTTCGTTGATCAGGCAAAAATTAAGATCAAGGCCGGCGACGGCGGTGACGGTGCAGTATCGTTCCACCGCGAGAAATATGTAGCAGCCGGCGGTCCCGACGGCGGTGACGGCGGCAGGGGCGGAGATGTCGTATTTCAGGTCGATGATAATTTCTCGACCCTGATCGATTTCAGATATAAGCGCAAATACGTCGCTGAACGCGGTGAGAACGGCGCCGGCAGGAATATGACCGGCAAGAGTGCGCCGCCGCTTATCGTGAAGGTGCCGAGGGGCACGCTCGTCCGCGATGCAAATACCGGAAGAATAATGGCTGATATGTCCTCAGATGAGCCGAAGGTACTTGCAAGAGGCGGTCAGGGCGGCAAGGGAAATGTCCACTTCGCCACCTCAACAAGACAGATACCGCGTTTTGCAAAGCCCGGTTATCCCGGCGAGGCTTTCGAGGTAACCCTCGAACTCAAGCTCCTTGCAGACGTCGGTCTGGTAGGCTATCCGAATGTCGGAAAGTCAACTCTAATTTCAGTAGTCAGTGCGGCTAAGCCAAAGATAGCCAACTACCACTTCACGACCCTCACCCCCGTTCTCGGTGTTGTAAGAGTGGGGGAGGAGAAGTCATTCGTAATGGCAGATATCCCCGGACTTATCGAGGGTGCAGGTGACGGCGTCGGTCTGGGACACGAGTTCCTGCGCCACGTTGAACGCTGCCGCCTTATCGTCCATGTCGTTGATGTTTCCGGTATCGAGGGACGCGACCCGAAGGAGGATTTCGAGGTCATAAACCGCGAGCTTGCAAAGTTCAACGAGGAGCTTGCCGACCGTCCGCAAATTGTCGCCGCGAACAAGTCGGATATGGCTACTGACGAGCAGGTGCAGGAATTCCGCAGCTATATCGAGGCAAAGGGCATACCTTTCTTCTGCATTTCAGCTGCTACCACAAAGGGGACTGCCGAGCTTATGGACAAGGTCTCGGAGGTGCTCGACACCCTTCCGCCTATCAAGGAATACGAGGCAGAGCCCATTCCGCAGGAGGAGCTCGACGATATGCTTGGTGTCGGAAAGAAGTTCGATATCCGCGTAGAGGACGGCATCTACTATGTCGATGCACCGTGGATACAGCCTATCATGCGTACCGTTGACCCGGACGACTATTCGTCGCTCCAGTATTTCCAGCGTGTCCTCATAAACTGCGGCATCATCTCAAAGCTCGAGGAAATGGGTATCCAGGAGGGCGACACGGTCGATATCGACGGCTTCGAGTTCGACTTCGTGAACTGATATGGACAGAGAATATTTGACCGAGCGTGAGGCTAATAATTACAGTCCGCTGAGCCTTGCATTCCTCGGCGACAGCGTCTATGATACGCTGGTGAGGGAGTACCTTCTGAGACAGGCGAATATGCCTGTGGCAAAGCTCCATTCCGCAAAGATAAGGCTTGTCTGCGCGGAGTATCAGTCGGCAGCGTATGACATTCTTGCAGAGAAGCTTACCGAACATGAGCTTGCCGTCCTGAAAAGGGGACGCAATGCCACCGGAAACACCGTGCCAAAGCACGCCGAGGCGGTGCAGTACCGCCGTGCTACCGCGATAGAGAGCCTTTTTGGTTATCTGTTCCTTACGGGACAGAATGAGCGCATCTACGAACTGTTCGGAGTTATGACCTCCGCAGGGGGGGATGCTGCCGATGGCTGATGTTATTATGACCTGCGGAAGGATATGCAGCGGCAAATCCACATACGCGCTGAAAATAGCTGAGGAACGCCGTGCGGTGATTCTCTCTGTGGACGAGATAACCCTTGCGTTATTCCCAGAGGGCGCAGGTGAAATGCTCGACACTTATGTTGAGCGCGCTGAGGATTATCTTTACCGGAAGTCTCTGGAAATCGTCCGGAGCGGTATTGATGTAGTTCTTGACTGGGGCTTCTGGACGCGGACGGAAAGAGAGTACGCAAGGAAGTTCTACCGTGAGCACGGGATAGACTGCGAGCTGCACTATCTTGACATATCAGATGAGCTCTGGGAGCAGCGCGTTGCTGAGAGAAACCGGCTTGTGGAAGCTGGAGAGGTCAGCGCTTACTATATAGATAAGGGGCTTGCCGATAAATTCGCAGGGATTTTCGAGAAGCCCGATGAGAACGAAGCAGATAAGACGATTTATTGTAAATGAGCAGCGTTATGATCCGTAATGCTAATTATGGTACTGTTCACTTTTTACTAAATATATAATTAATCAGATAGGAGTGTTAAACAATGTCAGGTCATTCAAAATGGAACAACATCAAGCGCAAGAAGGAAGCTACTGATGCTGTAAAGGGTAAGATCTTCACAAAGATCGGCAGAGAGATCACTGTCGTAGTACGCGAGGGCGGTCCCGACCCCAACAATAACAGCAAACTCCGTGACCTTATTGCAAAGGCTAAGGCCAACAACGTGCCTAACGACAATATCGAGCGCGTTATCAAGAAGGCTGCCGGCGGCGAGGACAAGAACAATTACGAGAATATCACATACGAGGGATACGGTCCTAACGGCGTTGCTGTTATCGTTGAGTGCCTTACCGACAACCGCAACAGAACTGCCGGAGATGTGCGCCACTACTTCGACAAGTTCGGCGGAAACCTCGGCGCTATGGGCTGCGTTTCCTTTATGTTCAGCCGCAAGGGCATTGTTATCCTTGAAAACACAGGCCTTGACGAGGACACTGTTATGGACGATGTTTTCGAGTTCGGCGGTGATGATCTTGAAGTAAACGAGGAGACTGTCGAGATCGAGTGCGCTCCCGAGAACCTTCATGCTCTCCGTGAGGGACTTGCTTCAAAGGGCTACAACGTTCTCTCTGCTGAGAGCGAGATGATCCCGGCAAACTACACAACTCTCACTGACGAGGATCACATCAAGAAGATGAACCTTCTCCTTGAGCACCTTGAGGATAATGACGACGTTCAGAACGTTTACCACAACTGGGAAATGCCTGAGGAAGAATAATTACATCGGGGCAGCGTTTGCTGCCCCTTGTTTTTGGAGGATAATATGGCAGTCGAGATAAAAAAGGTGAAGTATCTTCCGGAGCTCCGGAAGGTTGCTGAGCTTGCGGAGGAGATTTGGCACGAATGCTTTCCGGGTATAATAACTGAGGCTCAGATAGATTACATGGTGGATAAATTTCAGTCACTGGACGCAATGTGCAGGCAGATAGAGGAGCAGGGATACACCTATCTTTCGGTATACGATGACGGTGAGCTGTGCGGATATACAGGAGTGAAGCCTGAGCCGGACGAGCGCTTTTTCCTCAGCAAGCTCTATCTCAGGGCTGACAAGCGCGGACAGGGCATTGCTTCCGAGATGCTTGAGCGTGTTTTCGATGAAGCACGGAAAGCCGGAAAAACTTCCGTTTACCTTACTGTAAACAGGCATAATGACCGTGCGATCGGTGTTTACAGGCACGAGGGATTTGAGGTGACGGATACGGTCGTTACTGATATCGGGAACGGCTTTGTCATGGACGACTATGTTATGGCGCGAAAACTGTAATAGCTTGACCTCTGCCCGAATATATTGTATAATGTGAAATCGGGGTGACTGCTAATGAATCTGTTTGAGATAATCCTTCTGTCCGTAGGTCTTGCTATGGACGCGTTTTCTGTATCGGTCTGCAAGGGACTGAGCATGAAGAAGATAGACCGCAGGGGCGCATTTATGACTGCCCTGTTTTTCGGAGGGTTTCAGGCTGGTATGCCGGTTATAGGCTACTTCCTCGGAAGCCGCTTCATGGACGAGATAGAGGCGTTCGATCACTGGATAGCCTTCGGACTTCTGGCGTTCATCGGGGGAAAAATGATATTCGAGGCGCTGACTGAGAAAGAAGATGAAGCAGCAGGGGAGTACCGGCTCAATTACGGTGAACTGACCGTACTTGCCATCGCAACGAGCATTGATGCACTTGCGGTAGGACTGGTATTCGCAGCAGCCGAGGCAAGGATAGTGCTCTCGGTCACGATGATCGGTGTGATAACCTTTGCACTTTCCCTCGCGGGAGTGTTCATAGGTCACAGATTCGGCGGAAAATTCGGTAATAAAGCTGAAATTGCAGGCGGTGCCATACTCGTTCTGCTGGGTTTGAAGCTCTTGCTTGAAGGAGTCGGAGTGTTATAAAAAGACCGGTACATAAGTACCGGTCTTAGTTTTTATTATTAAATTATTCAGCATCGGTAGTCTCGTCACCGAGAGAAGCTGTGATACCGAGCTTATAGCGCTGAATAAACAGAGCGTCTCTGTAAGTTACCCCTGAAAGACCGTCCACATCTGCGTTCTTTTCAGCCTGTTCGCAAAGCATATACTTGTCCGGGTTGCTGACGGACTGCATTATGCGTACTGCGTCTGCAAGATTTACTGCATTGTCACCGTTTGCATCGCCGAGGAGCTCCGGAAATTCGCTGTCTTTCGTCCAGACAGCCTCGAAGCGATATCCTAAGCCGGAGATCCTTCCCTCGACCTTGTACTCATCACCGGGCTGGTAGATATTACCGTCAAAGTTCCAGCCGCTGAAGGTATAGCCGTTCTTTTCGGAGCGGTTCTCAGGTATCGTCAGGCAGTCATCGGTCGTACAGGGGACCTTGAAGGAAGTGCTGCCTTCGTCAAACAGAAGTTTGTAATTGATAGGAGTCCAAACAGCTGTCATTGTGACATCGCAGGAAGGCATCAGGAATTGTCCGAGCGGCTCGTATATCTCTCCGTCGTAGTCGCAGAGCCAGCCCGTGAGCTCGAAGCCGCTGCGTGAGAAGCGGTCGCTTGCCTGAAGATCGGTGGAGATCGTTTCAGTCTTGGCATATGTCATACCGGTTGCACCGATTACTCTGTCAACGTCTCCGGGGGTGTATATCAGGTCATAGTTCCTTTTCCAGCATGGAGTGAGCTTGACATCGTGATCCGGCATTATGAAATGTTGCTCGCCCATGAATTCTGTTTCGCCGTCAAGCTTCCAGCCGAGGTGCTTGTAACCGTCGCGGTTATAGGCGACGAGAGATACCTCAACGAGAGTTCCGGGCGCACCGGTAACGGACGCAGGCTTTTCCTTTTCACCGTAGAGCTTGCCGTCGTATTTGACGTAATATTCAGCTGTGTAGGTGACCTCCGAGCTTTTGTCGGTCCATACAGGCTTCAGTTCAGCATCGGTATCAAGGAACTGCATTACCTCGCCGGGGGCATATCCGCGGACGCCGTCAAGTGTCCAGCCGGTGAAGGTAAAGCCTTCCTTCACAAGCTTCAGATCGGGAAGTCTTACCGAATCTCCGGGAAGACCTTCGAGGTCGTTGAGCTCAGGAACATTTCCTTCCTTGTCAGGCTTGACAGTAGCTCCTTCGCTCTCATAGCTGAAAATTATCTTTGTAGCGGAAGCTTCCTGCTCACCGTCGGTGCCTGCATAAGCCGGCACTAACGGGAGCATACTGGCAGTGAGAACTGCCGTGAGAGCTGCTGAGAGCGCTCTCTTTTTAATATTTATCATGTTTCCCTCCCGTAGCGCAAAGCGCTTTCCTATTTCCGCTCAGCGGAATCGGTTTTGCTCCGGGTCATAGGAATAGCCTATTGACGCCAGCTTTGCCTCTATATCCTCGCGTGGAACACAAATACTGCTGCAAAGCTCACCGAGGTCGGAAAACTCGTCGCGCAGCTTGGTGTTGATGTAGCTAAGCAGAATTGCCGGGTCTTTAGGCGTATTCATATGATCCCTCCGTGTGATGCTCCGGACAGTGCAGCCGGAGCAGAGTGCAGGAGCGCAGTGCAGGACGCTCATGCCCGTAGTCTGTTACAACTAATATACAGTAATTATGCGGCTTTGTCAACGATTTCTGAGCATATTTAAAAGTGAATTTTTAGTAAATAAGTATATACAGATAACAAATAACGGCGTAGACGGAAATATATGCCGATGCTGTTGCCCCTGTACAACATTGATGCCTGTTTGTTAGCCAAGGTTAGCCTAATTTTGTCATTCAGCAAAAAAATACATATGTGAAAACTGTTAAAAATCCACAAAAAACTTCATAGCATTTAGGTCAAATAAGATATGGAAATTTTGCTTCATATATGTTATAATACATTATGATATGTGAGGTGTGATATGCACTTGACATCTGAGGCATTGTTACATTTTTCACAGCTAAAAACAAGGAGGTCCATTTAATGAATTCAGCTAAATCAACTGTTCCCTTCAAGGGTACTCCTGAACAGGAGGAAAAGCTTCTCAAGGTCATCAATGAGAAGAAGAACGACCAGGGTGCTCTGATGCCGATTCTCCAGAAAGCTCAGGAGATCTACGGCTATCTCCCTATTGAGGTCCAGGCGATCATCTCAGACAATACCGGTATCCCGCTTGAAAAGATATACGGCGTTGTTACTTTCTATGCACAGTTCTCCCTCTATCCGAAGGGTGAATATACCATCTCAGTCTGTCTCGGTACAGCCTGCTATGTTAAGGGCTCCGGTGATATCTACAACAAGCTTCAGGAGAAGCTCGGTATCGGCGGCGGTGAGTGCACTCCCGACGGAAAGTTCTCCCTCGACGCCTGCCGCTGCATCGGCGCTTGCGGTCTTGCTCCCGTTCTTACAGTAAACGAGGACGTTTACGGTCGTCTTACTGTTGACGAGGTAGATAAGATCCTTGCTAAATACGCCTGATCGAATACAATATCACTTAGGAGGTTAATATATGAAAACTCTTGAAGAACTCAAGGTTATCAGAGACAGCATGGCAGGTGAGGTAGCTCTCAGAACCCACGGCAATGCTGCTTCAAAATACGAAAGACACGTCCTTGTCTGCGGAGGTACAGGCTGTACTTCTTCCGGCTCTCCCAAGATCATTGAGAAGCTCACTGAGGAGCTCGCTGCCAAGGGTCTCACCGACAAGGTACAGATCGTAAAGACAGGCTGCTTCGGTCTCTGTGAGCGCGGACCTATCATGATCGTTTATCCCGAGGGCTCTTTCTATTCCCGCGTTAAGGTAGAGGAGATCCCGCGCATCGTTGAGGAGCACCTTCTCGGCGGCAATCCTGTCAAGGAATTCCTTTATGAGGAGACTGTTGCAGGCGACGAGATCAAGTCACTCGACGACACTTCATTCTACAAGAAGCAGCACCGTGTTGCTCTCAGAAACTGCGGTGTTATCAATCCTGAGAATATCAACGAGTACATAGGAAGAGACGGTTATCAGGCTCTCGGCAAGGTGCTCACAACTATGACTCCTGAGGACGTTATCCAGACTATCCTCGATTCCGGTCTCCGCGGAAGAGGCGGCGGCGGCTTCCCCACAGGCATGAAGTGGAAGCTTGCAAGAAATATCGTTCCCAACGCTGACCAGAAGTACGTTTGCTGTAACGCTGACGAGGGCGACCCGGGTGCATTCATGGACCGTTCCGTTCTCGAGGGCGATCCCCACGTTGTACTCGAAGCTATGTCCATCGCAGGCTACGCTATCGGCGCTACTCAGGGCTACATCTATGTTCGTGCTGAGTACCCGATCGCTGTTGAGCGTCTGAACATCGCTATCAAGCAGGCTCGTGAGGCTGGTATGCTCGGCAAGAACATCTTCGGAACAGACTTCTGCTTCGATATCGACCTCCGTCTCGGCGCCGGTGCTTTCGTATGCGGCGAGGAGACAGCTCTTATGACTTCTATCGAGGGCAACCGCGGTGAGCCCCGTCCGAGACCTCCTTTCCCTGCTGAAAAAGGTCTTTTCCAGAAGCCTACTATCCTCAACAATGTTGAGACTTACGCTAATATCCCCCAGATCATCCTCAACGGTGCAGAGTGGTTCGCATCTATGGGTACCGAGAAGTCCAAGGGTACCAAGGTATTCGCTCTCGGCGGCAAGATCAAGAACACCGGTCTTGTTGAAGTTCCTATGGGTACTACCCTCCGCGAAGTTATCGAGGAGATCGGCGGCGGCATCCCGAACGGCAAGAAGTTCAAGGCTGCTCAGACAGGCGGACCTTCCGGCGGATGTATCGACGCTTCCAACTTCGATATCCCGATCGACTACGATAACCTCATCGGTATCGGCTCAATGATGGGTTCAGGCGGACTTATCGTTATGGACGAGGATAACTGTATGGTTGATATCGCCAAGTTCTTCCTCGAATTCACTGTTGACGAGTCCTGCGGTAAGTGTACACCCTGCCGTATCGGTACCAAGAGAATGTGGGAGATCCTTGACAAGATCACAAAGGGCAAGGGAACTCTCGAGGATCTTGACAAGCTCGAGAAGCTCGCTTACCACATCAAGGCAAACTCTCTCTGCGGTCTCGGTCAGACTGCTCCTAACCCTGTTCTCTCCACACTCAGATGCTTCAAGGACGAATACCTCGCTCACGTTGTGGACAAGAAGTGTCCTGCCGGCGTATGTAAGGACCTCCTCAGCTTCGAGATCGAAAAGGATAAGTGTATCGGCTGCGGTATGTGTGCTAAGCAGTGTCCTGCTTCCGCTATCACAAGAACTGATTACATAGCTCCCGGCAAGAAGCTCGCCGCTATGGAGATCGACAAGAACAAGTGCGTAAAGTGCGGCGCTTGTATCGCAACATGTAAGTTCAAGGCAATCATCAAGAAGTAAGCGGAGGAATAGTAATGGAAAATATTACAGTAAAAATCAACGGTGTTGAATTAGAAGTCCCCAAGGGCACTACTGTTCTTGAAGCTGCTCACATGGCTGGCTTTGAAATTCCTACACTTTGCTATATGAAAGAGATCAACGAGATCGGCGCCTGCCGTATCTGCGTTACCGAGGTAAACGAGGGCAGAGGCTTCCGTCTTGTTGCAGGCTGCGTATACCCCTGCTCAAACAATATGGAGATCCTCACAAGCTCACCCAAGGTGATCGAGTCAAGAAAGAGAACTCTTGAGCTCATTCTTTCAACTCACGACAGAAAGTGCCTCTCCTGCGTAAGAAGCGGTAACTGCGAGCTCCAGAAGCTTGCCAAGGACTACGGCGTTGAGGACGCTACCGTTTACGACGGTGAGAAGAATACATATGAGGTAGACAATTCTGCTGCTCATATGTACCGTGACAACAACAAGTGTATCCTCTGCCGCAGATGTACTGCTGTATGTGCAAAGACACAGGGCATCGGCGTAATCGGCGCTAACGAGAGAGGATTCAAGACATATATCGGTTCTGCATTCGATATGGGCCTCGGCGAGACAAGCTGCGTATCCTGCGGTCAGTGTATTGCTGTATGTCCTGTCGGTGCTCTTTCCGAGAAGGACTACATCAGTGAAGTTCTTGCAGCTATCGCTGATCCTGAGAAGACCGTTCTCGTTCAGACAGCTCCTGCTGTTCGTGCAGGTCTCGGCGAGTGCTTCGGCAACCCGATCGGCACTAATGTTGAAGGCAAAATGGCTGCTGCTCTCAGAAGACTCGGCTTCGATAAGGTATTCGATACCGATTTCGCTGCTGACCTCACTATCATGGAGGAAGCTAACGAGTTCGTTGAGCGCGTTCAGAACGGCGGAGTTCTCCCGCTCATCACTTCGTGCTCACCCGGATGGGTCAAGTTCTGTGAGCACTACTATCCTGAGCTCCTTCCCCACCTTTCAAGCTGCAAGTCCCCTCAGCAGATGTTCGGTGCAACAGCCAAGACATACTACGCTGAGAAGATGGGCATTGATCCCAAGAACATCGTTATGGTATCTATCATGCCTTGTACTGCTAAGAAGTTCGAGATCGGCAGACCCGATCAGAGCGCAGCTGGCGTACCTGATGTTGATTACTCACTCACAACCCGTGAGCTCGGCAGAATGATCGAGCGTGCAGGTATCCTCTTCAATTCACTTCCCGATGAGAAGTTCGACGATCCGCTCGGAATCTCCACTGGTGCAGCTGTTATCTTCGGTGCGACCGGTGGTGTTATGGAGGCTGCTCTCAGAACAGCTGTTCACACACTCACAGGTCAGACAGTTACAGACCTTCCCGAGGTTCGCGGTACAGAGGGCATCAAGAAGGCAACCTATGAGGTCGGCGATCTCAAGGTAAATGTTGAAGTTGCAAGCGGACTTTCCAATGCAAGAAAGGTTCTTGACAGCATCAAGGACGGCTCATGCGATGCTCAGTTCATCGAGATCATGGCTTGTCCCGGCGGCTGTGTAAACGGCGGCGGTCAGCCTCAGGTTGCAATGGGCATCAGAAACTTCGTTGACATCAGAGCTGAGAGAGCTAAGGTCCTCTACGACCTCGACAAGTCAATGCCTCTCCGTCAGTCTCATGAAAACCCGGCTATCAAGCAGGTTTACGAGGAATTCTTCGGCAAGCCCGGCAGCCACAAGGCTCATGAGGTTCTCCACACAACATATGTGCAGAGAAAGGTAAACGAGATATAAGTTACCAGTAATAATAAAGAGCGGACTTAGGTCCGCTCTTTTTGTCTGCAGTAAGAAAAAGGGGACGCTTAAGCGTCCCCTTTGTAATTTAATGCAGCGATTCAAGTTTTCTGGGTGATATCCATCTGTTTGGCGCCAGAGGTGATTCGTATGAGTGACCGGTGTAAATGAATACCGATATATTAGTAGGATTTCTGAGCGTGAAGGTGTCAGCAGGGAAGCCGCTGCCGGAATTGTTGAGGAACAGAACATACTGATCTTCGATCTCCGGTTCAAACTCTGTATACGCCTTGATGATGTCATCTTCGTTCTTGACGTATCCGCCGCTGAAGTACACCGATATTGTGTCGCCGACTTCGATGCTGCCGTCGTTGTAAGCGGCATAAATGTACACATCAGCCTGAATATACGGCATTCCGTTCACCATAGTGTAGTATTTGCGGATCACCGCTGCGCCTACTGCCTGACCGCCTCTGAGCTCGTCATCGGTAAGCTCTGTACGCTGTACTCCGGCCGGGGGCTTGGTATCTGACCCGCCAGTTTCTTTATCATTAGGAAGGATTATTATGTCGGGGACTACTGTCCTGTCCCTTCCTGACGGTAATGTGATCACCGGCTGTACTGCACTGCTCATTGTGCTGATTGTTTGCGTAGTGGTCAGCTGAGCAGTCTGAGTAATCTTCGCCGTTGTTGCAGCAACAGTCGTTGTAACAGCTGAGGTAGTATTTTCGGTCTGTTTTACGGTTGAAGCTGAAGTCTGTGAGGAGACCTCAGCGGTAGTGACCGCAGTTGTAGTGCTGGCGGTGCTTTCCGAAGAAGCTTCGGTCGTGGCAGGTGCTGAGGTAGATTCTTCGGGAGTAGTGAAGCTTGCGGATTCTGTTGGGGAGGTGAGAGTTCCCTCTTTATCATCAGTGTGAGCAGCGGCGCTCTCAGAGGTGTGCGTGCCCTCGGTTATGACATTGCTGGCTGCAAAATCCTTGTCCGGCGGCGAGGTGCGGAGGATATTGGCGAACAGGAGTATAACCGCCGCGGCACAGATGCCTGCCGATGCGTAGCGGATCGTCCTGATTATAGGACGCGGCTTGACGGGAGTATTCAGTTTTTCTGAGTATTCTGCAAGGAAATCGTCCTTTTTCAGCGGTTCGGGGATCCCGAAGGCAGCTGAAAGCCTATCCCTTCGTATCTTCATATCTGTTCCTCCTCTCCAAGTTTTTCGCGAAGTTCAGTAACAGTACGGCGAAGCTTCCTGCTTGCGGCAAAGCGCGATATACCGAAAAGGTCGGCAATTACTCCGATCGGAACATCGTTCATATAGCGCAGCAGGAGCATCTCCCTGTCAGTATCGGGAAGGTCTGCGAGAGCCTGTTTGAGCGTAAGGCTTGAAAGCACTGAGCTTTCAAGGTCGCTGTCCTCCGGAAGGTCTTCCGGAAGCTCGGTGGATTGTTTTTTGCGGAAATGGTCAGTGCAGAGGTTGCCGGCAATGGTGTACAGCAGTTGCAGCGATTTATTAACACTTTGGTACTGCGGATGTTCAATATAGCGCAGGAAGGCATCCTGAGTGATATCCTCGGCAAGCTCCCTGTTTCTGACGCGGACAAAGCAATAGCGGTATATCTTGTCGTAGTGTTCGCTGATATCAAGTGCCACGCTTTTGCCTCCCTTCAATAAGTATAACGTTTGAGTAAGCGTTTGCGAGCGGTCAAATATGTAAATTTTCTGTTAATGAAAGGGCTGCGGAGGTTATCCGCAGCCCAGAATGTCAGCTCAGCCGGCTGATATTATTCATTGTCTCTCCTGCGTGCAACAAATGCTGCTGCTGCTGCAAGTACGAGAACTGCTGCCGCTGTACCGACGCCGGTATTGCCAGTCTGAGGTGAATCGTCAGTAACGGTGGCGGTTGTAGTTGTTGTGGTTGTAGTAGTTGTGGTTGAAGTTGTTGTGATGTCGTTGTCGATCATTGTGACAGAGCCGTTTGTTACGACAGTTGAATCACCTGTAACTGTACCGTTCTCGATAGTGAAGGTGATGTCTGTTGCGACCTCATAGCCTTCTGGAGCGGCTGTCTCGTGAAGGGTGTAAGTACCGTCTTCGAGAGCCTTGATAACAGTGGGGGTATCGCCTGAGCGCCATGAGATCGAATTGCCGTTCTCAGTGGAGATGAGCTCTGCACCGTTGCCGAGGGTGATGTTTGCGATGCTGAAGAAGATATCGTTCCCGCTGATGTCCTTACCTGTAAGGGTAAGAGCTGCGCCGCTGAGTTCTTTGCCGTGAACGTCCTTCTTGGAGATCTCAATATCGGGGTACTCGTCATCGCCGTAGCCGATGATACCTGTGGTTGTAGTTGTGGAATCATCTTCGCGGCTTACGATAGCGGTTGTGGTAGTCGTCGAAGTTGTCGTGGTAGTAGTTGTCGTTGTGGTTGTAGTAGTTGTTGTCGTAGTAGTGGTCGTGGTGGTAGTAGTTGTTGTGGTAGTAGTTGTGGTTGTAGTAGTTGTGGTTGTAGTAGTGGTCGTGGTAGTAGTTGTTGTTGTCGTAGTAGTGGTCGTAGTCGTCGTTGTAGTTGTAGTTGTCGTGGTTGTAGTTGTCGTAGTGGTTGTTGTAGTGGTAGTTGTTGTGGTTGAAGTTGTGGTCGTTGTTGTAGTTGAAGTCGAAGTAGTGGTAGTAGTTGTCGTAGTAGTGGTCGTAGAAGTTGTTGTGGCGGTCTGGTCGATCATTACAACATCTTCGGACTCAGCAGGAACTTCGTCCACGCTTATGAGCTTGCCGCCTTCAATAGTGAATACGATGTCGGTAGCCTTTTCGTAGCCGTTAGGAGCTGCGATCTCTTTGAGGGTGTACTTACCGTCAACGAGAGTA
>JAFXSC010000009.1 GCA_017525915.1 Ruminococcus sp.
TGCCGGACCATCTATCTCAAAGCATAATTATCAGCAGATTTTCACAGAATTATCATTGACAGTTCCGGTATAGTATGATATACTATGAGTAATCTAAGATGAAAGGTGGCGAATGTTTGAAGGGCAATGGTAAGTGTAAGCTCGCTTAATGCAGGGCACGGTCAATTACACTTACTGCTATATCGATGCCTGCAAAGCTGAAAATGCTTTGTAGCGTGATTGTTGCGTCTGCCCTTCAAACAGGCGCTTTTTGTATATTCGGAAATATTCCGCTCATACCGAAATAATGAGGGTGCCTGATAGAAGTTGTCAAGGGACGTGAGTCCCGACCGTATCAGCACCCTCACTGTTTTGAGGGAGAAACGGAGTTATTATGAATAAAGAACCGACCAAAACCGGCAGAGACATCATTGTCAGCAAAATACAGTTCATACCTTATGATCCCATACAGTGGTGGGCTGAACAGGACGAGCTATGCATCGCACAGATCACCATTGACCGCATCAATAAGACTGCGACTTTCGAGCATTTGTCCGGCGCAGAGCCGATTCTGGACGTCGTTATTGATGTTCTCGCCGCAAACAAGCACTGGCTGAAAATCGTTGATGAGTCGTATGAGGAGATTGAGAATTCGGGCAAGTTCCTTTTATGTAATCCATTAGGAGTCGACTTCTTTGTGGCGCATATGGAAGGTGACATACCGGTAGTAGAAAAGCCATTGACCGATTCCCCAGAATTCAATTTAAGCAAGGAGACTTTTACTCCTTTAAAGTTCCACCTGATAGCCGAGAGCTGGTTCCTGCCGACTGCACGCAAAACTTGGAGATACAACGATCATCGGCGCTATATCAGAAAAGAACTGCTTTTCAAGTACATCCGCTGAGCGTTCACATAATGTGAACACGACCGAAAGGAGAAAGCTATGTTAGGAGACATTTTAGCTGAAATCATTGGTGAGATTATAGGAGAGATAATCTACAATATTATCATAAAACCGATAGGCTTACTGCTGTTCTACATTTTCAAATCCTTATTCATATTTGCTTGTTGGAGCGGCAGGCACATATCAGCCGCTGCCGTATTTGTTTTCGCTCCGGCAATAAGACTGTTCAAAAAGGCAGACAGAATTGAAGACGGTAAATCGCCTTATTACGGAAACGGCTACTATGAAAGCTATTACGTTAATTCATCATCAGATCTCAATGACTAAACTACGCAGACCAGCCCTCCGAAAAATCGGAGGGCTGTTGTCATTTATAGGTCTATTTTGAACCTGAAATAGCCGCAGCTGCCGTGTTGATACACACTATACTATCAGCTCGTTCAGAGCCTTCTCAAAGTCCTTGTTCTGCTGAGCGGTACGTTTGGGCATACCCTTTGTACGTCTGCCGCTTCTGCGAATTTTTGCTGAAACTGCGCGGAATTCAAGCAATCCTGAGATATTCTCCTCAGTGTACCGCTTTCCGTCCTGGTTGAGAACAACCGCGCATTTGCTAAGACACATTGCAGCAAGCCCGTAGTCCTGAGTAATGACGATATCGCCGGAGCTTACAAGGTTCACAAGGCGGAAGTCCGCACTGTCCGCGCCCTTGTCAACGATAATAGTGTCTGCGCCTTCACGCTGTATAGAGTGCGCTGTATCGCATATTATCGTACATTCAAGTCCGTATCGCTTTGCCGCTCTGACCGCAATATCAACAACCGGACAGCCATCCGCATCTATAAGTATCTTCATACGCCCTCCCCGTTTCCGTAGAGCTTTTCTATCATTCCGGCAAGCTCGGGCTCAGAGTTCCGCAGGCGTTCAACAGCCTGGCTGCGGTGCTCCATAAGATTATTGTATAGCAGCGGATCATCAGTCTTAAGGGAATTCTCAAATTCGGCAAAATGCTCCTTTATCCTGCGGAATGCCGCACTGTCGCGCTGCTCGATAAGCTTCGCTATCTGGAGTTTCCTTCGCTCGATCTCCTCCTCTACCTGTATCTCTGGGATACCGAGTTTTTCCGCTATCTCGGTCAGGTGGAGCTGGAGATGTTCGAGCAGTTCCTCGCTGTCGAGCTCACTGACTCCGCTCCAGGAACCTCGTGCCCTGATAACATCACGGAGCTGCTGAGACCGACTGCCTGACCCTATATCAGCAAGCAATTTTTCAGTATACCTTTCCATCTGCTCATCGGAATCCTTCCCGAACGCCCACTCGAATTCCAGTCTGTCGGCATTTCCGTAAGGCATAGTCCTGCTCTCTGCCTGACCTGTTACAAGCTCATATGGCGGTATGAAGCCGGCAGCATCAAGCGCCGAGGGTATCGTCCGGCGGCAACGCCCTTCCTCAACGAATGAGCCTATCCCAAGCTGACGGAAACGGTCGTTGAGCTGTCCGATATGTGATGCAAAATACAGAGTTATCCCCTGGCTTTTCAGTGCTTTGTCAAGAGCAGTTATACGGTCGGCTGCTGTGATGTCAATGCCGCAGACCGCACCGGAGTCAACGATCACACAGGTAGTCCCCTCTTTGACTGCACCCTCTATATCAGCGATGAACAGCCTTATATTTGCAAAGTAGAGATTGCCGGAAAAGCGGTAAATAACTGCATTTTTCAGTGGTACGGAATAGGTGTTGCGTTCAAGGCTGTGGAAGCCCTCATGTCCCGGGATAACGCCGAGGAACGAACGCTTCGGGTTGGTGGTATTGATTATAACATCAGCGAACGAAAGCACCATTCCTATGAGAACGCCGTAGACGGTTCCGAAGAAAAGCACGCCTGCGAAAGCTCCGAGGAATATAAGCAGCTCGCGTTTGTCCTGCCTGAAAAGCCGCTTTGCAAGGTGAAATTCCACTGCTCCGAGAAGTGCCGAAATGACTATTGCAGTCAGCACAGGCACAGGCAGGTACTTTATCGCACCGGTGAAAAACATCAGTATCACTGCCATGACAACGGATGCGGTCAGCGACATCACCTGCGATGCTCCGCCGTACTGCTCACCCATTGAACTCCTCGAAACAGAGCCGTTGACCGGACAGCAGCCGGTCGCAGCGGATGCGAGGTTGCCAAGACCGTAGACAAGTATCTCGCGGTTCTCATTGAGCTTGTAGCCGTTCTTCAGGGCAAGGTTATTTGATGCAAGGAGAGTTTCCGCCATAATAACTATTGCGACCGTCATGCTCAGCGGAATTATGTCCGAAAGCAGACCTCTGTCGAAATGCGGAAGGCTCCATGAAGGCAGTCCCGGGTCCACGGCGGAAAGCTTTGCGATGCCATGTTTGTCCGCGAAGCCGTAATACCCGAGCAAAGCTCCCCCGACCATAACGAACAGGGACATCGGCAGCTTAGGCATTAGTTTTTTTGAAGCTATAAGAATCAGCAGCGACACGCCGCCGACCAGAAGTGACATTGAGTTGAAGCTATCACGGCAGGTCTTTACGATATGGGATATCAGCTCGACTATCTCCCCTGCCCCGCTCTGACCGCCGAGCAGTTTTGGTATCTGCATAAAGATGATAGTTGTGGAGATGCCGCTGATGAATCCCCCCATTACAGGCGTGGATATGTAGTTGACAAGTTTTCCTGCTTTCAGGAAAAAGAACAGCAGCAGCCATATACTCACGCAAAGTGTTATCAGCGGAACTGTCCGGACCGCTTCGTCCGAGCCGGAAGCTATCCCCTTTTCTGCAAGAAATGCTCCGACAAGTGCTGCCGGGGCTGCGTCAACTCCGAATATGAACTGCCGGGAAGTTGAAAGCAGTCCGAAAATAAGTATAGGGGAAACCGAGCCGTAAAGACCGTACACAGGCGGAAGTCCGGCTACCTGAGCGTAGCCCATTGATATCGGTATCGAAACAAGCGCAATGATTATGCCGGTGAAAATGTCCTTAGGCAGAGTTTTCAGTGAAAATCCACGGATAATAAATATCACTCCTCAGTTTGCTATATGCTATTAATATTATAACATATAGGGAAAGCATTTACAATACGCTGGAAAAATGTTATAATAGCTGATGTGAGCTGAAGCCGCACTGGATTCTGACAGATAACTATGAACGGAGAATATCATGCAGGTAAAATACACGAATGAAAACCTGAAAAAGCAGGTCAAAGAGAATATGTTCGGAATGAAGTTCCTGGTAATAATGGAACTTTTCGGCGTATTTCTTTGTTTCCTGAGTTTCTACAACGCCTATAAGGATTTGCCGAGCGAAAAAAGCTATATGTACTTACTTACGAACGAGCACCCGCTTGGACTGGTATTTGGTATAACCATACTGATCGTCAACAGCCTATGTATTCACTGGGCTGGAACTGTGAATGTTATAAAGCACCTTCGCCCTGCCTGCGGAAGTGTCAGATTAACCCCTGAGGAAATTGACGAACAGGCAAATCATCCCGAATCTGTCTGGTATGACAATGCAAAGATATATATAACTCCCAAAACAATAATCGGAACGCAGAAAGGAATGTCCGCTGCCGAGTTTACTGATATAGAAAAAGCCTATATGCGAGCAAGGTGGCATACGCAGCGCTCAACTCCGTATTATACGCCGAGAAGCAAACAGCGTTACGAAGATTACTATAAATATCAGCTTGTGATAAGGACAAAGAATCATAAAAAGCTGATAATGAGCAACTCCCAACATTTTGAAAAAGAAATTATAGAAACAATAAAGGAGAAGTGCGGTCCGGATGTATGGATCGATAAAAAGCTTCCAGAGAATTGATATCACATACTACAATTAGCAACAATAATACTGTTATTGCATGGCAGCCAATCAGGCTGCCATTATTATTTGAAGGATGTTGATACAGCTTGAAAGAGTGAATAGGTACTTTGGATCCTTGTCAGATATGGGAATAAAACCATAGCTAAAACAGATCTGACAGTGTTGATATATACGCATCGTATTTTATACATGAGATAATACAATTTATATATTCCCATAAAAAATTTATATATAATGAATCTGTGGTCACATATTTGAAATTTGTGTATATCAAACAAAGTTGATATATGCTAATTGACATATACGACAAATACTGATATAATTGTAGTCACAAAGTTTTTTGTTATGCTTATATTTCCAGGTTTTTTATCCTTTAAGATAAATGATTCTGGTGATGAGTGACTATTTGAGTTGACAGAAATGACAGTAATTTTTATATATGTAAGTTATGCTCTATGACGTTTGGTACATATAATGAAGCTCAGTTGTTAGTGAGTACGTGATGACGTGGAGCTGGTTCAATTGATTATTCAAGAATCCAGATACCGGTTTCAATATTAGCAAATTAGCTGAAAGGATTTACGATGCCAAAACTTCTTATCTTAGGCGCTGGACAGTACGGCATGGTAGCAAAGGAAATTGCCGAGTCCATGAACAGATTTGAGAAAATCGACTTTCTTGATGATAACAATCCGATTGCAGTCGGCAAGCTCAATGAATATGAAAAGTTCAAGTCTGAATATGACAGCGCCGCTGTTGCAATCGGTAACTCCGAGCTGCGTTTGGATTACATTGAAAAGCTTAAAGCTGCCGGATATATATTGCCTGCACTGATACATGATAGAGCCTATGTATCGCATACGGCAAGTATTTCAGAAGGATGCTTCATTGAGGCTATGACAGTTATAAATACAGAAGCGAATATCGGAACAGGCTGCATTATTTCCGCAGGCGCAATTGTTAATCATAACGCAGTTGTTGAAATAGGATGTCATCTGGACTGCGGAACAATTGTGAAGGCAAGAGTGAATATACCGGCAAATACAAAAACTGATTACGGTCAGATCATAGGATAAGATACAAGGCGAGGGATAGAGATTGGATAAGAATACAGCAAAAAAGTTAAAAACTGCGGCAGCAATTGCAGGTCTTGCAGTTGGAGCTACATATGTTGTGATGAGGCATATTGCTAAGAAGCAGTATCCGAGATCAGTATATGCAGACCAGCCGGAGGAGCAGAACCCGATGGCAGGAAAACAGGTTGTTTTTGTAGAGAATGAAAGCGAACCAGAAAACGCTGATGGAATGTGCGGACATCTGGAAGCCGTCGGAGAATCTGAACATATACCGACAGTCTATGAAAAGTATCTAAAGCGAGGAATGGACATAGTTCTTTCTTTCGGCGGCTTACTTGTTCTCTCTCCGATATATGCTGTAACTGCAATTGCAATCAAAGTCGATGATCCTGGTCCGGTAATTTTCAAACAGAAGAGAGTGGGACAGGGAAAAGAATATTTTCAACTTATGAAGTTCCGGAGCATGAGCGTAAACACACCAAAGGACGTCCCCACGCATATGCTTCAGAATGGCGGCATTACCAAGGTTGGTGCATTTATAAGAAAGGCTTCTATCGACGAACTGCCTCAGCTTTGGAATATATTCAGAGGAAATATGAGTGTTATCGGTCCTCGCCCGGCTCTTTGGAATCAGGACTTTCTTACTGCTGAGAGGGACAAGTACGGAGCAAATGATGTTAAGCCCGGCTTAACCGGGCTCGCTCAGATAAGTGGAAGAGATGAACTTGAGATTCCTGATAAGGCAAAGCTTGACGGAGATTACGCTAAGGCTCTCAAGAAAAGCAGCTTAAGCGGTTTCATTATGGACTTGAAGGTGTTCTTTGGTTCTGTATTCTCTGTACTCAGAAGTGACGGAGTTGTTGAAGGCGGAACTGGAGCGATTGCTAAAGAGACAGAAGAAGCAAATATTATAGATACGGATGATATTAAGGATAGTACGGTAGGAATATGAAGAAGATACTAATAACTGGTGCAGGTTCGTACATAGGCACCTCGTTTGAAGAATATATGAAACAGTGGCCTGATAAATATCAGGTTGACACGCTTGATATGATCGGCGATGAGTGGAAAAAATATGACTTCTCAGGTTATGACTGCGTTTATCATGTTGCCGGCATCGCGCACTCCGATAACGGTAAGATCAGTAAAGAGAAGGCAAAGCTGTACTATGAAGTCAACACTAAGCTGACTGTTCTTACTGCGATGAAAGCTAAAAAAGCCGGAGTTAAGCAGTTCATTTTCATGAGCAGCGCGATAGTCTATGGTGATAGCGCTCCTATCGGCAAAATGAAAATGATAACTAAGGACACGCCGGTCAAGCCGGCGAACTGTTATGGCGATAGCAAGGTGAAGGCTGAAAAAGGTTTGAAAAAACTTGAAGATGAGAACTTCAAGGTTGTTATACTTCGCCCCCCGATGATTTATGGCAAGGGCAGCAAAGGTAATTACCCGCTCATGTCAAAACTTGCTCAGAAGCTTCCAGTGTTCCCGTATGTCAAGAACTGTCGCTCAATGCTCTATATCGATAATCTCATGGAATTTGTGAGGTTGATGATTGAGAATGAGGAACACGGCACTTTCTGGCCGCAGAATGCTGAGTTCAGCAATACAAGTGAACTTGTGAAGATGATAGGGAAAGCTCATGGTAAGAACGTTCACCTTATCAAAGGTTTTACCTGGACTTTGATGTTGCTGAGTTATTTCACGGGGCTTGTCAACAAGGCTTTTGGAAATCTGGCTTATGATCAGAAGATGAGTGAGTATAAGGAAGAGTATAGGAAGTATTCCCTCAAAGGTAGTATTGAAAAAACCGAAAGATGATTTGCACGGAGGTATATATGGAAGATGTAACTTTTATAATTTTGACTAAAAATGAAGAGATCAATTTGCCTCAGTGCATTAAGTCAATAAAAGGATTTGCTAAGCGAGTTGTCGTTGTGGATAGCGGCAGTACAGATAATACTTGTGCAATAGCAAAAAAAATGGGTGCCGATGTATATGTACATGAGTTTGAGAACTATGCAAGACAGTTTAATTGGGGCATTGATAATACTAATATTGCCACAAAATGGACTTTTAGGCTTGACGCCGATGAAAGATTGACACCTGCGTTATGCAAAGAATTGTCTCAAATTATGAAGCAGCATGTTGATGACGATGTCAATGGTGTTACTATGGAAGCATGGTTGTATTTTATGGGGCGAAAGATTAAGCATGGGTGTCATAATAAGAGAAAGTTGATGCTTTTTAAGACTGGAATAGGTCGTATAGAGGACCGAAAAATGGACGAGCACACCATTCTTTCCAAGGGAAGATCTGTATCTTGTAAAGAACGTTTTATTCACTATGATTTTAAAGACATGACTCACTGGGTGAATAAAATGAATTGGTATGCTACAAGAGAAATGCAGGATTATATTGAATTTATTACTTCGGCGAATCAGACTGATATAAATAAGAAGAATGATAAGGGCATATCCTCTCAGCGTGCTAAAAAGTTTGGGATTTATTATAAGTTTCCCATGTTCAGTAGAAGCTGGCTGTTGTTCATTTATTATTATATCTTCAAATTAGGTTTCTTAGACGGAAAAGAAGGATTTGTTTTTCATTGGATGTATCACAGGTGGTACAGAGCATTAGTTGACGCGAAAATTCTTGAACAGCAAAAATATAATCGACCATTTGAAAAGACAGGGGACTTAAAATGAGATAATTATCAAGATTCTATATTTGCTTTTAATCACTTAAACTCGTATTGAGTTTTATTCAATTTATTTTATTGAAAGAGGTATATATGAACATTATCAATCTTACTCCTGATGAATTAAAACAGATACAAAAGTTAGAACTTGAAGCATTGCTTGAAATTGATAGGATTTGTAGAAAGCATAGTATTAAATATTCATTGGCATGTGGTAGCCTTTTGGGTGCTTTAAGACATGGTGGCTTTATTCCTTGGGATGATGATTTAGACATTATTATGACACGCAATGAATACGAACGATTTCACAAAATTTGTAATGAAGAGCTTTCTAGTAGTTATTATTTGCAAAGCAAAGAGACAGATTCAGAGTATTTTCGCTTATATAGCAAATTAAGAGTGAATGGAACCGTATTTAAAGAACCTGCTCATTCTTGTTATAAAATACATCATGGTGTATATGTGGATATTTTTCCATTGGATAATACTCCTAGTTCTGGTTTGGCACGATATTGGCATATTCTTTCATTTTCTTTTTTTAGTTTTATACTGTCAGCTAAATATATTAATATTGCTTCGCGGCATGGGTATAAAAAAATGATGGCAATTGTTCTTGATTGCATTTTTGCTCCGTTTTCAAAAGAATACCTTTACAAAAAAGCCACTTCAATTGCAGCAAAGTATAAGGATTCATCAAAGAAATGTGATTTAATAAGTTTTAGTGGCGCATATTATAAATATGGATCCTTTAATTCACGTATATTTAAATACTTTAAAAATTGTTCTTTTGAAGGTAAAAGAATTATGATAATTAGTAACGCAGATAAATATCTTAGAATTCTTTATGGAGATTATTGGAAATTACCTCCTATGGAACAAAGAAAATGCAAACACGAACTATGTGAGTTAGAATTGCCAAGTATTGATTAATGTAATTTTTTTCCAATGTTCTTATTTTTACCTATCTGAAATCAATTTATTGGATATTGACATTTAACTTTTGTTTTAGTAACTACCTAGAAAATAGTTAAAGTTTAAGAGAAATATGGAAAAATAGAAATGAGTAAGTGATTTGTTGTATAGTTTTTTATTCAATCTTTATTTTGGGCATTATTATTGAGGAGTAATTATGAAAAAAATATTAATCATCTTAAAATCAATATCAACTCACAATCGTCAAAATGCTCTATGCGTAGAGAAAGTTGCTAATTATATTAACTCGTCAGAATACTTGATAGATTATCTTAGTTGGGAATTAAAAACTCCTATTGAGAAAACAAGTAATACTTATGTGGTTGTTGAGAAAGAAGCAACAGATGGAATTGCAAATTTAATACGAATTAGTTCAAAAGTACTTCGTACTCCTATAGGAAACTATCAGCTTGTAAAAAAAATGCGAAATAAAATTGTTGAATTATATAAAATAAACAAGTATGATGCAATAATATCTGTTATAAATCCGGTTGAAGGAGCAGAAGCCTTATATTTGGCTAAAGAAGAAATTCCTCAGATAAATGCAATTTTGTATGAAATTGATCCTAATTCAAACCGATATAAAATATGCAGAACCATCAAAGAAAAAATATGGCAATATAGAAGTATTAAATGGGAAACAAAAATATATCGCTCATTTGATCATATTATACATATGGCTTCTCATAGAAGGCATTATTCGGCAGATTGTTTTTCAGAGTTCAAAGGAAAATCAATATATTTGGATATTCCCAATTTTGAGTCTATGAATAGCATGACAACTGGTAGTATTCATGTGCCTTTACGGCTACTTTACTGTGGTGCTTTTTATCCTGGGATGCGAGAACCATACTATATGTTCAACTTGTTTAAGGAAATATCCAAATCTGTTCAACTTGTACTTGATATATATACTGGTAATTCAATGAGAAGTGAATTAGAAGAACAATCCGCAAAACTAGGGTATATTAAATTGCATAATGAAATACCACAAGAACAATTGAATAAAGTCATAGATGAGGCGGATATCCTTATTAGTGTTGGAAATAAAGATTCGGATTTTCTTCCTTCAAAGACTTTGATGTATATGGGAACTTCAAAACCGATTATCCACTTCTATTTTGATAAAGATGATGTTTCAATGAGGTATTTTAGTTGCTATCCTGCAGTTTTGAACGTAATGCAAGAGAAAGAAACAACGTCAGAAGTAAAAAAACGAATCGTTGAGTTTATTTCAAAGGTACAAAAGGGGATAGCTGTTGATCAAAAGGCTCTAAAAGAACGATTATATCGAAATACCCCGGAATACTCAGCTAATCAGATATGTGGGTTGATATAATGATAAAGAGTGAAAGAATAGACAAAATAGTAAGTGCCTTAATTATTGTTTTTTTGTTCACATCTGTTGATACGCTTCTATTTGGCACAAATAAAAATCAACTATTCTTGTATATACCAAGGATTATCGCAGTACTAGGAATATTTGGCTTGCCAATTCTTTTTCATGGATCATTAGGAAAAGTTAAGATAAACTTTCGTGAACTTGCCACATTATTGTTGTTTCTCTTTTTAATGACGATTTCGAGTATAATTAATCACGAAAATACATTAACGTTCATTTCAAGAAGTTTAGCAATTATACTTGGATATTCCATATGTAGAAATGTAAGAAAAGAAGTTTTCTTTAAGGCTTTTGATAAGGCAATGATTATTATTTCTATTGGTGCATTAATAATGGAACTAATAGCATACTTAATTCCTTCATTATTATTACATTTGCCTAAGGTATATAATACTGCTGATAAGTTGCATTATACATTTTATTTGAGTTCAGTGTATGATAGAAATAATTTAGGGACAACGTTAATTCGAACAAGTGGTATTTTTTGGGAACCTGGTGCATTTGCAATATATTTGGTTTTGGCTATCTTTGTTCAACTGTTTATTTTGGATTCTCCCAGAATTAAAACTATCATTTTGTATTTGATAGCGCTTTTGTTCACATTTTCTACAACGGGATATATTTCGGCATCTGCACTACTACTAACATATATATTCTCTGAAAGAAGTTCGGGTGTGTCAAAACGTCTCAAAAGATTGTTTATAGCAATTATTGTTGTTGTTTTGATTATCAGTATTGGAGCTGAAAACAGTGAATTGTATTCAAAAGTGTTTGGTAAGCTTACTAGTGGAACAAGTTCTGCAACTACTCGATATTCATCTATCTTTAATGGAATTAAGGTGGTTCTTGATCATCCTATATTTGGAGTCGGGAGTCAGTCTCAAGATTATATGGCTTTTTATGTAGACTCTGTAGGCAATCAATATTCGAATGGTGGTTATATAATCACTAACACAGTTGTTGGCTATACTGTAAATTATGGAGTGCTTTTTGGAGTGCTATTTGTAATAGGAACACTTAAATTTGTGAAGATTTACGCTTCCTCGAAACTAGAAGAAATAATGTTGTTTATTGTTTTTTTGATGGCATATTCTGGAGAACGTTTCTTTTCTTTTTTACCATTTGTCTTTGTTTTTTATGGCTTAAAGTACAAGGAGATCGATTATAATGAAAATTCTAGCAATAAATTCAGTTCCTAATGGAAGTACAGGAACGATAATGAGAGAAATATTGAATTATGCGTCAAATAAAACGAACGCAAAAATTGCTTCCTATTACGGAAATTGGAATGATTGTCAATTAGTATTCTTGGGAAGTAAGAGATATGGATTTAAGGTAGATAACTATATTAATGCTACGTTATCAAAGATTACAGGGATTCATAATGTTCTTTCTATTTCTAGTACGCTTGATTTGATAAAAAAGATCGACAATTTTGGACCGGATATTATTCATTTGCACAATTTGCATCTTTGGACGATATCTTTACCTTTGTTGTTCAAATATATTAAGAAACATAACATAAAAACAGTTTGGACACTGCATGATTGTTGGGCGTTTACAGGTCAATGTCCTTACTTTAGCATGAAAAAGTGTAGCAAATGGAAAACAGGTTGCCATCATTGTGGTCAAATAAATGTTTATCCATCAGCTATGGTAGATATGACTAGTCTTATGTGGAGGTTGAAGAAAAAATGGTTTACTGGCGTTAAGAACATGATTATTGTAACTCCTTCACATTGGCTTGCTGATAGTGTTAAGCAATCATATCTGAAAGAGTATTCTGTGAAAGTAATAAATAATGGCATCGATCTTTCTATTTTTAAGCCAACTTATAGTGACTTTCGCATTAATTATGGTTTAGAAAACAAATATCTCCTTCTTGGTGTTGCATTTGATTGGGGAAAAAGAAAAGGATTGGATACATTTATTAAGCTTTCTCAAAGACTTGATGAGAATTATAAGATTGTACTTGTAGGTACTAATGATGAAGTAGATAAAAAATTGCCTAAAAATATTATTTCAATTCATAGGACAAATAACCAAAGGGAACTTGCTGGAATATATACTGCAGCTGATTTATTTGTTAATCCTACACGAGAAGAGGTACTAGGAATGGTAAATATTGAGTCCCTTGCTTGTGGTACTCCAGTATTAACTTATAACACTGGTGGTTGTCCTGAAGTTGTAGATGAAAACACAGGTTGCGTTGTAAATGTAGATGATATTGATGAATTAGAACGACAGATAATATATATTTGTACTCATAAGCCATATAGTATTGATAATTGTTTGCGACGAGCAAAGCTGTTTGATAAAAATGTTAAGTATGATGACTACATCAAGCTTTATAAGGAAATATAGAAGGTGGATAATTGAATAATTCTTTTTTTAATAATAAAATTATTAAGAATGCCTCTTGGATTGTAATTGGTAAGGTATTTCAATCATTACTTGGATTGATTGTCAATATGCTTACTGCAAGGTATTTAGGTCCCTCCAATTACGGAATAATTAATTATGCTGCATCGCTTGTTGCATTTGTTGCACCGATTATGAATCTTGGTTTTAGTAATGTTCTTGTTCAGGAAATAATTCTAGATAAAAAGAAAGAAGGCGTTGTATTAGGTTCATCTATTCTTCTAAGTTTGCTGTCAGCTGTTGCGTGTATTATCGGGGTTATTATTACTGCATATTTTTTGAATTCTGGTGAAAAAGAGACAATTATTGTGTGTTCGTTATATAGTATTTTACTGATATTTCAGGCGGCCGATCTTATACAATACTGGTTTCAGGCTAATTATTTATCTAAGTATTCTTCAATTGTGAGCTTAATAGCTTATGCATTTGTGGCTGTTTATAAGGTTATTTTGCTTTTATCTAAGAGAAATATCTATTGGTTTGCAATCTCCAATACTTTGGACTATATGCTTATTTCAGTATTCTTAATTATCTTGTATTATAAATTGGGCGGCTGCAATTTGTCATTTTCTTGGGAAACTGCAAAAAGTCTGTTTTCAAAGAGTAAGCATTATATAGTTTCAAGTTTGATGGTTACTATATTTGCTCAAACCGACAAGATAATGTTGAAACTTATGATTAGTGACGCTGCAACAGGGCACTATGCTGCAGCTGTTTCATGTGCAAGTGTCACTTCATTCGTGTTTTCTGCAATAATAGATTCTTTTCGACCAGCTATTTTTGAAAGTAAAAAAGAATCGGAAGAAAAGTTTAATAGAAATATGTCTAGATTATATTGCGTTATTTTCTATTTATCATTGTTTCAATGTATTGGAATTACTATTCTAGCTGAAATAATTATAAGGATCCTTTATGGTAATGCCTACATACAATCGGTCAATGCATTGAGAGTAATTGTTTGGTATACTACTTATGCATATTTTGGAAGCGTAAGAAATATCTGGATTCTTGCTGAAAACAAACAAAAGTATCTATGGATTATTAATCTCTCTGGAGCAATTTTAAATATATTGTTGAATTTGTCATTAATTCCGATTTGTGGAATAGTTGGCGCTGCAATAGCTTCGTTGATTACGCAGTTCTTTACCAATGTTATTGTAAACTATTTGATTAAACCTATTAGATATAATAATGTATTAATGCTTAATGGTTTAAAACCGCGCTTAGTATTAGATTTGCTAAAAAAATAGCGCGTTTTTGAGGTGAATAATATGGAGCGTAAAAAAATAAGTCAATCTGAACTTAAAAGAATACAGTTGCAAATCCTTGATAATGTTGTTGAGTATTGTGAAAAAAACGATATTCATTATTGGCTTGATAGTGGAACACTATTAGGAGCGATTCGTCATAAGGGGTATATTCCTTGGGATGATGATATTGACATTGGTATGCTTCGAATAGATTACGATAAATTCATTAATGGATATAACCAAGAAAAATCAAACTATTGTGTTCATTGTTTAGAGAATGACTCGGATTTTTATCTTCCATTTGCTAAAGTATATGACAGTACTACAGAACTGTACGAACCAGATGAAAAAGGATTTAAACTGTGCATTAATATAGATATTTTTGTTTTTGATAATGCTCCAGACGATGATTTAATGGTAGAGAAAATGTTTAATAAACGTGATTTATTGAGAAAGCGTTTTATGCTTTATTCTTCCAATCATAGACCCAGTGGCGTTTGGATAATTCGGATAATTAAATATATGTGTAGGTATATATATAGGTTGTTTCCAGACAATTCCATTAGAAAAATGATTGATAATTCGAAAAAGTATTCAGATACTGAAACAAAGCGAGTTGGAAATTTTATTGGATATTCAAAAATGGTTTGTAATAAACGTGTTTTTGATAGTTATATAGATGTAGAATTTGAAGGAAAGCAGTATAAAGCTCCCGTTGGTTATGACGAATGGCTAAGGGCTTTATATGGTGATTATATGAGATTACCGCCAGTTGAAGAAAGAGTATCACATCATAAATTTATTGCATATAGAAATAGTGAGGACTGTGCTAGGTAATGATTGATAAATAGAGAATTCTACATTAAGAGCAATAAAAAACAATGTGGGAATCTAATGAACTTTATCCGATTGGTATTTCTTTTCCTAAGTGCTTTATAATGAAACTGTTACAACCAATGGTTTGTTTTATTACTAATAATAGTTTGAAAATTAAATTTTATATTCTAATGAGTAAAAATGCTAAATTAATTATGTTTTGGTTTGATGTACATTCATTAACTAAGCTTAGCTGATTATATAAATAACAGGAGGTAGATTAAAATGTCTTTATTTAAGGATGCATCCCTTATGATTACAGGCGGAACAGGCAGCTTCGGCAATGCTGTTCTCAACCGTTTTCTTAAAACTGATATCGGCGAAATTAGAATTTTCAGCCGTGATGAAAAGAAACAGGATGATATGCGTCATCACTTCCAGGCTACTATGCCAGAGGTAGCTGATAAGATCAAGTTCTATATCGGCGATGTTCGTAGCTTAGAGTCTGTAAGAGGCGCTATGGTCGGTGTCGATTACATATTCCATGCCGCTGCACTCAAGCAGGTTCCTTCCTGCGAGTTTTTCCCTATGGAAGCAGTTAGGACAAATGTTATCGGTACTGATAACGTGCTGACTGCCGCTATTGAAGCCGGTGTTAAGAGCGTTATCTGCCTTTCGACCGATAAGGCTGCTTATCCGATTAACGCAATGGGGATTTCCAAGTCGCTTGAAGAAAAGGTCGCTATTGCAAAGTCGAGAACTTCCGGAAACACTAAGATTTGCTGTACACGTTATGGCAACGTTATGTGCAGTCGTGGTTCGGTTATTCCACTTTGGATTGACCAGATTCAGAATGGACAGCCTATCACACTGACCGAGCCTAAAATGACACGTTTCATTATGTCACTTGAAGAGGCTGTTGATCTCGTTCTTTTTGCTTTTGAGAATGGCGAAAACGGAGATCTTCTTATCCAGAAGGCTCCTGCCTGCACAATCCAGACACAGGCTGAGGCGGTTTGCGAACTGTTCGGCGGTAAAAAGGAAGACATCAAGGTCATCGGTATACGTCATGGTGAGAAGATGTATGAAACCCTGCTCACCAATGAAGAATGTGCTAAGGCTATTGACATGGGTAACTTTTATCGCGTGCCTGCCGACAATCGTGGACTTAACTATGATAAGTACTTCAAAGAAGGCGACGAAAAGCGAGTTACTCTTTCCGAGTTCAATTCAAACAACACAAGAATTCTTAATGTTGAGGAAACTAAGGCAAAGATAGCCTCCCTTTCATACATACAGGAACGTCTTGCAGAAATGAGAGGTGACAAGTAATGGCACAGTGGAAAGAAAACGGAAAACTTAAATTGATGATAATAGTAGGTACAAGACCTGAGATAATTCGTCTTGCAGCAGTCATCAAAAAGTGCCGCAAATACTTTGATACACTCCTTGTTCACACCGGACAGAATTATGACTACAACCTGAATGGCGTGTTCTTCAAGGACCTAGGTCTTGTTGATCCTGAACTTTATCTCGATGCTGTTGGTAATGATCTCGGTGAGACAATGGGAAACATTATCTCTGCAAGTTACAAGGCAATGGCAGAACTGAAGCCTGATGCTGTTCTTGTTCTCGGTGATACAAACTCATGCCTTTCTGTTATCGGTGCAAAGCGTCTGCATATCCCGATTTTTCACATGGAAGCCGGAAACCGCTGCAAAGACGAGTGTCTGCCGGAAGAGACTAATCGTAGAATCGTAGACATTATTTCCGATGTTAACATGGCTTATTCAGAACACGCAAGAAGATATCTTGCTGACTGCGGACTGCCGAAGGAGCGCACCTATGTAACTGGTTCTCCTATGGCGGAGGTGCTGACTGAAAATCTTGATGCTATCAAGGCTTCAGATGTTCATTCCCGACTTGGACTTGAAAAAGGAAAATATATCCTTCTCTCGGCTCACCGTGAGGAAAACATCGACACTGAGAAGAATTTCACAAGCCTGTTTACTGCGATAAACCAGATGGCTGAGAAGTATGATATGCCGATACTCTACAGCTGCCATCCACGTTCAAAAAAGCGTCTTGAAGCATCTGGCTTTAAGCTCGACAGCCGTGTCATACAGCATGAACCACTCGGCTTCCATGATTATAACTGCTTACAGATGAATGCCTTTGCAGTTGTTTCTGATTCTGGAACGCTTCCGGAAGAAAGCAGTTTCTTTACGTCTATAGGACACCCTATCCCTGCAATTTGTATAAGAACATCGACTGAGCGCCCTGAGGCGCTCGATAAGGCTTGTTTTATTCTTTCTGGCATTGATACTAAAGGGCTGCTCCAGGCTGTAGATACTGCTGTTGAAATGGTAAAGGAAGAAAAGAACGGCGGAGCAATTCCCGTTCCTGACTATACAGATATCAATGTGTCTGATAAGGTCGTAAAGATCATTCAGAGCTATGTTGGCGTAGTAAACAAAATGGTTTGGAGAAAAGATATATGAATATTCTTGTAACAGGAGCAAAAGGTTTCGCAGGCAGAAATCTTGTCGAGAATCTGAAAAATATCCGTGACGGTAAGAATAAGACAAGACCAAATATCACAATTGAAGAGATATACGAGTACGATATAGACTCTACGCCTGAGGAACTCGATAAATTCTGCTCAAAGGCTGATTTTGTTTTCAATCTTGCAGGTGTGAACCGCCCTACCGATCCTGCTGATTTCAAAAAGGGAAACCGTGACTTTGCTGAGACACTGCTTGAAACATTAAAGAAGCATAACAGCAAAGCACCTGTAATGGTTTCGTCTTCTATACAGGCTACTCTTGCTGGACGTTTCGGTACTTCAGAGTACGGACTTTCAAAGCGTGCTGGTGAAGAACTCTTCTTTCAGTATGGTGAAGAAACCGGAAACCGTGTCATGGTATATAGGTTCCCGAATCTAGTCGGAAAGTGGGTACGCCCTAATTACAATTCTGCTGTTGGCACATTCTGCAATAACATAGCCAACGATCTGCCAATCACAGTGAATGACCCGAGCGTTGAACTTGAGATGCTTTTCATTGATGATCTTGTTGAGGAAATGTTCGATGCTATTGAGGGCAAGGAGCATCACTGCGAATTTGACGGTGTAAATGCAGTTTTGCGTGATGACGGAAGATACTGCTATGCACCTGTGACACATAAGGCTACACTTGGTCGTATCGTGGAGCTTCTCAATATCTTCCATGATCAGCCTAAGACACTTGTTATGCCTGAGATTCCCGATGGCAGCTTTGAGAAGAAACTGTATTCGATGTATCTTTCCTATCTTCCCAAAGAGAAGACTATCTTTGATTTAAAGATGAACTGTGATGACAGAGGTAGCTTCACTGAACTTCTTAAAACTGCTAACTGTGGTCAGTTCTCTGTAAATATCAGCAAACCTGGTATTACTAAGGGACAGCATTGGCATAACAGCAAGTGGGAGTTCTTCATTGTGGTTTCCGGTCACGGACTGATTCAGGAGCGCAAGATCGGAACTGATGAAGTTATTGAGTTTGAAGTGAGCGGAGACAAGATCCAGGCAGTTCATATGCTTCCTGGCTATACTCACAACATCATCAACTTGTCCGAGACAGAGAATTTGGTAACTGTCATGTGGGCAAACGAGCAATTTGACCCTAATCATCCGGATACTTTCTTTGAAGCGGTCAAGTAGTCTATTGCTAAGCGATTACATATTATGTTTGGGATAACAAAAAGCTGTTGATTATGGATATAGTGGCTATATTATGTCATTTGAGAGTGCCGAATGAATGACTCAATAAGGATTAAATAGTGATAGCTTTAATTATTCAATGACGCGAAATTATTTGTGAATATGTAGTTAATAGCTAAGTTCGATTGGTTTATTTCATCGTATGAAAAGGAGAACACAAGTGAGTATAGAAAAGAAAGCTATAAAAATCACAGTTATTGGCGGTGGCAATATTGGCACACAGTTTGCGTGTATGTGTGCTGCTAAGGGGTATAATGTCAACGTTTTTTGTTCAAAAGCCAAACAATTTAGTGATGAGATTGAAATTGTAAACGAGTTTGAAGAGATAACGTGTGGAAAGATTAGTCTTGTTACTTCTAATCTTAAAGAAGCAATTAATGGATGTCAGATTGTTTTAGTTACATATCCTGCTTTCAAATTAGCTGAAATTGCAGATAAGATGTTTCCTTTTATAGAAAATGGAATGTGTATTTGTGTTATTCCTGGTACAGGCGGGGCTGAATTTACATTTAGAAAATGTATACAGGCTGGTGCAACTTTGCTTGGTTTACAGAGAGTTCCTTCTGTTGCAAGACTTGAACAATATGGAAAGCGTGTAAGATGTGAAGGACTACGAAAAGAACTCTTTATTGCATCTGTTCCATCTGTAAATGCAGAACAGTATTGTTCTTTTTTTGAAAGTTTATGGGATATTCCATGCAAGCCATTACCTAATTATCTGAACGTCACTCTTACTCCAAGTAACCCGATCCTTCATACAACAAGACTAAAAACACTATTTGAAGATTACAAAACGGGAGTATTTTATGAGAATAATCCTTTGTTTTATGGTGATTGGAGTGACAAGTCATCTGAGTTGCTGCTTACTTGTGATGATGAACTTCAAAAAATTTGTCATAAACTTGATAAAATGGATTTAACTTATGTGCGTTCTTTGAAAATTCATTATGAAAGCGAAACTGTACAAGCCATGACACAGAAAATCAGCACTATAAAAAGTTTGCATGATCTTTGTTCGCCAATGATAAAAACTGATAAAGGATGGTTACCAGATTTCAGTTCTCGATACTTTACTGCCGATTTCCCATTTGGTCTAGCGATAATTGAGGAATTTGCCAATATAGTAGGTATTGACGTTCCTAATATTCATGAAACATTTGAGTGGTATAAACGAGTCTCAGGTGATTATCATTATCTTAAACTATCGGAATTTGGCTTGAATACACTTGATGATATTTATACCTTATATAGTTGAATGTTTGAAGCCCTAAGCAATTAATGTATATTATAGAAAAGAGGATAATTATGGATTCGATTAAAAGAAATGTTTTGCTTAATCCCGGTCCCTCGACCACTACTGATACCGTAAAATATGCTCAGGTAGTCCCCGATATCTGTCCGCGTGAGAAGGACTTCGGCGGACTTATGAAGGGGCTGCGCGAGGATCTCGTAAAGATCGTTCATGGTGACCTTGACAAGTACACTTCCGTGCTTTTCTGCGGAAGCGGCACGATAAACATTGACGTCTGCATCAACTCGCTTCTGCCCGAGGGCAAGAAGATACTCGTTGTGGATAACGGAGCTTACAGCACAAGAGCCGTTGAGGTCTGCCAGTTTTACGGACTTCCCCACATCGACCTGAAATTCCCCGTTGACGAGCGTCCCGACCTCGCAGTCGTTGAGAAAACTCTCAAGGAGAATCCGGATATTGCCCTCGTTCACACTACCCACAACGAGACCGGTACCGGTATCCTCAATCCTATCCGCGAGATAGGCGCACTCGCTCACAAGTACGGCGCTGTGTTCACGGTCGATACGACTTCGACATACGCTATGCGTCCTATCGACATCGAGAAGGACAACATCGACTTCTGTATGGCTTCTGCTCAGAAGGGTCTCATGGCTTTTACGGGACTTTCCTTTGTGGTCGGCAACAGGGCTATAATCGAGAAGTCAAAGGACTACCCCAAGCGTTCCTACTACTGCAATCTCTGGCTCCAGTACGACTTCTTCGAGCGCACCGGCGAGATGCACTTCACTCCACCTGTACAGACTATCTATTCCACAATTCAGGCTCTCAAGGAATACTGGGCTGAGGGCGAGCAGGCTAAATGGGCACGTCATACCCGCGTTTTCAACGCTATCAACAAGGGGCTGGACGAGCTCGGCTTCCGTCAGGTGATAAAGCCTGAGTGGAGGACAGGTCTTGTATCGTCCGCTATTTACCCCGATGACCCTAACTGGAGCTTCGAGGTTGTTCACGACTACTGCTACGACCGTGGATTCACTATCTATCCCGGCAAGATTTCCACTACAAATACATTCAGACTTTGCGCTCTCGGAGCTATCGACGAGGCAGATATCGTGGACTTCTTCAAGGTCTTCCGCGAGGCTCTTGAAACAACAGGCGTACAGATACCCGTAAAATACAACGACTGAAAACACTTCAAGGAGAATTGAAAAATGAAGACTGTATACACCTGCTTCTGCACTGATATCATACACGAGGGACACCTCAACATCATCAAAAACGCAAGAAAATATGGAAAGGTCGTTGTCGGCGCTCTCTGCGACAAGGAGCTCATACGCTTCAACAAGTTCCCGACGATACCGCTTGAGGACAGGATAAAGCTCTATCTCGGCCTCGAGGGAGTTGACGAGGTCATCGTCCAGAACGACGCTATGTACAACGATATCATCGACGACCTCCGTCCGGACTACATCGTCCACGGTGACAACTGGAAAGAGGGTGCTGAATCATCTATCCGCGCAAACGTCATCAAGCGCCTTTCCGAGTACGGCGGCGAGGTCGTTGACGTCCCCTACACCTACAATCCTGCCGTAAAGAAGATAGACCGTCAGCTCAAGGAAAAACTTGCAATGCCGGAATACCGCCGCAAGCGTCTCCGCCAGCTTATAGACATCTGCCCTATCGTAAAAACTATCGAGGCTCACAGCGGTCTCACCGGTCTCATCGCTGAAAAGACAGTCGTTGAGCATGAGGGCAAGCTCGACCAGTTCGACGCAATGTGGGTAAGCTCCCTCTGTGATTCGACCGCAAAGGGCAAGCCCGATATCGAGCTCGTCGACATGACGAGCCGTTTCCGCACAATTGACGATATCATGGAAGTCACCACGAAGCCGATCATCTTTGACGGTGATACAGGCGGACTTACCGAGCACTTTGTATATACCGTCCGCTCCCTCGAAAGAATGGGCGTAAGCGCTATAATCATCGAAGACAAGAAGGGTCTGAAGAAGAACTCACTGTTCGGAACTGAAGTCAAGCAGACACAGGCTACTATCGAGGAGATGAGTGCGAAGATCGCTGCCGGAAAGGAAGCTCAGCTCACCGATGACTTCATGATAATCGCCCGTATCGAGAGCCTTATCCTCGAACAGGGCATGGAAGATGCTCTCGCAAGAGCCTTCGCATTCGTTGAAGCCGGTGCGGACGGTATAATGATACACAGCCGCAAGAAGGATCCTGCCGAGATAGTTGAATTCTGTGACAAATTCCGCGAAAAGGACAAGACTACACCTATCGTAGTTGTTCCCTCTTCGTTCAACACCATCACCGAGGACGAACTTGCTGCTCACGGCGTAAACATCGTCATCTACGCAAATCAGCTCACACGAAGCGCCTTCCCGGCAATGCAGAAGACCGCTGAGGATATCCTCCGCTACCACCGCGCAAAGGAAGTTGACGACAGGCTCATGCCTATCAAGGAGATAATCACGCTCATTGACGAGCTTTAAGGAGATAAATATGAAAGTCGAAAAATTAGTTGAACTCATCGGTGCGGACTTCTTCACGGGAGTGCCGGATTCACAGCTCAAGGCCCTCTGCAACTACCTGATAAACACCTACGGAATTGACAAAAAACATCATATCATCGCTGCTAACGAGGGCAACTGCACCGCTCTTGCCGCCGGCTATCACCTCGCTACCGGAAAAGTACCGGTAGTGTATATGCAGAATTCCGGCGAGGGAAATATCATCAATCCTGTTGCCTCACTGCTCAACGACAAGGTCTACGCTATCCCGATGCTTTTCATCGTCGGCTGGCGAGGCGAACCCGGTATCCACGATGAACCGCAGCATATCTATCAGGGCGAGGTCACTGTGACTCTCCTTGCCGATATGGACATCGAGGTATTCATCATCAGCAAGGACACGACCGATGATGAAGTTGCCGAAGCTATGTCAAAGTTCCGCAAGGCATTCGCGCAGGGCAAGCAGGCTGCTTTTGTTATCCGCAAGGGCGCTCTCACCTACGATGAAAAGGTCGTATACAAAAACGATAATACAATGGTGCGCGAGGAGATAATCCAGCACATCGCCATTGCTGCCGGAGAGGACCCGATAGTTTCCACGACAGGCAAGGCAAGCCGTGAGCTTTTCGAGACAAGAACTGCAAAGGGACAGTCCCACAAGTATGACTTCCTCACGGTCGGCTCTATGGGTCACAGCTCATCTATCGCCCTCGGTATCGCCATCAACAAGCCTCAGCAGAGGATATGGTGCGTTGACGGTGACGGCGCTGTTCTCATGCACATGGGCAGTATGGCAGTTCTCGGCGCAAACGCTCCGGAGAATTTGATCCACATCGTCATAAACAACGGCGCACACGAGACAGTCGGCGGTATGCCCACCGTTGCGGCAAAAACTGACCTTGTTGCAGTAGCCAAGGCCTGCGGCTACCCGAATGCGGTCTGCGCTGACAGCTTCGAAGCGCTCGACAGGGAGCTTGAAGCGGCAAAGAACAGACACGAGCTCAGCTTCATCGAGGTCAAGTGCTCCATAGGCGCACGCGATGACCTCGGACGTCCTACAACTACCGCCCTCGAAAACAAACAGAACTTCATGAACTACCTGAATACACTGTAATAAAAAGCTCCCCTTATGGGGAGCTTTTTTACCTGTACTTGTAGACTGTTGCGGACTCGAAGCCATCGAGGAGGGTAGTCATTCTTCCGAACGCCATACCTGTGCCCTTTGCGACGCAGTTGATAGAATCCTTTGCGATATTGCAGTTGATGCCAAGGGTACGCTTTATGAGCTGCGGAAGTCCTCCGAGCAGAGCGCCGCCGCCGGTCATGAGCAGACCGTTGTCGTAGATATCGCCGACGAGCTCCGGAGGTGCGTCCTCAAGCACCTTCCTGACAGCCTCCATGATAGCGAAGGTATCATCCTCGATAGCCTCGAAAAGCTCGGTCTCACTGAGAAGCACCTGTGCAGGAAGTCCTTTCAGCAGGCTCCTTCCCTTTACCATGTAGGTCATCTCTTCGCTCGGGTCGTAGAGGTTACAGAGCTCCATCTTCACTCTTTCGGCAGTACGCTCGCCGATGAGGAGCTTGAACTTGTTCTGCATATACTTCATTATCGAGCGGTCAATGGCATTTCCGGCAGTCTTGATAGTATGCGATGTGACAACGCCGTTCATCGAAACTATCGCAACATCGGTCGTACCGCCGCCGATATCGACTATCATATGTCCCTTCGCCTTGGTGATATTCACGCCTGCTCCTATCATCGCCGCGATTGGCTCCTGAATGAGGTAGACCTGCCGTGAACCGGCGCTCTTTGCGGCATCGACCACCGCACGGCTCTCGATGTCGGTGATGAATGATGGAACGCATATAACGATGCGCGGCTTAAGCAGCTGATGCCCTGTGACTTTGAGTATGAATTCGCGTATCATGCTGTGCGCGAGATCATCGTCGGAGATGACGCCCTCGCTTATGGGGCGGACTACCGCGATATAGTCGGGGTTCTTGCCTATCATGTCGTAGGCTTCCTTGCCGACCGCAAGCACGCGCTCCGTCCTTATATTGTAGGCAATGACCGACGGCTCACTGAGCACGACGCCTTTATTGCCCATAGTCATTACTATATTCGAGGTACCGAGGTCGATACCGATATCTGTATTAGCCATTATTGTTTTCCTTTCTTTCTATCATTCCGAGCACTTCAAGTATACCGGGATTATCAGTCTGGGGAGGCTTCATCTCCGGGCTGCCGGTCAGCATATTCCTCAGGCAGGTATAACGCTTGGTGCGCTTGTTATTGTCCACCATTGAGTTTATCTTCTCCTCCGAGCCGATGAGTATAAGCAGCTTCTTAGCTCTCGTCACTGCCGTATAGAGCAGATTGCGGTAGGAAAGCTTCTCGAAGCCTTCCATGAGCGGTATTATCACAGCCTCGAACTCGCAGCCCTGGCTTTTGTGTACCGTTATCGCATAGGCAAGCTCTATCTGCGACAGGAGGTCGAACGGATAGCTCGCTATTCTTCCGTCAAAGTCAATGACCGCAGTCATCGCACCTGGAGTTATCTTCCGGATAATGCCGATATCACCGTTGTATATGCCTGTCCCCTGTTCATGCGAACGGCTCCAGACGATATCGTAGTTGTTACGTGTCTGCATGACCTTGTCACCCTCGCGGAAGGTGAAGATATGGCTCTTGTACTCAGCCTTTCCGGGCGCCGGAGGGTTTATCTCCTGCTGGAGGACCTTGTTGAGCTCTATCGAGCCGAGCGTACCCTTTCTCGAGGGCGTGAGCACCTGTATATCTTCCGTCGGGGAATAGCCGTAAGCCTTGGGAAGCCTTGTCCTGACGAGGTCTGCAACGAGCCGGAGCGACTTCTCCGGGTCATCACGCTTAAAGAAGAAGAAATCGTTGTTTTTCTGCGTAAGGTCGGGATATTCTCCGGATACTATCCTGTGAGCGTTGGTGATTATGCAGCTCTGACGCGCCTGACGGAATATCTCCTTCAGCATTATCGTCGGAACTATGCCGCTCGCTATGAGGTCGCTGAGAAGGTTTCCTGCTCCTACCGAGGGAAGCTGGTCGCTGTCCCCGACAAGTATGAGCTTGCAGCCGAGTCTTACCGCACGGAGAAGCTTCTCAAAAAGCAGGACATCGACCATTGACATCTCGTCCACGACAAGCACGTCGCAGTCAAGCGGATTGGTCTCGTTATGTGCAAAAACTGTTCGTCCGCCGGCATCATAGACAACTTCGAGAAGGCGGTGTATGGTCTTGGCATCATTGCCCGTGAGGTCGGACATACGCTTCGCCGCACGTCCTGTCGGAGCGGTAAGAAGCACACGGCTTCCGCGCTTCTCGAACAGCGAGATTATCGCATTGAGAGTGGTGGTCTTACCTGTACCGGGACCGCCGGTGAGTATCATCAGTCCGCGCGAAACGGCAGTCGTTATCGCCTGACGCTGGAGCGCCTCATAGCGGATATTGTGTTCTTCCTCCTCAATGTCGATGAGTGCGTCGTAGTCAAAATTCTCCGGCGAGGAAAAGTCCTTGAGAATATGTATCCTGTCCGCGATGAACTGCTCCGCGTAGAAGTAGTCCGGAAGATAGACATACTCGCGGTCATTCTTGATATACTCAAACAGCTCATTGTCATCAAGGGCAAGGTTATAGGATTCGTAGAAATCGTGCTCGCTCACGCCGAGGGCATTCGTTGCCTTGGCTGAAAGCGTTTCAAGCGGCAGACAGGAATGTCCGAGCGAGGTGTTTGCCCTGAGGATATACTGCATTCCTGCGATAACACGGCGGCTGTCGATGCGGCTCATGCGGAGGTCGGAGGCTATCTCGTCAGCCTTGCGGAAATCGAGTTCAACCGCCTCACTGCACATGATATAGGGGTTCATCTTAATGAGCTCCATAGAATCGCTGCCGTATTTACGGTAAACACGCATTGCAAACTGCGACCTTATCTCATACTGCGAGAGGAATGAAAGGATACAGCGGAGCGTAAAGAGCTTACGGGCTTCATCGGCTATCTCAGCGCATTTTGCGGTGGAAATGCCCTTTATCTCACTCAGGCGCATAGGGTCATGCTCCATGACGTCGAGGGTCTGTGCTCCGAATACCGCGACTATTTTCCTTGCAAGTCCGGGACCTATTCCCTTTATCGCGCCGGAAGCAAGATATTTCTCGATATTCACTACCGTGTCCGGGAGCTTTCGCTCACAGTATTCAGCCCGGAACTGAGTGCCGAACCTGCGGTGGGTAACGTAGCTGCCCTCGAGGATAAGACCCTCGCCCTCCTCTATCTCGCCGAGCTCGCCGACAACGGTGATAAGCTCTCCGCCGGCATCAAGGTCAAGTACGGTATAGCCGTTCTCTGCGTTCCTGAAAAGCACGTTCTCGACCGTACCCTCAATGTGCAGCAGCTCATTTTCCAAGCGTTTCACCTCTGTATGCAATACTTCACATTTTATTATACTACTTTTCCGGGACAAATGCAAATATTTCGGACAAAAAATTTTCAAGGTCTTCCGGAGCAACTACAACCGCTTCTCCGAGGTCGCGGCAGAATTCGCTGCAAAGCTCCCTCTCTGCTTCACCGCCGCCGTAGTCGAGAAGTATGATATGTCCGACCGGACAGCTGCCGCAGAGTATGAGCGTCCGGAGACGGTCAAGAGCCGGTCCGAGTTCCTGAAAGTCCGGGAATACCGGTATTATCGCTGCCACCGGAGCTTTATGCGAAGGGCTTTTCCATACGAACAGACAGACTATTTCTGTTCCGGCAATAACTGCGAGAACTGCAAGGGATATAAGTATCGGCGCATCCATTTCCAACAGCTCCTTTCACAGTATTATATGCAGTAAAAGGAATATTGTCAAAGAGCAGGAAAAAGCTCCCCGCAGGGAGCTTTGTTTCAGGTATCGTGTTATTCGGCTATCTTTTCAGCAGCCTCAGTCAGCCATTCGCCCTCAAAGAGTTCGATAGTACCCTGATCGCAGTGCTTTGCAAGATCAGTGCAGATCGGGAGCTTTGCAAGTACAGGTATGCCGTACTGTGCAGCTATCTCGTCTATGTGGCTCTCGCCGTAGATGTTGTGGCGCTTTCCGCAGTCCGGACACTCATAATAGCTCATATTCTCAACGATTCCGAGTATCGGTATATTCATGAGCTTTGCCATTTTCACAGCCTTCTCGACTATCATGGAAACGAGTTCCTGCGGGGATGTTACGATTACTATTCCGTTCACGGGGAGAGACTGGAAAACAGTCAGCGGAACGTCACCTGTTCCCGGAGGCATATCAACTACGAGGCAGTCGATGTCCTTCCAGATAACATCGGTCCAGAACTGCTTTACAACTCCGGCGATGACAGGACCTCTCCATACAACAGGGTCACTCTCGTTTTCGAGGAGAAGGTTCACCGACATTACGTCTATGCCCATCTTGCTCTTTACGGGAATGATACCGAACTCGCAGGCGTCAGCCTTAGTGTGGATACCAAAGGCCTTCGGCACTGAAGGACCGGTTATATCTGCATCGAGGATACCGACGCTCTTTCCGGCTCTCTGGAGAGAGACCGCAAGCATAGAGGATACGAGGGTCTTTCCGACGCCGCCCTTTCCGCTTACAACACCGATAACTCTGCCGATGCTGCTCATCTTGTTAGGCTCTTCAAGAAGGCTCTGCGGCTCTTTTCTGCTTGCACAATCGCTTCCGCAGCTTGAACAGTCATGTGTACATTCACTCATTTGATTACACTCCTTAAAGCTTAGAATAGTATTATTATACCCCATATTTCCGGAATAGTCAAGAGGCAGAAAAGATAATACACAATCAGTGCCAAGTAAGAGAACTGATTGACAAAGCCCGAACATTGTGATATAATTAATAATAGCATTCATTTTGATCTGCCTGTCATTCAGCAGCTCACTATGAACAGAATAACCGTTTACAAAGGTGTGTGTTTATGGACAATAATAAACTTGCAGATATTCTTTTCCCCGATGTTGCCGGAACTCCCGAGGATATGGAGAAACGCTTCCCGGAACGCGATCTTCCCGAAAGTGCCTGCGTTACCCGTATAGGTCCCAGCCCGACAGGCTTCGTTCACCTCGGAAACCTCTATAATGCGCTGATAGGCGAGCGTATCGCTCATCAGTCCGGCGGCGTTTTCTACCTCCGTATCGAGGATACCGACAACAAGCGCGAGGTCGAGGGGGCAGTCGATACTGTCATCAATGCCATGAACTATTTCGGCGTTCATTTTGACGAGGGAGCAGTTTCCGACGGCGACAACGGTGCTTACGGTCCCTACCGCCAGAGACAGCGCCGCGATATCTACCACGTTTTCGCAAAGCACCTCGTTCAACGCGGACTTGCTTACCCATGCTTCATGACCGCTGAGGAGATAGATGCTCTCCGCGAACAGCAGACTGCCGCCAAGGAGAACCCAGGCATCTACGGAAAATACGCTAAATACCGCGATATCACACCGGAGGAAACTCAGGCTCTCATCGCTGAGGGCAAGGAGTGGGTGCTCCGCTACAAAGGCGTTGAGACCGGCGAATACATCTCCGTTGAGGACGCTATCCGCGGAAAGGTAGAGATGCCGCGAAACAACATGGACTTCGTTCTCCTCAAGAGCGACGGTATTCCCACATACCACTTCGCCCATGTCGTTGACGACCACCTCATGCGTTCAACACACGTTATCCGCGGTGAGGAATGGCTCTCATCCCTGCCGATGCACGTTGAGCTTTTCAATGCACTCGGCTGGAAGCAGCCCATATACTGCCATACCGCTACCCTCATGAAGATAGACCCCGAGACCGGCGGAAAGCGCAAGCTCTCCAAGAGAAAGGACCCCGAGCTCGCACTCTCCTACTACCAGCAGGAGGGCATTACTCCCGATGCTATCTGGGAATTCCTCCTCACCGTGCTCAACTCCAACTATGAGGAATGGCGTCTTGCAGACCCCGATGCAGATTACAGGGAATTCCCCTATTCCCTCTCGAAAATGTCGATATCCGGCGCTCTCGTTGACCTTGACAAGCTCCGCGATATTTCCAAGAACGTTATCGGCAGAATGCCTGCCGACAAGATATACAGCGAATGGCTCGCATGGTGCGATGAATACAGACCGGATTTTGCCGAGCTCATAAGAAAGTACCCCGAGCGCACGGTCGCAGCTCTCAATGTCGGAAGGAATGCCGCAAAGCCGCGTAAGGACCTCGAAACATGGAAGCAGGCGTGCGATTTCATGAGCTTCTACTACGGTGAGACCTTCAGGGTGTCAGACGAGATGCCGGCAGAATGTGACGCTGATACGGTGAAGGAGTTTTTTGCTAAGTATATCGCTTCCTACGACCACAGTGACGACAGCGCTGCATGGTTCGACAAGGTCAAGTCTATAACCGAGGAAATGGGCTTTGCTGTCAAGCCGAAGGATTACAAGAAAAATCCCGACCAGTTCAAGGGAAGCATCGTCCACATAACCAATATGCTCCGCATTGCCCTTACCGGTCACTCAAACGCTCCCGATATCCATGAGGTGAGTCATGTTCTCGGCGAGGATATCGTAATGGCAAGACTTCAGAAATGGGCTTGAACCCACAAAAACAACTATAAAGAAGGTCATACAATGTCTAAGAATAATGAAAACAATAACGGCAGACCGTTCGAGATACCGCGTCCTGTATTTCCAAAAAGAGCAGTTATAACCGGCGGTATGCCCTACGGCAACAAGGAACTCCACTTCGGCCATGTGGGCGGTATGTTCGTTTTCGCTGATACCTTCGCAAGATTCATGCGTGACCGTATCGGCAAGGAAAATGTTATATTCGTCGGCGGTACGGACTGCTACGGCTCCCCTATCGCCGAGGGCTGGAGATTAAAGGTCGAGAGGGGCGAATTTGAAGGCTCCCTCACAGACTTCGTTCAGCGCAACCATGACAAACAGCAGGCTACCCTTGACGCTTACGGTATCTCACCCAATATATTCGCAGCCTCCGGTCTCGGACGTTCAAAGGAGATCCACGCTGAGGTAACAGACTGGTTCATCAGCTCCCTCTACAAAAAGGGTCAGCTCAGCAAGATCTCCACAATGCAGTTCTTTGACGAAAAAGCCGGAGTATTCCTCAACGGCAGACAGGTAGTCGGAAAATGTCCCGTTGAAGGCTGCACATCCGAAAAGGGCTACGCTGACGAGTGCGACCTCGGTCATCAGTATATGCCGGAAAACCTCATAAATCCGGTCAGCACCCTCACAGGTGAGACTCCCTCAATGAAGCCGGTAACGAACTGGTACTTCAAACTCCGCGATTACGAAGAGCTCATGAAGCAGTGGATAGAGGAGCTCAAAAAGCGCAAGGACATCCGTCCTGTTGTATGGAAGACCATTGACGAATTTCTCAAGCCGCCGGTAATCTACGTCAAGCGCGAATTTGAGGAAAAGTATATGTCCCTGAAGGGCACCATGCCCGCTCATGAATACATTGAGGAGCCCAAGAAGCCCTCGTTCACGATAGAGTTCAGCAAGCTCTCCGACTGCGATGAAGCCTGCCGTATACTCACTCAGAACGGCATACGCTACCGTACCGGAAAGACACTCGTTCCCTTCCGTCTCACCGGAAACATCGAATGGGGCGTTCCTGCGCCGGTTATGGACGGTGAGGAAGGACTTACCGTATGGGTATGGCCGGAATCACTCTGGGCTCCTATCTCATTCACTCAGACCTACCTCGAAAAAGTCGGCAGGAACAGGGACGAATGGAAGGATTACTGGTGCAGCAAGGAATCAGGTGTATATCAGTTCATCGGTCAGGACAATATCTATTTCTACGGCATCGCTGAACCTGCTATGTGGATGGCACAGCAGCAGTCCGAGGTGAAGACCGCAGAGCCGCCCGAGGGTGAGCTCCAGATGCCTGTCATCGTTGCAAATCACCACATACTCTTCCTCGACAAGAAGGCTTCAAGCTCCGGCGCAGTCAAGCCGCCTATGGCTGACGACCTCCTCGACCACTACACACCCGAGCAGCTCCGTATGCACTGGCTCGGTCTCGGTCTCGGACAGCGTTCCGTAAGCTTCATGCCCAAGCCATATAATCCGGACGCCAAGCCCGATGATGCCGACCCCGTTGTTAAGGATGGTCTCCTGCTCTCGAACGTTTACAACCGTATGATACGCACGGCTTTCTATACCGCTCAGAAGGAGCTTGACGGCATAATGCCTGACAATGCACCCGAGGAGCAGTTCCTTGCGGACGCAAAGAAGGCTGTTCTCGAATACGAGAGACATATGTCCAAGTTTGCGTTCCACCAGTGTACCTACGTTCTCGACAGCTATATCCGCAACGGAAGCAAGTACATGGCTAAGAACCTCACCGGCGAATATCCCGACAAGGAAGCACTGAAGCAGGCTCTTGCCAACCTGTTCTATATGATAAGGATAGCAGGTGTGCTCCTTCACCCGATGGCTCCCTTCGGCACTGAAAAGCTCCGTGAGTACCTCGATGCCGATGAGCGTATATGGTCCTGGGATACTATCCTCGAACCTATCAACTACTTCACCGGCAGGGATCATAAACTCAAGTTCCTGCCCCCGAGAACGGATTTCTTCACCCGTCACGAAAGCCAGTTCTCCACAGAAGAAGCTGAATAATAACGAGCCGGTCAGAAATGACCGGCTTTTGGTTTAACTCCGCAAGATTTTACTTGCTTTTTCAGTTCCGGTATGGTAAACTATTCTTCGTCCGGAGAAAAACTTCCCGGACGGAAAGCTGTGAAATAATGTACGATAAGAAAAAGATATACCGCGAACTGTTTTCCATTGTAATGCCCATTGCGCTGCAATACCTCATGGCTTCGCTCGTCACAGCGAGTGACGCCTTCATGCTCGGATTCCTCGATCAGGACTCCCTTGCAGCTTCATCGCTTGCCGGACAGGTCGCTTTTGTTTTCAGCCTTTTCTATGGCGCATTCGTATTCGGCTGCAACGTCCTCGCAGCGCAGTACTGGGGGAAACGCGACCAGCGTTCAGTCGAGGAAGTGCTTGCCGTGACCATGCGATATTCCCTCCTTGTGGGAACATTCTTCACCCTCTCGTCGCTGCTGTTCCCGGAGCAGATAATGCGTATTTTTACCTCTGACGGCAAGCTGATATCTGCCGGAGCGGACTATCTCCGGACCGTCGCGTTCTCCTACGTCCTTACCGGCTTCACGCAGGCTTATTTCGGCATCATGAAGATATGCGGAAGGGCAGGACTAAGCTCGTTCATCGGTTCGTCCTCGGTTATTCTCAACATCATACTGAACTACTTCCTGATATTCGGTGCAGGTCCTTTCCCGAAAATGGGCATAACCGGAGCAGCCCTTGCCACCGTGATATCAAGAGTATTCGAGATGTTAATGGTCATCTCTGCTATGATACGGCGGAAATGTCCCATGCTCCATGTAAATATGCTTCTCCACGGCAGCCGTCTTCTGCACAGGGACTACTGGAAGTATGCCCTGCCGATACTGATAAACCAGATAGGCTGGGGATTCGGAGTTGCCATGTATTCCGTAATTATGGGACATCTCGGCAGCGATGCAACAGCTGCAAACTCAATAGCGAGCATTGTCCGCAGCATGATTGCAAGTCTCTGCTGGGGCATTGCCTCCGGTGTCGGCATTGTTGTCGGAGGTATGCTCGGCAGGAATGAGACTGAAAAAGCTCGCAAGGCAGGCGGAAGCTTTGTCCGGTTCTCGATACTCGTCGGCGCCCTTTCCGGACTTGTCATAATCGCTGTGACACCGCTCGTCCTCAACGTCGTAAAGCTGAACGGTCAGGCACACCATTACCTGAAATATATGATGTTCCTTGCATCATATTATATCATCGGAAACTCGCTCAATTCAACGGTGATCGTCGGCATTTTTCCTGCCGGAGGCGACACCCGCTTCGGAATGATATGCGATGTAATCACGCTGTGGGGAGTGGTAGTCCCCCTCGGACTTGTCGGTGCATTCGTGCTGAAGCTTCCTGTCATAGCCGTAGCGGCGATACTCACGCTTGATGAGTTCGTAAAGCTCCCTGCGGTCTACCGGCATTATATGAAATTCAGGTGGCTGCGTAACATAACCCGTGAGGAGCGCGAAAAGGCTTCTGCGTAAAAATGTACAAAATGCGGTTGACAATGTTCTAAATATGTGGTATAATAACAATACTCGTTCTGCGTAGAAATCTGCAGAACATTTGATATAAAGGATCGGATCTAATAATGAATGATATTACTATAAAACATGAGCAGCAGCTTTCAAACGAGGTGAAAGCGTTTTCTCATCCGGAGATGTCAGAGAGCGAGTTCTTAGAAGCTATGGACAAGAACTTCATGTCGCTCCAGCACTTCATTATGTACTATAAATGTGCAATAATGGAGATCGAGACTAAGTTCAAGGTGCTCAACGAGCAGTTCTCCCTCAAAGGTGAAAGCAACCCCATTGAATTCATACAGTCAAGGATAAAGTCATTTGGCAGCCTTTACAAGAAAATAGAGGCGAAGGGTATCCCCCATACACTTGAAGCAATAGAGGAGAATATCAGCGATATCGCAGGCGTGAGAGTCGTTTGCTCTTTCATACAGGACATCTATCACCTTGCAGACTGCTTCCTCGCTCAGGACGATATCAGGCTCATTGCCAAGAAGGACTATATCCGCGAACCCAAGCCGAACGGCTACCGCAGCCTTCATCTGATCGTCGAGGTACCTATATTCCTTGAACATGAAAAACGTCCGATAAAGGTCGAGGTACAGCTCAGGACTATTGCTATGGACTTCTGGGCAAGTCTTGAACATAAGCTCCGCTACAAGAAGGACCTTTCAGCAGCACAGCTGAGATTTCTTTCCGGCGAGATGAAAGTGTGTGCCGACCAGAGTGCAGCATGGGACAAGCGTATGCAGAATATCAGGAACATCATAAGATAACAGAGCTATCAGCCGCCCTCCGGGGCGGTTTTTTGCGCGGTCAAAAGGTACAAAAAGAGTCAGAACGCTTTATGCAAACAGTCAAAGTTCACAAAACTCCATTGACATCGCACAATAAATGTGTTAAAATGTTAATAAGTATAGTCCGGTCATAACGATAAACCAGGGAGGGATAGCTATGAATGATGCCAATAAAGCCCGACTTGACAGTTATTTTGACGCTTTAACCGTTCTCTCAGACGGAAACTATGTATTTCTCTGCGACCTTGAATCCAAGTGCTCGCGCTGGTCGGAATCGGCAGTCGATTTCTTCGGACTTCCCGGCGTTTATATGGATAATGCCTCTGCTGCCTGGACTGAGCGTATCCACCCGGACGACCTCAGTATTTTTACAGACAGTATCAATGAAATTGCTGACGGAATAGCCGAATCCCACAACATCCAGTACCGCGTCCGCGCACGCAACGGCAACTACGTTGTCTGTACCTGCAAGGGTGTCATCATGAAGAATGATGAAGGCGAACCTGAATTCTTCGGCGGTTCCATAAAGAACCACGGTCAGCTCAGCTACACGGACGGCGTTACCGGACTGAGAAGTATGTACGGTTTCATAGACGACCTGAAGATAACCTGCTGGAAAAAGCAGAAGAGCTGCGTTTTGTATATAGGCTCAAACGGCTTCTCGGAGATAAACGATATGTACGGTTACAGCTTCGGAAACGCCGTACTGCGCGAACTTTCAAGCGTGATCACCGAGATATTCGGTGAAAAGTGCATGGTGTACAAAATAGACGGTCCGAAATTTGCCATTATCTCCACTGAGCTTTCGCAGGAGGAGGTCGAGAAGCGTTACTACAAGCTGAAGCAGATGGTAACGCAGAGCTTCTATGTTGAGGGCGAGAAAATAGTCCTTACAGTCAGCGGTGGCATGGTCATAGTTGATAATTTCAGCCTTTCGACAGATACGATAGTTTCCTGCCTCAAATACGCCTACCATGAGTCGCGTGAGCGGAAGCTCGGCGAACTGTTCCTTTTCCAGAACAACATGAACGACGCAAGCAGGCAGTATATCGAGAAGATAAATACTATCCGCAACGCTGTAACTGAAGGCTGCCGCGGTTTCTTCCTCTGCTACCAGCCTATCATCAAGGCTGAGAACGAACAGCTCCGCGGAATGGAAGCGCTCCTGCGCTGGAAAAACGACGAATACGGCGTTGTTCCGCCGAATGAGTTCATCTCAGTCCTCGAACAGGACGCTGTTTTCCCAAAGCTCGGCAACTGGATACTCCATCAGGCAATGGTGGACGGAAAGAAGATAATCGAGAAATACCCCGATTTTATAGTTAACGTCAATATTTCATACGCACAGATACAGCATAAAAGCTTCCTGCCGACACTGTTTGAAATGATAGAGAAAACGGGATTCCCAGCTGAAAACCTATGCCTCGAACTGACCGAGCGCTGCCGTCTGCTCGATATCGACCTGCTGAAATCCATGTTCACGATGATAAAGGACAACGGAATAAAGATAGCCCTCGATGACTTCGGCACGGGCTTCTCCTCAATCGGTGTGCTGCGTGTGCTGAATGTCGATACGATTAAGGTGGACCGTGAATACGTCAAGGACATTACAAACAGCACGGTCGATCAGAAGACCGTTATGTGCATTTCCAACCTCGCAGGCGCTTTCTCAGCTGATATCTGCGCGGAAGGCGTTGAAACGATCGAGATGAGAGATATTCTCAAAGACTATAACGTCGGCAGCTATCAGGGCTATTACTATTCAAAGCCCCTGGTATTTGAAGACTTCATGCAGAAATATGTCAACGAATAAGAATAAGAGCCGCTTTTAAAGCGGCTCTGTGTTTGTATTGCAGGCATCAGTTCAAGCTGTGGTTTCTGACTTTCGGTGTATGATTACTTTCTGAACATACCTAAAAATCCGGATCTGCCGTTCTTATTGCCGGTATTGTCCTTCTGCTTATCCGGTGTGCTGCCGGAAGAACGTCTCATATTATCCTCCTGCACTTCCTCGCACCAGTTGCTCTCTACACAGCCCTTTTTCCTTACGCTTCCAACTGCGCGCGCTACCGAGCAGAACACTGCTCCCGTACCTGCGCGGTCGGAGTGGTACTCCACTGCATTGTCTGCGCGAATGCCCATAGAACCGGCAGTTTCAGCCGCGTCTATATTTGCTCCGAGGAAAATGAACTCCCAGCCGTATTCCTCCTGCTCACGGGTTATCATGCGCTTGATCTCCTTCACATCATACTTCCGGCTCGCATTCTCCATGCCGTCAGTCGTAATAACGAACAGTGTCTTTTCGGGTCTGTCCTCATCGCGTGCGTACTTGTGGATATCAGCGATGTGGCGGATAGTCTCGCCTACTGCGTCAAGAAGTGCGGTGCAGCCAGAGGGAACGTAATCCTTCCTTGTGAGCTCGGGAACGCTTTCAACGGATATCCTGTCATGCACAGTCTTGGCATCGCTGTTAAAGAAGACTGTTGTAACAAATGCTTCACCTTCCTCGTCCTTCTGCTTATTGATGAGTGAATTGAAGCCGCCGATAGTATCATCGGTAAGACCTGCCATAGAGCCGCTTTCGTCGAGTATGAATACCAGTTCAGTTAAATTCTTTTTCATAATAATACCTCCGTTTAAGTTATCGTGTTTTCCGGAACCGCTCTGCGTTTCCTTTACTGTAATTACAGTATACACCATTCCGGAGGTGAACTGGTCGCTTAAAAAGCGACAATTTTCATGCGCCGATGAGGGTCTGGTCAAAGGCAAAAAGCGTCTCGTTTATCTCAAATATGTCGTAGTTGCGGTGCTCGATGAAATACCGCACTATAAGGTCAAATTTAATGCTTCCGGACAGCGCATACCCTGCCCTTTCAAGAAGCTCTTCAGTCTCACTGAGGTCAAGTTCAAGCGCTATCGCAAATGCGAGCGCGGTCTGTTTTTTCGGCTTGTAGCCGTTATCACTCCTTATCTTGGAAAAAAGCTTGCGGTCGATGTTTGCCTTCTTGTAGGTCTCAACATCGGTCATTCCCCTCTCGTCGATAAGCCTGAGAAGTGCCTGCGAGAACGACTCGTCCCTGCCGCGGAGAAAATCCTCGATACTCTCCTCACGCTCGTCATAGAGTGCTTCCTCCTTCATAAGCATAGGTGCGCTTGCAGCGCTTCCCTCGCTGTTCTCCTTGGCATTTTTCCTGAACAATCCAGATATCAGACCCTTGGGCTTGCTTTTGGAAGCTTCGGCAGCCTGAGACATCGCCATACCGGACATCGGCATCGCTCCATAGACCATATGCCGACGGTCGCTTTCCTCGTGGGACTTCGCATAGGCATCGCTGATGTACTGGCGGATATTCTTCACAATGCCGGAGCTCGTCTCGAAGCTGTCCCTATCGAAAATTACAAGGGTGATATCCATATCATTCTCAGAGAGGAAAGCCTTGAATTCCGCCATTGCAGCGTCAAGAGCAAGTGCCTTCGGATAGCCGTAGACACCGGAGGATATCAGCGGAAACGCTATGCTCTCGCAGCGGTTCTCCTTTGCAAGGACAAGCGAACGCCTGTAACATGAGCGCAGGAGCTCCTCCTCGCCGTGGGTGCCGCCCTTCCAGACAGGACCGACGGTATGGATTATGTACCGGCAGTTCAAATTGTACCCCTTGGTCAGCTTGGCATCACCTGTCTGGCAGCCGCCGAGCGTCCGGCATTCTTCAAGAAGTTCCGGTCCTGCTGCATGATGTATAGCACCGTCAACGCCTCCACCGCCGAGGAGTGATGAGTTCGCAGCGTTGACGATCGCGTCCGCACTGACCTTTGTTATATCGTTCCTGATAATATTGAATGGCATAATAGCACCCCGTTTCTGTAATGATACCATTATTATATAACATTTTACACTTTACGTCAAGCAAAAGGGGCGTGCTTAAGCACGCCCCTCTGTATTAGAAGTTGAAGTTGTAGAAATTCTCTGATGTGGGCTCGGGAACAGGATCCTTCTTGGAACGCTTCTCGATCTTGATGCCCTGCTTTTCAAGGTAATCCTTTGCAAGGTCTGAAGCTGCGCCCATATCCATTTCAAAGACTGTTGTATAGATAGAATTTGCAGCACTGTCAGAGAAATCTCCTGCCTCACGTTTTTCCTCGACCTGCTTGATGTACCTCTTTGTCAGCATGGACAGGTACTTCTTCTGCATACCCGAGTCCTCAACGCTGCTGTCATAAAGCATCTGCGCCGAAACAAGCTCCTGGTCGCATATCTGATCGAATACCGTCGTAGCTGCCGAGCGGTAGATAGTAACAACATTCAACGTCATGAGGAGGCATATGCCCATTGTAACGAGCTTTGCGGTAATGACTGTCGGGGACTGCTTCTCTCGCGGCGCTCTTTCGGGCAGCCATACGGGAATGCGGTGCTTCTCCTCTCCGCAGACACGGCAGAACCTCATCTCAGGAGACAGCGGCGCTCCGCACTTGCTGCACGCCTTGTTCTTCATGCTGCGTCTGCGTGCAAAACAAAGCTCAGCGATAAGAAGTCCGGTGAAGATGACTGCTGCAAGTATCCATAAAACTATTTTCAGGGTCTTGCCCTTTTCCTTGCCGACGCCGTTCTTGCCGGAGATATATGTCTTGTCGAACTTTCCGTCACCGTCTGAATCGACCTTCAGTTCAGTCTTTGAAGATGACTTTGTGTTAGTTGCAATGACAGTATCTGAGCTTATCGGTATGCTCTTGAATGTGCGGACATCGGAATACTCGCCCTCTTCATCGGCAAAGCTTATGCTGTAATCCATCTCGCCTTCGCCAGTACCGTTGATACAAAGCTCATAGTTCGTGTCATCGTTGAGCCTGAGCACCTTTATCTCGTCATTGTCGCCCTCGAAGGAAAGCGAACCGAACGATGTCCTTGTGCTGAGGTTATCAGGGTCTGAGGAGAGAGTCTCTCCGCCGCATTTAACTGTAACATTGACCGGACAAGCTATCCTTACTACAATGCTGTAACTTCCGCCGACGCTGTCAGCAAGCTCATCAAATACGAATGCCAGATCGTTTGTGTCCTTGATATTGTATGCACAGCCCGGTGAAGCTATATCGTTCATGAGCTTCTGAGCTTCAGAAACAGATGTCTCAGCACCGCTGTAATCATGGAAATAGCCGAGCGAGTAAATGATAGTGCCCTTGTCCTTGACCTCGTTAGCCTTCTTGATTATCGCGGTAGAATAAGAGCCGTCATTGCCGGTAGGTCCGGCATTCGGGAAACCGTCGCTCATTACGAACATGAGCTTCCTTGGATTCTGACTGCTTTCAAGCGCTGTGTCACCAAATGCGATACCGTCGTACATATCAGTTCTGCCGTAAGCAGACATACGCTGTATAGCATTTACAAGCTCGTCCCTGTTGCTGCTCGACAGGATATTCTGGCTTGCACTGCTTGAGTAAGTGATGAGGCTGATATCAATGCTCGGATTCTCAGTGAGAACATAGTCAACGAACTTCACAGCCGCATTTTTGGTCTCTCTCATAGGAGTACCGTCCATACTTCCGGAAACATCGAGGACAAGAGATATCGAACGCTGGAGAGCGCCGAACTTTGTGATTATCCTGTCTGTTGACCTGTAATCGCCCGTGCTGCTGTCACTTACAAGTATATCATCTGAGGTATACCTGATGCTCTTGTTCTTGTTATCGGTAACGATTATCCTGTAAATACCGGGTGCGATGCCTTCAAGTGTGAACGAGGACGAAGTGCAGTCCTTGTCAATAACAGCGGTTCCGTCCGATACCCTGATAACAGTGAGGTGATAGTCGGAATACGGCGAATAAGCATGGTCATATACTGTGAACTCAGCATTGTTGGAATATGCCTTTTCAAATATACGGCAGGTGCCTGCACCGCTTATGCCAGCCTCGTCAAAGGCTGCAATAACATTCATGAGCTGGCTGTCTGAAAGTTTGGTACTGCTGCCTGAAGCCCTGTTGAGCTCGATAGCTGCCGTAACAATGGTGTCCCTGAACTGCTCATAGTTCATACCATAGGGCATAAGTCCGAGGGAATTGTAGTAGAGATAAGCGAGCTGCTCGGTAGTAAGCGCTTCGAAATTGCCTATACCCTGTGTCATACGGTAAGCAGTGTGGGAGATAAGCGTGCTGTCGCGGTACTGCTCCTCGGCAGAAAGCCCGCAGGTTGAACCGGCTGCTTCATCAAGGGTGCGAGTATTGCCGGTGGAGGCAGGGTCGCTTATGCTCCTTGTTGCGCCTTTTGAATCGGGAGCTGATACCCAGTCACAGGAATTGTTGAACCCGCCGTTGGAATAATCCTCGATAAGCTCGGCAAAAAGGTCAGAAAGTCCGATATAGAATACCGAATCGTCATTAATGGTGAACGGAAGTATAGCCTTGGCATACTCCTTGCTCACGCCGTTGAGCGTAATATTATCGGAAATAGCGGCAGTCGAGGCATATTCCGCAAAACCGTCATTATCCTGGTCGTTATAGCGCGCTGTAAGCTCATCCGGAACGAGTTCGCCTCGGAGATAACCGCGCTGACGGTCAGAGGCGCTGTAAAGCGTGATATAGTATTCTGTAAGACGCTTCGTGTAATTGTCGTCGAAGAAGTCGAACGCCTTTACTGCATAGTCAAGGAGTTTCTTAGCGCCTGCGTTTTCCTTTGCGGCAGGGCTGTAACCGTCCTTGTCCGAGTAATTGTCATAGATGAATATACTGCGGATATCATCATATAAGTAATCCTTTGCCCTGCTGTAACGCGAAAAACTCGTGCTGAAACTTGGGCGCTGGTATCTGTTCTCGTTCACACGGTCGATGATCTTTCCGTTTTCGGCATCAACATAAATGGTGTAGAGCAGATTGTTTGTATTGGGATCAAAGATATTGAATGTGTAAGCTACACGGGGATCGCCGTTTTCATCAACGACGATGACTTTTCCTGCCGAACGCATAGTGTAGTCGTCAGGGTCAGCCTGAAGCTCGGACTTCATACGCTTTTCACCGTAATTCTTGGCTTCACTCTCAGAAAGGCGGTTTGAAGTGCCGAAGTTTTCGGGAAGCTGAAGGTGTCGTCCGACGATACCTACGAGCTCTCCCCTCTTGTTAGCTGTGAGCTTGAGATTATAGCCTGTTATATACAGACCGTCCCTGGTCTGCTGGAGGGTGTACTCGTCAAATACGTCACCGTCATTGACCTCGGTAACGGTATATTCCAGTGACGGAGATACCAGACCGATCTCCGTGGAAACGCTTTCAAGAGCATCAACTGCATCGGACTTTCCGGTGATTACTATATCAGAAGTGCCCTCAACACCGCCGCTGCGGTAGGAGATAATGCCCTTTTCCATAATGGACTTTGCTTTCAGGCTCTCCTCCTTGACCTCATCGGATATCTCCCTCTGCTCATCGCTGATGTTATCGGCTGCGAGAACATCAGACGGCTTTTTGCTGAAAAGCTTGTATATACAGAAGACGTCGATAAAGGTAGTAACGGTGATAACGCCTATCATGATCCATGTCAGGAGCCGCAGTCCTCCGCGCTTAGGAGATTTTTCCGCAGCCTTCTTTGTTTTGCTCATAATGTATCACCTTTCGGGTTAAATTTAAGGAAAACGGGCAGCTGCCGTTATCAACAGAGCTGCCCGAAAATTGACATTCGGCTTTATAATTATGTCCGGTTAACATTCTTTTTCGTCAGCACGGCGATTATCAGAACACCGGCAAGTATACAGTGCGGAGCAAGAAGCACATTGCACTTAATCAGCTCCGAAGCAATACCTCCGCCAAGCTTCTCAATAGCGTCCTTGCAGTCGCCCTTGAGCTTGTAGGCATTAATGATAAGAAGGAGATATGCTATACCCTGCGAACAGGCTGCATAGAATACAGTCGCTCCTGCCTTTGTATCGTCAGCCTCAGTGAGAGCTTCGATAACGCAGAGCACTGTAACTGCTGCTGCTATATAGCCGATAATACGCGTGAACTTTGAAAAACCTGTTGATACGAGCTTTTCGCCGTCATACTCGAAGTCTGAATTCTTGCATATATCTTTTATGTCATATGTCTCATTAATACCGAGAACCTTTAACTGCAGGAAATCCACTCTGAAAAAGGCAAAAGCTGCAAATATCAGGAACGCCGACATAATTATTATCTTAGGTGAAAACTTCATTACTCCACCTCAAATCAGGTCACTGACCGGGATTCTGAGTATTGTTAAAGTTCTGAGGTGCGTTGGGGTTCTGAGGAGCACCGAAGCCCTGCTGAGGAGCACCAAAGCCCTGCTGGGGAGCACCGAAGCCCTGCTGGGGAGCACCGAAGTTCTGAGGAGCGCCGAAATTCTGCTGAGGCATACCGTAGCCGCCGTTGAACTTGGGCTTGTTGCCGACCTTGATGATCTTGGAAGCAAAGAGCCAGTATACTACAAGACCCATTGTGAAGATCATAAGGAGAATGATGGATACTGTAACGCCGCCCTTGGTCTTAGCGTCCTTCATACCGTCCTTAACTTCGCCCATTACATGGAGACCGTAGAAAAGGAGGAACATATACATAACGCACATGGAGATAACGGAGATGCCGAGGAACTTTATTGCCTTGAGGTTATCCTTGTTGAGATAAAGGAGAGCAACGATAATGCCGCCGAGTGCGCCGATCTCTGTGAGTAAGCCGAAGAACTTCATGAATGAGTTGAAGCCTGTGTCAAGACCTTCGAGGCAGGCATCATAGCCAGCCTTCTGTCTGTCCATGCTTGTGCCCTTGTACTTCCAGTTTACGATATCAAGGCTGTGAGCGCCTACCATGAGTGCGATAAGGATACCGATAAGGATAATCGGAATGAAGCGGTTAACAGATACATCATAGAGCATCTTGAAGTTGAATGACTTGCGCGGACCGTATGCAGCAGCAGGCGGTGCATAAACATTAGGAGCGGGAGCGCCCATAGGAGCTGCCTGCGGTGCAGGAGCTGCTGCCTGGGGTGCTGCCGGAACTGCACCGGTAGCTACGCCGCAGTTAGGGCAGTTCACTGAATTGTCGGGAATTGTTTTTCCACAGTTGGTACAAAACATATTCTATTACCTCTCTTTTTATATTTTTGAACGCCGCAGCGCTCATATTATCATCAGCTTACCAATTCACCGGAAAACCGGCGAATTCAGAAGGAACAGCAAGTAAATCTGCTGATAATTGAAATTCACCATCATTTAACTGATCTTCCGGATTTCGGCACTTTATGCTGTATGTAATAACAGCCGTAGGCTATACCGGACATAAGCAGCAGCAAGATATAAACAGTTACCGTAGGACCGCCGCTTACTTTGACACTGCTTGATATTTCATCCTTGTACTTGCTTTTTATGTAGTAGCCGTTGAAAAAGACAAGCAGATATCCCCATGACATTATTGAGGCTGAGATCCTGAGCGCGAAGAGAGCCCGATCGATCTCGTTCCTGTATGTCATATACAGGCACCGCAGAATAAACGCAGAAGCAGCGATAATCACGACTATATTGAAGTATTTCAGAATAACTGAAAACGGAAGATCGTCAAACATATCACTGTCTATATCGGAGAGCGAGAACTCCTCCGTCCGCGTAACAGTTTCGTGGTAAGCCTTGACCTTGTACTTGAGCTTTGCCGTATCGAAGCTGTTAAGTCCTACCATGCCTATAATAAGGATCAATATCATAATTGCTGGGGCAATTGAAGCCAGAGTTATCCTTACCGTTCTGCCGCCGACGACTATTGTCGGAGCCGTTCCGGGAGCGCGGTATGCACCGCCGCCATACGGATATCCGGTACTGCCTGACGGCGCACCGGGATAGCCTGTCGGTGTAGCGGTGTAACCTGCCGGTGCACCGGGATTACCTGTCGAAGCAGCGGGAGCATCTGCCTGCGTAACGTTACTTACCGGCGTGCTCACAGGGACAGCCGGAGCATTCACTTTATTGCCGCACTTGGCACAGAATGCTGCGGTGTCCGGGAGCTGTGTTCCGCAAAATCTGCAAAACATAGTGTCACCTCTTTAAGAAGTCAGAAATCAAACCTTAGCTTCCTGCTCCTTCTTTACCTTGTTGGAGATTGTGTAGCATCCGAAAGCGATAGCAGCCATGATAAGGAACCAGAAGTATGCACCGAATGTTGCACCGCCGCTGATCTTCAGGCCGTCGCCGCCGAGCTTGGAGTTTGTTTTGCCCTTGAGATAGAAAGCGTTGATTATGTCAAGGAGATATGCCAGAGCCAGGATAGCTCCGGAAAGACCAACTGCAAGAACTGCCTTGACAGTTTCATTCTTGTAGGTCATATATCCGCAGAGACCGAGAGCGCCGATAGAAGCGATAATGCAGATAACATTGAGGACCTTGATGACCTTTGTGAGACCTGCGTCAAGAACGTCGATAGAATCGCTGTCAACATCAGAAAGAGATGATTTTTCTGTATCAGATACGGATACACCGTAGCCGGAGTACTTGCTCTTGATCTTGATTGTGTTGAAGCTGAATACGCCGATCATACCTATGATAAGGAAGAGGATCATGAGAGCAGGAGCAAGTGAAGCAACACTGAGCTTAACAGTTCTGCCGGCAATATTTATTGTCGGGAGGTTGCTGTCGATCTTGCTTACGCCGCCGTTTACTGCGTTTCCAAAGTTTCTTGCTGCGTTCTGGGCTGCATTCTGTGCAGGAGCTGCATTCTGGGGTGCGCCGCACTCAGGACAGTTTGCTGATCCGTCGGGGATGTTTTTGCCACAATTCTTACATAACATAGTCTTTTCCTCACTTTTCCTTGAGCTGTCTCTGACAGTCTCAATAATAATTTAGGGTTTGCTTTTCCGGCTTGTTGCCTGCCGGAACCGGCTATAATACAGCCTTGCGGCTGCAACAGGGTTAATTGTTCGCCTCACGTTTTGCGAGACTTGCGGCATAGAACGAGAGCACTGCCGCCGCCATGCATACAGCTATCATGACGAGCGGAGCGATCGCAAGATCGAGCTCGCCGTCAGCATGATCATCACCGTTGATATGGAGATAAAGTGCAAAATCAGCGATATATGCAGCCGCATCAACTATAAGAGCCAAAGCACTCAGCCTCAGAGCCGCAGGAGCTTTCCTGCTGCCGGTAAATATGAAGCTGATGACCGCAAGAACAACTGAAATACCGATAACTGAAAATCCGGCTATCAGCATCGTCTTAATAAACTTGCAGCCAATATCGCCGCCCTTAAGGAAATATGTGAAATAGCTGTTAAGAACAATATTATCTCTGTGCTCGTACTTCGATACCGGCATGATGATAACACCTATTGCTGAAAGAACGGAGAGTATCACCATGAATACCGCTGTGAAATCAAGCGGACCGCCGAATCGGGCTGCCTTTGTGCTGCCATAGGCTGCCGGCGGCGGATAATAAGCCTGCTGAGACTGACCGCCATAGCCCTGCGGCTGCTGATAAGAGAGTCCTGCTCCGCATTGCGGGCAATTCACTGCGCCGTCAGGTACATTCGTACCGCATCTGCTGCATATCATACCGTCACCTCCATGCCTTCTCAGCCGGAGCTGATGCTGTATTCTTCATCGACTTAGCCGCTGCGATACAGAATGCGCCGATAAGCACTCCTGCCGCTATCATGCCGACAGGCATTATCGAAAGCTTGACGTTCTCATATTCATCCTTTGACTGTAAGAACAGACACAGAACCAAGTACATTCCGTGCGGTATCGCTGAGATGAAGGCTGCTATACCTGCGGTCTTTCCGGCACTTGAATGCTTTCCGATAACGGCAAGTATTGCAGATATGAGCACGAGAACTGCCATCGCTGCGGCTGCTGTAAGGGCAACATAGGTCGTTGTGCTCTCCATGCCCTTTTCTTCGAGGTATTCGTCAAAATCGCCGAAGCCATCGTACTTTATTGCAGCAAAGTAGTAATTATCCATTGTGATAGGCTCGACATATTTCTTTAGCTCGCCGTCCCGACCGCCGCCTTTATAGAAGCCACGCTCAACGTTGAAGATCGTTCCCTTGAAAATGCAGGCAATGAGCATGCCTACCGCCATAAGGATAGCAATCATAAGGATGAGCTTCGCGGCGTTCTGAGCATTCCCGGCAGGTCTGGCAGCGTACTGCGTCTGCTGATGCCCCTGCGGTGCGCTGTACTGCGGCTGGGGGGCGCTGTACTGCGGCTGTGGCGGCATACCGTACCCCGGCTGCTGATGGCCCTGAGGCGGACCATAGTTAGGCTGAGCCTGCGGTACTGCCGGCTGAGGAGCGCCGCAATTCTTGCAGAACTTTGTTCCGTCCGGCAGCTGTGTACCGCACTTGTTGCAAAACATTTCAATTCCTCCGATCATTGCTCATTTCAGCGTCAGCGGCCATGAGCATTAATTTGCTGGAACATAATTCAGACCGAGCACTGTGCGTATCTTATCTGCCAGTATCTCGGCATTTATCTTATGGGTCGCCTCAGAAGGGTGCCAGTCCGCTCCGTAGCCGTCGCTGTAACTCTGGGTGGGCGAAAGATAGCACATTATGCTGTTGTCACCGGTCTTTGCACGGTAATTCTCAACAGCCTTCTCTATCATCTGATATTCAGAAGTACAGCCCATGATACCGAGCGTACAGATAATGTATGCGTGCGGGTTGTTATCCCTGATCACGCCGAGGAAATCCTCATAGGCGCTGATGAACTCCGCGCCGCGGCTGTCAGGGTCCCTGTCTATATATGTAGAATCGTTCGTGCCGAGATTGAGCACGATGACATCGCACGGCTTTGCGCTGAAATCCCACGGTGAGGAATAAGCCTTCAATGAGCCGACGAGCTGATAATAAGGCGGCACTGTTCTTCCTGCTACCTTTGAGCCGTCAGCAGAATATCCGGAAATAATACCGTGTCCGCTGTAACATACCGCACTGTAATCCGCGCCGAGTTCTTCCGCCGTAAGATAAGCATACGACTTCATAAAATTCTCGGTGGTAGTCTTGAAATGTTCATCCTGCGAAGCCGCCTCAACTCCGTAGGCACAGGTTATCGAATCACCGATGAACTCGATGCGGAGCTCCTTTTCCTTTGCAGGAACTACCGGCTCTGCGGCACTGCTTTCCGTCGTAACAGCGGAAATACCCACCGCACCGTTATCTGCCTCGGAGAGGTGTATCACCTTGACGGAGGCTATACGTTCGGTGTTGCCGCTGAAAAGCTCAACGGTCTCGCTTGTGCTGCTCATAACGTCATCGCGGATGATAACGCCGTCAACTATCACGGCATACCTTGACCGGAAATCCTTAGCCGATGAAATACTTGCATCGCCCCGGAGAGTGACGCTTGCCGAGCTTGCGCTGACCGTGAATTCAACAGCCGAGCCGCTCTGCACGAGCCACGCAGTACCGTCCTTATACAGGACTCTGCCGGTATATCTGACGTATTCCTCGGTCACAGGACTTACCTTTTCGGAATGAGCGGCAGCTGAAACTACTGCCCTCCTCATCCTTATCATATCGAAAACATCAACATGACCGTCATTATTGATATCCTGTCCCTCTGCAACCGGTGCTTCGCCAAGAAGTGAATCCCTCATGTCCTTAAGGTCCTTCTCAGTGTATTTGCGGCTGGCCGAATATACCGCCGCTGCCAGAGCCGCTGACGATACAGCGGCAGCCGCCAGAAAGGCAGCAATACGCTTTTTCATACTCAATGTCCCCCCAAGGACACAAATATTTACTTTATTATATATTATTTCATCACTGATGTCAATAGATTAGCCCAAAAAATTCAGTTTTTTTATTTGCATACGAAAACAGCAACTATTAAACGGCTCACAAGCACAAAAGCCATAGGGCGTATCCTCCCTATGGCTCTGATTCTACCTTGGAACAGTCCTGTCGGCGTGTTCACAGCATCGGACGAGCATATTCCATGTCGCACTGTCCACCTTGCCGGTCACGGGCAGCCCAGCCCTCCTCTGGAACGCCATGACCGCCTCCTCTGTCGTGGCATCGTAGTTTCCGCACACATCCACGCACGGAGCATTGTCATAACGGTCGCCAATGTCGTTGAGCATCGCCTGTATGATGTAAATTAGCTGTCCCTTGTCACCGTTTCCGGCAACATAGACCGCTGACGGGAATACATTGTAGGGTGCAGGCGCAGCGCCGATATAACTGCGGTACACCCTCACTATCCTGTTCCATGTGGCAGGGTCGGTATTGCCGGTCTCGGGAAGACCGTATTCACGCTGAAAAGCCCTCACCGCAAGGGCAGTCTCCGCGCCGTAGCTGCCGTCAGGCACTACCTCCGGTATCCTGTCATTGAACAGGGATATGGCGTAGAGATACCTCTGTATCTCCATGATATGCTGCCTGCGCTGAGCATCTGTATAAGCCATAGTCTCCTCCTTCACTGTGCTGTAATAGTGTATCCCGGCGACTGGTAGGGTCTTTTGTCAAATCCGTATTTCAGATCCGAGTAAACACCGGCTATCTTATCCCACGTAACTGCCCCGACAAGCCCGGTCGGGTCTATGCCGAACTGCTTCTGGAAAGCCGTCACAGACTGCTTTGTCACGGGTCCGAAATACCCTGTATTGTTAACGGCAGGGATATTGCTGTAAGTACCGTTTATCAGCGTCAGATACTCCTGTATTATCTTCACGGACTCGCCGCGGTCGCCCTCGCGCAGAACAGTTCCCGGATACAGCGCGACTGCGGTGTACTCAGGCGGCACCGACTCGGCTATTCCCTGATATGCACGGTAAAGGTCGTTGCGCGTTGCACGGTCTACCTCCCCGGTCTGCGGAAGACCGAACACTCTCTGGAAGGACTTGACCGAGCGCTCGGTCTTTTCCCCGAAATATCCTGTTATCTCGACCGGCTCGACCGCCTCGTAGTAAGCACCGATGACCGCAAGGTAATATTGCAGCATACTGACCTCGATGCTCTGCATACCTATCTTCAAGTCCTCCGTGAAGCGCTCCTCTATCTCGTCGTACCTCACGCCCTCGGAATTCAGCTCTGCTATGCGCTTTACGCTCGTATAGATATAGGCAATCCTGTACCAGACTGCGCTGTCCACAACACCCGTGACCTCCATACCGAATACATCCTGAAATTTTCTGACCGCCTCCTCGGTAGCCGCATCGAAGATACCGTCCGCAGCCGGTATCTTGGGTATCGCCGGATAGCTGCGCGATATACGGTTGAGGTATATCTGCAAGGACCTCACGTCATTGCCGGCTGAACCGAATTTCAGTTCTATACCGGGATATGACGGCATTGCCGACCTGACCGCGGCGTTTTTTACGATGTCGATATCGTCCCCGTAGTAGTATTGCAGTATCTCATAGGGTGTGAACCCTTCGTTGGCAAGTGAGACAGTTCCCCACTGCGACAAGCCCTCGCAGGTCACGCTCGTACCGTTGCAGAATGCCGTGAAAAGCGGCTCGACCACTCCCCTTCTGCTCACATAATCGTTGTAAAGCTCATCAACAAGATAGCCTATGTTCTGGAAGTATTCCCTGCCGTTAATAAATTTCTGGTCGAACTGCGTGGTGGAGGTAATGTCGAAGTCGTACCCTCTCGCCCTGTACCACTCTGTGTATATGCGGTTGAGTGCAAAGCTCGTTATCGCGTAGATATTAGCACGCAGAGCGCTTTCCGGCCATGTCGGGTATATCTCGCTCGATGCAACGTTCTTGATGTATGACGCAAAGTCAACGGTAACGTTCGGCGCATCGGAATCCGGAGATCCGAGGTGAACGGTAATAGTCTCGGGTATGAATGGAGCTCCGCTAAGCATATCAGCCTCCCTCCTTGTCTGTGATGTCGAAATCCGGTTCCTGATTGAAGTAGGTAACTGTCTCGTCAGAACCGGACATGAAGACCGGCACCGGTATCATATTGAAGTTCTGCACCGACGTTATCCCCGAAAATACGGGAACATCGACGCTCCGCGCATTGAAGTAGCCCTTTGCGGTTACGCTCACGTCAAACAGGTTGTATGGACGCTTATCCGGCGAGGGGTACTGCGAAAGTCCCGGTGCAGGCACAGGCACCTCGAATTTCTCAGTAGTGCCGCTGATATTGGTCAGTCCCGAAGCTATGAGCATACGTTTTCCGTCAACCGTTGCAGTTACGGAAACAGTTGCACCCTCTATCGCGGAGGATTCGTCGCCGGCCCGCACATTCACGAGAATATAGCCCTTTGAATCCCCGAGGCTCTCCTCGGAAACATATTCCGGCGGCTGTGAATCATTGTCATCAACTGTGCCGTCGTCGGTATTGAGGTCCGAAAGGTCAGGGTCGGGATATCGGCTGTTGTAGTCCTCTGCAATGCCTGCATCTTCTGCATCGTTCTCCGGATGCGGAGCCCACGCAGTATCATCTTGAGCTTCCGGCTCTGACTGTACCGGCTCTTCCGGCATCGGCTGCACAGTCTCATCCACCGGCGGCGCTTTCTGCGGCACTTCACCTCTCGAAGTGCTCCTGCCGTAAAGCCGCATCATCTCGTTCATGTATTTTTCTGCCTGTATCTCCATCTCACTTCTGTCCATATGTATTCGCCTCCTTGGTCTATTCTATTCGTGAAGCTTCTTTATTATACCGGAATGCCACGGCAGGCGGCTGTCTTCAGGGAACTGATCCTATCTCTCAAAAATCCTTGACATTTTCTGAGAAATATATTATAATGATATGTAATGTCCTATCGCTTCCAGCATATTGTGCCCGGAAGCTTCAATATCTACCAGAAGGAGTGTTATTATGGCAGCCAAGAAAATGTCCAGAGACAGCTACGACAAGCTCGTAGCCGAGCTTGACGATCTCAAGATCAATAAACGTAAAGAGGTGGCTGAAAGGCTGAAAGTTGCCCGTTCATACGGAGACCTTTCCGAAAACGCTGAGTACGATGAAGCTAAAAACGAACAGGCTATCCTCGAAGCACATATCAAGGAACTCCAGTTCACTATCGACAACGCTGAAATCGTTGACGATTCCAATATCTCGGTCGATGAAGTCGGCATGAGCTCAAAGATCACCATTAAGCGCCTCGATACAGGCAAGATCGAGACCTTCACCATCGTCGGAACTAACCATGCTAATGTCAGAGAGGGCAAGATCTCAGATGAGTCCCCTATCGGCAAGGCTTCCATGAAGAAGAAGGTCGGCGATATATTCATCGTTGATGCTCCCGCAGGCGAGCTCCGCTTCGAGATAATCGAAATATCCAAGTAATTCCCGAAAGGACGTATATAAATGAGCGAAAACCAGTTAGATACCGCACAGGCTCCTGAGCAGTCAGAGCAGGATATAAACATACTGAAGAAGGACAGGCTCGATAAGCTCGCCGCTCTGCGCGAGAACGGCTGTGACCCCTTCGAGGTGACAAAGTACGACGTTACCGGCAGAGCTGCACAGCTCAAGGCTGAGTATGAGGCTAAAGAAGCCGCTATTCTTGCTGAATGCGGCGATGACGAGGAAAAGAAGGCAGCCGCTCTCGAAGCTCTCAACGGCAATATCATCCGCATTGCCGGACGTATTATGAGCTGGAGAGATATGGGCAAGGCAAACTTCATCGACGTCCGCGATGCAAGCGACCGTATTCAGGTGTATGTCCGCTCCAATGACGTCGGCGCAGACGTATTCAAGGAGTTCAAGAAGAAGTGGGATATCGGCGATATCATCGGCGTTGAAGGCTTTGTTTTCAGAACAAAAAAGGGCGAGATATCTGTTCACGCCCACAAGATACAGCTCCTCTCGAAGTCTCTCCTTCCTCTCCCTGAAAAGTGGCACGGTCTGAAGGACACTGATACAAGATACCGTCAGAGATATGTTGACCTCATCATCAATCCCGAGGTCAAGGATACATTCGTGAAGCGCTCAAAGATAATCGCTTCAATCAGACGCTACCTCGATGACCACGGCTTCATGGAGGTCGAGACACCGATGCTCGTTTCCAATGCCGGCGGCGCTGCTGCAAGACCGTTCGAGACGCACTACAATGCTCTTGACGAGGACGTAAAGCTCCGCATCAGCCTTGAGCTCTACCTCAAGCGCCTCATCGTCGGCGGTCTTGAAAGAGTTTACGAGATCGGCAGAGTTTTCCGCAACGAGGGCGTTGACACCCGTCACAACCCCGAATTCACCCTCATGGAGCTCTATCAGGCTTATACCGACTACCACGGCATGATGGACCTCACTGAGAATATGTTCCGCCATGTTGCTCAGGAAGTCTGCGGTACGACCTGTGTTCCCTACGGTGAGCATATGATCGACCTCGGAAAGCCCTTCGAGAGACTTACCATGATCGAAGCTGTAAAGAGATACTCAGGTGTTGATTTCAGCACCATCACTACCCTTGAAGAAGCACGCGCTGCCGCCAAGGAGCACAATGTTGAATTCGAGGACCGTCACAAGCGCGGCGATATCCTCAACCTGTTCTTCGAGGCATTTGTTGAGGAACACCTCATTCAGCCGACCTTCATCATGGATCACCCCGTTGAGATTTCTCCCCTCACAAAGAAGAAGCCCGATGCTCCGGACTATGTTGAGCGCTTCGAACTGTTCATCACAGGCAGAGAGATGTGCAACGCCTACTCCGAGCTCAACGATCCTATCGACCAGCGCGAGCGCTTCAAGGCTCAGGAAGAAGCCCTCAGTCAGGGTGATGAGGAAGCTAACCGCACGGACGAGGATTTCCTCCGCGCTCTCGAAATAGGTATGCCTCCTACGGGCGGCATCGGCTACGGCATCGACCGTCTTGTAATGCTTCTCACCAACAGCCCTTCTATCAGAGACGTACTGCTCTTCCCGACTATGAAGAGCCTCCCTGCAAACAGCGGACGTCCTGCAAAGGAAGACGAAGAATAATAATAAAGCTCCCCTTTCCGGGGAGCTTTCATTGTATTTCAGGAAATAACGTCAAGTATTGACTTGATATCGCCGGCGGAGAAACTGCCGTTGAGCATTTTGCCCTCAGTTATCTCTGCACCGGGAGCGCTTGCCCTGAGGTTTTCGGCGGTCTTTCCGAAACCACTTCCGCCGGACGTAGCAAACAGAACTATCTTCTTGCCGGAGAGGTCAAGACTCTCAAGGAACGTATTTATAATAGTCGGTGCAACATACCACCATATCGGGAAGCAGAGCAGTATCGAGTCATATGCGGATATATCCCCAACGGTACCGGCGATGGCAGGACGTGAGGAAAGGTCGCGCATCTCAACACTGCTCCGGCTCGTTTTGTCCTGCCAGTTCAGATCGGCAGAGGTGTAGGATACGGCAGGCTTTATCTCGTATATTTCAGCTCCGGCAGCTGCGGCAAGCTTTTCTGCCGCTGCGGCAGTTGTACCGGTCGCAGAAAAATAAGCAACTAACGCCTTCATAGATTTCCTCCTGTATCAGAATTCGCGGAAGCTCCGCAGTTTGATTATACCATGCTTTGCCGTCAATGGCAATATTATCCGCTTATTTTCAGCAAACAGCACAACATCGGGCTATCAGGTTTGTTCAATGACACGAAGAAAGGTTTGACAATCTCCTCACAAAGTGGTATAATATCCACATACCAAAGGAGTGTTTTTATGCCTGCAATTATTTTTTTCGACATTGACGGTACTCTCATAACTGAGGACGCGAGAAGGTTTATCCCCGAAAGTACACGTTCAGCTGTCGCCGAGACACGCCGGCGCGGAAATCTTGCCTTCATCAATTCCGGGAGGACTGCCTTCAACATAAGCAGCGAAGTCCGTGAGCTCGGATTTGACGGCATCATCTGCGGCTGCGGTACATATATCGAATGCGGCAGCGAGCTCATTTTCCGCCATACTCTAAAACAGGATTTCTGCCGCGATATCGCGGAGCTGATGCGAAAGTGCAATGTCACGCCGGTCTACGAGCATACGGACGGATATTTCTTCGATGACAAGGCGCCTGTGACCGATGACCTCAGAGATTTTCTGGAGAATTTTGTAGAGAGCGGCATAGATATTTCGCGCCGTGTTGAGGACGAAGATTTCATTTTCGACAAGTTCGTTATCTGGGTTAACGAAAACTCTGACTTTGAGCTTTTCAGGCGCGAGGTCGGCAAGCATTTCTCAATAATCGACCGCGGAAACGGCTTCTACGAGAACGTTCCGCTCGGCTGCACAAAGGCGACTGCTATCGACACCGTGCTGAAAAGGTACGGTATACCGCGTGAAAACGCCTACGCTATCGGCGACAGTATGAACGACCTGCCGATGCTGGAGGCTGTACCGAACAGCATCGCAATGGGCGGCGCGGAATGCCTTTATCCCTATGTTGCATATGTCACCACACCTATCGAGGAGGACGGCATCTACAACGCGCTTTCACATTACGGTCTGATATAAAAAAACCGGAGGGATTACCTCCGGTTTTTGCATTATACGGTAAAGAGCAGCTTTGTGTAGGAAGGCAGAGGCCAGTATTCCTCGCTGAAATTGGTCTCGGTCTCGTCAACAATAGCGCGGAGGGTCTGCATCTGGGCAAAGACCTCATCGCGGTAGAAGCGTGCCATAGGAAGTCCGCTCTCCTTATCCTGTGCGGCGATGACCTTCTCCTCAAGAACAGCAGATTCGTCGTAGATAGACTTTGTGAGACCGGAAAGTTTTCCGGCAAGCTCCTTTTCAAGTGTAGAATCTATTCCCATTGCCTGCTTTGAAGCGCCCGTATCGCATATCACCTTGGTGTATTTCAGGCAGGCAGGAATGATGTTCCTCTTGACTATCTCGAGCATGGTGAGTGCTTCAATATTTATTACCTTGCTGTAATTCTCGAGCAGCACCTCTGTTCTCGCTCTGAGCTCAGCCTCGGTGTAGACCTTGAACTTCTCAAAGAGTGCAACGCTCTTGGGAGTGACATACTCCGGCAGTGCGTCTGGTGTGGATACAAGGTTTGGAAGATGTCTTACGTTGACAGCCTCGTTGAGCCACTCCTCAGAATAGCCGTTGCCGTTGTAGATGATGACCTTGTGCTCCTTGATTATGTTTGCAAGCAGCTTTTTAAGGTCACTTGTGAAGTCATTCGAGCCCTCAAGAGCATCGGCTATCTGGCAGAGTTCCTCAGCAACGATAGTATTGATGATGGTATTTGTACACGAAATTGAATCAGCCGAACCGAGCATACGGAACTCGAACTTGTTGCCGGTGAAGGCGAACGGAGAAGTTCTGTTGCGGTCGGTCGTATCCTTCGGGAAATCGGGAAGTACGTCAACTCCGATCTCGAAGGTCTTGTCATCGGTAGAACGATATTTCTCGCCTACTTCGAGAGCGTCAATAACGCCCTGAAGCTCTGTTCCGATAAACATGGAAACGATAGCAGGAGGAGCTTCGTTAGCACCGAGACGGTGGTCGTTTCCTGCCGAGGCAGCGGAAAGTCTCAGAAGCGGAGCGTACTCATGAACGCCCTTGATTATAGCGCAGAGGAATGTGAGGAACTGGAGATTATCCTGCGGACAGTCGCCGGGGTCAAGGAGGTTCTGTCCGTCATTGGAGGACATTGACCAGTTATTGTGCTTGCCGGAGCCGTTCACGCCTGCAAAAGGCTTCTCGTGAAGAAGACAGTAGAGACCGTGCTTGATAGCGACCTTCTTCATGATCTCCATAGTGAGCTGATTGTGATCGGCAGCAAGATTGGTATTCGTGAAAACAGGAGCGAGTTCGTGCTGTGCTGGAGCGACCTCATTGTGCTTGGTCTTGGCATAGACGCCGAGCTTCCAGAGCTCCTCATCGAGGTCTTTCATGTAGTCAGAAACGCGCTGCTTGATATTTCCGTAGTAGTGATCTTCAAGCTCCTGACCCTTTGGAGGCTTTGCACCGAAAAGAGTTCTGCCAGTGATAACGAGATCCTCGCGGGCATCGTAATACTTCTTGTCAACAAGGAAGTATTCCTGCTCGGGACCTACTGTTGTAATAACTCTTGTAGCTGTTGTATTTCCGAACAGGCGAAGGATGCGGAGTGCCTGCTCGCTGAGCACCTCCATAGAGCGGAGGAGAGGAGTTTTCTTGTCGAGAGTTTCACCAGTATATGAAGTGAACGCTGTCGGGATATAGAGCGAACCGTCCTTCACAAAGGCGTTGGATGTGGGGTCCCATGCTGTATAGCCTCTTGCCTCAAAGGTCGAACGCAGACCGCCCGACGGGAAAGATGAAGCGTCAGCCTCGCCCTTGACGAGCTCCTTACCGGAGAATTCGAGGAGTATGCCTCCGCGCTCAGCCGGATTGAGGAAAGCATCGTGCTTCTCGGCAGTTACGCCTGTCATGGGCTGGAACCAGTGGGTATAGTGTGTAGCGCCCTTCTCGATAGCCCATTCCTTCATAGCGTGTGCGACTGCACCTGCGATCTCGGGAGCAAGCGGACAGCCGAGTTTCTTGGTCTTGCGGACTGCTCTGTAAACGTCCTTGGGAAGCCTTTCGCGCATTACCTTGTCGTTGAAGACATTGCATCCGAAGTAATCGGGAACGTGCTTTGAAACCATGTTTTCTGACATATAGAAATTCCTCCTGATATTCTCCCCTCAGGGAGACAGATAAAGCGCTCCGACTGCACGGCAAAAAGCGCAGGGGCATAAAGCCCTGCTGCCGGAAATACAATCGGAACGCCATTGTTCCAATAATATTCAGTTATATATTAATATTATACCCATGCGGCAGATTTGTCAAGGAGTTTTGCGAATTTTGTACCTCTTGGCAGATTTTTGCTGCAAACAGGAAAATACTTGTGATTTGTCACAAGCAAGGAGCAGCGGTCAGTGCTCAGACAGCTTAGAGTTATTCAGAAAGATAAGTGATCAGCTTTCCGAGGCAGCTCTCGAAGCAGGTACCGTACCATGTCTGGTCAAAAACAGGGATAGTCGCTTCGATACAGTCATGAGTGAACTGAACTGAGATATCAAGCGCACGGCTGAGAGACTTCCCGAGGGCAATCGCTCCGGTGAAAACGCTTGCGAAAATATCACCGGTACCGTGAACTGTCCTGTCAAAATTAGTGCCGAAGGAATAGCAGAAGGTATCGCTTGCGGAGTTGTAAGCTGCTGCGCCCTGCGACTTGTCATCAAAATGCACACCTGTCAGAAGCGGTGTCGGACATCCGAGGTCGGCAAGGCGGCGGAGGATATCCTCAACGTAAGCACGATCGTAATCCTCGGTGTACGGTATGCCGAGAAGGAACGAAGCCTCGGTCATATTCGGTATTATATAGTCAGCCTTGCGGCAGAGCCTTCTCATCTGGCGGACAAAATTCTGTGTAAAGCCGGCGTAGAGCTTTCCGGCATCGCCGAGAACAGGGTCTACCACCCTGAAATTGCTGTCGGTCGAAAAGGTGTCAAACAGGTCGGAAACGATCTGCACCTGCTCGATAGAGCCGAGATAGCCCGTATACATTGCGTCGAACTTCAGTCCGAGGGACTGCCAGTGGCGGGATATATCGGGTATGTCACTCGTCAGGTCGCGGAAGGTATAGCCTGTAAATCCGCTTCCTGTATGCGTTGAAAGCACCGCTGTCGGTATGACGGCAGTTTCGATGCCCATTGCGGATATTATCGGCAGCGCAACGGTAAGTGAACACTTTCCGAAGCACGATATATCCTGTATCGTCACAACCCTTTTCATCAGATCATTCCTCTCTTTCGGGAGCATTGCGGTATTCGCTCGGCGTACAGCCCTTGTGCTGCTTGAACTGCCGCATAAAGTATGATTCACTCTCATATCCGCACTGCTCTGCAACAGCTCCTACGGACATTCCGGTATTTCTCAGCAGCTCGGAAGCGCGTATAAGTCTGCTCTCGATGACGTCCTGACGGCAGGTAACACCGAAAGCTTCAAGGTATATCCTGTGGAAGTACACACGGCTGATCCCCATATCCTCGGCAAGTATCTCCGAGCTCCACTCCCCTGCCGGGTCCTCATATATAGCCTCGCGTATCGCTTTGAGCTCGGCATAGCGCGGCACAAGTCTGCCGCCGAAGGTCTGCTCGCCCGATATACATCCGCTCAGCGAGAGAAGTATCAGCCTGAAAGCGAGCTCCATGAACTCGGCATTGTTTTTCATATTGCTTATGGACTGCGACCTCATGCACCTCAGTATGCCGGAGATGACATAGTCGTCGGTCACGGGTATAAGCCTGCCGAATGGTATCCCCAGAGATGATACATACTGTTTCTCGGCAGCGTTCATTCGGAAGGTAATGCAGTCATATTTCAGGGACGAACGTTCAGCCGGACGGAACTCATGGTGTGTCCCTCCGGGAAGGACTATTGCAGCTCCCCCGTCAGAAGACTCATCAGTGCCGTTTCCGGAAGACAATACCGGAGAACGGAAGTAATACATTGAGCACACCGAGCCGAGTTCAGCCGGAAATGGCTTGTCACGGCGGCAGTTCAGTCTTATGCGGTCGATCCTCATATCTAACCTCCTGCGGTCGTTTCCGGAAAGAAAAAAGAGACCGCAGCAGCAGTCCCGGCATATACCCTAAACAGCAGAGTATAAATATAGCCCCGCATTTAATGCAGGGCATATGGAGGCGCCACCCAGATTTGAACTGGGGATCAGGGTGTTGCAGACCCACGCCTTACCACTTGGCTATAGCGCCGATTCTGGAGCGGATTACGAGGCTCGAACTCGCTACCTCCACCTTGGCAAGGTGGCGCTCTACCAGATGAGCTAAATCCGCATAACTGGCGACCCCGAACAGATTCGAACTGTCGACCTCCTGCGTGACAGGCAGGCGTTCTAACCAACTGAACTACGAGGCCAAAGAATTGGTGGGGACTATAGGGCTCGAACCTATGACCCTCTGCTTGTAAGGCAGATGCTCTC
>JAFXSC010000010.1 GCA_017525915.1 Ruminococcus sp.
TGTAAATTCCCTGCTTATTATAACGTGTTCCTAACTGTATTGTTCTGGTAAAATTCCCGTTATTATCGATTGTAATATTACCATAAAGGTTCTTACATTCTAAAACAATTACGAGTTTTCGGGTTATAATAAGAAAATCAATTTGCGTTGTCAAACCGTTCATTTCAAAAAACAGATCATGCATGATATACATAGGCATATGACTGTTTTTTAGCTCAAACATTAGTGCGTCCTCACCGTATATTCCGTATTGCAATAATCGAATATCCTGTTCTATTTGAGATGACATTTCTGAGGGAACGGTTTGTAAAACGGAGTTTAACTGTGCAATTTGTTCTTTTGCACAGCTGTCTTCTTTTAGAACAATTGGTTCGCGTAGTTTATCAAATAATCCCATAACTTACTCCTTGATTGATGCACTGAAAAATGCAATCATTATTATACGAATTATAACATATTCAGTGCATTTTTTCAATATTTTTTTGTCTTTTGCGGTAGCTTAATTCTCACAAAAACCACCCTCACCAGTGCCTTGCCGTTGGGGAGCGGTTCGGACTTCTGCAATATCAATGAGCAGCCTATCTCGTTCATAGCAGCCGTCAGCGCCTTTTCCTCCATTTGGTGATGAACTTCGTCAAGCCTGTCGAAGGCTCGCAGGTACGGCGACTCCGATACCCATTGCTCCTCGTCTGAGTTTATCTGTATCACGCAGGAAACGTACTCGGGAGCGGTCTGCAAAACGGCTCGCTGAAACGCTCCGTAGCCGATGTACTCGATAAGCAGATTCGCTATCAGGAGCTGTGCCTTTGGGAGCTTCTCCGCTTCGTTTATAAGGTCGATGTGCAGGCACTCCAGAACTCCCGAGAGCTGAGTATATCGCTGAGATACCGCACGGAGGTAGTCCGCATTGATATCAACTCCATAGACTGTGCGGAACTTGTCAGTGCCGATGTGTTCAAGTCCGTTTCCGCCTGCAACTCCCAGAACTGCGGAAGTCTCCACAGGGTAGGCGGCGAACTGCTCCTTCATTATGGAATCGAGCGCCTGAAGCTGCCGCACAGATTCAAGGCTCATGTGCTTTTCGTAGTCGTCAAGACTTATTTCTTCCCATGGGTTGCTCATATACAGCACCTTTCCAAATCGTATTCATCATTTATCAGAAAATAGTCAAGTCCGTAACTGATACAGCCGCGGAGATATTCCTGATTGTCTTGTATTATATCCTCAATACTGAGGTCATTGGAGAGCCTTTTCTCGATAGCGTTCCCGAAGCTGACAATGTCACTGAAATGGCTGGTTATGTAGCTTTCACTCATAACAAGGCAGATGTATTTTATCTGCGACAGATAGTCGGCGTCAAAGCTGTTCTTCCAGTCAAAGGGAATATAGCAACCCTCGATTATGAGATCCTGTTCGTTTTCAATGGCAGTCTTTATCATCTCTTTCAGGATATTCCAGAGGTATGCCGTCAGCTTGTCGTCGTCATAGGGCGTGAGCTCGGTCTGACCGCTTCTTATAAGTCCCATTTTCAGGTGGTCGATAGACAGGTAAGGGTACTTGTATTTTTCAAGCAGTTTCTGCGCGAGAAGCGTTTTCCCTGTATGCGAAGCACCTGTTATCAGTATTATCATATTAGCCGCGGCTCCTTTCCGATAGTTTCCATAATTATATCATATTTGGGGGCGTTTTTCAATAAAAAACAGCTCCTGTCCGTGTGGATGTGAGCTGTTGTCAGTTATCGTACAATATGCGACAACTCGTTTCAACAGGAACTGTTGCGTTTTTTGCAACGGTTCATTTTTCAGTTGTTGCAAATAATACAACAACTCATAGTAATGTGCAGGAAATGCATATTGCTATTATTATAATATACCTGTGGTTTACTTGATTTTTCCAAAAAGCTATGTTATAATACAGGTAAAGTCAGAACAGGAACGGTCGTGAACGACCACTGTATTAAAAATTATTTTGAAAGGAGATACCTAAAATGAACGCATTTGCTATGTCTTATCTGTATAGCGGAATAACACTTAGCCTTAGTCTCAGCCTCGAACTGGAAGAGACTCTTATTGTGCTGCATACAGAACATAGTGCAAATGATACGGTCATTTAGGGACTTGATTCAGTATAGATCCTTGAATAGCCAGATATAGCACCGTCTGTATGCAACAGGCGGTGTTTTTTTCATGCCCGCATGATGGAATTTTGGCATACATCCCTGCCTAAGAAGCAGGTTTTTGCGAGTTCGAATCTCGCTGCGGGTACCAGATGCTCTTGTAGCCCAACGGCAGAGGCAGCGGTCTCAGAAGCCGCACAGTATGAGTTCGAATCTCATCGGGAGCACCAACTTTATCAAGGATCATATACTGAAAGGAGTTGCTGAAAATGCCTATCATTGATGTGAAAGCAACAGGCACTAACATAAAGAATATCATAAAATCCAAGGGCTTCAAGATATCCGATGTGCAGGCCCGATGCGGTTTCAATACTCCGCAGGCGATATTCAAGTGGATGCGTGGGGATGCTGTCCCCACTATCGATAATCTGATAATACTGGCGGATATGTTTGATGTGCCGATAGATAAGATAATAATCGTCACCAGAATATGAGTGACGATACATGGGTAAGTGCGCCGAATTGGTGAAGGCAGCGGATGCGCTGTGAGCGTAGCGAGGAAGTCCCCTTGGGGGATAAATCCGTGACATAGAAACGTTGTAGGTTCGAGTCCTACCTTACCCACCAAAAATATGGCGGATTCGTCTAACAGGTCAGGACAAGAGGCTTTCAATCTCTAAATGTCGGGTTCGAACCCCGCATCCGTCACCAATGGTCGCATAAGCCTAACTGGTAAGGCAGCAGTTTGCTAAACTGTGAGTAATCGGGATATTCCGATGTCTGAGTTCAAGTCTCAGTACGGCCGCCAAAAAGAAAGCTCCGTCTGATAATGTGTCAGGCGGAGCTTTTTGCATAATAAAAGCCAAATGAATATTATTCATTAATATGCATAAGTGATACTGTGAAAAAGCGAGGTTTATACGCTGAAAAATTTGCGTAGCGTACAAATAGCGTACAAACTCATTTTTTAGGAAAAAAGAAAACCCACAAACGGCTATTTTAAGCCATCTGTGGGATTGCTAAATGGTGACCCGTACGGGAATTGAACCCATGATTCCGCCGTGAAAGGGCGATGTCTTAACCTCTTGACCAACGGGCCATTTGGTAGCGGCAGTCAGATTCGAACTGACGACCAATCGGGTATGAACCGAGTACTCTAGCCAACTGAGCTATGCCGCCACATATGAACGCAGGCAGTCACCTACGACCATATTATTATATTACTATTTGCTCCGGTTGTCAAGTGCAGAGCTAAATAATTGTATATTTGCACAACCGAGAACGCTTTGCCGATGTGCTTTTTGTCACAAAAGTGTAAGACTGTGCCGTCAGTTTATGAAGAATGTGAAATACTCCCCGGCAAGTTCTATCCGCGTGCCGTTCTGGAGTCTCGCATATATCCCGTTGAAGCGCATAGCCGCAAGGTCATAGCCCGAGGGCAGAGGCCAGCCGTTCACACGGGTACCGTTTTTCGAGGCGAGGTCGGCAATGTAGTAGTTCTTGCCGTCGCAGAATATCAGGGCATGGCGCTTTCCCACGCGCTTGTTCTTTGTGACCGCAAGGTCGGGCGCGACCTTTACACCGCTGCCGTCAATGCCTACCCTTCCTATGACGCAGTTCCTCGATGTTATGGGGAAATCCTTCCCGGTCTTCTCGTTTCTTATGAAAGCACCTGCCGAAACGGGTGCGGGTCCCGGGGGCGCAGGGACCTCCTCCGGAGAGCGTCCGAAGGAAGTATCCGAGCTTACAAGCGATACGGTAACCGGTGGATTAAGGGCTTCCGTAGATGAAAGCACGGAGGTGACCTCCCCGATGTTCTCGTCGAGGAAATCTGCTGTCGCGGCTGCCGAGAAGGTCTGCTGCTGTCTTACAAAACGGCTGAACGCCTTTATCTTCTCATTGCTGCCGGAAAGCCTTGCTGTCTCGGCAATGCCCAGCATGAAGCTGAATATCTGCTTGCTCTCGAGCGGTGAATAGTTGTTCTGTACCGGACAGAAAACGAGCTCGAGCATTCGCTTGTTCACGTTGTAGAAGGCGTTCTTCATGTCCGGAACGAGCTTCTGAACGGTCATGCGGCTCTCCTCGAGGTTGTTCATTATCGTTATGAGCTGACGGGCAATGGCAAGAACTTCCTCCCCGGTCATGATGTTCTTGCTGAGGTAGGTGTTGAGGGGGATACATTTATTTGCATCGAATACTACGGTAAGGCTCTCCTCGTTGAAGCTGATAGCCTTCATTATGCCCTCCGGCGGCTCGGAGAGCATTTCGAGCTCGCGGCGGTTGAAGCCCTCGCGCTTTGTGAGAGTACATACGAGGACGTGGCCCTGACGTATCTTTGTATACTGGAATTTCATACGGATATCATGTCCATCCGCTCACCTTTGACGCCTGTTCGACTGATTCGGACTGCGCCTTCTTGTAAAGGTCATGTGCCGCCTTGAGAAGCTCTCTGTACTTTCCGAGGTTCTCGCCTGTGACCGTGATTATGCCGTCCGGAGCGGTCATAGCGTTCCATTTCAGCATGAACGCATCGTTGTCTTCTGCCCTCCATGCGCTCCTGGACTGCTCCACCTCAGACTGCATGACTGCGAGCTTTGCCGCTCTGTTCAGCAGATAGGTGGATATTGCGGTCTCTGCACTCTTTATATCATCGAGGTTAACGTTGATATAGTTTCCCATACTCTGCCTCCTGTCACTTGAATGCCTCGCTGAGAGAGGTGTTCTTTGTCTCGACTTCCTCATAGCCGAGGGCTACTCTCTCGCGGAGAAATCTTATATAATCGGCGATTATCTTATACTGTGCCTCCATGCAGTTCGATTTTATTGAATTGAACAGGGAAACAGCCTTCGTACCGGCTGCGCCCTCCCACGAGGAACCGAGCCTGCTGACCGCGTTTGAAGGCTCTGATGCCGAATCGGATATCTTTTCGTTAAGGTTCTCGATATCGTTTGCAAGAGCCTTTACCTCTGTTGTATTGAGATACATAAGTCCGCCTCCTTATTCGTTGACCTGTGAGCGGTCGATGTTCTGGAGCTTGCTCTTAGCCCTGCTGAGGCTGCCTATCTTGTCGCTTATGACGCTTGCGAGCTTCTGCTCGGTGTATATCCCTGTGAACTTCGACCGGAGCTCGTTCTCTATGTCGCTGAGCTCGTTGATAATACTGGAAAGCTCGTTGATAACAGCGGTAACTTCGTCCATACTTATCCCTCCATCATACTGAGTATCTGTCTTTCTGCGTCCTCGAACCTCTGTGCAGTATCGTTGAGGCAGTTGGCGCAGCCGTTTATCTTGTCCGACCAGCATATCTTCAGATCGGACGACATGAGGTTCCAGAGGTCAGTCCACTTGACCTTCCAGTAGAGCCCGTCTATGCGTTCGTCGAGCGCACCGAGCCTGCCGTTCACAGCCCAGAGCCTTCCTGCAAGACTGCGGAGGTCATCGGTGTGGAACCGGAGCACGTTCTGTACCGCAAGATAATCCTGGGCGGCACGGTAATCGGCATCGAACGTCCGCTTGCACCATTCTGCGAAATCACGGGCTGCCTGTACCACAGCGGCACAGAATTCGCTTATCTTTTCCGCTGCCCATTCAATAGTGCTGCTTATAGCCTCGCACACATAATTGATGAGGTTGTTGTATATCCACTCGCGGAACTCACCGTAGAATTCGATCAGGACAACGGCTGCCGCAACGGCGACTACTCCCGGATGGGTATAGGCGAACAGAACGAGTATTGGTATGGATATCTCCGGGTGTGAGAAGCCTGCCATCATGCCTGTTGCGATGATATCCCTCAGCGTGTCGCCTATCGGTGCGGGAAGGTCGTCCACGAGGTTGGAGAACTTCTCGGTGATAGCCGCAATGAAGTCCTGATGTCCCTCCTTGACGTTGCCGTTCTCATCGAAGTCTATGTAGTCGGTGGAATGTCTCACGAATCCGCCTATGACCGGTATCATTACGGCATTTATCGTGACCTGTATGAATTTTGAATGCTCACCGGGAAGCTCTTTCAGCATCGAGCCGACGAAGCTCCATTTGTAGTGGTCGACCTTGCCGGCGTTCTTGTCGATGAGCTCTCTGTAATGGTCGATAAACTCCTGCGAGAAGCCGGGACCGTCAAAGCTCACGCAGCGCTCGAAGTTCTTTCCGACACCGCATTCGTCTGCGATGATAGTTGAGTATTCCGCAAGATTTCCGCCGAGGGAATGTCCCGTGAGATTGACCTTGTCATAGCTGTTGAGCAGCGCGGCATTGTCCTTCAGGAACTGCTGCGCGTCACGGTACTGGTTCGTTTCGGTGGAATTGAGAAGCCCGAGGTCAGCTTCTATCCAGTCGTGCTGGATATTCTTCAGCGATGTCTCGTCGGTACCCATAGCCTCGCTGCCGCGGAAGGCGGTTATGGCATTGCCGTCGCCTGTATCGATTATGCAGGCTGCAAAGCCGGTAGCATCGTTGTTGTCGCCGACTGCCGTTATCGACCACTTGTCCCAGAGCGATTCGGGTATGCCCTTCTGTTCAAGCTCTGTTCTGATGGTGTCGCTGCGGTCAGCAAGTTCCCTGAGGGATACACTGGTCTGCCCCTCGCTGGTGAACGATGTATAGGTATCGGTGACGTTTATATACGCTATCTGCGTTGCGAGCTGGAGCTCCTTGTCTGTATATGTTGCCAAGCTGCATCACTCCTTTATCGCGGCACCGGTATCGCCTGCCGTAAATGCTGCTTCTCCGCCGTGTACGCTGATACCGAGCACGAATGCCGGAGAGAAGCCTCTGAGCCTCATATCCGATATCCTCGGCAGCTCCGCAAAGAGCTTGCTGCATTCCTCATAGCCGGCATCGGGAAGCAGGAACAAGGCTGCCTTAATGTCTTTTCCGGCGTATTTCCGGCTTGTTTCCGTCAGCACCGAGAGTACCGCATCGGCTTCGGTCCGTGTAAGGCTTTCCGCTTTCACGGCGATACGCGTGAGCAGGAACTTCGTCTGTGAGGCTTCCACGAACTCTGCCGGGTCTGTCACAGAGGCGTTCCCTTCGCACTCAGCTTCAAACAGAACTGTCATGGACGAGGCGGTAATGCCGTTCCCGGCAAGTCCTTCCGCGATCTCGCTGTCAATGGCAGAAGCTGCCCTTCTTGCCGGAAGATCGTCCGTTATCGTTCTTTCGAGCGGTCTGTACACAACTGTGAAGCCCGGCGAAGAATTGTCCGCGGTACGGCAGAAGAGCGTAGTGGTCTCGGTATTGAACCTGTCACCTATATGAGTTGTCGTGAAGTCTGTGCCGTATTTCTCCGAGAGGAGCTTTTCAACGGTAGCCACAGGCCCCTGAACATATTCCTTCATTCCCGTAAGGGTGTTGAATAAAAGCATAATATCCCCCCAAGAGCCTCAGCCCATCATTCCAAGGAGCTGCTGCTCGGCATTGTCAAATCGGTCTGCTGTATCGTTAAGGCAGTTCGCGCAGGCGTTGAGCTTCGTTGACCAGCATATCTTCAGGTCGGAGGACATGAGGTTCCAGAGGTCGGTCCACTTGACCTTCCAGTAAAGTCCGTCGATGCGGCTGTCAAGGTCGCCGAGCCTGCCGTTCACAGCCCAGAGCCTTCCTGCAAGACTGCGGAGGTCATCAGTGTGGAAGCGGAGAGTGTTCTCGTTCTTGATATAGTTCTGCGCGGCGCGGTAGTTCGGGTCGATGAGCTTCTTTATGTTGTTCTTTATCGACTCCGCAACGTTTGCGATGAATTCGAGCACCTTGTAGAGCTTCTCGCCGAATTCCGCGAGCTTTGAAACGAACGAGACGAATTCGTAGATCACAAATCCCAGACCTTCAAGACCGTACTGTATGAAGCCTGCCGCGACGTTGCATATGATATCGACGAAAATATTGGAATCCTCGCGGTTGTCTATCTGGAAGACGTACTTCCTCAGCAGGTCGGTGATGGTGCTGTGTATGAACTTCTGACCGTTCCATGTGAACAGTATCTCCTTGAAAAGCGCAGGGGAACGCTTGATAAGTCCGATGTATTCCTCAAGCGATGCGCCCTCGCCGTGAAGACCGTGCCCCTGACCTATTGTGTCTTCGAGTATGGTCATTATGGAGCGGCAGACGTCCTCGCGCTCCTCGGGCGGGAGCTTCATGATGTTCTCGCTCAGCGACTTCGCAAGGACTGCAAGGTCACGCTGATACTTCGTGGTCTCGTTGAAGCCGTCGCCGCCGTAGTCGTAGAGATTGCCCTCCACGCGGATATTCTTCCAGTCAATATTGTCGCCCTCCGGCGTCCTTACAAGACCGTGGGAATTGGCTGCATCGTAGGTGTCACAGGTGGTTTTTATGTATATCGTGTTCTCGTCGGGGACTACCTTGATGCCGAGAACGTTGACGAAATCATTGTCGCCGCAGATGGAGTACATCTTTCCGCGCTGTTTCTCGTAGAAATCCTCGCCGTAGAGCTGCTTGAAATAGGCTATCGCTTCCGGCGAGAAGCCCTGTCCGTCGAATGAATCGCACTTGTCAACGAGGTAGGCATACTTTGAAGCGAGGGTAACGAACTGTGCCTCGTTTCCGCCCTTTGAATGTCCTGTGACGATAACGTTCGCGCTCTCATCTACATTGAGGCTGCTCATTACCGAATCGAAATACTCGGCAGCGTCCTGCTGATAGGGCGAATACTTCTTGTCGAAGGCATCGCCGTTGTCGTACCAGCGTCCCTCGCCTGTGCCGCGGTAGGCAACGTATACATCAGTTACGTTATCGCCGTCCTTGCGGTAGAATGCCGCGCCCTTAGCGCCGTCACTTGCGGAATATCCGGACTGATCGCTGCACGAGTGCATGATGAGGCTTCCGAACTCATCACCCTTCGGCGAATCGAGATACTGCTTTGCCGCAACAACTGCCGCACGGCAGCCATTGTCCTTGAGACCGTCCATTCCATTATAGTAAAGATCATTGACTATGTCTTTAACAGACTGATCCTTGTATTTGTCAGCACCGAGGGCATCGCTGTACATCAGGGTATCGAGTGCCAGAGATATATCCATATCGCTTGTCAGTCCTGCCATGACCTCACCTCCAAGATTCCGAGCTTATGCCGCTGCCGTCGGTGCTTATGAAGCCGCACGATCTGTACCAGTGCAGAGTTTTCGGGATATTTCCCTGCGTAGTTATACTGTCATAGACACCGCTGTCCGGTGTGTAGTATACCGTGAACGAGCAGACAGTGCCCTTTCCGCAGAGCGCAGCTGCGAGAGATCTTGCCTTTTCTTCCTTCTCATTCACCGGTGCTCCGGGAGGGAGGATAACGAAAAAGTGTATCAGTGAATTTTCAAGGGAGATGTATTCCCCGAATGTCTTCGGCTCACCGGAAATGGTGCGGCGCGGCGTCCTGCTGTACAGTACCCTGCACTCGCCGTAGACCTCGCCGGAAAGCTCCGTAACGAGCCTGCAGACGTCCTTCTCGTATATCACTGCCGGGAAATTGTCGCGGAAACGTATCGACTCACCCGTAAACTCCTCGACAACATAGATGTTCTCGCCGGGATAGTCCGGCGAAGCGACGAGCACCTCGCAGGAGTACGTTGTCGGCTGGAATTTGTCAAAAGGTGAAGTGAAGGTGAATTCCCTTCCGTACTTCTTTTTCATATATTCAACACAGTCGTCTGCGGAGAATTTCCTGTTCATGATACTTTTCACACCTCCGTTGGAAATATTGTAAGTTCTTGGTGCATGGCACGCGATAAGGTCAGTGCCATCCACTAAAAACTAACGCTCCCCGGAGCTCCGCACGGGGCTCAGCCCGTGCGGTATTCCGTAGGAAAGGGACGGCTTTATTTGAAAGCCTCGCTGAGGTTGGTGTTGCGGGTCTCAACGTCAAAATATCCCTGAGATACGTTGTTTCTGAGGAACTTTACATAGTTGTCGATAACATCGTAATAGTTCTGGAAAAACTTTGTTGCAAACTCGTTGTAGGCTGACTTTGTAGCCTCGTAAGCCTCGCCGCTCCATGAATTTCCGAGACTTGTGATAAGGTCACGGCTTGTATTGAGCTCGTCTGTGAGCTTCTTGTTCAGGCTCTCTATTGCTGATGCGATCTCGCTGACCTGATCGGTATTGATCTGAATTCTTGCCACAGTGATCCCTCCTTAGTTAGCAAGCTTCTTAACCTGTGATGAATTGTCGTCACAGTGAGTCTTGTAGTTGTTGCTCTGCATAGCAAGTGTCTCGCTTGCTGTCTGAAGCTTCTGTGCCATATTCTTCAGGTCGTCGCAGAAGCCTGTGATCTGGTTGACGAATGCGAGGTTATCTTCTGCGTCCCAGGCCGAGCCCATTGTCTGAGCCTTTTCCATGAGCTGCGTCGAGATGTCGCGGTAGTTTGTTGAAACGTCCGCGAGCTTCTTTGATGTGTCGGACAGAACCTGCGGATCAACCGTAAAAGTCTTTCCCATAATTTTTTCCTCCTGTTAATTAAGTTATATCAATATGAGCTGCGTCCCGTTCCGGATCCCTTGGTCAAATGCAGTCATATCAACATCGTAGATGTCGCCGCTTTCGGCGTTAAGAAGGACAGCCTGTCTTCCTGCCTTGTAGCTGCCCTCCGAGAGGTCGGCTGCGAGCGCTGCTGCGAGAGGGGTTATCTCCCCGATGCGGCTCATTGCCGGTATCCTCATGTCGAATTTCTTTCCCGCTGCCGGGAGACTTATCTCGACAAGGTATTTAATCGCCATCGTTCTCACCGCCTTCCGAGATAAGCTTGCAGAGCGCCGGCTCGCCCTTTTCTATGACGTAGCCGAGGGGCGCCGAGATCGCCTGTCTCATTGCCGGAGTGGTCGAATTCGGCTTTATCGCGTACTGCTCTGTAACGCCGTTTCCGCACCATATGCCGTCCGTACCGCTTATCTGCTTCTTGTACCACGGATTGAAGGAGTAGCCGGAGAGGTCCTTTGCGTTATCGGCAACGAGCATATTGAACCTGAATGCAGGGTCGTTCTTTTCGAGCACGAGACTGAGACGCTCCGGACGGTCGTCCGAAAGGCAGTCCGTAAGCCCCTTCATGGACACGAATATGCACATTGCGGGTGGGAATTCAGGTGCGCTCTTTCCGGCTTCAATGGCTTCCTTGTAGGTGTTGTTGCGCTTGACTATCTCATCGAACAGCCAGAGTATGCCCTCGCTGCACTGGGGAACATTCCCGAAGAACCGTACCCTGTCGCTGATCGCGGGAGCTTCGCCGCCGTATAGTCTGCCCTCCGGGTCGAATACCGTGATGTCAAGTCCGGGGACTCTGCAAAGCAGGCTCAGGAACTCTCCGAGGAAGGCGATGTGGTCACCGCCGGCTGATGTCAGAAGATTTACACAGCGCTGCGAGAAATCGAATTTCTGTATACGCAGGGTAGCCTTGTTCACGCCGACCGGGAGTTCGAGCGGACGCTTCTCGTTCACTGCCGGGAGCAGGAATTCTGTGTCCACAACATCCGGAAGAACGGGTATCTTCTCGGCGCATACGCCGCTCCATTCGTCACGGAGCTTGTCGCATTTCTCCTGTATCGCCGAGAATTCCGAACTGCTGCGCGAGATGTGCGCGGACTGGAATTCAAGGAGCTTGTCCCTCTTGACGAGACCTCTGCCCTTGAGCTTGGCAGGGAACAGACCGTCCGTCTTTCCGAGGAGCGTGGAGTAATCGCTGTCGTCGTTCTGCTGGAGCACGACGTGCTGCTTGAAGTTCTGGGCTATCCTGTAACGGATGCCGTTTGCGGCAATGGTGGTGAGCAGGAAATATATCCCGTATTTCAGACCCTCTCGCGAGAGGTATATTATATCGTCCTCGTTGTCGCCGTAGAGCTCCGCGAAGGCGGTATAGTTGTGTATCACTATCACGATAGCAGGCATATCGCTGTTAGCCGCGCTGTAACCGCCGAAGTCGGTGCCGAGCATCGAGAGCTTTTTCTTGCGCTTCTTTATCTGCTGATAGAGCGATTTGAACAGTCTTGCTATCTTCTCACTGTCGTTGGACAGCATGACCTCGCCGACCTGCGGAGCGCGTGAGAATGCGCCGAGCGTTTCGTCTGCGAAATCAAGCATATACAGGTTCACTTCCTCTGCGGTATGACCGGTGATGAGGGAGTAGATTATCGTGTTGAGAAGGAGGGATTTTCCGCTTCCTGCCGCGCCGTAGATAATGGCGTTGCCCTCCGCTGTGATGGGGAGAGTGAGGAGTCCCTGCTTCTGGTTTGCCGGATCGTCGTATTCGCCGATGACCGGTTCGAGCCTGCCGCGCTTGGTGCTTTCGGCATAGGCGGACGGGTATTTCTTCATCAGCTCGGAAATATATATGCGCTCCGGGATAGGTTCGAGCCAGAGCTGTCTTGCAGCCGTGCCCTCAGCCTTTGCGATATCGCAGAGATAATCGGTAATGGTATCGAGCTGCTTCTTGGGCTTGTCCAATGTCATACGCGGCGGACGCGGCTTTACTGCGCGGAGGATATGGCCGTTGAGGTCTATCGCCTCGACGCCGTTGTCTTTCTCGACAATGACTCTGTCGGAGGGGATATACTCCGCACCTGCCCATGAGGACTGTCCCAGCTCGAAAAGCTCATTGTAGCCGACCTGAAGGTAAAATCTTCCGGTATCGGAGAGCTCTGCGGCATCGGGACGCTTCAGCATATCCATACTGTCCTGACGCTCCTGAACTTTGAGACACACCCTGAAACGGCTGTTGCTCCATATCTGGTCATCGACAACGCCAGAAGGCTTCTGGGTCGCAAGGATAAGGTGTACGCCGAGGCTTCGTCCGATACGCGCAGCACTTATCAGCTCGGTCATGAAATCGGGCTGCTGCGTTTTAAGCTCCGCGAACTCGTCCGCTATGATGAAAAGGTGCGAAAGCGGCTCTGATACGAGCTTCTGGCGGTAGAGCTTCTGGTACTGGTAGATGTTCATATTGCTCTCGCCGACCATTTTGCTTGCGGACGAGAGAAGTGCCTGGCGGCGTTTGAGCTCGCTGTTTATGGATACGAGCGAACGCTTTATCGCCGAACCGTCGAGGTTCGTGATGATGCCGGCGGTATGCGGCAGATTTTCAAAGGATTTCGCCATGCCGCCGCCCTTGTAGTCTATCATTATGAAGGATACCTCCTCCGGGTGGAAATTCACCGCGAGGGAGAGTATGTATGTGATTATGAATTCGCTCTTTCCGGAACCGGTCATACCTGCAACAAGTCCGTGCGGCCCGTGATATTTCTCGTGCAGGTCGAGCACGAAAAGGTCGCCGTAGGGATTTACTCCCACCGGCACCGCAAGGCTCTTGGTCGGGTCGTTCTCCTTCCAGCGGATAGCGGCGTTGAGGTGTTCGACCTTGCCGACATTGAGCATCTGGAGGAAGGTTATCATCTTCGGCAGCTTCGTTGACTGGTCGCTGTCGTCGAGCTGTATGTTCGCAAGCTGGCGGCTGAGTTCAAGAGCCGGCATATTGAGCTGTATATCGGGACGGAACGGCAGTACGCTGCCGGTAACGTCGTTCTTGTCGTAAAGTCTTCCGCTGAGCTCGTCGAGCTCGATGACCTTAGCGCACTCCTTCGGGAGCATACGCAGCTCGGAGAATACCGAGATAACGCTGATATGCACCTTTTTCCTGGAAGCGAGTACGTTTTTCAGCACCTCTGTACGGTTGAACTGCTTCTTGCTGAGCGCGAATACTATGTAGTAGGGCTGCTCGTCCTCAAGGTCGGAGTCGTTCATCTCCTCGCGGTTGCTGAACACCCTTTCGAGGTAGGCGGAGACGGATTTTGCCTCCTCAGCGGTCGAGGCTATGAAACGGAAGGTCTTCTCCCTGTCCCAGACGTGGGGCAGCCACTTGGTGAAGCCGAATTCCTCCTCGTCCTCCTTGTCATAGAGCATCACGAGCTTTACCTCGTCATAGCTGTAAAGGGATGCGAGCTGTATTATCACGCCCTTGACGAAGGGGATGAGCTCGCTGCGGTTTCCGGTTACGCCTATCGACTCGTCAAGGAGCGATACCGCTATCGGTACATCGCGGAGTATCTTCGGTTCCTCGCAGAGTTCGAGCATCCTGTCCTCCAGAACGTCGTCGAAAAGTGCGAAGCGGCGTCCGTTGTACTGCAATTTCCCGAACATAGGGAGGTCGCCTGTGCCTATGCGGAAGGTGAGGAAGTCGTTCTGACCGATGCTGCGCTCCCAGAGGTTGCGCTGCACCTGCATTATGCGCCTCTCGCACTCCTCGGTCGTGGTGACGTTCTCGCGGAGTATCTGTGCCTGTTCCTCGCAGGCAGCCTTGATATCAAGGCGCTTCATTTCGAGGTATTCGTTATATTTCGCGCGGCGGAGCTTCTCCTTCGCATCGCGCTGCTTGCGTGTATATTTTCTTGTCAGCGTAGGCCAGAGGAGAGTGCCGAGGCACATACTTCCCGACATTACGACGGTCGGTATCGCCATTTTCACGTTTCCGGTAGCCATAGCGTTGGTGACTGCGAACGCTCCTGTGGTCATGGAAGCCATAGCCATAGTCATTGCCGGACCGACTGTGAGTATTATCGGGAGCTCGTCCTGATTGTTCTCCTTCGGGGGCGAATCTATCGGCATCTCAACGGGAGTTATGTCCCTCTTGAAGCGCGGTGAGCGGTCGAAGAAGCTCTCCTCGCGGCTGTCGTCGATCTCGTCCTTTGAAAGCTCCGGGAGGGCTATCGGCTTGAAAACAGCCGAACTCAGCTTCACGCGCTTATCGGGGTTGTTTATGGATATACAGGCTTTTCCGAGTATCATCTTCATGCCCATGATGAAGACGGCGTCGCCGAATTTCAGTTCAGCCTCGGTCGTGCGGATACCGTTCACGAAGGTGCCGTTCTTGCTCATGGTGTCGAGGATGTGCCATTTCCCCGAGGAATACTGCAAGGTCGCATGCTCCGAGGAGACGTACTCGTTATCATAGACCACAGATCTTGGAGATCTGCCGTTCCCGACCGTGATGACGCAGGACTGCGGCACGCTGAACACCGAATACTCTATGCGGTCGTCCGTATATTCCTCCGTGAACAGGTATATCCTGTCGGACGGGAGGAGGGAGTTCCTTACCTGAAAAAGGCGCTTGGGCGTGACCTCGTCTGCTCCGAGGGGAGTGCCGTCTGCGGCAGTGCCTTCCCGAACCTTTATGCTGTACTGAGAGGCAGCTCTGATGCGCCATTTGTTTTCGATGCCCTCTATCATCACAACGTTCCTGCCTGAAGGGTCAGAGAAGCTGAACTGTCCCGAGACCTTCGGCGGAAGAATGATAGAGCTGAGATTATCGTTGTACACAAAATTTACGATCAATGCTTCCACTCCGTTCGTCAGTTAAGATACGTTACTAAAGTAAATTATATCACTAACTCAACGTATTGTCAAGCACTATTGAACAAAAAAACATGGAGTGTTTATTGTGCTTTGTGATATTTCTTCAAAAATTTACAGCCCGGATAATAGGTGCGCATAAAAAAGGACGGAAGTTATCCGTCCTTAATGCTGTATATAACAGTTGTGCCGGGACTTCTCAGGCTTTCCGCTCAGAGTCTGCCCCTCATATCATCGCCGCAAGGTCGGGAAATACCCCGAGACTGCGCCTGAGTATGCCGTTCATCATCGCAAGGGCAATGCCGTAGTTCGTGAACGGCACGCCCTGATCCTCCGCGCACTTCCGGCGGTAGACCATTTCACGTTCGCCCAGCATACAGCCACCGCAGTGTATAACAAGGCTGATGCCGGAAAGGTCCTCCGGGAACTCCCGTCCGGAGCTCAGCCGAATATTCAGTTCACTGCCGGTAGTCTTTTTAAGCAGGGCGGGGAGCTTGACGCTGCCGATGTCACCGCACTGCCTGTGATGCGTACAGCCCTCGGATATGAGCACGGTGTCGCCGTTCCTGAGCTTAGGTATCGCGGAAGCGCCGGCAACTGCGGCTTCAAGGAAGCCCTTGTACCTTGCCATGAGTATCGAGAATGAGGTGAGCGGTACTTCCTCCGGGACTATCCTGCTCACCATTGCGAACGCCTGACTGTCCGTAACGACCATTTTCGGCGGTGCCGCGAGCTTTTTCAGGGTAGCTCCAAGCTGATGCTCTTTCGTGAATACCGCTATGGCGTCGGCATCGAGTATGTCGCGGAGAGTCTGCATCTGCGGAAGTATCATGCGTCCCTTCGGCGCGGAGGCGTCTATCGGAGTGACGAGGACGACCGTATCCTCCGGCTGAATGAGGTCGGCAATGATATGCTTCGGCTCTGCATCGGTCTTTGCAAGGGCAGCTATCTTCTCCTTCAGTTCCCATATATTCGTGCCGTTCAGCGCGGAAACGGCTATCTCGTTGTCCTTGCAGCCGGTCTTTTCAGCAAGGTCGGACTTGTTGTACACGACGATGTAAGGTATGTCCTTTTCCCTGAATATATCCGTGAGCTGACGGTCGGTATCGGTTATGCCTGCCGTCCCGTCAACTATGAGCACGGCAATGTCCGTGCGGTTGAGTATCTGCTTCGTGCGGCGGACGCGCATCTCGCCGAGCTTTCCCTCGTCGTCGAAGCCGGGGGTGTCGATGATAACGACCGGTCCGAGCGGCAGCAGCTCCATAGCCTTTGTCACGGGGTCTGTGGTGGTGCCCTTCACATCGGAGACGACCGACATCTCCTGACCTGTTACTGCGTTGACAACGCTTGATTTTCCGGCATTTCTCCTGCCGAAGAAGCCGATGTGTACTCTCTCGCCGGAGGGTGTATCGTTAAGGCTCATAAATGACCTCCTAAAATAATCGGGCGAACACAGTTCGCCCGGATAGTCGGAATTACAGTATTTATCAGAATTCGAGCTGGTCGATGACTGCTCTCAGCGCCTTTGCGCTCTCGCGGAGCTTCTCCTCTTCGACCTCTGTTAGCTTCGGGAATACCTCCCTGCCGATGCCGCCGCTGCCGATAACGCAGGGAAGGCTCAGGCACACGTCACTGATGCCGTATCTGTCGGTAACGAGTGAGGATACGGTCATGATGTTGTTGGTATCGCGGAGAATGGAATCACAGATCTTGTTCACGGTCATAGCGATAGCGTAGAAGGTGGCGCCCTTGCGCTTAATTACCTCTGCACCGGCTTTTCTGACCTCCTCGATGATCTCGTCCTCGTCTATATCAGCGTGATTCTGGTCGGCGCAGTATTCCTCCATAGGGATACCTGCGATATTGGTGAGTGACCACGGAATGAATGAAGAATCGCCGTGCTCGCCGAAAACGTATGCGTGAACGCTGTTCGGGCTGAGACCTACATGGTCCGCGATGCTCGAACGGAGACGCGAGGTATCGAGCGCTGTACCAGAGCCTATTACCTGATAGGGCGTGAGGTCTGTGCATTTGAGAATGGTGTAGGTGAGAACGTCAACGGGGTTGCTGACTACTACATATATAGCATCGGGAGCGCAGCGTGCGACCTGCGGCATAACGTCCTTGATGATGTTGACATTTGCCTGTGCGAGGTCAAGGCGGGTCTGACCGGGCTTTCTTGCAAGTCCGAGTGTTACCACAACGATATCGGAGCCTGCGGCGTCCTCGTAGGTGCCGTCCATTATCTCAACGTTATGGCCGAAGGATACGCCCTGACGGATATCCATAGCCTCACCCTTTGCCTTGGCTTTGTTGATATCAACGAGAACGACATCGGTACAGGTGCCTGCAACTGCAAGGGTATAAGCGACTGTTGCGCCGACGTTACCGGCGCCGAGGATAGTTATTTTTGTACCGTTCTTGTTTTTCTCTCCCATAGTATGAGCCTCCAAATCTGTACTACGCGCCGTCGGGCGCTTCGTTCAAACCTTCGCCGCAGAGAGGGGATATATCCGTCTGCGAAAAACGAAAGCGAGTGTAGCTTACACACTTATTATAGCATAATTGCCGTAAATTTCAAGGAAAATGGACCAATCTGCTCAAAAATCGTAAAAACGTACAAAAACCGCTGATATTCCAACAATCAATTTTCACTCTGCAACATCTCTGCGGCAGACACCCAATGAATAATATGCAGCATATCGTGAATATTTTGCGAAATAATGAATATTTATTCATTTGCTATTGACAATCTTTAACATAGGTGTATAATAGAAGCATAACGTATTTGCCGCCAGTGTCAAGGCGGCGCAGGAGGTAGTAACAATGGCAAAAAATAAAAGTGATATCAAAAAGGTAGTTCTTGCTTACTCGGGCGGTCTTGATACTTCTATCATCATCCCGTGGCTCAAGGAAAATTACAACAACTGCGAGGTCATTGCCGTTTCCGGTGACGTTGGACAGGGTACTGAGCTCGACGGTCTCGAGGAGAAGGCTATCAAGACAGGCGCTTCCAAGCTCTACATCGAGGACCTCAAGGAGGAATTCATCCAGGAGTACGTTTACCCCACAGTTCAGGCGGGCGCTATCTATGAGAACAGATATATGCTCGGTACTTCCTTCGCACGTCCGATCATCGCAAAGCGCATCGCTGAGATCGCTATAAAGGAAGGCGCTGACGCTATCTGCCACGGCTGCACCGGAAAGGGCAACGATCAGGTACGTTTTGAGCTCGCTATAAAGGCTTTCGCTCCCGAAATGCACATCATCGCTCCCTGGAGAGAATGGGATATCAAGTCAAGAGATCAGGAGATCGACTACGCTGAGGCTCATAATATCCCTCTCAAGATAAACAGAGAGACCAACTACTCCAAGGATAAGAATATCTGGCATCTCTCACACGAGGGCCTTGACCTCGAAAACCCGGCTAACGAGCCGCAGTACGAGAAGAAGGGCTTCCTCGAAATGGGCGTTTCCCCCATTGATGCTCCCGACAAGCCCACTTATGTTACTATCCACTTCGAGAAGGGCGTTCCTACCGCTATCGACGGCAAGAAGATGACAGGCGTTGAGCTCGTCGGCACTCTCAACAAGCTCGGCGGTGCTAACGGCATCGGTCTTGCAGACCTCGTTGAGAACCGTCTCGTAGGCATGAAGTCCAGAGGCGTTTACGAGACTCCCGGCGGTGCTATCCTCTACCACGCTCACGAAGTTCTCGAGACTATCACCCTCGACAAGGAAACTGCAAGAGTTAAGCAGTACCTCGGAATCAAGTTCGCTGACATCGTTTACAACGGTCAGTGGTACACTCCTCTCCGCGAGGCTATGAGCGCTTTCGTTACAGAGACACAGAAGACCGTTACAGGCGATGTAAAGCTCAAGCTCTACAAGGGCAACATCATCAACGCAGGCGTTACCTCACCCTATACTCTCTATGATGAGGAAGTTGCTACATTCGACGAGGACGAGGTATACAACCAGGCTGACGCTGCCGGCTTCATCAATCTCTTCGGTCTCCCGATAAAGGTAAAGGCTCAGCTCGACAAGAAGAGAAACAACAAGTAATTTCATTGGCTATTTGACTATTTACAGGCAGGGGGGATTTATCTCCTGCCTGTTATGACTTTATATGAAAGAGGTGTAGAAAATGGAATTTATCAGCGGAAACGACATTGTTGAGTTCTCAAATCCCGGAGTTGTGTCAAGACAGCTCCTCAATCCCGAGAATTCGACAAGTGTAAGAGTTACTATTACGGAAGTTCATCTTGAAGTCGGTGCGAGCCAGCCAAGACATACTCACGAAGCCTCTGAGCAGATATGGTACGCGACTAAGGGAAGCGGAAAGCTCCTCCTCGCTGACAGTCAGACAAAGGAATTCAAAGCCGGCGATGTCGTAAGATTTGCCGATAAGGACGTTCATGGTCTGCTCAACGACGGCGAAGGCGAGTTCGTCTATGTTTCCGTAACAGCTCCGCCCATCAATTTCGGCTACGCCTACAAAGACAAGAAATAAAAACCGTGATATCTCACGAAGGAGGGAAGAATATGGTGAAAGTCAGGGTTATGGTTCCGGAGGACTGGGACGGTATCGCCGCGGTCTGGGACAATCACGAGGGCACCAACCCCGTGGACGACACTCCCGAGGGACTTGCAAAATACCTCCGCCGCAATCCCACGACAAGCTTCGTTGCTGTGGACGGCGACAGGATAATCGGTACTATCCTTGCAGGTCACGACGGCCGGAGAGGCATCTTCCACCATGTTTCCGTCCTTCCTGAGTATCAGGGGCAGGGCGTCGGAAGGATGCTCGTCGATGCAGCTATGGAGGCTCTTCGCAGGGAGGGCATAACAAAGGTGCTGCTCGTTGTCTTTGACCACAACAAGAACGGCAATGAGTTCTGGGAGCATATGGGCTTTACCGTCCGGAACGACCTTGTCTACCGTAACAAGTATACCGGTGAGTGATATGGACAAGTACATGAAACTTGCCGTTTCAGAGGCAAGAAAAGGCATAAACGCCGGTCACGGCGGACCGTTCGGCTGCGTTATCGTCAGGAACGGTGAGATAGTCGGCAAGGGCCACAATGAGGTCGTAAAGCGTCAGGACCCAACCTGTCACGGCGAGATGATGGCGATACGGAATGCCTGCAAAAAGCTCGGAACGTTCGACCTTTCGGGCTGCGAGCTGTATACGACCGCGGAGCCGTGTCCGATGTGTGCCGGTGCTATAAAATGGGCGAATATCACAAGGGTCTGGTACGGCTGTAATATTGCCGATACCGACAGGATAGGCTTCCGGGACAAGGTCTTTTACGAATCGGATGGGGATAACTCCGGCGAGCTTGACCGCGCTGAATGTCTGGAGCTGTTTGCGGAATATAATTCGATAAAGGACAAGGTGAACTATTGATAATTCGGAATGCGGAATTATCGGTGTCCGCTGCGCGGACTTATTTTAATAAACTGACGGCAGCTTTGGGAATCATATCGCCGTCAGGCGATACATAAAATTCCGAATTAAACGAAAGGTAAGATAACTATGGCAGATATGATGTGGGCAGGAAGATTTTCTAAGCAGGTGGACGCAGGCGTCAATGCTTTCAATTCCTCCATTGCCTTTGACGGACGTATGTACCGTCACGATATACAGGGCAGTATCGCCCACGCTACTATGCTCGGTGACTGCGGCATTATCCCGAAGGAGGACAGCCTTGCCATTATCGGCGGTCTGAAGGAGATACTTGCCGATATCGACGCCGGAAGGCTTGAGCTCGACCCGAATGCAGAGGATATCCATATGTTCGTCGAGGCTGAGCTCACAAAGCGTCTCGGCGACGTCGGAAAGAGGCTCCATACCTCCCGTTCGAGAAACGATCAGGTCGCTGTTGACCTGAGACTTTACCTCCGCGACGAGGTAAAGGAGATACAGTCCCTCATCGTTGAGCTCACAAAGACGCTCATCGGTATGGCTAAGGAGCACACCGAGACTATCATGCCCGGCTATACCCACCTCCAGAGAGCACAGCCTATAACCTTCGCGCATCACCTCATGGCTTATGTCTGGATGCTTCTCCGCGACCTTGACAGGTTCACAGACGCGGCAAGGCGCATGAACTACTGTCCCCTCGGCTGCGGCGCACTTGCAGGTACGACCTACAAGACCAACCGTCAGCAGACCTCGGACCTTCTCGGCTTTACAGCTCCCATGGAGAACAGCCTTGACGGCGTTTCGGACAGAGACTACTGCATCGAGCTCTGCTGTGCGATGTCCCTGCTCATGACGCACCTCTCACGTTTTTCCGAGGAGATCATCCTCTGGTGTTCGTGGGAATTCAAGTTCGTTGAGCTGGACGACGCATTCGCTACCGGTTCGTCGATAATGCCCCAGAAGAAGAACCCCGATGTTACGGAGCTTATCCGCGGAAAGACCGGCAGAGTCAACGGCGACCTCGTTACCCTGCTTACTATGATGAAGGGACTTCCCCTCGCATATAATAAGGATATGCAGGAGGACAAGGAGGCAATATTCGACGCCCTCGACAACGTCAAGCTCTGCGTCAGGACCTTCACCCCCATGCTCGCTACGATGCGCGTTATAAAGGAGAATATGAGGAATGCCGCTGCAAGAGGCTTCATAAACGCTACCGACTGCGCCGACTACCTTGTGAAGAAGGGTATGCCCTTCCGCGATGCCTATAAGATAACAGGCACCCTCGTTGCACAGTGCATTGAGAAGGGACTTACGCTTGAGACACTGCCTATTGAGGAATATAAGGCAATGACGGACGTATTTGATACAGATGTATATGAGGCGATAAGCCTTGACACCTGCGTCCGCGAAAGAAAGTCCTACGGCGGTCCCTCTCCTGAGGAAGTAACAAAACAGATAGCCAATGCGGAAAATGAGCTTGCTGCATTGACTGAGAGGCTCAGATGAAGAAAAAAGACGTAGTTTTCACCGTGGGAATGTGCGTGTTCATGGGCGTTCTGTGGATGGCGGGAGAGCTCGTGATGGGATTATATCTCCCCGTCCGCCCGAAAACGCACCTCTGGTGGCTGATATTCATTGTCGGCTTTACGCTCACTGTAAATATCTGGCACAGCTTCAAGACAGATCATTCCGACATCAGGGACAAGCGGCGCGAGAAGTACGAACGCAAGGTAAGCGGCAGAAAAAACCGCAGGAAAAACGGAAGGAAAAGGTGATGAGATTACCATGTCAGTTAAAGTTTATATTGACGGTCAGGAAGGTACTACCGGTCTGAAGATACTCGAAAGATTTGAGGGAAGAAACGATATCGAGCTCCTCCGCATCAGCGAGGATAAGCGCAAGGACGCCTCCGAACGTGCAAGACTTATAAATATGTCGGACTACACGTTCCTCTGTCTCCCCGATGATGCAGCAAGAGAGGCTGTATCCTTCATTGATAACGACCATGTACGCATTATCGACGCTTCCACTGCACACCGCACCAATCCCGACTGGGCCTACGGCTTCCCGGAGCTTTCTCCGGCTCACAGGGAGAAGATAAGGACTTCAAACAGAGTTGCTGTTCCCGGCTGCTATGCAAGCGGCTTCGCATCAATAGTCTATCCCCTTGTAAACAGCGGCATCATCGGCGCGGACTATCCCGTTTTTGCCTATGCTACATCAGGTTACAGCGGTGCAGGCAAGAAGGCTATCGCGGTATACGAGGGCGAGGACAAGCCCTTTGAGTTCAACAGTCCCAGACAGTACGCCCTTTCGCAGCAGCACAAGCATCTCCCCGAGATGAAGGCTGTGTCAGGTCTTACATATACGCCCATGTTCAATCCTATGGTCTGCGACTATTTCAGCGGCATGGTAGTGAGCGTGCCGGTACAGACGAGAACTCTCGCTTCCCCCGTAACTGCGGCGCAGGTACACGAGATGTACGCAAAGCACTATGAGGGAGCAAAAATGATAGAGGTAATGCCTCTGATGTCCGCAGACGAGCAGAAGAGCTTCTTCCTTGCTTCAAACACGCTCAGCGGTCAGAATAAAATGCAGATATTCGTATTCGGAAACGATGAGCAGATTCTTCTCTGCTCAAGGCTCGACAATCTCGGAAAGGGTGCGAGCGGCGCAGCTGTACAGTGCCTGAATATCATGCTCGGCATTGATGAGACTACCGGTCTTATCTGATACGGCACAATAATGGAGGGTTGAAAAAATGAGTAAACAGAAGCTCAAAGAGATATATGAATTTGATTATGTCCCCGAGGACGGCGACATCTACCCCCTGCACGAATGGTTCAACACTATACTCGAAAAGACTGAGGACGAGCTGACCATCGCCGATGTCTGCCGTATGCTCCGGCAGAGAATGTGCTCGAAGTGCGCTATGGAACGTGCTGTGGAGATACTCCGCAAGGACCCGTTCGCCGGCGAGATATATGACGGGCAGCTCATGAGCACGCTATACGGTGCAAAGGAGAAATACCTGTGCCTTTTCTACGGCGAGCTCAGACCCATAATCGTTGATGCAGAGCTGAAGGCTATCGGCAGGACATGGCAGAGCGAGGACGAAAAGAAAGAATATCTCAAGATCGCTGCCGCTTTCAGGCAGAAGATCGACGAGGCATCAAATTAACAGAGGTAATAGATATGGAAATAGTAAAATTCGACAATATAACAAACGTTGAGGGCGGCGTATGCGCTGCAAAGGGCTTCAGGGCAAACGGCATACAGTGCGGACTTGTTCACAAGCCGCTCACAGATACAGAGGCTGCAAATGCTGCTGCGAACAATGCGCTTCCCAGTGCAAAGAAGAAGAACGACCTTGCAATGATCGTTTCCGATACCGAGTGTACAGCCGCGGCAGTTTATACTACCAATAAAGTAAAGGGTGCTCCGATACTCGTTACAAAGGAGCATATCAAGAACGGCAAGGCAAGAGCTGTCATCGTGAACTCCGTGAACGCCAACACCTGCAATCCGGACGGCGTTGAGAAGGCAAATGCCATGTGCGAGCTCTGCGCCAAGGAGCTCGGCATAAGCGCAGACGATGTTATCGTTGCTTCGACCGGTGTTATCGGTCAGGTGCTCCCCATCGAGCCTATTGCAAACGGTATGCCCGAGCTTGCAAAGGGACTTACATATGACGGAAACAAGCGTGCGCTCGAAGCTATCATGACTACCGACACCATGCCCAAGGAGATCGCTGTTCAGTTTGAGCTCGGCGGAAAGACCTGCACCCTCGGCGGTATGCTCAAGGGAAGCGGAATGATACACCCCAATATGGCTACGACCCTCACCTTCCTCACCACTGATGCTGCTATATCGGCAGAAATGCTCCAGCTCGCGCTCAGCGATATAGTTAAGGTGACACTCAACCGCGTCAGCGTTGACGGCGACACTTCAACAAATGATATGGTCTGCGTAATGGCTTCCGGTGCGGCAGGAAACGCTCCGGTAAACGCAGAGGGACCTGATTTCGGAAAATTCCGCCACGCGCTCTACTGCATCATGATGAACCTTGCAAGAATGATGGCAAGGGACGGTGAAGGCGCTACAAAGCTCGTTGAGTGCTGCGTTGCCGGTGCCGCTGACGATAATATGGCTGAGACTGTTGCAAAGTCCGTTATCACTTCAAGCCTGTTCAAGGCTATGATATTCGGCGAGGACGCCAATGCCGGACGTATCTACTGCGCTATCGGATATGCTGATGCTGATTTCGACGTGAACAAGGTCGATATCGTAATTGCTTCAAAGGCAGGAAAGATACCGGTAGGACATCAGGGCTGTCTCGTTCCCTTCTCGGAGGACGAGGCAAAGAAGGTGCTTGCCGAGGAGGAGATAAAGGTGCTCATCAACCTCAATTCCGGCTCTGGCAGGGCTATGGCATGGGGCTGTGACCTCACATACGACTACGTCAAGATAAACGGAGACTACCGCTCATAATGTTCGGCAGGAAAGAACGTGACGAGTACGAGGAGTACAACGAGCGGCAGAATGCAAAATACGACGATGACTATATCGCGACCTCTGAGGAATACCGCGAGGAATGCACCCACAGTCACGAACAGACCTACGAGGATTACGATTACCGCACGGCTGATAGTGAGTACCGGGAAGAATGCACTCACAGCCACGAGCAGACCTATGAGGACTTCAATCCGGAGCTTGCGCCTTACGAAAACGACAGCAAGCTGGAACAGTTCTTCGCGAAGAAGCTGCAGAACGGCGAGCACCTCATCTGGTGCGGCGAGACTGAACGGAAGGCAACTACCAATGAAAAGGGCACAGGCTGTTCAGGCTGTGCGATCGGAGGCTTCATGGCGTTTGCGGCAATAATGATGATGGTTTCCGTCGTATTCTCTCTTATGATGCTGATGCTGTCCGCATATTTCCTTGTGATGTTAAATGCTTCGGGAAATAAATACGCAATAACCGACAGCCGCATCATTATATGCAAGGGCAGTATGATAAGATCGTACCCTCTTGAAACGGCAGGCAATTTCAGCTGCCACGCAAGTCCGAGGAATATCGGATATGTAAGGTTCACTGTGACGGCTGCAAAAAGCGGTTCGCAGTATGCCACCGCCGGGATATTCGGCATAAGGGACCCGGAAAATGTCAAGCGGATACTTATAGAAGCAAAATCCAACAGCAGAAGATTCAGATAGGGAAGTGTTTTACATGGAAAAGATCTCAAATCAGGATAAGTCACAGGTGCTCATCGACGCCCTGCCCTATATCCAGAAGTACAACAACAAGATACTCGTTATCAAGTACGGCGGAAATGCCATGACCAACAAGGAACTCAAGGACGCTGTTATGACCGATATCGTTCTTCTTTCACTCGTAGGAGTGAAGGTCGTTCTGGTACACGGCGGCGGTCCTGAGATAAGCGACCTGCTGAAAAGACTCAATATCGAGAGCCATTTCGTGAACGGTCTGAGATACACCGACGATGCTACTGTTGATGTCGTAAAAATGGTGCTTTCGGGCAAGGTCAACAAGGAACTCGTTCAGCTCCTTGCTCAGCACAAGGGCAGTGCGGTAGGTCTCTGCGGCATTGACGGCGGTATGCTCATCGCCGAAAAGAAGACCACAGATGACGGTCAGGACCTCGGCTGGGTCGGCGAGATCACAAAGGTAAACACAAAGCCTATCCTTGATGCCCTCGCAAACGGAAATATCCCCGTTATCGCAACTGTTGCGACTGACGAGCAGGGCAATACCTACAATGTCAATGCTGATACCGCTGCTGCGCGTATCGCAGCCGAGCTCGGTGCCGAGAACCTTATCCTCATGACCGATATCGCCGGACTTCTTCGCGACAAGGACGATCCCTCGACACTTATCCCGGCAGTCAACGTCAGCGAGGTGCCTTTCCTCAAGAGACAGGGCATCATCTCCGGCGGCATGATACCGAAGATAGACTGCTGCGTCGAGGCTGTCAGACGAGGTGTTCAGAAGACGGTCATCATCGACGGCAGAGTACCTCATTCGATACTTATCGAGATACTATCCAACGAAGGAATCGGCACACAGTTTACCTGATCAGAAAAACAATTTACTTGTATACAAAAAATTTACTGTATAGTTTTCTTACAATATTGATTTTAAAGACCAAACGGCGTTATAATGATAATATATCTTATTATTATGTGTAGATTATGATGTCGGGAAGGAGTAGAGTATGAACAGTAATGAAAAAACAATAGAAAAATTTGACAGCCATATTGCACATTCATACGGACGTTATCCTCTCGCTATGAAAAAAGGCTCCGGAAGGCACTGCGTTGACGAGAGCGGCAAGGAATATATCGACTTCGGAAGCGGTATAGGCACCAATTCGCTCGGCTACTGCGACGAGAAATGGGCTGACGCAGTGTGCAGTCAGGTACGCACCCTCCAGCATAACTCGAATTACTACTACACCGAGGTGCAGGCGGAATTCGCAGAGAAGCTCTGCGGCATGACCGGCTATTCCTCCGTGTTCTTCGGAAACAGCGGCGCTGAGGCGAATGAGTGCGCTATCAAGGTCGCAAGAAAATACAGCTTCGATAAATACGGCAAGGGCAGACACAATATCATCACCCTTGTGAATTCCTTCCACGGCAGGACTATCGCCACCCTTTCGGCTACGGGTCAGGACGTCTTCCACAATTACTTCTTCCCGTTCCTCGAGGGCTTCATAAACGTTGAGGCAAACAATATCGCAGACCTCAAGGCAAAGCTCGACGATACGGTCTGCGCCGTGATGATAGAGTATGTTCAGGGTGAGGGCGGAGTAAACGCTCTCCAGCAGGACTTCGTGGACGCGATATATGAACTCTGCGGTCCGAAGGATATACTCGTTATCGCCGATGAGATACAGACAGGCGTCGGAAGAACAGGAAAATTCCTCGCCGGTGAATACTTCGGCAAAAAGGCTGATATAACAACCCTTGCAAAGGGTATCGCAGGCGGCGTTCCCATGGGAGCCTGCCTCATGAATGAAAAATGCTGCGGAGTTCTTACTCCCGGTACTCACGGTTCAACTTTCGGCGGAAATCCTATCGCCTGTGCAGGCGGTCTGGCTGTACTTGAAAGACTCGGGACCGAGGGCTTCCTCGATGAAGTCGCGGAAAAATCAGCGTTCATCAGAGCGGAGCTTGAAAAATGCAGTGAGGTCGTTTCAGTGAGCGGTATCGGTCTTATGATCGGTATATCGCTGAAAACCAAAAAAGCGGCTGAAGTCGCAAGGGCTGCTCTCGACAAGGGACTGCTCGTGCTGACTGCGAAGGATAAGGTCAGACTCCTTCCGCCCCTTACGATCTCATATGACGAACTCAGAGCAGGACTTGAAATTCTGATAGGTATACTGGAGGAATGAGCATGGAGCTTTTGGTGATGCCAAAAGGCAATAAATATATCGTCGAAGACAGAAAACAGCGCCTTCTTTATACTATCAAGAAGAAGGGCTTCGGACAGAAATACAATCTGCTCGATGCGAGCAACTATGTTCTCTATACCATTGTACAGACAGGTGATGACAGAAAGCCTGCCTTCACTATCGTCCTGAACGATACCACATTCATGAAGCTCGAGTGCAAGTCGCTTTTCCTTGACCCGACTATCAATGCCGACGGCAAGACTGTCAAGTATTCCATCGCAAGCAAGGACAGGCGAGAGTTCGACCTTATACTCGACGGCAATACCGTCGGACATATCAAAACAAAGGTCACTGTCACAAACGAACTTCATTATGACATCGAGATCGAGAATACTGCTTTCGATGACTATATACCGCTGTTCGCCGTTGCCATCGACAAGACGTTCGGCGATATGAACAGGCAGAAATGACCTGTTCGCGCGGCTTCTGCCGTATTATCAGACTGAAAGGATCAAATATATGAAGCACTTACTTAAAATGCTCGACCTGAGCACTGAAGAGATTATAGATATCCTCAACCTTGCCGACCAGCTCAAGTATGAGCTCAAGCACGGCATTCCCCATCCCTACCTCAAGGGCAAGACACTCGGTATGATATTCCAGAAGGCTTCGACCCGTACAAGAGTTTCCTTTGAGACAGGTATGTACCAGCTCGGCGGCTATCCGCTGTTCCTCTCCTCGAATGACCTCCAGATAGGCAGAGGAGAGCCTGTTCAGGACACCGCAAGAGTTCTCTCCCGCTATCTCAGCGGCATCATGATCCGCACCTTCGAGCAGAAGGAGGTCGAGGATCTCGCTCAGTACGGCTCTATCCCGATAATCAACGGTCTTACCGATTTCTGCCACCCCTGTCAGGTGCTCGCTGACCTCATGACGATACGCGAGTTCAAGGGCAGCTTTGACGGTCTGAAGATGTGCTTTATCGGTGACGGCAACAATATGGCGAACTCCCTCATCGTAGGCTGTCTGAAGGTAGGTATGTCCGTGGCTATCGCCTGCCCCGGCGACTATCAGCCGCCGAAGGAGATACTTGATTTTGCCGCAGGCTACGGCGACAAGTTCGAGATGACCAGCGACCCGAAGCAGGCTGCGAAGGACGCTGACGTCCTCATCACTGACGTATGGGCTTCCATGGGTCAGGAGGGCGAGGCTGAGAAGCGCCGCAAGGCTTTCGCAGGCTACCAGATAAACGACGACCTCATGGCTCTCGCTCACAGCGACGCCATGGTGCTCCACTGTCTGCCGGCTCACCGTGAGGAGGAGATAACCGAGAAGGTATTCGAGGCTCACGCAAACGAGATATTTGAGGAAGCTGAGAACCGTCTCCACGCTCAGAAGGCGGTTATGGTCAAGCTGATGGCATAAGGTGAATGCCGTGAAGATCAGGAAGTTTACAGCTCTTGTCATGACCGGGCTCATGGCAGCTTCGCTTGCCGCCTGCTCGGACAGTGATGATGAAGAAGATGACGTAAAGACCGGCACAAGTACAGCTGCCGCGTCTGAAAGTGAACTCACGGAAGAGAAGAGCTTTCCCACTGAGGACGTTACGGTCAGTGAAGCGGAAACTGCTTCTGCGGAAGATGAGAACAAGCTCCCCGACAACGCTTCCGGCGCATGGACGGTATGTGACGAAAGCGGAAATGAGACCGGTAAAGTCTTCGTTCTCTATAAGGACTTGGCATACGGCATCGCGGATAAGGACGACCTTTCCGGCGGAAGTGTGAATTTCCTGCATACGCCCGACCCGGATGGCTATATAAAAGAGCTGCCTCTGAATATCTGTTACGATGAAAAACAGGTGAGAATGCACGATTATTCTTACACAACCCCCGATACCGGTGATGTGATACTGCACGATTGCTATGAGTCTTTTCCCACCTCAACTGACGCTTATGTGGATTTTCGTCTGACATCTGAAAAGGGCGGCGAGATGTATATGGCGCTCACAACTAAGATCATGAAGAGGGCTAATCTGTGGCTGTCGTCGGAGAAGGACGAAGCAGGCAACTTCATCAACTACCGCTATGTCTGCACTTACTTTGATTATCATGCAGACCCGGTAGTCTGCCTCGGCTCGTTCGCTCCCGGGACGGAGATAAATCTCCGCCTGACTATCTTGCCGGGTGAAGGCGGCAGATATACAGGTCAGAACGAGTACATAATGGTACAGAAGACCGGTTATCATTTCTGCGAGCTCGATACCGACAGACTGAAAAAGATCGGCGAATAATTTTTCAGGCGATCGCCTGTTATACAATAATCTGTGGGCTGATGCAGGCATCAGCCCCGTGTATTTTACGGAGGCTTATTATGAAGGTACTCGTTCTCGGAGGAACAAGGTTTTTCGGCATAGATATGGTGAACAGGCTCGTTGCGGACGGCCATGACGTCACCATTGCGACACGCGGAACCACTCCCGACAGCTTCGGCAGCACTGTAGAAAGGATAGTCTTCGACCACCGCGATGAGCAGAGCATACGCTCGGCTTTCAGCGGAAGACATTATGATGCTGTTATCGACAAGATCGCCTATTCCTCCAACGATATCAGGCGCGTTGCCGGTAACATCGACATGGACAGGTACATATTCGCTTCGACAGGCGGAGTTTATCCCGCAATGCACGCCATGATCGCGGAGGACGAGTATATCCCTCAGGAGCATGAGCTTAAATGGGGCGAGCGTGACCCGGAGCACGGCGGTTTTGACTATGACGAGGGCAAACGGCAGGCTGAATGTGCCGCTGTGAAGCTGCTTCCCGAGAAGGAGACCGTTATGGTGCGTCTGCCCGTGATAATCGGCGAAAAGGACTACCTCCGCAGGCTGCTTTTCTACGTCGATCATGTCATGAACGAAAAGCCGATATATATTTCCAATCCCGACGCAAGGATATGCTTCATGAGTCAGCAGGAGGCAGGCGGCTTCTTTGCGGATATCCTCCGCACTGATATTTACGGTGCGGTCAACGCGAGCAGCATCGGTACCATTTCGCCTTACGAATTCATTTGCTATACAGAAGGCCTTACCGGGAAGAAGGCTGTCCTCAGCGAGGAGGGGGACCCTGCACCGTATAATGGCTTCAGCAGTGATTACAGCCTCGACCTTTCAAAGGCTGAGAGTGCCGGCCTGAGCTTCGGAGAGCTTGGGGACTGGATATACAGCCTCATCGATTTCTACGCCGATCGTATAGCTTCCGGTGCAGAGCTTTAAGGAGTAATACTATGGAAATGCTTTCATTCGTCATACCGTGCTACCGCTCGGCGCTGACAATAACCAATGTCGTAGACAAGATAATCGAGACCGTCACCAATGACGGAAGGTACGACTATGAGATAATATGCGTCAACGACTGTTCACCGGATAACACAATAGATGTTCTCAACGGCATTGCTGACAGGAACGAAAAGGTCATCGTTCTTGATCTCGCAAGGAATTTCGGTCAGCATTCAGCTATTATGGCAGGGCTGAACTATGTTTCCGGCGATATCATCGTCTGCCTTGACGATGACGGTCAGACACCCCCGGAGGAGTGCTTCAAGCTCGTTGACAAGATAAACGAGGGCTATGACCTTGTTTCTGCTAAATATCCGAAAAAGAAGGAGTCACTGTTCAGACGCTTCGGCGCGTGGACTGCCGCAAAAATGGCTGAAAAGCTCATAAATAAGCCGAAGGGCGTCGAGATAAACAGCTACTATGCGGTTAAGCGCTTCGTCGTTGACGAGACAATCAAGTATAAAAACGCTTATCCCTATGTGCAGGGACTTGAGCTTCGCGCTACACGCAACATCACGGCTGTTGATGTTGAACACAGAGCGCGTGAGATAGGAAAATCCAACTATACCCTCTCAAAGCTCATCGCCCTCTGGATGTCCGGCTTCACAGCTTTCTCCGAAAAGCCACTAAGAATAGCTTCAGGCACCGGAGCGCTGTGTGCTTTCGGTGGATTTATCTTTGGCGTAATTATCATCATAAAGAAGCTGCTGAATCCCGATGTGCCTATCGGTTACAGTTCAATGATGGCTGTTATTCTTTTCGTTTCGGGCTTTATAATGCTCATGCTCGGACTTATCGGCGAGTACATCGGTAAGATCTATATCTGTATCAATAACGCACCCCAGTACGTCATCAGATCAGCAAGAAACGTCCGTCCCGAGCGTTCTACCGAAGAACTCCGCCTTGCCTCCGGCAATCAGGCTGATAATAATAATGGAACTGCCTGAACCTGTTATCCATGCGGCAGCGTTATGAGTGGTTTGTTTCTTCATTTTTCAAAGACTTTATATCAGTTTTTCCGCAAAGATATAAAAAGCCGGAAGTCATACAGACTTCCGGCTTTGTTTTTCTATCCATATGTATTATACTGTTGCGGAGGGGCTTCCCTCAGAAAGGTTCCTTCCGGTTAGTTACGCATACACTTCCGCATGAATACAGCACAAGTGTTTCCTTACTTGTCATTATCCGCGTTATCGGGGGAGTTGAGGAATTCCGCGCCGAGGTCGTTGAGGAAGTCGGCGACGATGAAGCGAGGACGGTGCTTGACCTCCGCGTATATCTTACCGATATATTCACCGATGATGCCGAGGCAGAAAAGCTGCAGGCCGCCGATGAGCCATATTGAGCAGAGAAGGCTTGACCAGCCGAGCTCTGCGAAGCCGCAGAACTTTGCCACGAACGCCCATATGAACGCAAACACGCTCATCACTGACATGAAAAATCCGAGCGCGGTAATGAGCTTGAGGGGTTTTGTGCTGAACGAGGTAATACCGTTGACCGCAAAGGAAAGCATTTTCCGGAGAGGGTACTTGCTCTCACCGGCAGTGCGCTCCTTCCTTTCGTAATATACAGAACAGCTCTTGAAGCCGATGAGCGGCACCATTCCGCGCAGGAAAAGGTTGACCTCCTTGAATTCGGAGAGCTCCTTCAGCACTCTTTTGCTCATCAGGCGGAAATCAGCGTGATTATAGACCACCTCCGCACCCATGAGCTTCATGAATTTATAGAAGCAGCCGGCAGTCGTTCTCTTGAAGAAGCTGTCGGTCTTCCGGGCGCTCCTCACGCCGTAAACTACCTGATTGCCCTCGTAGAAGCAGTCTATCATCTCGTCAATGGCATTTATATCGTCCTGGAGGTCGGCGTCCATAGTGATAGCGGCATCGCAGATATCCATGACGGTCATCAGTCCGGCAAGCACCGCGTTCTGGTGACCGCTGTTGTGTGCGAGGTCTATGCCGGAAAAGAAGGCGGGAGCTTCACTGTGCAGACGGGTTATTATTTCCCAGGTGCTGTCCTCCGAGCCGTCGTTGACGAAGACTATCCTGCTTGCAGCGGATATTTTACCGCTTTCCATGAGTGCGCTGAACTTTTCCCTGAGCTGCGCCGAAGTTTCCGGAAGCACCGCCTCCTCGTTGTAGCAGGGTATGACCATATACAGAACTGCCGGTTTTTCCGTTGTCTCCGCCTCCCTTGCAGATACCGGGCAGCAAAAAGATGCTGTCCCGGATGCTTCACGAACATTTTTAATAATTATAGCACATTGTCAAAGCCTTGTCAACTTTGTAAAATCCAGGTTAAATATTTCCTGCACTCCTTGACTCGTGTCCAAAAACAAGTATAATAATATATGGATAAGTAAAGAAAGATCAGGAGAATTATATGGACGACAAATTTACAGTCTTCAATATCTTTACCATGCTCGGAGGACTTGCCTTCTTTCTGTATGGTATGAACGTCATGTCCACCGGACTTGAAAAGCTCACCGGTGGTAAGCTCGAAGCTGCTCTTAAAAAGATGACCTCGAACAAGATCAAGAGCATTCTTCTCGGTATGGGCGTGACGGTAGCGATACAATCGTCTTCAGCCATGACCGTAATGCTGGTCGGCTTCGTAAACTCGGGAATAATGACACTTGAACAGACTATTGCGGTCTGCTTCGGTTCAAATATCGGTACCACCTTCACTGCGTGGATTCTCTGTCTCGGCGACATCGAGGATACCGGCGGAAGCAGCGGCGTGATCGACTTCTCGCTGAAAATGCTGAGACCGGAATCGTTCTCTCCCCTTGTTGCTCTCGCCGGCGTAATACTCATCATGTTCGCCAAAAAGAACAAGAAGAAGGATATAGGACGAATCCTCGTTGGCTTCGCCGTGCTCATGACGGGTATGACCCTCATGTCGGAATCGGTCGATCCGCTCGCAAGCTCGCCCGACTTCCAGAAGACCCTTACCGCCTTCAAAAATCCGCTGCTCGGCGTTCTCGTCGGTGCGGTATTCACCGGTATAATCCAGAGCTCTGCCGGTTCTATCGGTATCCTCATGGCTTTCTCAAAGTCCGGTGCGCTCACTTACAGTATGGCGCTCCCGATAATCATGGGCTGTAACATCGGTACCTGCGTTACCGCGCTGCTCTCGACCTTCGGCGTAAACAAGGACGCAAAGCGCGTTGCGTGGACACATATCCTCATCAAGATAATCGGTACGCTCGTTCTGCTGCCGTTCATCATGGTATTGCAGAACTTCGCAGGTCTCAGCATCATGGACAAGCCCGTCGGCTATATCGGCATCGCAGTAATGCACACGATATTCAATGTGGCTACAACACTCATGTTCCTTCCCTTCACAAAGCAGCTCGTTGCCCTTTCAAAGCTCGTTGTACGCGACGGAAAGGAAACGGATTTCACTTCAAAGCGCAACCTCATCGGTCTTGACGAGCGCTTCCTGAAAACTCCTGCGGTCGCTGTTGAGGCTTGCAGAGGCGCTACGATAGAGATGTCACAGCTGACGCGAGAGACCATTCTCATGGCTCTGGGTATTATCAGGGAGTACAATGCGGAGTCTGCGGAGACTATCATAGAGAACGAGGACATTATCGACAGCTTCGAGGACAAGCTCAACAGCTTCCTCGTCAAGATATCCAAGAGCTCGGTTACCGGCAACGACAGCCGAAGCGTTTCCAAAATGATGCACTGTGTCGGAAACTTTGAGCGTATCTCCGACCACGCGGTAAATCTTGTGGAATCCGCTCAGGAGATGCAGGACAAGGGCATAAGCTTCTCGGAGGAGTGCCTCAACGAGATCTACGTCATAACGGACGCCATCGCGGAGAATATCAACCGTGCGTTTGATGCCTACAACGCGAACGACCTCGATATCGCGCACAAGGTCGAGCCGCTTGAGGAAGTCGTTGACAACCTCAGTACAGAGCTGAAAAACCGTCACATCCGCCGTCTCCAGAACGATGAATGTACCGTTGAGCTCGGATATATCTTCCAGGACGTTCTCACCAATCTCGAACGTATTTCCGACCACTGCTCGAATATTGCCGGCTGCCTGATACAGACCGACGAAAAGACCAATATCCACGCATATCTCCACGACGTCAAGGAGAATGACGAGGACTTCCGCCGCGAGTACAGGGCATATGCCGACGAGTATTTCTCCAAGCTTGACGCTCCCAAGGCTCAGGTGCAGTAAAAGTGAACAGTGAATAATTGCGGTATCGACCTCCGGTCGATACCGTTATTTTTTTGCAGATATAAAAAGGCACTGTGATCTCCACAGTGCCTTGGTTTTGTATTATGTATCAGCCGAGTACGACCTTGATCTCGTTTACAGCGGCGAGCTTGTCAGCCGGAACGTAATTGCCGGTGAGCTTTTCGCCGTTGAGGGTGATCTCCTTTACGCCGCTCTGGACGTGTGCTGAGTTGTCGATAGCTATATTGAGCTTCTTTCCGCGGAAGTTCTTTTCTATCTTGAAGCCGTCCCATGCTGCCGGGATAGAAGGCGCAATGGTCAGACCGTTAAGGTCGGGACGCATACCGCAGATACCTTCAACGCAGCCTACCATGACTGTTGAAGCAGTACCGGTAAGCCAGTGAACGTGTGAACGTCCCTCGTATGGAGAAGCCTTCGACTCAGTGAACTGACCGTGAACGTACGGCTCCATAACTCTTATCTCAGCCTTGTCGTTCATAGCGGCAGGCGAGCTTTCGAGGAAGTATTCAAATGCGCGGTCGCCGTGTCCGAGGAGAGCCTCAGCGAGTATCAGCCAGCCCTGCGACTGCGAGAAGATACCACCGTTCTCCTTTGTATCAAGGTTGAACACCTGCATGAGTGCGCCCTCGAAGTGGTGGTACTTGTAAGGCGGCTCGAGGAGCTTTGCGCCGTAGGGAGTATTGAGTATATCGTGAACGCTGTTCATAGCCTTCTCAGCCTGCTCGTCCGATGCAAAGCGTGAGATGACTGACCAGCTCTGGGGATTGAGCCACATATTTGCCTCGGGGTCCTTCTTTGCGCCGACGATAACGCCGTTGTCGCGGATACCGCGGATAAATCTGTCCTCGTCCCAGCACTTTTCAAGAGCTGATGCAAGCTTAGCTTTTGCGCCGCCGATGAATTCGAGGTACTCGGTATCACCGCGCTGTCCTGCAAAGTCCTCCATAACGTTCATAGCGTAGTAGAGCTGGAATGCTACGAATGTAGACTCGCCCTGCTTGCCAAGACGGAGGCAGTCGTTCCAGTCAGCGTGGAGACCGGCAGGCATATCGTGACTGCCGAGACGCTCCAGCGAGAAGCGTACAGCGTTCTTGAGGTGGTCGTAAACGGTAGCCTTTCCGCCGCCCTCCTCAGCATAGGTTATAACTTCGTCGAGGAAAGCCTTGTTGCCGCTCTCGCCGAGGTACTTGACGATAGTCGGGAAGAGCCAGAGAGCGTCGTCTGCACGGTAGGAGGGGTGACCGGTCTCCTTTGCATAAACGCTGTGCTCGTCGTTCTCGTCGGGACAGGTCTCGTGACCTGCATTGTGGTCGAACTTTACAAGGGGAAGTCCGCCGCCGTTGCTGACCTGAGCGGAGAGCATGAAGCGTATCTTCTCGGCAGCCATTTCGGGGTCGAGGTGGATAATACCCTGTATGTCCTGAACGGTATCGCGGTAGCCGTAGCCGTTGCGGAGACCGCAGTAGATGAAGGAAGCGGCTCTCGACCAGATGAAGGTGATGAAGCACTGGTAGGCGTTCCATACGTTTATCATGTTGTTGAACTCAGGAGAAGGTGTCTCAACCTTGAAGTTTGAGAGCTGACCGTGCCAGTAGTCCTTGAGCTGCTTTACCTCGGCATCTACCTTGCCGGGAGTTTTGTACTCGTCAAGGATAACGGCGGCTTCAGCGCTGTTTCGCTGACCCATGATGAAGACGAATTCCTTTGTCTCGCCGGGAGCAAGGGTGATATCGCTCTGGAGAGCGCCGCAGGAATTTGAGTTGAAGTTCATAACACCGTCGCACTTTCCGGACTCAACAGCAACAGGATTTGCGAAAGTCCTGTAAGGTCCGATGAAGTTGCTGAGAGAGCCGTTATAGCCGGTAACAGGCTGTCCGACCATACCGAAGAAGCGCTCCTTGTGGTTAGAGCCGGTCTCGTCGAAGCCGGTATTCTCGTTCATATGCTGGATAATGCGGTTCTCCTCGAAGCTTGTACGGGTAATGAAAAGGGTGTACTGGAGGTTTACCTGATCCTGCTCATAGTTGGGCTCGTTGGTGAATGCAACAAAGCCGTAAACCGAGAGCTTTCTGTCCTTTGCGGAGTTATTGGTGACCTTTGCACGCCATACCTCATAGGTCTTTCCGTAGGGGACATAGTAGGTCGTTTCGGACTTTATCTCTGCATATTCTGCGGAGATAACTGTATAGGCAGTACCGTGGCGGCACTCTGACTTGTACTTGTCAAGGGGCTTGCCGACCGGCTGCCATGAGGCTGACCAGTAATCGGCTGTATCATTATCACGGATATAGATATAGCGTCCGGGAAGGTCCATGTCGGAATTGAAGCGGAAGCGCGATATTCTGCCGTTTGCGCCGGATTTTACAAAGCTGTATCCTGCGGCGTTGTTGGAGATCATAGCGCCGTATTCGGGATCGCCTAAGTAGTTTGCCCAGGGTGCGGGCGTTGCGGGATCAGTGATGACATACTCCTTGTTTTCGAGATCAAAATGTCCGTACTGCATATTATTCATTCTCCTTTTTGGCTGAGGGCGCACCCCCTCAGTATAGTATTACCATTATAACATTTTTTTCCGTATATTTCAAGTAGTTTGCGCGATTTTTTCGCACACGGAGACCGCATACCTTCCGTTTTTCAGCAGATACTGCCGGAAGCTGTATCCCGCGATACCGGTGACTATCCTGCCGCCTTCAAAGCTGAACTCCGCCGTGCTGAGCGGGTAGGATATACCCACGCCGAGAGCTTTGACGTAGGCTTCTTTCAGCGTCCACAGCCGGAAGAACATCAGGTCGCGTTCGTCATCCGGAGAGCTTTCCACGAGCTCCCGCTCTGCCGCTGAAAAGGCCCGTTTCATCACGTTGGGACGGAATGTCCTCACCTGTTCGCAGTCTATGCCGCACTCCGTGTCCGAGACGATGCAGGCAGCGATGCCGTTTGCGTGGGAGAGGTTGAAGTGTACCTCCGGATAGTCTGCGAGCGAAGGCTTTCCCATGTTGTTCGTGACAATGGGAGTGCTCGATAAATAGGCTATGCCAAGCGTTCCAAGGCACTCTCTGAGCAGCGCGTGAGCGTGGGAGTGCTGTTGTCTTTTGTCTATGTCCATAACTGATATCATTAGCATAATCATCACCAAGGTCATTATAGCACATTAGTTAAAGCATTGCAACCACCACATGAACAAAAAACTCCCCGGTACTTGTACCGGGGAGAAGCTTTTTGTGCTTATTCCTGGAATTCCTCGATAGTCTCCTCAAGAGCAGCCTTGAAGGTATATCCATCTGCTGATGCTTTGAGAACGGGAGGATAAACGCCGAGAACATCGGAATCAATGCTTTCAGCGACCATTATGCCGAGTGTGCCGCCGTCGAGATAAACGATGTACTTGTAGTTGTCGAGGTTTGCATAATAATTCTTGATATTCTTCTTGAATCCTTCTGCATCTGCCATACCGTAGCAGCCTTCAGATGTGAAAGCAAGTGCATTTTTGCCTTCTGCATAAACCGCTTCGCCCTTTGCATCATAGTCAGTAAGTACAGCCTGGAAAGCAGTGGAGAGCTTGTGAGCCTCTTCATCGAGAGCAGCGGACTTATCCTCAGTTGCAGCTTCGGTTACGGGCTCGGTCTCCTTCTCAGTAGCCTTCTCGGTCTCCTTTTCGGTAGGCTTTTCAGTCTCCTTCTCAGTGGGCTTTTCGGTTTCTTCCTCGGTTGCAGCCTCGGTAGAAGCCTCAGTAGCAGCCTCTGTTGCTGCAGCAGAAGTAGTCTCTGCCTCGCTTGAACTGCTGCTGCTTCCGCATGAAGCGAGCGCACAGGTCATCATTGTGCATACTGCTAATACAGCCATTAACTTTTTCATTTTCACATTTCCCTTTCTTTTCAACATTGGCTTTACGCCTTAATTATTATATCACCGGGAAAAATGCTAGTCAAGGCTAATCCTTCACAAATAACGCTGTTCATTACAGATGTAAAATATGGCATATGCAAAACCATTGTATCGGTAACAGGTGTATTGCGATCGCTGTGGAAATAAGGTATAGTATTAATGATACGGGCGGCGTCCGTTGATAATAACTTTGGAGGTACAGAATATGAAGAAACCTCCCCGATACCTGTGCGTACCGGGGAGGCTTTATTATTACAGCTTGTAAACGCTGCGATGTCTGAACATACTCAACTTACACGTTCACCGTTTCAGACGCGAACGCGGAAGTCCGCAGATTTAGCTGCTCTCGCTAAAAATTACTTCTCAGCGAGCTTTGTGAGGTAAGCGTAACGGTTTGCTGCTGTCTGCTCAGCCTTCTCGAAGAGATCCTTAGCGCGCTCAGGGAAGGAACGTGTAAGAGCGCTGTAACGAGCCTCGTTCATGATGAAGTCCTGATAAGACTCTGTGGGAGCCTTGGAATCGAGCTGGAACGGATTCTTGCCGTCAGCAGCAAGACGAGGATCATAACGGAAGTTGTTCCAGTAGCCGCACTTAACAGCCTTCTCCATCTCAGCCTGGCAGTTTGTCATACCACCCTTGATGGAGTGCATCTCACAAGGAGCGTAGCCGATGATGAGTGACGGTCCCGGATAAGCCTCAGCTTCCTTGATTGCCTTGAGAGTCTGGTTCATGTCAGCACCCATAGCGATCTGTGCAACATAGATGTAGCCGTAGCTCATAGCGATATCAGCAAGGCGCTTCTTAGCGATAGCCTTACCAGCTGCTGCGAACTGTGCAACCTGACCGATATTGGAGGACTTGGAAGCCTGTCCGCCTGTGTTGGAGTAAACCTCAGTATCGAATACCATGATGTTTACATCTTCGCCGGTAGCGAGAACGTGGTCAAGACCGCCGAAACCGATATCATAAGCCCAGCCGTCGCCGCCGAAGATCCATACGGACTTCTTGGAGAGGTAGTTCTTGTTTGCAAGAACATCTGCACACTTATCGCACTTGTCAGCGCACTTCTCGAGCTCAGCAACGAGTGCAGCAGTTGCAGGAGTATTCTTTTCGCCATCGTTGACTGTTGCGAGGTATTCATCAGCAGCAGCCTTCATCTCTGCGGATGCCTTATCGCTTGCAGCGATTTCCTTGACTTCCTCAATGAGTCTGTCGCGGATAGCCTTCTGACCGAGATACATACCGAGACCGTGCTCAGCGTTGTCCTCGAACAGTGAGTTTGCCCATGCAGGACCGTGGCCGTTTGCATCAACAGTGTAAGGTGAAGTAGCAGCAGGACCGCCCCAGATAGAAGAACATCCTGTTGCGTTTGAGATATACATTCTGGAACCGAAGAGCTGGGTGATGAGTCTTGCATAAGAAGTCTCAGCACAGCCTGCACAGGAACCGGAGAATTCAAGGAGAGGCTTCTTGTACTGGCTGGAGATAACAGTAGCATCAGTAGCAACGTCTGTCTTCTCAGTAACCTTCTCAACACAGTAATCGAATACTGCCTGCTGAGGCTCCTGAGACTCTCTGGGAACCATCTTGAGAGACTTTGTCGGGCAGACACCGATACATACACCGCATCCCATACAATCCATAGCAGAAACAGCGAGTGTGTACTTGTACTCTGTCTTTACGATCGGCTTAGGAGCGATCTTGATGTTTGCCGGAGCAGCGGCTGCCTCAGCTTCTGTCAGAGCGAAAGGACGGATAGTTGCGTGCGGGCAAACGAATGCACACTTGTTACACTTTGCACAAGTGTCCTGATTCCACTCGGGAACCATAACTGCAACGCCGCGCTTCTCGTATGCAGCAGCACCGAGCTCGAATGTACCGTCAACGTGATCTGAGAATGCAGAAACAGGGAGAGTATCACCGAGCATCTTGCCGACAGGGTTCATGATGCCGTCAACCATCTTGACGAGCTTCTCTGCGCCCTCGAGCTTTGCAGGTGCGGAATTGTCAACAGCATTAGCCCACTCAGCAGGAACGTCTACCTTGACATAAGCGTTTGCGCCTGCGTCGATAGCCTTCTCGTTCATCTGAACGATCTCGATGCCCTTCTTCATGAACTTCTGAGCCTTTTCCTTCATGTAGCCGATTGCCTCAGCCTCAGGAAGAACCTTGGAGAGTGAGAAGAATGCAGACTGGAGGATGGTGTTGGTACGCTTGCCAAGACCGATCTCCTGTGCGAGGTCTATTGCGTTAACCAGATAGAGCTGGATATTGTTCTTTGCGATATACTGCTTTGTATCAGCTGTGAGGTGCTGATCGAGCTCCTCGGGCTTCCACTGGCAGTTGATGAGGAATACACCGCCGGGCTTTACGTCGTTGACCATCTTGTAACCCTTGAGTATGTAGGACGGGTTGTGGCAGGCAACGAAGTCAGCCTTGTTTATGTAGTAAGGGCTCTTGATGGGCTTGTCACCGAAGCGGAGGTGTGAGATAGTGATACCGCCGGTCTTCTTGGAGTCATACTGGAAGTAAGCCTGAACGTACTTGTCAGTGTGGTCACCGATGATCTTGATAGAGTCCTTGTTTGCGCCAACGGTTCCGTCGCCGCCGAGACCCCAGAACTTGCACTCGATAGTGCCTTCTGCTGCGGTATTCGGAGCATCTTCCTCAGCGAGTGAGAGGTTGGTAACATCATCAACGATACCGAGTGTGAACTGCGGCTTGGGATCAGCCTTTGCAAGCTCAGAATAAACAGCAAATACAGATGCAGGAGGAGTATCCTTGGAACCGAGACCGTAACGGCCGCCGATAACCTTGATACCGGTTCTGCCGGTAGCATTAAGAGCAGCAACTACATCGAGGTAGAGAGGCTCACCGAGAGAGCCGGGCTCCTTTGTTCTGTCAAGGACAGCGATTGTCTTTGCAGTTGCAGGAATTGCCTCAACGAGCTTTTCGGCAGAGAAAGGACGGAACAGGCGAACCTTTACGATGCCGACCTTCTCACCCTTCTTGTTAAGGTAGTCGATAACTTCCTCAGCAACGTCGCAGATAGAACCCATTGCAACGATAACACGGTCTGCATCGGGAGCACCGTAGTAATTGAAGAGCTTGTAGTCAGTGCCGAGCTTTGCGTTTACCTTGTCCATGTACTCCTCAACGATTCCGGGAACAGCATTGTAGTAGGAGTTGCAAGCCTCACGGTGCTGGAAGAAGATATCTCCGTTCTCGTGAGAACCGCGCATAGTCGGGTTTTCAGGATTAAGAGCACGCTTACGGAATGCGTTTACAGCGTCCATATCGCACATTTCCTTGAGATCTTCGTAATCCCATGCAGCGATCTTCTGGATCTCGTGAGATGTACGGAAGCCGTCAAAGAAGTTGATGAAAGGAACACGGCTCTTGATTGAAGCGAGATGTGCAACAGCAGCGAGATCCATTACCTCCTGCGGGTTTGTCTCAGCGAGCATTGCAAAACCTGTCTGACGGCAAGCATATACGTCAGAGTGATCACCGAAAATGTTCAGTGCGTGAGAAGCAACGCAGCGTGCAGAAACGTGGAATACGCAGGGGAGAAGCTCGCCGGCGATCTTGTACATATTGGGGATCATGAGGAGCAGACCCTGAGAAGCAGTGTAGGTAGTAGTTAATGCACCAGCGTTCAGAGAACCGTGAACAGTACCGGCTGCACCAGCCTCAGACTGCATTTCCTCGACCTTAACGGTCGTACCGAAAATGTTCTTGACACCCTGAGCGGACCACTGGTCAACATAGTCTGCCATCGGGCTGGAAGGTGTGATCGGGTAGATGCCCGCAACTTCCGTGAAAGCATAGGACACATAAGCAGCAGCATTGTTGCCGTCCATTGTTTTCATTTTTCTTTTGATTGCCATAGGAAAGACCTCCTAAAGTGATAATAAAGTTAGGCGTTATAGCCGGCACCTTGTGAAAAAGTTAACCGGGTACAACTACTTTTATTAGTATAACACATTTTCAGATATTTGTAAACACCTTTTGTGTGATATTGTCGCAAATTTATGTATAAAAATGAACAGCGATATTTAAGCAAATTGCCCACAACGGGTCTGACTTGCGTTTTTGGCAGGACAAAATTGTCATCGAATGGCTTGGATTTGTTAATTCTGCACATTGGTACCACCTTTGTATTGTGCATGATGACAAAAATCATGTTCTTAACGTACAAAATTAGGGTTTTCGCTTGACTAAATCCGAAAAACAAGCTATAATAACCATAGTGTTTAATAATCTTTATTTAATTATTAACACTCGTTTTGTTGTCTCCTTTCTTTTGTTCTACACATATTTATTTCAATTTATCTGTGTCAAAGCAGGGCGTAATGCCCTGCTATTTTTTATGCCAGTTTTCCTGCTGCGTAGTAGATCAGTCCGTAAGCCGCCGCTGCCGAGCAGCCGTAGAGTATCACAGGTCCGGCGATAGTGAATATCTTCGTGCCTACACCGAGCACAAAGCCTTCGGACTTCGCCTCTATCGCAGATGAGCTTATCGCGTTCGAGAAGCCGGTTATCGGTACGAGAGTACCGGCACCGGCGCGTTTTGCGATCTTGTGGTAGATGCCGAAGCCGGTCAGTATAACGCTCAGCGCGATGAGTATTATCGAAGCCCATGCGCCGGCCTCTGCTTTGTCGGCACCGTTGTTCGTAAACAGCGTGATGATGACTTCGCCGAGAGCGCAGATCGCTCCGCCTGTTGCAAACGCAATGGGAACGTTCACGGCGCTCCGGGATTTAGGCGAGGCGCGGCGGCTCATGCGGCCGTAGACATCAGGGGTAATGTTCATAGTATCAGCTCCTTCCGCTGATATTGTTCCCGCTAACGGCGGAAATATGCGCTGTACGCAAAAAAGGCGGACATAACGTCCGCCCTGCTGCTGAAATATCACTGTTCGTTGTCGTCCTTGTCGGAAGGCTCTCTGCCAAGGCAGACATAGCCTGCGGCAAAGCTCGCCATCATGGTAATAAGCACGAACATAAGCACTACGCCCGTGAGCTCATCAATGAATATAGCAAACAGCGGTGCGGCGATTGCTACCGCGAGTGCTGATACCGAAAAAGCGATGTAGACAGCCTTGACGATTATCTTGTATGTTACGGTCTCGCGCTCGTGCGAATAGAGCTTCTGGAGCTTTTCGGGGTCCTTCAGAACGGATTTCATGTAGGTAATGTAGAACGCAAGGTACAGCACCACGAAGGCTACCGAGGCATACACGACGATCGCCGAGAGGCCTATCGTCACTCCGAGCATTGCCTGAAGCGCGATAAACAGTATCAGACCGGCGCATATCCCGACAGATGAAAGGACAATGCGCTTCTTTATCTTCTTTTTGAATCCGTCCATTATGATTCCTCCTTCGGGGCCGGCATTTCCGGACATTTTCCGCATCATATAGAGTATACCATAATATCTTAACAATGTCAAGAAAAAGCCCCCGGAAGTTCCGGGGGCGGTTTTGAATTATTCAGCGTCTTCCGACTCTGTGTTCTTCTCGATATAGTTTACGATATCGCCGACTGTCTTGATCTCCTCAACAGCCTCATCCGGGATAGAGATATCGAACTCGTCCTCGATTGTTGTGATAAGGTCAACAACATCAAGAGAATCTGCGCCGAGATCGTCCTGGATATTAGCCTCGGTTGTTACCTCATCAGCGTCAACGCCGAGCTGCTCAGCGATAATGTCCTTAAGCTTTTCAAATACCATTATTCTTTCCTCCTTATAGTATTTACACAGTAAAACCGGTCATTCTGTGAACGCTCCGATTTTTCTAAATTTAGTATAACGTTCTTTTAGCAAAACGTCAATATCTTTTTTACATTTTTCCGGAATTTTTTGTGACAAATATTCTTTAATATTCTCTGAAATTTTGTCTAAATCGTTGTGTGCGCCGCCGAGAGGCTCCTCGATAATAGCTTCAGCCACTCCGAGAGCGACCATATCCTCGGCTGTTATACGCATAACGCCGCTTGCTTCCTCCTCACGGGAGGCGTCCTTCCAGAGAATGCTTGCGAAGCCTCTGGGGGACAATACCGAGTATTCTGCGTTCTCGAGCATAGCGAGTTCGTCACATACTCCGAGTGCGAGCGCACCGCCGCTTCCGCCCTCGCCGAGCACAATTGATATCACGGGTGTGCGGAGGGTCATGAATTCGGCAATATTCTTAGCGATAGCCTCGCCCTGACCTCTTTCCTCAGCGGCAACTCCGCAGAAAGCTCCGGGAGTGTCGATGAAGCATATAACGGGTCTGTGGAACTTTTCAGCCTGCTTTGCAAGGCGCAGAGCCTTTCTGTATCCCTCCGGGTGGGGCATTGCGAAATTGCACGCCTTGTTCTCGTTTATGTCTCTGCCCTTGACCTCTGCGATTATCGTAACGGGGCGGTTGCAGAGCCTTGCGATGCCGCCGATTATAGCCTTGTCATCGCCGCACAGCCTGTCGCCGTGCATCTCATAGAAATCAGTGAAGATGAGCGGGATATAGTCCCTTATGGTAGGTCTGCCCTTTGCATGGATTATCTGAAGGCGTTCCCACGCGGTCTTTTTCTCGTCCATAGCTCAGACCTCCTCCTTCCTGTCAAATCCGTGGAGCTTCAGAAGGTGGGAGAGCACGCTCCTCATCTTTCTGCGCTCGACTATCATATCAACGAAGCCTTTTTCGTGCATGAATTCTGCAAGCTGGAAGTCCTCGGGAAGTCTCTGCTTGATAGTTCCCTCGATAACTCTTCTTCCGGCAAATCCGATGAGCACCTTCGGCTCAGCGATAATGATATCGCCGATAGAGGCGAAGCTTGCCGTAACACCGCCGGTCGTGGGATCGGTCATGACGGAGATGTAAAGTCCGCCTGCGTCGCTGTGGAGCTTTACCGCACCGGAGGTCTTAGCCATCTGCATGAGTGAAACTATGCCCTCCTGCATACGCGCACCGCCGGAGGCTGTGAACATAACTACCGGAAGACCGTTCTCTGTGGCATACTCGAAAGCTCTTGTGACCTTTTCGCCGACAACGCTTCCCATGCTTCCCATCATATAGCGCGAATCCATAGCGCCGATGACTACGGGCGATCCCTTGATGAGGGCCGTTCCGGTGATAATGGCGTCGTTGAGGTCAGTGCTCTCACGGAGCTCCTCCTGCTTCTCGTCGTAGTCCGGGAAATCAAGCGGATTAAGGCTCTTCATGTCCCTGTCGAACTCATGGAAGCTGTCCCTGTCAGCGGTAATGGCAATGCGCTCGCGGGCAGAGAGCCTTCCGTGGTAATTGCACTTGGGACATACCCTGTGCAGCTCCTCATACTTTGAAAGAGGGCTTGTTTCCTGACATCTGGGGCATTTGAACATTGGCGGCTTATAGTCGTCATCGCTGCCGTTGAAGCGTTTTTTCACGACATCAAAGAAATCTTCAAACAATTTATTTCACCACTTCTGATTAATGTTGATGGGGAGACATCACTTGTCTATCTTCCTCTTGTCCATATAGCGGTTGAGGAAGCCGATATCATATGTTCCGCCGCGGAATTCCGGACGTGTTATCATTTCAAGCTGGAACTCGATATTTGTGTCCACACCCTCGACGATGAACTCGGAGAGCGCCCATTTCATCTTGTTTATAGCGTCCTCGCGGTCGGAACCGTGAGCAATGAGCTTGCTTATCATTGAATCGTAGTAGGGGGTTATGGTATAGCCCTGATATACGGCACCGTCTATTCTTATTCCGGGACCGCCGGGCATATAGAGCGCGGTTATGGTTCCCGGAGAGGGACGGAAGTCAAGATCGGGATTTTCCGCATTGATACGGCACTCGATAGCGTGTCCGCGGAGCTTGATATCGCTCTGTGCGACCTTCAGGGGAAGACCTGCGGCTATCTCGATCTGAGCCTTTACGAGGTCGAAGCCTGTTACTTCCTCGGTTATGGGGTGCTCGACCTGTATACGGGTATTCATCTCCATGAAGTAGAAATTGTGGGACTCATCGACAAGGAACTCGATAGTTCCGGCATTGCAGTATCTGCACTGCTTTGCGGCAGTAACGGCAGCCTCGCCCATTCTCTTGCGGAGCTCCGCATCAACGATAGGACTTGGGCATTCCTCGATGACCTTCTGGTTGCGGCGCTGCATTGAGCAGTCGCGCTCGCCGAGGTAGATGTAGTTGCCATGCTTGTCTGCTATTATCTGTATCTCAACATGGTGGGGATTTATGAGGAATTTCTCGATATACACCGAGCTGTCGCCGAAGAACTTCTCAGCCTCCTGCTGTGCAGCAGTCATCTGTGATTCAAGTTCCGAAGGAAGGTCAACACGGCGAATGCCGCGTCCGCCGCCGCCGGCAGAAGCTTTTACGAGCACGGGGTAGCCTGCCTTTTCGGCGAAAGCCCTTGCCTCATCAATGGAAGCGACTGCGCCCTTTGAGCCGGGGATAACGGGTACACCTGCGGCAGCCATAGTCTCCTTTGCGGCAGCCTTGTTACCGAGCAGCTCGATAGCCTCCGGGGAAGGACCTATGAATTCAAGCCCGAACTCCGCGCATTTACGCGCAAATTCAGCGTTCTCCGAGAGGAAGCCGAAGCCGGGGTGAACAGCCTCCGCACCGGTATTGAGGGCGGCCTGAATGACAGCGTCCATATTGAGGTAGCTGTCCTTCGTTGCCGGAGGACCTATACAAACTGCCTCGTCCGCTATCTGTGCATGGAGGGAGTTTCTGTCCGCGGTGGAATAAACGGCTACGCACCTTACTCCGAGCTCACGGCAGGCTCTTATTATACGCACAGCTATCTCGCCTCTGTTGGCGATAAGAATTTTCTTGAACATTTATCTATCTCCTCGAATTTAGTGAGTAGAAAGTAGTACAGGGGCGCCCTTCGGGCGTCCGCATTAGTTGAGAATTGGAAGTTTAGAGTTGAGGTACCGCCTCCGGCGATATTTATGAATTACTTCTCGCCGTCTGCTACAACAAAGGTTATCTCGCAGGATACAGCCTTCTCGCCGCCAACTGAGGCAAGAGCCTTGCCGGTGCCGACGGGGCCACGCTGACGGATTATCTCGACCTCAAGGTCAAGCACATCGCCGGGGACTACCTGTCTGCGGAACTTAGCCTTGTCGATGCCGCCAAAAAGTCCTATCTTGCCCTTGAATTCGGGCTTTGAGAGCATACATACCGCTCCTGCCTGTGCGAGCATCTCGACCATGAGCACGCCCGGAGTTACCGGGTAGCCCGGGAAGTGTCCCCTGAACCAGAAGTCGTCCTCCTTGATGTACTTTCTTGCGTGGACCTTCACGCCGACCTCCATGTCTACTATCTCATCTATGAGAAGGAAGGGGTCGCGGTGGGGGATAACTTCCATTATCTGTTCTTTATTCATAAGTATATCAGACATCATCGTCACTCCTTGAAATATCATTATTGAAAAGAAGACTGTCGTCGTCCTCCGGAGGCTTTATATAGGACTTCGCATATACGCTCATCTGCTCCTCGACCTCCTCGCGGATATAGGTCGTTTTTAACTCGACAAATTCCGGAAAGCCTACGTCTGCTTTGATCTGCTCATCAGTCTTCCGCATATACCATGTGATGAAGGTGTTTGCGGCAGTAGTAATGACGAAAAGTATGCCGTCAGGTATCATAACAGCAGATATTACCAGCATCACGCGCCAGTCTGTGAGGCGTCTGTAAAGCCAGAAATAGCCGAACATTCCCCAGAATACCAGCGGCAGGACAAAATGCAGCCAGAGCGGCGCTTCTGCCATTCTCAGCAGAGTGAGCGGCAGATCAAGGGAATACAGTACGAGTACCGGAACTATCAGGAGATTCAGCACGAGCATTGCCCAGAAATCGCAGAGGAAAATGTACTTTTTCCGCCGCATACGGAGCATATTGATGTTGTACTCCCTTACCTCCGTGTACATATCAGGCGAGGTGATATTGATATGCGCCTCGTCTATGTTTTCCTGAGTGATATATCTCAGGTCGGAAAGCTTCATTATTTTATCACCATTATCGGCTGGTCGAATTCAACAGCCTGACCGTCGGATACAAGTATCCGGTCAACTATGCCGTCATAGTCGGACTGTATCTCGTTCATGAGCTTCATGGACTCGATTATCATGATAACGTCGCCCTTCTTCACCTCGTCGCCGACTCTTACAAAAGGCGGCTTGTCAGGTGAGGGAGCAGCATAGAAAGTGCCTACGATAGGCGATTTTACGAGGTTGCCGCTGATATCGCCGGCTGTCTGTGCCTCTGATTCGGCAAGGTTCTCGTCTGCCGGTGCTGTCTGGACTGCTGCCTGTGAAGGAGCAGCCATGAAGGGCATGGGCGGAACGGGCGGGATGCACTTCTTTCCCTTAATAGTAATTGACTTTTCGCCGTTTGAAACGGTGAGCTCCGAGAGTTCCTTCCTGTTGATGATATCGGCGAGCCTCTCAATGGTCTCAGTGTCGATCATTCCGAAAATATCGCTCATTTTTGCCTCTCCTTATCACTTTATTTTTTTGAAGCAGAGGGTAGCATTGTGTCCGCCGAAGCCAAGGGAATTGGAAAGGGCAGCGTTTACCTCCTGCTCGATATTGCCGCTTACGCAGTAATCAAGATCGCACTCCTCGTCGGGCACCTTATAGCCGAGAGTTCTGTGTATGAAGCCCTCCTGAACGGACTTCGCGCATACGACAGCTTCAACTGCGCCTGCTGCGCCGAGAAGATGTCCTATCATGGACTTTGTGGAGTTTATCTTCACCTTGTCCGCATACTCGCCGAAAGCCTGCTTGATAGCGGCGGTCTCGTACTTGTCGTTGAGACCTGTTGAAGTTCCGTGGGCGTTGATGTAATCAATATCGGCAGGTGTAAGACCGGCTTCCTTTATTGCGAGGGACATACCCATTCCGGCAGCTTCACCGCTCGGCATGGGCGAAGTCATGTGGTAGGCATCACAGGTAGCGCCGTAACCGGCGACTTCAGCGTATATCTTAGCGCCTCTTGCCTTGGCGTGTTCGTATTCCTCGAGGACGATGACGCCGCTTCCCTCACCGAGAACGAAGCCGTTTCTCTCCTTGTCGAAGGGGATGGAAGCTCTTTCGAGGTCATCGGACTTTGTGAGCGCCTTCATATTGGAAAATCCGGCGTATGTGAATTCAACATTCGTGCTCTCGGTACCTCCGGCAAGAGCCGCATCGAGGTATCCGTCCTTTATCTTTCTGAAAGCCTCGCCGATAGAGTGTGTACCTGTGGCGCAGGCGGTCGTGATATCGAAGTTAGCGCCGCGGAAACCGGTCTTCATTGCGATGGTTCCGGCAGCCATATTGCTTATCATCATCGGGATATAAAAGGCGGAGATGCGTGAGGGACCCTTTTCGAGGTACTTGCCGTACTCCGAGAGCGTGAGGTCTATGCCGCCTATGCCGCTTCCGACAAGCACGCCCACTCTGTAAGGGTCGAGGTCGGAAAGGTCTGTGCCTGCATCTGCAAGAGCCTCATGCGCCGCAACGACTGCGTATTTCGTGAATCTGTCCATACGTCTTGCTTCCTTCTTGTCGAAGCAGCCTGGAACGTCGAAATAGTCCTCCTCATTGAAATCGCGCACAACGCCGGCGATCTTCACGCCTGTGCGCTCTGTATCGAATGCGTCGATAAACGAAATACCAAGCTTGTTTTCTCTTATGCCCTTCCAGAATTTGTCAACTCCTGTACCAAGGGGAGTAACAGCTCCCAGACCGGTAATAACAACTCTTCTGCTCATAAATTTTCCTTTCAATTACCTTTATACTGCCGTACCGCCCGGCACGGAACAAAAATACGCATTACTAACTACGCATTACATGGAAAGTCCGCCGGAGATCTCTATGACCTGACCGGTGACATAGGAACAGTCCTCCGAAACAAGGAACGATACAACGGAAGCTATCTCCTCCGGCTCGCCGTAGCGCTTCATAGCGACTGCTTCGAGCATTTTAGCCTTTACCTCATCGGAGAGAACGTCCGTCATGGGAGTTCTGATAAGACCGGGAGCAACAGCGTTGCATACGATGCCTTTCTTGCCGTACTCCTTCGCGAGGGTCTTGGTCATGCCGATGATGGCAGCCTTTGAGGCAGAGTAGTTCATCTGTCCGGGGTTGCCGTAAAGACCTGCAACGGAAGAAACATTGACGATGCGTCCGTACTTCTGCTTCATCATAACTGGACAGGTCTGTTTGAGCATATTGAAGATGCTCTTCTGGTTTACAGCGATAACTGCGTCATAGTCAGCCTCGTCCATACGCGCAAGGAGCTTATCCTTTGTGATGCCTGCGTTGTTGACGAGGGCTTCGATGCTGCCCATAGTCTCCTTGACAGCCTTTACCATAGCGGCACAGTCGTCCATTTTTGAGACGTCTGCCGCGAAAATCTCAGCCTTTACGCCGAGAGCACGGCATTCCTCCGCAACAGCGACAGCCTTTTCCTTATCGCCCTCGCTGGGGTAGTGGTTTATCGCTACGTCAAATCCGTCCTTTGCAAGGCGCTTTGCGATACACGCGCCTATGCCCTGTGAAGCTCCGGTAATAAGTGCAACTGGCATAAAATTTCCTCCATTATATATTCTATCCTAAGAATCGTTTTCTGAATTCCGAATTATCTTGCGAGCAGCTTTTCCGCGCCTGCCATAATTTCCTCAACGATGTCCCTGCACGGCTTTATCTCGTTGACCATACCGGAGATAGCGCCGCAGAGGAAGGAACCGCTGTCAACGTTGCCGTCAACGACTGCGCGTCTGAGTGCGCCGAGGGTAAGTTCCTCGAACTTTTCAGGGGTGAGGGTACCGTCCTTCTCACCGTTGGCGAGCTGTTTTGCGAACTTGGTCTTTATGCTGCGGCACGGGTGGCCTGTGTAACGTCCCGTAACGATATTGTCAGTGTCCTTCGCCTTGATGACGAGCTCCTTGAAGGTCGGGTGTATCTGGCACTCCTCCGAAGCGAGGAAGCGTGTACCGATCTGAACGCCCTCTGCGCCGAGCATGAATGCCGCCGCCATACCTCTGCCGTCAGCGATTCCTCCGGCAGCGATAACGGGTATCTCCAGAGCGTCAACGACCTGCGGAACGAGACACATAGTCGTGTTCTCGCCGATATGTCCGCCGGACTCGGTGCCCTCAGCAACAACTGCGTCCGCACCTGCACGCTCCATTCTCTTGGCAAGAGCAACGGACGGGATAACAGGGATGACCTTTACTCCGGCTTCCTTCCAGGCAGGAATGTACTTTCCGGGGTTGCCTGCACCTGTGGTTACGACCTTTACTCCCTCGTCAATAACGAGCTGGGCGAGGTCGTCAGCGTTGGGGCTCATGAGCATGATGTTCACGCCGAAGGGCTTATCGGTAGCAGCCTTGCAGAGCCTTATCTGCTCGCGGAGGTAGTCTATCGGAGCGCTGCCGCCTGCGATAAGACCCACGCCGCCTGCGTTGGAAACGGCAGCAGCAAGAGTGTGCTCAGCGACCCAGGCCATACCGCCCTGGATTATGGGGTAATGGCAGCCTAAGAGTTCGGTTATCCTTGTTTTCATAGTTTTTCTCCTTTATATTCGGTAGAGGACGCCGCTCTCGGCGTCCCGTTGTTTTCCGTCGCAAGAGGGCGAAGGTACCGTCCCCTGCAAATGGCAAGATCAGTATTCGAGTATTATTCCGCCGTAGGTAAGACCTGCGCCGAAGCCGATGAGTGCGAGCTTCTGACCGCGTTTGATGAGCCCCTTCTCCACGCCCTCGTTGAGAGCGAGAGGGATCGAAGCGCTCGAAGTATTGCCGTAGTGGTCGAGGGTAACGATGAACTTCTCCATCGGAACGCCGAGCTTCTTAGCGGCAGTCTCGATTATCCTGATATTGGCCTGATGCGGCACGAACCAGTCGATATCGTCCTTTGTGATGCCTATTTTATCGGCGGCAAGAGTGAAGGACTTAGGAAGTATCGACGTTGCGAACTTGTAGACCTCCTTGCCGTTCTGGTAGAGCTTGTGGAGGGGCATATCCGGGAATTCGTCCGTGAAGTCCTCCGGAGCTTCTGTTGCAAGCTCCGGCACCTGTGCAAGAGCACGCGCACAGAGGAGCTTTCCGCCGCTTCCGTCAGAGCCGAGCACTGATGAATAGAGCTTGCTGCTCTTTTCAACTATCGCAGCGGCAGCGCCGTCACCAAAGAGGATACATGAGGAGCGGTCGGTGAAATCAAGAAATCTCGAAAGTGCTTCATTTGCAACGATGAGGACATACTTCATTCCGTCGTCAGTCTCAAGGAAGCGTCTTGCCGTATCGAGCGCGTAAACAAAGCCGGTGCAGGCAGCGTTGAGGTCGAAGGCTCCGGCATTTGCCGCGCCTATCTCGTTCTGGATAACGCTTGCCATGCTCGGGGTATGGAAGTCCGAGGTAGCGGTGCACGATATCACAAGACCGATGTCGTTCACATCAATGCCAGCCTTCCTGACAGCCTCCTTCGCAGCCATAGTACCCATGTACCATGTAGGCTCCCAGCCCGCCATTGGCCTCTCGACGATGCCGGTACGAGTCCTTATCCACTCATCGTTTGTCTCAACAAATCGGGTAAGATCATCGTTTTTCAATTTCTGATCGGGGATGTAATTCCCCATAGCCAGAATGCTGATACCCATAAAAAATCAATCCTTTAAAGAAAATTAATAAAATAAAGGTTGTAAAAACCGGATTTTTATGTTATTATATATTTGTGGGCATGACCACACATAATATATTGTAAATCATTTCCGGTTTTTTTGCAACGTTATTTTTGGACTTTAACTTTGCAGGAACAAAATATCGTCTATTCTCACAAAAATACTCGCTGTATTTTAGGGATTTTTACCAACCATTTGTATATTACTTACAGAAAGGAAGTTTTTCATTATGACAATTGCACTATTTTCCGGACAGGGCTCACAGTTCCCCGGCATGGGTAAGGAGCTTCTTGAAGCCTTTCCCTCCCTTGACGAGGTTTATGCCGCAGGTTCCGATATCCTCGGAAAAGACCTGAAGGCGATATGCTTCGGCAGCACTGACGAGGAGCTTGCCCGTACCGTGAACGCCCAGCCTGCCATCATGGCAAATTCCATTGCGGCACTGAAGGCAGCACAGGAGAAGGGCTTCACGTTTGACGGCGTTGCAGGCCATTCTCTCGGCGAGTACGCCGCTATGTACGCTTCCGGAATGGTGACTCTCGAGGACGCCTTCCGCCTTATCAAAGCCCGTGCAGAGGCTATGGAGGAGGCTACAAAGCAGAGCGTGGGCGCAATGGCTGCCATTATGAAGATAGCTCCGGAGAAGGTCGCGGAGGTCTGTGACGGCGCTGCGAATTACGTTACTGCTGTCAACTACAACTCTCCTGTACAGACCGTTATCGCGGGCACTCCCGAAGGTATCGCGGAGGTCAGTGAGGTCTTCAAGGAGCTGAAGGCAAGGGTAGTGCCCCTGAACGTTGCAGGCGCTTTCCATTCAAAGCTTATGCAGCCTGCTGCGGACAAATTCTATGAAGCCGCAAAGAATATCAGCTTCTCCGCACCGCAGGTGAAATACTATTCCAACGTGACCGGCGGAGAGCTCACCGATTTCTCGGATATGCCGGCACTTCTCGCAAAGCATATAGTTTCGCCCGTCCGCTTCACCTCCGAGCTTGCAGCCATGCAGGCTGACGGCGCTGACCGCTTCGTTGAGTTCGGACCCGGAAAGACACTGACAGGACTTGTCAAAAAGACTCTTTCCGACGTGACGCTCATCAATATCGACAGCCCGGAAGCACTCGCCGATCTTTAATACTGAAGGAGATAATAAAATGGCTAAATACGCACTTTTCGGTCACCCGCTCGGACACTCGATGTCCCCTCTGATACATGAGAAGCTCTTCGCTCTCAGCGGAAAGACCGACTGCACATATGAGCTCGCAGACGTTGACCGTGAGACACTAATTGAGTCCCCGGAGCTGCTCAGCTCATTCAGCGGCATGAACGTGACTATCCCGTACAAGCAGGAGGTCATCAGCCTTATCGACGAGCTCGGCGAGAGCGCTCTGCGCTACAATTCCGTCAACTGCATCGACAACAAGGACGGACGCCTCATCGGCTACAATACCGACTGTGACGGCTTCGTGCTCTCGGCAGGAAAGCTTCCCCTCGGCGGAAATGTTGCTATCCTCGGCTGCGGCGGCGTCGGACGAATGATCGCTATTGAAGTCGCAAGGCACGGCGGTGATATCACACTCGCTGTGATACCTCAGGATATGGACAACGCTCAGAAGCTTACGGGCGAGATACTGGAAAAGTGTCCCGGCACATCTGTACGCATCGTTGAGATATCCGCACTTTCGGGCAGCTTTGACCTTCTCATCAACGCCACCCCCGTTGGTATGTACCCGAAGGTGAACGCCTGTGCGGTGAGCGATGAGGTGATAGAGAACAGCGGCAGCGTTTTCGATGTCATCTACAATCCGACCGAGACACTTCTCATGAAGAAGGCTCGTGCTCTCGGCAAGACCGCTGTCGGCGGCGCCGCAATGCTGGTATATCAGGCTGTGAAGGCTCACGAGATATGGTACGGCGGAAAGTTCTCAGACAATGATATCGCTGCGATAATCAAGGACGTTGAAGCACACGTTGATTCCATGAACAAGGCATAAAATATGATAAGAACTGCCAGACCGGCTGATGCCTCGCGCATAGCCGAGATGATCGTAACGAATTACCGCGTGAACTTCTACCCCTTCTTCAAAAACGACGGGTTCTATTTCGGCGAGCTGAACGTCATTGACACGGCTGCGGAATACACCGAAGGCTCGGAGGCTCTGCTGAACACCTATGTTTACGATGACGGCGGCGTTGTCAAGGGAATGATCCGCCTGAACGGCAGAGAGATCGAAAAGCTCTATGTCGAGCCGCAGTTCCAGAGCAGCGGCATAGGTGCGGAGCTGCTCGGTTTTGCCGTGAACGAGCGCGGTGCAGACTGGCTGTGGGCTCTCGAATACAACAAGCGCGGGATAGCCTTCTATGAGCGGAACGGCTTCGTGCTGACGGGCGAGAAAATGACAGAAGATGAATGGGTTCCGCTTGTAAAAATGGCACTCAGAAAGTAAGGAGATAATTATGACTGTATTTTTATGCGGCTTTATGGGCTGCGGAAAATCCACTGTCGGAAAGCTTGCCGCGAAAAAGCTCGGCTGCGGCTTTACCGATACCGACGACCTCATCGTCCGTACTTTTGATATGACGATACCGGAGATATTCGCACAGAAGGGCGAGCCGTTCTTCCGCAGTGCGGAGGCTGAGATAGTGAAGTCCCTGTGCGGAAAGAAGGTCGTTGCTGCCTGCGGCGGAGGAGCAATGCTCAATCCGGATACCGCGAAGGCTGCCGTTGACTCCGGCAGCGCTGTGGTATTTCTCGATGTACCTTTTGAGGTCTGCTATGAGCGCATCAAGGACGATACCAACCGCCCGATAGTGGTCAATTCCACGAAGGAGGAGCTCGAAGCCCTCTATAACTCGAGGAGGGACATCTACCTCCGGCACTCAAATATCCAGATCAGCTGTACGGACAGTCCTATACAGACCGCAGAGCAGATAGCTGCGGCGGTAAAGAAATGAGCTGTCAGTCCAAATAAACAATACGGAGAAAAATATGCTTATTTATAACGCTGAGATACACACGATGTCCGCAAGAGGCATCATCAACAAAGGCTGGCTGTCCGTGAAGGACGGAAAAATTGAAGATATGGGCGAGGGCATTCCCGACCTGCTGCCGGAGGACAGCATAGACGCAAAGGGCGGTATGCTCCTTCCCGGCTTCATCGACGCTCATACCCACCTCGGCATCATCGAGGACAGCCTCGATTTCGAGGGGGACGACTGCAACGAGTCCACCGACCCCTTCACGCCACAGATGAGAGCAGTTGACGGCATAAATCCGTTTGACCGCTGCTTTGAGGAAGCGCGTATGCGCGGCATAACCGCCGTTGCTTCAAGCCCCGGAAGCGCAAATCCCTGCGGAGGCGAGATATGCGCCATAAAGACCAGCGGCAGGCGTGTTGACGATATGCTCATAAGCAGCTGCGGCATAAAATTCGCCCTTGGTGAGAATCCCAAGAATATCTACAACGGCAAGGACGAAACGCCCATGACCCGTATGGCTGTGACTGCGTTGATACGCGAAGGCCTGTACAAGGCAAAGCGCTATGTTCATGACATGGACAGCTACTACTCCGACAGCGAGAACTATGACCCGCCGGAGTACGACATAAAGTGCGAGGCTCTCATGGCTCTCCTCGACCGCAAGCAGAAGGCGTTCTTCCACTGTCACCGTGCCGATGACATCTGCACCGCAATGCGTATCGCAAAGGAATTCTCCCTTGATGCGGTTATTATCCACGGCACTGAGGGACACAGGATCGCCGACATCATTGCAGGCGAGGAGATACCGGTCATCTGCGGACCTATCATCTGTGACCGCTGCAAGCCGGAGATGCGCGGACTTGAGCTGAAAAACGCCGCTGTACTGCATGAAAACGGCGTAAAGACCGCTATATGCACCGATCATACCGTGATACCGATACAGTACCTTCCCCTCTCCGCACAGGCTGCGATGAAGGGCGGACTTACCTTCGACGAGGCCCTGAAGGCGATAACCATTGCCCCGGCTGAGATACTCGGCATCGACGAGGAGACCGGCTCCCTTGACATCGGCAAGGACGCTGATATGCAGCTCTACCGTGCAGGCGAGAACCCTCTCGATCTCATGACCGAGCCGGTGCTTGTTACGGTGAACGGCGGCATCTGCCGCAGGGAGATATGATATGAAGCGTTATACCGCCGTTCTGACGGCCGCCGCAGTATTCTTCTGCTGCGCTCCGGCAGGTGCATCTGCCGGCGGGGACGGCTCGCATACCGCCGTTTATGACGGAGTGAACTACACTTACCGTGTGACTGACGAGAAGGCGAAGACTGCCGGAATAACCGCTGCGGACGGTGCTGCGAACGGCTTTACCGTGCCTGACGAGCTTGACGGTTACAAGATAACGTCTCTCGGGGAAAAGGTATTCTTCTGCAATACCGATATCACCTATGTGAAGATACCGGCAAGCATCACTTCTGTCGGAAGCTATGCCTTTTCCGGCTGCATAAACCTCGAACGCGCACAGCTTCCGGATACCCTTTCGGAGATAGGCGACGGCTGCTTCATGAGCTGCACTTCCCTCGTTGAGATAAACCTTGGTGACAGCATCAGGGAGATACCGGAGAAGTGCTTCTTCTCCTGCACCGCGCTCGCCTCCGCGGAGCTTCCCGGAAAAGCGGAGAGCATCGGGGACAAGGCTTTCTACGGCTGCACGTCACTGAAAAGGCTCGATATCCCGGACACGGTGAAAACGATAGGCGACGAGGCTCTCGGAAGGCGCTATGAAATAAGGAGTTCTGCTTCGGAGAATATTCCCGGATTTGTGCTGTTCGGCGCCGAAAAGAGTGCCGCCGAGAAATACGCTTCCGCTTACGGTATCGCATTCCGGAAGGATCACGGCGTCCTCCTCGGTGACGTTGACCTTAACGGTCTTATCAACGCCGCAGATGCTTCAAGAGTTCTCAAGGACGCCGCGGACGCTGAAATGATCGGTACGCAGCTTTCGCCCCTCCAGAGGAAGAATGCCGACATGAACTTCGACGGGCTCGTTGACGCAAGGGACGCCTCAATGATACTCGTTGCTGTGGCAAATCTCCAGCAGCAGAGCACTTCATATGTATAATATATCGCATTGATATATAAAATATATCACCGCGCGAACGCCTTAAAGCTTTACCGCAAAAAACCGCTTTTTGTCCAAAAACCGACTGTTTTTTTACGCGAATTTCTATACCTGCCGTCTTCGGGGGTACTTGACACAGCGCTCAAAAAATGCTATTATTTATGTTAATAATTTCAGTTTGTAAGGAGGAACTATCTATGCTGACCGATGTCAACAGCAAATTTCAGAAAGAGGGTCTGACATTCGACGACGTTCTGCTCATACCCGCAGAATCCAATGTTACACCCAACATGATCAAACTCGGCACCCAGCTCACCAAGACCGTTCACCTCAATACACCTATCATGACTGCAGCTATGGATACGGTCACTGATTCGCGCATGGCTATCGCTATCGCAAGAGAAGGCGGTATCGGTATCATCCACAAGAATATGTCCATCGAACAGCAGGCTGACGAAGTAGATAAGGTCAAGCGTTCAGAAAACGGCGTTATCGTCAACCCGTTCTCCCTTACCGAGGACCATATCGTTGCCGATGCGGACGAGCTCATGGGAAAATTCAAGATCTCGGGCGTTCCGATAGTTGACGGCAGCGGAAAGCTCGTTGGTATCATCACCAACCGTGATATGCGTTTCCTCACAGATTTCAAGGCAAAGATATCGGAGGTAATGACCAAGGACAATCTCATTACCGCTCCTGTCGGCACAACTCTCAGCGAGGCACAGGAGATACTCCGCTCCCACAAGATAGAAAAGCTCCCGATAGTTGACGAAGAAGGCTATCTGAAGGGACTTATCACCATAAAGGATATTGAAAAATCCGTGCAGTACCCCAACTCTGCCCGTGACAGCAAGGGCAGACTTCTCTGCGGCGCTGCTATCGGTGTTACCGCAAATGTCCTCGACAGAGCAAAGGCTCTCATCGACGCTCAGGCAGATGTTCTCGTTCTCGATTCGGCTCACGGTCACAGCGCAAACATCATCAAGTGCCTGAAAATGGTCAAGGAAGCATTCCCGGATACTCCCGTGATCGCAGGAAATATCGCTACTGCTGAGGCTGCCGAGGCTCTTATCGCTGCCGGCGCAGACTGTCTCAAGGTCGGCATCGGACCCGGCTCCATCTGTACCACCAGAGTTGTTGCAGGTATCGGTGTTCCGCAGATCACAGCAGTTTATGACGTTGCCTGCGTAGCACAGAAGTACGGCATACCCGTTATCGCTGACGGCGGTATCAAGTACAGCGGCGATATCGTAAAGGCACTCGCAGCAGGCGCTAATGTAGTAATGCTCGGCTCGCTCCTTGCAGGCTGTGCAGAAGCTCCCGGCGAGACTGAGATATATCAGGGACGTCAGTTCAAGGTTTACCGCGGAATGGGAAGCCTCGGCGCTATGGCAAACGGCTCGACCGACAGATATTTCCAGGAGGGCGCAAAGAAGCTCGTTCCCGAGGGCGTTGAGGGACGAGTACCGTTCAAGGGCTCGCTTGCGGATACTATATTCCAGCTTGTCGGCGGTATACGTTCCGGTATGGGCTACTGCGGCTGCGTGGATATCCCGACACTGCACGAAAAGGCACAGTTCATACGCATCACAGGAGCAGGTCTCAAGGAGAGCCACCCTCACGATATATATATCACAAAGGAAGCTCCGAACTACTCCGCACAGATATAAAGCTACAAGGGCAGCCGCAGGGCTGCCCTTTCTAATTAGTTGTCAGTGCATAGTGAGCAGCAGATGCTGTACGCTTGCACGGACGGCTCCGGATTTTTATCGCCGTCGGGCGATACCGTTAATTATGAATTATGAATTTTAAAAAAACTTGTGACACTTTCTCTCTTTGACTTGAATGTTGTGTATGAAAGCACAATTCCATGGAACACTTTCAGATAGATTCGGAGGAACGCTTATGACCGCTAATGAATACAGCAGTCTTTACAAAAAGTCGCCTGACTCAGCTTATGATGCACTTTTTGAAGAATACTGCGAATATGTTTATGCAATAGTTTACAACAAGCTCAGAGGCGCTGCTTCGCGTGAGGATATCGAGGAATGCGTGAGCGATATTTTCGCCGACATCTTCTTCGGCTATGACACCGCAGGCAGCTTCGCGGGAGATATGAAGGGTTATGTCGGCACAGTTGCCAAACGCCGTGCGATAAATGCCTTCCACAGTCTTACCGCAAGGTCAGGGCATATGTCGTCTGACGATCCTGATGAAGCCTTCATGAATATGTGCTCTGACACAAATATAGAAGCCGATTCAGACACCGCTGAGACCCGGAAGATACTCCTTGAAAAGATAAACGAGCTCGGCGAACCGGATTCAACGATAATCCTCCAGAAGTACTACTACGAACGCTCCTCCGGAGAGATCGCAAAGCTTCTTTCAATGAAGGCTTCTGCGGTCCGCATGAGAGCTTCGAGAGCACTTGAAAAACTAAAAACCACACTGGCTGCTGCCGGTATCACAATGTAAAGGAGCTGCGGAATATGAATAAGGAACGTGAGTTTAATATGCTGGAAAATGCTGATGACAAGACCGTAGAGCTTCTTGCCGAGGTTCCGGTGCTTACCAAAGAAGAAAAAGAGAGGATGTTATCTATGAGTAAGAATAAAGCTGATAGAATGAAAAGAGAGCGCAATATATCCACAAATACCGCTGAGGAGCAGGTGAGCGGCGTTGAACGCTACAACCGTCCCAAGTGGAAGACCTTCGCTTCAATGGCTGCCTGCGTCGCCCTCGTCGGCGGCATTGCCGGAACGGTATTCGTTATCGGCAAGAGCGGCAGGAACGATTCCGGTTCGAAGGTCATGGCCCAGGTAACTGATGAAGGTACTTCCGAAGTGACTACCGTTGAGGCTACCACCGCAGAGAAGACTATCTACGGCGGCGCAAATGTTGAGTTTGTACCGGAGGATACCTACCGCACAGCAGAGGAGCTCGAGGCGAACTTCACAGAGGTAGATAAGCTCGGCTGTCCCGGAAGCATCTCCTGTGACACTAACACCGTTCAGTCAGTCCATGATAAGAACGACCAGTATTTCACCTACTACAAGGTAACAGACTCACGCTTCACAAGCGTTGAATCGGTCAAGGAATACTGCCTGAATACCGTAACCGAGGAGCTGTTCAACGAACGCTACATCGGATACATCAAGGCTGACAATACCAACGCTCCGCTGTTCAAGGAATTTGACGGTGAGCTCTACACTATGATAGGCGTAAACAACTATGAACGCACCCCCGAAGGAGCTCCGACCGTGTACGATGTCACCGAAAACAGCTTCACGATGCAGTACCAGACCGCAGACGTTGACTGGTATAATGTTGTAAAACTCAAGGTCATCAATGAGAACGGCACATGGAAGGTCGCAGAGTATGCGCTTCTGAACAGCAGGCAGGATGATTATATCGCATACGCAAAGGGTATCAAGGCTGGTCTCGCAGAGCTCGACAAGCTCGAGTGCTGTGCATTAGATATCGACACGAACAACGCAAAGCAGGCTTACGACCTGACTTACTACAAGGTGAATTCCGACACCTATCACTCCACTGCTGATATTATCAGAGTGCTTGAAAACTATACTACCGGCGATGTATACAATTCCTACTCCAACCTTGTACAGTCCGAGATATCGAGCGGAAATCCCCTGTATACCGATATTGACGGCGAGCTCTACTGCGCGAATCTCCCTAAGGGCAGAGCATACGACTTCAACGGCGAGGGCGTAGATGTATACACCATCGAGGACAATTCCTTCGTATTCGATGCACCTGTGAATGTTCCCGGCGGAATAAGCGTTGTTACAGTATTCGTGACACGCGATACTGACGGAAGCTGGAAGGCTGAATCCGTCAAGGGCGTATAAGAAAGCATATCCACAATTCAAGCAGTATAGATAGTCAATGGCACCCATAACGGGTGCCGGTAAGAAAAAAATCACAGGGTCAGATCGACCCTGTGACTTTTTTATTTGTGGAAGCAGCTTATCAGGCGAGGCTGCTGATAAGTCCGAGCTTGAAGCGCTGTATCTGGAGTGCGTCCTTGTTTGTGATATCGCTGCTGCCGTCGGTATCGGCGTTGGATTCGCCGGGAGTTGTGAGCTTATACTTGTCGGGGTTGGTGATGCTCTGCATGATGAACACCGCGTCAGCCATATTGACCTGACCGTCGCAGTTGGAATCGCCGGCAAGCCTTGCGCTCTTTTTGTAGTAAGTCTTATTGCCGCCGAAGGTCAGCTCTATCTCGCCGTCTGCGGTATATCTGAATCCGGCAGTAGGCTCGGATACTCCGCCGCTTACCGTGACCACGGTGATATCATCGCCGCTGTTTGACCAAGTTGTGCTGTATATGCCTTCATCATTTGAGACGGAAGCAGTGAAGTCATTGTTCAGAATGATGTACTTGCTCTCGTCATTGTATTCGATAAGAGAACCCGAAGCTGTGAGCTGCTTATAGGGTACCCACTTGCCGATAAATCTCTCGTCAGCAGTTGCCGGACCGGTAGAGGTGGTAGATGTGCTTGTGGTCGAAGTTGTCGTAGTTGTGGTAGTAGTTGTAGTAGTCGTTGTTGTGGTGGTGACTGTCTCGGTCACAGCCTGCCAGTACTGACAGCTGCTTCCGGTATTCTCGTACTGCTGGATATTTGCACCGCCGTCCTTCTTGGCAGCCTCTACCTCAACGAGGCATGATCTTCCGGAAGCCGTACTGAGAATGCTGTAAGTTCCGTCGATATTCTTCGAGAAGGCGAAGGACTCGCCTGCGTCCGTTTCCGAGAAAGGCGCGATACTGATATTTGCGCCGTTATTATTTCCCTCAGCCTTGAGTGCAAAACTCTCGTCCTGCGCTGAGCGTATGAAATAGCGGGGTATGCTCGGGGAAGTGTTGCTGTCTCTTGTGAGCTTCCACTTCTGGCAGTCGAAGCCGTTGGACTCCCACTGACGGACGTTCGTGCCGTCCTGCATAGAGCCGTTAGCGATGTCCATGACAAGACCGGAATTCACGTTCTTGAAGGTATAGATGAAGCTGGTATCCATGAGACAGCCGTTGTCGGCGGAGACAAGGAGCTGCCACTTCTGAGCATCGTCGCCGTCCCTGAGCTTGTTCTGGGCAACTATGCTGCCGAGTGCTTCGAGAGCGGAAGCGTCCTCGGTGATCTTTGTGAGAATGGTGTATGTGCTGTCCGAATTTGCAATGAACTTGAACTGCTGGCTTGCACTGCCGCTGTACTTTGTGAGTTTGAGACCTGTTTCGTCAGCGGTGCTTCCGCCGGGGACTTCAAGCACATCTCCGTCGAGCGCGATATAATAGTAACCGTCGCCGGCACTGAAAAGCTTCCAAACAGGAGGCACAACGCCGTCATCTTCGCCGGATATCTGAACGATAAAAGGGTCAGCGCCGGTGCCCATTCCGAGCCCCGCATAATTGCCGTTTTTGGCATTCTGGAGAATGAACGTCGAGCCCTCCTTGAAGGTCGCAGCCTTCGGCGCCATAGGGCCGGTGGGGAGCTCGGTATAGCCTGCGCTCGGAACGCCTGCCGTACCAAGTCTTGTGTAGGCTATCTTGTCCGGGCTCGTCTGGCAGCCGGAATAGCTGCTGCAATAAGCCTTTGCGCTGTCGGCTGAGATAGCCTTGTAGGTGTAGTTGGTATTCGGTCTCCAGTAGCAGGGCTGAGATGTTGCAGGATTGCTCTGTGTACCCTGTCCCTGAACTGTTCTCTGGCAGTTCGAGAATTTGGAGCCTGTCTCGGCATAAGCTCCTGCGAAGGTAATGGAGTTCCAGTCGCAGATGACGTTTCCGCCGTTTTCGTAAACGCAGTTCTCGGCGAAGATATCGCATCCGCTGTGGACTGTGTAAGCCATATTGAACTTGTTGACGTAGTTGTTGAGCGAGTGGAAATATCCCCAGCGCATAAGTCCGGGACCTCTTGTGTTGGTGTCGTTGAACCTGTTGGAGATGAGGGACATACGCGGGAAATTGTCGTAGGTGTTCTTAATCTCGGCAGTATCGTCGGGATAGCCGAGGATAAGGCCGTACTTGTGACCGCCGAACGAGCAGTCGGAGACTGTGCAGTAGTCGGCGTCGTAGCAGCAGGCGAAGAATTTGTCCTCGTCCACCTGCTGTGTCTGGGGAGCATAGCCGTAGTTGTTGTGACCGGTGAAGGTAACGTGGTCTACCCAGAGGTTCTCTCCGGCGCTGAAATAGCATACGATAGAATCATTGTGGTTGGACTCTGCGTCGTGCTGCATATCGAAGTTCTTGATGATGATGTTGTTGCTCGTGGTGGAATGGCGCTTTGTGCAGAACTGCACGTTGAAGAGGGTATGTGCGCCGTAGCTTCCCACGATGGTCTTGCTGCCCTGAATGTATATCCTTCCGGCAGTACACATATAGCGTGTCTTGTTGAAGTTGAGGTCGGTAACGCTGATGTTCTTTGTTACGAGGATAGTGTAGGGATTGGAGGATTCGCAGTAATTTTTCAGCTCATCGAAGGTCGAAGCCTCGACTACCTCGCCGAAAAGTCCGCCGATATCGCCAGCCTTGACCGTTGCACCTGCCGAGACCGGATCGTCGTCGAAGCAATAGCCTGCGAAGCCCTGCAAGCCGTCAGCGTTGAGCAGCCAGAGCTGACTGTCAGCGCCGGTATAGCTTTCGAGCGTCATACCGGAAGTGCCCTGGGTGAGGGCGAGGGAGGTATCGGAATAGTTGACGATCTTGTAGTAAAGGTCGTTTCCGAGGTGATCCTGAGATACCGGCACGATGTACCAGTGCTGGGACTTGGCGGATTCGCTGCCGTAGATAACGACTTCCGCGCCTGCGGTCACGCTGTAACCGAGAGGGGTGAGAAGTCTGCCCGACTGGGCGTTGATGAATTTGAAGAAGGTGCCGTTGGAGTCCTTTCCAACTCTGTCGATGCGCCAGGATGGAGAGAGGTCGCCGCCGAGCGCCTTCATCGTGAGGGGGGAGGTATCGTCTGTTCCCGTTTCAGTCAGCACCTTTGAATTGTCCTTGCTTGCAAGGTTGTAGAGGGGAACGGGGTAGTCAGCCGATACGGCGTTTGCGGTGAGCAGCGGTCTGAAGGCGGCTCCGTAGAGGGGGAGGAGCAGTGCCGCGACCATTGCCAGCGCCAGAACGAATGCCTGACGCATTTTTGAGGTCTTGCCCATTTTTTATCAACTCCTTGTTAATATTAATGTGAACATATTATATCATACATGCCGGAGAATGTCAATCGGCAGCGAGCAGTGCTCAGGGCTTGATACAGGGGGGATAATATCCGTCCCTGCTATACTAAAAACAGTCCACCGGACTGTTTTTAGATCCACCCCTTGCGGAGCGCCTTTGGAGAGTTTCGCCGCCTTAAAAGCTGAAAGCGGCGACCAGAGGCTCAGCCTCTGGACTCCGGCAAGGGAGGACCTCCCTTGCGCCCCTTTCCACGGGCAGCTCTATACAAATACGAAAGTCTGCTTTCGCTCACAGAAGTAAATGCTGTTGCCGTAACTATTCACTTATCGGGATTGACATTATCCGGAATTGATGATATAATGTATATATCTATGTAATCAACAGAAAAGAGGACTGTTTATATGGCAAAAGATAAAAAAATGGTCACTGCGATAACCTCAATGGACGAGGATTTCGCTCAGTGGTATACCGACATATGCAAGAAAGCCGAGCTCGTTGAGTACACAAGCGTAAAGGGCTGTATGGTCATTCGTCCCTACGGCTACGCTATCTGGGAGAATATCCAGCATATCCTCGACGGTATGTTCAAGGCAACAGGTCACGAAAATGTATGTATGCCTATGTTCATTCCGGAGAGCCTTCTCCAGAAGGAAAAAGACCACGTTGAGGGCTTTGCTCCCGAGGTCGCATGGGTAACTCACGGCGGAAACGAGAAGCTTGAGGACAGACTTTGCGTCCGTCCGACCTCCGAGACATTGTTCTGCGAGCACTATGCAAATATCGTACACTCCTACCGCGACCTTCCCAAGCTCTATAACCAGTGGGTTAGCGTTGTGCGCTGGGAAAAGACCACCCGTCCCTTCCTCCGTTCAAGAGAGTTCCTCTGGCAGGAGGGTCACACTATCCACGCTACCGCTGAGGAGGCTGTTGAGGAGACCGAGCGTATGCTCAACGTTTACGCTGACTTCTGCAAGGACGCGCTCGCTATGCCTGTTGTCAAGGGCAAGAAGACCGAGAGCGACAAGTTTGCAGGAGCTGTTTCCACCTACGCTATCGAGGCTCTCATGCACGACGGAAAGGCTTTGCAGGCTGGTACTTCCCACTACTTCGGCGACGGCTTCGCAAAGGCTTTCGGCATCGAATATACCGACAAGGACAACAAGAGAGTGTTCCCCCACCAGACAAGCTGGGGCGTTACCACACGTCTCATCGGTGCTGTTATCATGACACACGGCGATAACAACGGACTTGTTCTTCCGCCTGCCGTTGCACCTGTTCAGGTGGTCATCATACCCGTTGCACAGCATAAGGAGGGCGTTCTCGACAAGGCAAACGAGCTGAAGGAGCGTCTTGCAAAGTCCGGCCTCCGCGTAAAGCTTGATGACAGCGAGAATTCTCCCGGCTGGAAGTTCGCAGAGTACGAGATGAAGGGCGTTCCGCTCAGAGTTGAGATAGGTCCGCGCGACATCGAGGAGAACCAGTGCGTCATCGCTTCACGCTGGAACGGCGAGAAGATCTCCGTATCCCTCGACGAGCTTGAAGCAGCCGTTGAGAAGAAGCTTCAGGAGGCTCATGACGGTATGTACCAGAAGGCTCTCGACAACCAGATCAAGCGTACATACGCCTGCACTACCATCGACGAGATCAACAAGGCTCTCGAAAACGGCGACGGCTTCATCAAGGCTATGTGGTGCGGCGAGGAAGCCTGCGAGGACGAGGTAAAGGAAAAGACCGGCGTCGGCTCACGCTGCATACCCTTCGGGCAGGAGCAGCTCAGCGACAAGTGCGTATGCTGCGGCAAGCCTGCTAAGTGCATGGTATACTGGGGCAAGGCTTATTAATTCATAATGCGTAATTAGTGCGGGTGAACGTTGTTCGCCCGCACTTGTGTTTACGGCAATACTGATGAACGGACGGGCACCGTCCGCTGTTGTGGATTTGCACAATAGTGATAGCTTAAATTCCTCAATGTTGAACAAATATGAAGAAAATGTGAATTTTAACGGAATTGTAACCGTTTTGTAACCAAATTCTGAAGAAAAGAATGTATAATGTTATAGTAACATATTATAGGCGCTCGCTTTTCTTCTGTTACGGGACGATTTTTCTGTATAGGTCCGTCACTCCTTCCTCGGGATCACGGCACCTGCCCTCTTGGAAAAACTGCTCTGTATCAGCAGAGGGGATATATTACAAATGAAAGATGTGATAATATGTTTTTTAACTCAAAGAAGGTAAAATCTGTACTGCTCAGCAGCGTTCTTGCCGTTTCAGCAGTAGCTGCACCTGTCTCTGCAACTGTTGCTCCCTCTCTTACAGCCGTTGCAGCCGACTCCGACAACTACGCAAGACTCCTCCAGTACTCTCTCTATTTCTATGACGCAAATATGTGCGGTGACATCTCCGGCTGCGGTCTCTCATGGAGAGGCAACTGCCATACAAGCGATGCTGTACCCGGCGGTTTCCACGATGCCGGCGACCACGCTATGTTCGGTCAGCCTCAGGGCTACGCTGCATCTACTCTCGGCTGGGCTTACTTTGAGTTCCCTGACGCTTTCGACGAGACAGGTCAGACAGAACACCTCAAGATGATAACCAACCACTTCTGTGAGTTCTTCCGCAACGCAACAGAGCTCAACGGAAATACCGTTTCAAGAGTCCTCATCGAAAAGGGCGAGGGTAATGTTGACCACGAATACTGGGGACCTCCGGAGGCACAGGGCGACAGAGGAAGAATGCTCTGGAGCACCGGCGGAGCTGCCAACGTTACCGCTGAATATGCTGCTGCTCTCGCAGTAAACTATCTCAACTTCAAGAACCCCGAGGACCTCAAGTACGCTGAGGCACTCTACGACTTCTCAACTAAGGACAGAGGCTTCCATACCGCTTCCGGCGGCGGCGAGACCTTCTACGATGCTCACTGGACAGGTTCCGACGATGAGATCGCGTGGGCTGCCGGCTGGCTCTACAAGGCAACAGGCAACAGCAAGTACCTCAGTGAGCTCCAGAATGCTCCTACCGCTTACTCCGCTCACTCATGGGAGAGCGTTCAGCTCGGTGCCCAGATGCTCAAGGGCGAGTTCGCAAACGACTGGAGCGGTCTTGGCTACATGAGCAAGTTCTCCGGCGACGGCTACTGTATCGCTGAGCCTGAAGCTTGGCAGTGGGGAAGCGCAAGATACAACTGTTCCGCTCAGTTCACGACTCTTGTTGCTGCTAAGCACAATCATGGCTCTTCTACCTGGGCAAAGGGTCAGATGGACTACATCCTCGGCGCGAAGGGCGTAGGCTCTGCTCCTGCAAGATGCTTCGTTGTCGGCTTCGATTCAACTTCTCCTGTAAACGTTCACCACAGAGCAGCTTCCGGCTACAACGGCTATGGCGAAATGGGCGACAGCACTGTTGCAAAGGCAGGCAGCCCTGTTCTCGTAGGCGCTCTCGCAGGCGGTCCTGCTGATACAAACGGTACTTACAGCGACTCTATCAAGGACTACAAGTGCAACGAGGTAGCTCTCGACTACAATGCAGGTCTCGTAGGCGCTGCTGCCGGTCTCTACCACTTCTACAAGACAGGCAAGATCGACACACAGATCACCGGCGTTACAAAGATCTATACCGGTTCATCTAATCCCAATCCCGGTTCTTCAACTTCCACAACTACAACAACTGTTACAACTTCCACAACCTCCTCCAGCAACGGCGGCGGCACAACATCTACTACAACTCCTCCCTCGGGCGGCGATGTAGTTCTTCTCCCTGCAGACATGGTAAAGGTAGGCACTGAGGAAGGCTCTGACGGCGGTATCAATAATTTCGTTGAGTTCAAGCCCAACGGCGCTAAGTCCGCTACTCTCTATGTAAAGATCAACTCCAGCGATACAGAGATATCGGGTGAGTTCGGCACATGGACAGGCGAGTGGCTCGAGGATAAGTTCGAGGCAGTTAAGGCTGGCTCCGACAAGGTAGCAACTGTTGACTACACTATCCCTTCAAACGTTGGCTCAACTGTAAAGGCTATCGTTTGGTGGCCTCACGGTGACGCTGCAACTATCGAGAAGATCGTTCTCCACGGTACTTCCAGCGGCGGTACTACAACCACAACAAAGACCACAACAACTACAACAACGACTACGACCACAAGCACAACTACTACAAGCACTACCACAAAGCCCAATCAGGACATCACCGTTTCCCTCTGGGGCGACGCAAACTGCGACAATCAGGTAAACCTTGCAGACGCAGTATACATCATGCAGGTGATCTCAAATCCTGACAAGTACGGCGAGGGCTCAGTACCTTACGGTATCACAGCTCAGGGAAAAGCAAACGCTGACGTTGACAAGAGCAAGGACATCACAAACAAGGATGCACTCTACATCCAGAAGTACAAGCTCAACCTCATTCCCAGCCTCCCCGTTTAAGCAATAACACAGACAGTCTCCTTCGGGAGACTGTCTTTTTGTTTTTAGGATGAAAATGGAACGCTGTATCTGAAAAATATGTGAAAGCCGTTGCAATAATGCTCATACTGTGGTATAATTAGGACAATACTGCATAAAGTGAGGAATTTTCCATGCGAAGATATAAAAATATTACTGCATTCCTGGCTTCTCTCGTTATCGCATTTTCGGCAGTCTCAGCATACGCACCTGCCGTATCCGCGGACGAGACAACGATCTCCGCTTCTGAAAGCACTGAGGACAGCGGATTAAAGGTCTCCGGAAGCTTCTCCTACTCGATCACCCACGACAATACCGTTTGTATCGAGGACTGCACCTCGACCGACAAGGATCTCGTCGTACCTGCCGAGATAGACGGAATTGCCGTTACCGACCTCGGAATGAGAGCGTTCGGAAGCACTCCGGATCAGGTATATGAGACTATAACCCTCCCCGATTCTCTGAGCTATATCTCGTCCTACAACCCGTTCATCTACTGCCCTTCTCTGAAGGAGATAAAGCTCGGCAGCGGAAACAAGGACTACGTTCTTGCGGACGGAGTGCTCTTTACGAAGGATATGAAGACGCTGATATGCTATCCGCCGAAAAAGACCGGCGACAGCTATACAGTTCCGGACGGCATTGAGGCTCTTGCAACAGCCGCCATATATTCCACGGAGCTGAGCACGATAAATCTTCCCACATCGCTTAAATCTGTCGATGATTACGCACTCAGCACCAATCACAAGCTCAAAGCTATCGACCTTAGCCAGACTGCCGTGACCGATATCTCCCTTGCATTCTGTGCTGACAATATCGCGCTCACAGACGTAAAGTTCAATTCCAATACCACGAAGATAGGCATGGGCGCATTCTGGGGCTGCGAGAAGCTCACCGATATAGAGTTCCCTGCCGGACTTCAGACCATTGAGCAGAACGCTTTCATGGATACCGGCCTCAAAACGGTGCATATCCCGGCTTCCGTAAATACTATCGGCTACTGTGCATTCGGCTATCGCTCCGGCACTGACGGCAAGGAGTATGCTGATGATGACTTCACGATAATCGGCACCTATTACTCCGGCGCATACAATTACGCTCACGATTCCGATGCCGAGTACGACTATGCCAACAATTTCGTTTTCATGTCCGAGGATGAGTACGCTTCTCAGCAGGAGCTTCTCTCTCTCGACAAGGCAACTGAAAACAACTACACCTATGCAAATATTGACGGCGAAGCATATATCGTACAGTGCAATGCCTCGGACAGCGACCTGACCGTTCCCGCGGAACTTGGCGGACTTCCGGTAAGAGGAGCTCTCCCGACCGCCTTCACTACCTGCTCGGCTGAAAAGATAACTCTCCCCGATGGCTTCCGCGAGCTCCGCGAGATGTCGTTCTACAACTGTGTATACCTGAAAGAAGCTGTCCTTCCGCAGAGCCTTGAAAAGATAGGCGAGAACTGCTTCGACGGCTGCTCAAACCTTGAAACGATCGACTGCGGCGGCGCTTCCGAGATAGGAGCGAAGGCTTTCAACAACTGTGAGGCACTTACCGCGATAACCATATCCGGAAACTGCAAGGAGTTCACCGGAGATACACCTTACGATACCTGTACAGCCCTTGAGGAGATAAACGTAAAGGGCGGCAGCGGCGGCGCTTACAGCTCGAAGGACGGCGTTCTGTTCGATGTCTCCGGGGACAAGCTCGTGGAGTACCCGATAAGCCGTTCCGGCAGCGTGTACAAGGTGCCGAAGGGTACAAAGGAGATCAGCGCCTATGCCTTTGCAGGATGCAGCAACCTGGAGGACGTAGTGCTTCCGCATTCGCTCGAAACTGTCGGCGATTACGCCTTCTACGGCTGTTCCTCGCTGAAAAAGATCCGCGCATACAAGGAGCTTGAAAATATCGGAAAGCAATCCTTCGGCTTTGACATCAACCCCATGTATAATTACAGCGAAGATGTGGATCAGAGCATACCAGTTGACGGCTTCAAGCTCTACGCTCCGAAGAATTCCAAGGCTTATGACTATGCAAAGGAGAATGATCTCGAAGTCGTTACAGGAACGATACGCATAGGCAATAAGAATATCAGCATAGTAATGCTTGCTATTATCGGCGGCGTGATCGCATTAGCCGTTGTATTGCTGATAGTGATGATAATCAGGAAAAAGCGTTCCGCAGCGGAAACAGTTTCTGCCGCAAAGAAAAAGAAAGGCGGAGACAGCGGCATAAAGAACGCAAAGAAGCCAGAGCCGGACGATAAGAAGGACACAAAGAAGTCTGATCCGGAGAAAAAGAAGTCCACAGGAAAGGATCAGAAGAAATGAAGTTAAAAAGAATCCTTGCAATGCTCGGCGCAGCAGCGATGATGGTCCCGTCGGTCCTGACGTTCCCTGCTTCGGCGGAGGACCTTCAGGGAGCGGACGATATCCTCTCGGACGGTGCGTTCGAGTATGTGAACGTTGACGGCGGCTATAAGATCACTAAGTGTACAGCGACCATAATCACCGAGATACCGGCTATCAGAAACGGCGTTGCGATAGTTGCCATAGGTGAGAATGCCTTCGCAGGCTTTACCGGCATAACTGACCTTATTATCCCGGATTCTGTAAAGAGCATCGAGACGAACGCCTTCTACGGCTGCACTTCATCGACCATAAAGCTTCCGAAGAACCTGAAATACCTCGGCGAAGGTGCATTTTCCGGCTGTTACAACGTAACAGAGCTGAAGATACCGGATACTCTCACGGAGATACCGGAAAGCGCTTTCCGCCGCTGCGACAGCCTTAAAAAGCTTGAACTCAACAGCACGCTGACCGCTGTCGGCGACTATGCTTTCTACGGCTGCATGAACCTTGAAAGCCTTGAGCTTCCGCCTACTCTGACAACTATCGGAGATGAGGCTTTCGGAGAGCTCTACTCGCTGAAGGAGATAAAAGCTGACGGAAGCAGCACATTCACTGTCAATGACGGTATCCTTACCGACAAGGACAAAAAGGAGATATACTGCGCTGTTTCGACTATCGGCGGAGAGCTCCGCATTCCCGACGGCACCGAGGTCATCAGAGCCGGAGCATTTTCGGCGGCGGCAGGCATAGAGTACCTTTACCTGCCCTCATCTGTTACCGAGATAGGTGACGGCGCATTCAGCGGCATGGTTATCGGCGAGGCAGGAGGCTTTTCAAAGCTGAAAAGCATCGACTTTTCAAACGGCCTTGTGACTATCGGTGCAAATGCGTTCTCATATAACTGTATAGAGTCACTCTCGCTTCCGACCACGCTGAAAACTATCGGAGACAGCGCATTCAACGGCAGCTATTCTCTTGAAAAGGTCATAATCCCTGACGGCGTGAAGTCGATAGGCTCAAGGGCGTTCTTCTACTGTGACAACCTCAAAAAGATAGCAGTCCCCAAGAGCGTGACTGATATCGGAGATTACGCTTTCGGCTACACATGGGAGTACAACGGCAACACCACTTCTGATGGTCAGAAACTGCTTGAGGAGACGAAGCTCAGCGGCTTCAAGATGAGCGTACCCTCCGGCTCGGAGGCAAAGAAATACGCCAAGAGCAACGGAATCTCTTACACCGTCACGGACTTCAACCTGCTGAAATGGGCGTTCATCGTTCTCTGCTTCGCACTTCTTGCGGCAGCGGTTGTGTTCGGCGTCGTTCTTATGTCGAGAAGCAGAAAGAGTGCTCCGCGCCGCGTCAGAAATGCACAGAAGCGTGAAAAGGCAAAGGCTTTCGAGAATTCCTACAAGAAGATAATCGACGATGATGAGCCTGAGAACAAGCAGGCACCTTTGAAGAAGACTTCCGGCAACAAGAAAACTTCGGACAATGAGAAGCCGTCAGGCAGCAATAAAGCTTCCGGAAGCAGCAAGTCTTCCGGCGGCAAAAAGTCCGCAGGCAACAAGAGCAAAAAGTAATACAGCAGCCCGGAGCATTGCGGCTTCCGGGCTGTGTTTATGGGATAAGAGGGTAATATGATAGGGGAGAACCTTGTTTTCAGCCTTAACGCGACAGTTCCGGTATTCGTCATAATGATATTCGGCTGGTTCGTCAGGCGCGTCGGGCTGCTCGATGAGCATTCCACGGCACAGATTAATAAATTCGTTTTCAGGACACTGCTTCCGGCGCTCCTGTTCATGGATCTGTCAACTGCGGACTTCCGCACGGTCTGGGACGGGAAGCTCGTGCTGTTCTGCATGGGAGCGACCGTCCTGAGCGTCAGCATCGCCGTGCTTTTTTCGCTCACCCACAAGGACGTGAGCGAGCGCGGTGAGATAATACAGGCGTCCTACCGGAGCAGTGCCGCTGTTCTGGGAATAGCCTTCGTGAACAATATCTACGGCAAATCGACCGTTGCAGCGCTTATGATAGTGGGAACCGTTCCGCTTTACAACGTCATTGCGGTGGTAACGCTCTCGCTGACCTCACCGGAGCGCAGCAGAAGCGGCGGGCTCTGGCGGAGCACTCTGCGCGGCATAGTCACAAATCCCATAATACTGGGAATAATTGCCGGTCTGCTCTGGTCGCTCACCGGTATACACCAGCCCGTGATAATGTCAAAATCCATCAGCTACCTCGGGAATATGGCAACTCCGCTCTCGCTCATCGCCCTCGGTGCGTCAGTGCGTTTCAGCGCAGCAAAGGGCAAGGTCGCACTGACCGCGGCGATAGCCTTCTTAAAGCTGTTATTCTTCTGCGGACTGTTCCTGCCGGCAGCGATAGCTCTTGGCTTCCGTGACGAAAAGCTCATATCCATACTCGTCATGCTCGGAAGCGCCACCACCGGAAGCTGCTTCGTAATGGCAAAGAACCTCGGCCATAAGGGCGATATCACCGCTTTTGCCGTCATGCTCACTACCCTGTGCAGCGCATTCACCCTCACAATGTGGCTCTTTATCCTCAAAACACTGAGCTATATCTGACAAAAGCCGCAGCCGTAAGTGTTACGCTTACGGCTGCGGCTTTAGTTAATATTACCAAGTACGGGAGAGATTTTTTGCCTTTATCGCTAAAAGCAGTGAACGTTTATTGATTTTTGGCTGTCCGTGTGCTATAATAGCCTTAATATCCGGAAAGTATGGGCTTTCCGCGTTTTACGGAGGACACAGACATGAAAGCATTTACGAAAAAACTGGCGGCAGCGGCAGCCTCCGCTGCAATCGCACTAACATCTCTGCCTTTTGCGGCTGTCACTGCTCCCACTGCAAAGGCGGCAGACCTTGACCTTGACAACTACGCAAGACTTCTGCAATACTCCCTTTATTTCTACGATGCGAACTACTGCGGCGAGGGCGCAGGCGAAAAGTCCCATTTCTCATGGCGCGATGACTGCCACAAGAGCGACGTTGTACCCTACGGCTTCCACGATGCAGGCGACGCTATCATCTGCGGTCTGACCGAGGGCTTTACCGCTTCAACGCTCGGCTGGATGTACTATGAGTACAAGGAGGACTTCGACAAGACCGGAACTACCGCGCACATGAAGGACATCACGGACTGGTTCGCAAAATTCATGAAGGCGAGCACTACCCTTGACGGTTCGGGCAATGTCACGAATTTCATATACGAGATAGGCGACGACGGCAAGGATCACGGAAAATGGCGTGCGCCTGAGCTTATGGATTCCCGCGGTTCGGACGAGAACTATTCCACCACCAACGGCGCGAGTGATGTTGCGGCACAGTACGCGGCTGCACTTGCCCAGAACTACATAAACTTCGGCGACGAGGACGACCTGAAGTACGCGAAGTCCCTCTACGATTTCGCGGCAAAGAACCGCAGGATGACTACCGAGCAGATGACCTACTCCGACAAGAGCGTCGAGGACGATATCGCGTGGGCGGCAGGCTGGCTCTATCTCGCAACGAACGAGCCGACCTACCTCGAAGCCAACAGCAAGGACACCAGCGGTACGAACGACTGGGTGAACGATTACTACTACGGCGGCGTATGGCTCGGTGCAGCTCTCATAAACGCCGAGATAACCGGTAACTGGGAAGCTCCTGTGAACTATATCAAGAGCGTGACCGATGCAAACCAGAACCAGTTCTATATCATGAACAGCTGGGGCAGTGCCCGTCACAATACCCTCATGCAGATGTGCGCTATGGTCGCCACTAAGTACAAGGACAAGTCCGGAGCGGATTTCGGTGAATGGTGCAAGAAGCAGATGAATATGATACTCGGCGACAACAACGCGAATGTATGTCTTGTTGTCGGATATAACGACGTTTCCGCGACCTCTCCCCATCACCGCGCGGCTTCCGGTCTCTATGTCGATGACGGCTGGAATCAGTGGAACAGCTGGGACGGCAACTACGCAAGCGTTCCCACGAGCCATGTCCTCTACGGCGCTCTCTGCGGCGGTCCTACGGGTCAGGACTTCTCGACCTTCCGCAAGTACGATGCAAAGGACGCTACTTCCAACGAAGTCGCTCTTGACTATCAGGTGGGACTTGTCGGCGCGGCTGCCGGACTTTACCACGAATTCCAGACCGGAAAGGTCGTTGCCGAGATAGGCGATGAGGTGACTGTTTACGCTGAGGAGAAGGCTGCTGCGAACGGTCAGCTTCCCGGCACGTCCACCACAACTACTACGACCACGACCAGCACTACTACCACCACAACGACTACGACTACCACCTCCACAACAACTACCACTCCCTACGTCCTTATATGCCAGAAGACCGATATAGAGGTCGGCGAGACCGTCAGGGTCAATATCGGCAAATGGGACCGCGAGGTAAGGGCTTGGAATGCTACTGTCGAGGGCGATGCTGTTGAGATCACCAACTACAATGTCCCGTATTTCGACGTTACAGGCAAAAAGGCAGGCGAGGCGACTGTTAACGTGACCTTCATGTTCGGCGGATATAAGACCATTACCTTCACCGTAAAGGATAATTCCTCGCCTTCGCTTCTTGGCGATGCAAACTGCGACGAACAGGTGAATATGGCGGACGCAGTATTCATAATGCAGACCATAGGCAATCCGGACAAGTACCAGCTGACCGACAAGGGTGAAAAGAACGCTGACGTTGACGGCAGCGGCGATATAACCAATATGGACGCCCTGATGATACAGAAGCTCAAGCTCGGAATAATCACGAAATTCCCGGCAGAAAGCTGAATAAAGATGAAAAAGCAGCCATATGTGTGAATGCACATATGGCTGTTTCGTTATGCGTTTGCAATTTCACGCGGAAATTTGTCGCTGTATATGCCGACCTCTGTGATGATGCCGCTGCTGCTGCCGGTAATAGTCACGGAAGCGATACGTTCAGCGTTCACGCCGGAGAAGGTAACGGTATCGGAAATGTCCTCGCCGTTGTAGCCGCTGTATGTGCAGAAGCGCTGCTTCCAGCCCCTTGTGCAGTATTTGTCGCGGAAGACAAGAGCGTCCTGCGGAGAGTAGAGGAATTGCCTGTCAAGCTCGAAGAACTGGTGACGGACGATCTTCTGTGCGGTAACATCGCTGTCTGTCAGTTCAAATGTCCCGAAATCTCCGTTGATATCAGACATATGGAAATTGCTGACGAGACGCTTGCCGCTGATGCGCGACCCTGTCGAAAGCAGGTCGGCGCCGGTATAGACAAAAGCAGACGGCTGGCTCACAGGCGTTATCCTTACGCAGTTCGTGCCGCGGATATAGGGGTAAGTTCCATTGAGCTTGTAGGAGAGGTTGACAACTCCGTCCCACATGGTTGAATGGTTCTTGACGTAGATATAGTTGCTCGCGTCGGAATTGTCCTCGTGTGTCACATATGGAAGTACATAGTAGCTGTCCATGAGTGCGTTGAACGAGATGCTGAGCTTTAATCCCGGCTCTATCTGGTTCTGGCAGAGCAGGGAGGAAAAGCCTCTTGATGCGAACGAGGTCACGGTGATACCGCCCGAGGTCTCCGCACCGATGCTGTCAATGAGCCCGTGGTGGACGAGTATCCCCTCAACATAGAGCAATATCTCGGCAGCGGAGGAGTAGAGTGTCTCGTTTGTCACAGCCCTTGCATTCAGCGAGGTATAAGGGGTGTATGCGTCCTTGCGGAAGCTGAACGACAGCAGTGCGGTCTCTGTGAACTCCGTACCGTCGGAGTTCCTTATTTTCAGGTATGTGTCAGACATTGCCTCACTCCTCCGGAATATATATATTGTCTGAGGAGAGCGTGAGCGAAAGGTCAAGGAAGCTCTTTCCGGTATCGGCAGCCTTGTACGAGAGTATGCGGCAGTTCCCGAAATACAGCCCTCTGTACTCAACAGTGAGGACCGATGCCGAGCGCAGCATATCATTGAGCATGAGCACGTTCATGAGCGGCTCTTCCTCGTTGAACACCCTGCCTGTGAGGGTGAGCTTTGCTCTGCGCGGAAAGGTATTGGTTAGTGCCGCATCTCCGTCAACGGTAGACTTTTCGGCGACCGTCCGTTCAGCCTCAGCCGTGAAGCTCTCGCAGTACAGCAGCATATCTCCTATGTACACCGGTACTGCCTTGCGCTGTTCAAGAAATGTGGACGTACTCATTCCGTGCTCCTTTCGATGCGCGTGATGCCGCCGGACGAGAGCAGAGCGGTCAGCACGAGCCTGTTGATATTGGAATCGTACTTCACGCTGAGCTTTTTCAGCGAGCAGTCAAGTCCGGAGAGCTCTCCGACCGCAACAGCGGTCTTTGTGCTGTAATAGTCGAACAGCCTGCTCATGGGAAACTCCGGGGGAGCTGTGACCTTCACGCTTATATCCGCCCTGAACGGGATGTACACGACATAGGGCGAATAGACCGGCGCAGTGCTCTCGAAAGCCTCAACACCGACTATCGTGTAAATGCCTTTGCCCTTCTTCTCGACGCTCTCCGCGTCAAATGCGCTGTAAACCGGGTCTGAGCCGTAAGTCCTCAGCTCGCGCACGACCCTTTCGATGATGCTGTTCAGCATATTTCATCCTCCTCTCCGGAAAAACCGGCAAATACGAATGTCTGCGGCTTGATAAGGTCGGAGCAGAGCTGAGTGTACTCCCTCAGCAGCTCAGCCGCCTGACCGACCGGTGAGCCTTCGCCGGCGGCAAGCATCTTGCCCGCATATGTAGCCTTGGTCCTGTCGCGCGAAGCCTTCATGCGGCAGAAGCGGTAGTTTGCTATCGCCGCCGCAAGGAAATCAAGGCGGATATCTGACGTATCAGCGTCCGGAAGGAGCATACGCTCGGTCTCCCTGACCGCAAGGCTGACGAAAGGCGCGTATTCCTCGGCTTCCTCGCCGGAAAACAGCTCGAACAGTGATTTTACTGACTCTATGTTCATTTATGCTACCTCATTTCATGGAAAATCCGGAGTTGTCCTCAGTGTTTCCGGTGCTCTCTGCAAGCTCAGGCTTAATGCCGCCCTTGACGCGGCGGTTTTCGAGTGACTTTTTCAGCGCGATGAGCTGCTTCGTATCCATGCCGCGGCAGGTCACACCGACCGCCTTTGCCGCATCTGTTCCGGCAACGAAATAAGCGAGCCTGCGTATATCGCGGCGGAGCTCGTCATCAGCGGCACTTATATCCTCAGTCACCGGCACAGTCACCGTGCCGCTCTCGGAAAAGCGCTTTGTAACGCCTGCACCGACCTGTGCCGGAACTGCCACGAAGCTCCACTCATAGGCATCAGTGATGCCGCTGAGCACGGTATGGCAGAGCTTTCCACCGTAGAGCCTGCCCCTGATATGCTCGCAGCCGCCGGAGGACTTGTCGCAGCCGCATACCGAGCACACTCTCTGTGAAGCACTGCATGATATGCTGACCTCCTTCTTGATTCCGCCGTCTATCTCGGCAATGAGGTCGCGGTTGTCGCCGGTACGCACCATATAAGCCTCCGCCTTCAGGTATCTGTAAGGCTTGCCGTACTTTGTCTTGCGGGAGCCGTCCTCAATGACAGCGGTGTCGAAGATACGCGCGTTCTGGTTGGAAGTGGTGGGGTCATGGTCGAATATGCCGGTCTTTCCGATGAAAAGCTCCCGGAGCTCGTCAAGCGCTTCGTCGGAGAAACGCTCGCAGTCGCGGTCTATCTCGTTGTCGCAGAGAATCACGGAAAAGACGTATACCTCCTCCTCTGTGAGCGGACGGCGCGTGAAGCGGTTTATCCTGTCGAGTATTTCCTTATCCATAGTTCCTCCTTTCGGTAAGGGCGGGCTGCCCTCCGGAGAGAGCAGCCCGGCAGTTGCTTTGCCGATGTATTATTCCTGACCCTGTTCAGCGTTATCGCCGCCGTTGTTATCATCACCGCCGTTATCGTCATTTCCGCCGGCAGACTTGATAGTGAGCACCTTTACGGCATCGGGAGTGATCTTCTTGAAGCCGCAGGTGATGGATACCGTGATCTGGTCGAGCTGACGGTCGATGAGCTTGTCTGTCTCCATAACGAGGTCGGTGCTTGTGATGAATTCGAGCGCGAAGCTGCGGTCGATACCGATGATCTTTGTGTCACTTGCAGAAGCGCACTTGATGAGCTCTGCGCCAAGGGGAAGAACGATCCTGCCGTTCTGAACGGAATTGCACTCCTTGACCTCCTTCATAGCCGCGATGAGAGCAGCGTTGTCGGGAGAAGCGATGACCGTTGTCATGTCGAAGTCGGTGAAGCAGCCGTAGAGGTTTGCAAGGTCGGAGTAAGCGAGAGTTGTCTCCTCAGTTTCAGTACCCTGTGCATCTGCCGCGAGAACTGTGACAGCCTGATTTACAACGTTTGCGGCAAGTCTTACGCCGATGCTTCTGAGCATCACGCCGAAGACGTCAAGTCTCTGGTGGCGTACAGCCTCGTAGGAAGCACTGATAAGTCTGCCGTACTTTGCAAGGGTCACAGCAGTTTCGCTCTCTGTGACAGTAGCCTCAGGGAGGAGCGCAGCCTGTGCGGTAGTCTCGTATTCGTCCGTATCATCGAGCTCGCAGCCGAGATACTGACCGGAACTGCAAACGGTCTTTACCGCGCAGATAGTACCGAGGATAGTCTCGTTGAAGCCCTTTCTGATCGAGCGGGTCACGAATTCGGGGAAGAGCACAGCGCTCTCCGTAGTTGAGAAGAATTTCTCTACGCAGTCGCAGTCGGAACCGTTAATGCGGATATTGAAGCGCTTGAGCTGTCTCTCGAAGGCGTCGAGATTTTCGAGAGGAGTGCCGGAGTAAGCGGCAGAGGGGTCAAGCTCCTCGAGAGCAGCGGTGAAAGACTTACCGCTGAGATTATAGAGTCCCTTTTCAAGTCTGATATCGTTATACATATTTATACCTCCTGAGTATTTTTATCCTGCGCGTCAAGGCGCATTTCTATTTCTCTTGCCTGAGCGTTCTTCAATCTCGCATCGGCAAGAGCCGTTTCGTCCTGAAGATTGATATTGTCCCATTCTATGCGGCATACGGCTTCCGAGCCGACCGATGCGAGATAGGCATCGGCTACGCTGCATATCACGGGGGTAAGGAGCCGTCTGTAATACTCCAGCTCAGAGGTGAGTATATCAGCCTGCTGAGAGGACATACGCTCGGTACTGCTCCAGTTCAGCCCGAGAAGGAACGGCGGAATCGAGAGCTTTGCGATGAGCTGCTCGAGTATCTGCCTTACCGGGATATTCGTGTCAAAAAGCTGATTGTCTGCGCCGATGACCTTGATATCAACATCACCGACTGCCACGAAGTCCTTGACCTCGCCGCATCTTGCCGAACTCATGCCGTCAGCCCACTCGCGTGCTATCTGCTGGGCGCGTTCACGGGAATAGACTATATCGTCCGAACCGCTCTGCGGCTTGTAGGTCACGGCATAGCGGACGTTTCCGGCACGGTCATAGTTCTGACCTATGCACTCGTATATCCTGAGAAGAATGCTGCTGAGTGCCGGAAGACCTCGCAGGAGCGACTTCCCTCCGATGAGCGAGGCGTAGAGGATATTCTCCGGGTGGAGTACCGTCTTTGCTGTGCCGTTGGCAGAGCGGACGGTATAGGTCCTCGTGAAGGGCTCACTGCCCGGACTTATCTTTACAGCGGACACATCTCCGAGCCAGAGCCCGGCGATGCGCTCATTTGCGCTGTCCTTGACTATCTCTCCGACTGCGCTGCCGTAGGTCAGTATGCTGTCGAGAAAATTGTCTGCAAAGAAGCCGACCGACTGACCGTTGAGCCCGACAGGCACGTTTTCGAGAAAGCGGTCGAGCTCCGGCTGGATGTCTTCGTCCGAACATACAACGCGGAATCCGCCCGTAAGGCGTATTATCTTCATGATAGCCGCGTCAATGACCGGAACGGCATATCTCAGCCTGTCGTACAGCTCCTTTTCGAGCGGTACTATCACCGGAGGCAGAACTGTTCCCTGAGTGCCGTATCTTGGCGCGGAGATGAGCTCCGGCTTTGCGGCTCCGGGTACGTTTTTTCGTTTGAAAAGCTTCATTTTTCCTCCTTTCGTATGAAGAACGGCGGTACCTTCTTATCTTCCTACTGACAGGGCGACGAGCTGGTCACCGCCCTGCGAATTCACCATATCCGTCACGAAATAGCGCATATCGTCCATAGCGTGATCGTTCTCCTTGATCGGTGCATCGCTGCCGGAGCGTTCGTTCCAGCAATAGAGCTGGAACTCCCTTATGATATCCCGGCAGCTTTCGTGGAAACGCAGTCTTCCGCTGCGAAGTGCGCTGCTCACGAGACGTATACCCGTCACGACATCGTTGTCTGCCTTTACGACTCTGAATTTCCCGTGTCTGCGGATACACTCGATGAAGCTCGCCGCGGAGGGATCGACTATCACCTTCGATATCTTCCGTCCGCCTGCAAGCTCCTCCAGAGCCGCATAGTGCTCCTCGTCGGTCCGCTGTACTCCCTCGCGTTTTGAGGAATAGTAGTATTCCTTCAGGCGATGCCAGACGCCGCTGTGAAGTCCCCAGAGACCGAATGATGAGGGATTGACCGTGCCGTAGTCGCATGATATGACGTATTGCTCGCAGCTTACCTCGCCGCTGAAAACGTGCTTTTCCATACTGAACATAGGATAGACCGCGCCGTGTGAGGCAGTCCACTTGCCAAGCACGAACCTTTCGTAGAATGTGCCGGAATAGAGCCTTTTGTAGCGGCTTTTCAGCGATTCCGTGAGAGAGGGGTTATCGTCCATGGTGAAGTGTAGGCAGAGGGCGTGTTTATCCTCCGGCTTTCTGATCCATTCGGTATAGAACCAGTGCGCCGGAGTATCGGGATTGCAGTTGAACCAGAGCTTCGAGCCGCTGACCGAGCATCTTGCGATAGCCTGTTCCACGAAGGAGCGCGGCATAAGTGCGACCTCGTCGAAGAATACGCCCGAGAGCGTCATGCCCTGTATCAGAGCCGCCGAGCCTTCGTCCTTGCCGCCGAAGATGTAGAAGCGGTTGGTCCTGCCGAGCATGGTGACGTCGATATAGTTCGCGCTGACCTTCTCGATGCAGGTGAAACCGTAGTCCCGGAGTATCGGGAGAAGCGGAGTTACGACGTTTCTGCGGAGCGAGGTTATCGTCTTGCCGCAGAGGGCGAATGAGCTGTCTCTGAAACTGCCGCACGCCCAGAGCATGAAGCCGACCGACATCGCAAGAGTTTTGCCGCTCCTGACCGCCCCGTCGCAGATTATCGCGTCCATACCGCGGTATTCCGGCATTGTCCACCATTTAACGGCAAGCCTTTGTTTCGGGGAGAGCTTATCTATCCTCAGTGTAATCAGCCTCCTCTGCGGTATCGGTGAGAGCGCTGATAAGACCGGCAGCCCTGTCGCGGTCGGAGAACGTATTCTCCAGCTCAAACAGCTTTTCGAGGGCTTTCAGCCTGTCGAACAGCTTGACCTCAACGCCGCCTCCCTTTACCCTTTTGATCTCGGAGACATTGAACAGGTCGAGTCCGGCAATGACCTCCGGCGGCGGGAGCTCGTCCGAGAATGCAAGGACAGCAGCGTCCCGGCAGTTCCCGAAGGCGAGCCTTTTCAGTCCCGCGATAACTCCGCTCCCGTCCGAGAGCAGTTCTCTCAGCTCTGCGATCTTTTTCCGGCAGCCCGGCGACCTCAGACAGCTCAGTCCGTCCCTGAGAGCGGTATCTGCGGGGAAACCGGCTTTCGCGGCAGCCTCCTCAACGCTTCCGAGCAGGGCATAGCAGCAGCAGAAATCGTCCCTGAGCTGCTTTTTATCTTTTTCCTGAATAAGAAAGACCTCCTTTCGTCCCGAACGGTACCGCCGTTCACTAAGGGGCAAAAAAGAGGCGTTTTTCAATGCAAAACCGTTGAATATTGAAAAAATTTTTTTAGCTGCGTTAACGATGCCTGCATCGTGCCACTGCAATTATGCTCTATTCATTAATATCTCATGTTCCGATATGACAAAAATATAATTGCAAATTTGTTGCAAATGTCACTGTTTTTATGCTTGTTAATATGGTATAATCAATTGTAACAGAATAAACCCTGTTGATATGCAAATAATGAAAAGAGGTAACCGCTATGATAAAGCTTACAGACGACATCTTCTACATTGGTGTGAACGACCGCCAACTCGACCTTTTCGAGGGACAGTACGACGTTCCCAACGGAATGGCTTACAATTCCTACATCATAAATGACGATAAGACTGCCATATTCGATACTGTTGACAAAAACTTCACCGATGAATGGCTCGCCAATATCACTGAGGTCCTTGGCGGCCGCACTCCGGATTACCTTATCGTTCAGCATATGGAGCCCGACCATTCCGCAAATATCGCCGCGTTTGCCGCGAAGTACCCAAATACCGTCATTGTAGGCAACTCCAAGACCTTCGCCATGATGAAGGCTTTCTATCCGGAGCTTGCGCTCGAAGGCAGAACGCTTGAGGTCAAGGACGGCGACACTCTTTCCCTCGGCAGCCATGAGCTGAAATTCATCTTCGCTCCCATGGTGCACTGGCCGGAGGTAATGTTCACCTACGACAGCAGGGACAAGGTGCTTTTCTCCGCCGACGCCTTCGGAAAATTCGGCGCTCTTGACGCTGATGAGGACTGGGCTTGCGAGGCAAGGCGCTATTACTTCGGCATTGTCGGGAAGTACGGCGCTCAGGTGCAGGGTGTACTGAAAAAGGCTGCCGCTCTTGACATACAGATGATATGCCCTCTCCACGGACCTGTTCTCAGCGAGAACCTCGGATACTACCTTGATCTTTACAATACATGGTCGTCCTACGGCGTTGAGTCCGAGGGTGTGTTCATAGCCTACACTTCCGTATATGGAAACACGAAGAAGGCTGCCGAGCTTCTGAAGGACAAGCTTCTCGAGAAGGGCTGCCCGAGAGTTGCCATTGCCGACCTCGCCCGTGAGGATATGGCTGAGTCGGTCGAGGACGCATTCCGCCACGGCAAGCTCGTACTTGCTACGACCACCTACAATGCGGATATCTTCCCGTTCATGAAGCACTTCATACTTGACCTCACCGAGAGAAATTTCCAGAACCGCACCGTCGGCATCATCGAGAACGGAAGCTGGGCGCCTACCGCCGCAAAGATCATAAAGGGAATGTTCGAGAAGTCGAAGGACCTCACATTCACCGATACGACCGTATCAATAAAGTCCGCCGTCAAGCCCGAGAATATCGCACAGATAGAAGCTCTTGCCGACGAACTCATGAAGTAAGGGAGCAGTGCTCCCGGAAAGGAGCTGCATATGAAAGTCACACTCAATCCCGACAAGGAAGTCGTTGACAGAATAAAGGAAGGGCTCAAGCTCAAGGACGGCTACTGTCCGTGCAGGCTTGCGAAAACTCCCGAGAATAAATGTATGTGCAAAGAGTTCCGCGACCAGATCGCCGATCCGGATTTCGAGGGCTTCTGCCACTGTATGCTTTACTACAAATCCAAGGAGGACTGAACATGAGCGAAGTAGTTATAACCAAGGAAAATTTTGACGAGGAAGTACGCAATTACAGGGGACTTCCGATACTGCTCGACTTCTGGGCTGGCTGGTGCGGACCGTGTATGATGCTCGGACCGGTAGTTGCTGAGATAGCCGAGGATTTTGCCGGAAAGGTCAAGGTCGGCAAGGTCAATGTTGATGAGCAGCCGGAGCTTGCCGCTGCATTCAGAGTTGAAAGCATACCGCTGCTGGTCGTTGTAAAGGACGGCGCTATCGTGAAGCAGGCTGTCGGCTACCGCTCGAAGGACGCTGTTATCGAACTTCTCGGGCTCTGAGCGATACCGCAAAAAATAAGCCCCTGCGGCAGCAGGGACATCAGTTCATTGAAAAACAGAACGGGAACAGCTTTTCACAGCTGTTCCCGATTTTTTTATACCTTGTTTTTATTCCGGATGTAATGAGCGTATGCCGCAAAGCACATGATTATCTGCAATACCGTCGAGCACGGAGTTGCAAGACCTATCCTGAAAAGCGAACCGCCGCCGAAGTGCTGCATGATGAACGCAACGGGTATCCTCACGAGGAATGCACCGGCGATGCCCTGTATCATAACGAATTTTGTCTTTTCGATGCCGTTGTAGAAGCCTATAAAGCAGAACAGGAAGCAGGTGAACAGGCAGTCGATCGCGTAGGCCTTGAGGTAGTCCCATGCAGCGGCGACCGTAACGGGATTGCTTGAGAAAATGCCTGCGAGCAGGTCCCCTCGGAAAAACGCCGTAAAGAACATTAAAACGCCGAAAACAAGCGATACAGCGATGCCGCTTTTAAGCGCCCTGATCGCGCGGTCGGTATGTCCCGCACCGTAGTTCTGAGCAACGAACGCAGCCATTGACTGCATGAATGCCGCAGGGACAAGCATGATGAAGGCGCAGACCTTGTTGGCAACGCCCACTCCTGCCGAAGCGGTAACGCCTATCTGGTTGACGATGGCAAGTATCACAAGGAAGGAGATGCCTACAAGGAAATCCTGCAATGCGATCGGCATACCTATGCGGATGATGTTCCTGGAGCAGGACTTTTTCGGCTTCAGATCGGACCTGTGCAGCTTAAAGGGCAGCTTTGTCTTCCTTATGATAAAGAACGAAATGATGACGCTGACAAGCTGGGCAAGTACGGTCGCGAGAGCCGCACCTGCGGCACCGAAGCCGAGGACTGCCACGAAAAAGAAGTCGCCTGCGATATTTAACACACAGGCAATGCCGACAGCGACCAGCGGAGTTTTTGAGTCCCCGAGCCCGCGGAAGATGCTTCCCAGCAGATTGTAAGCCGTGATTATGAGGAATCCGCCGCCGCATATCCGGATATAGCTTTTTGTGAGACCGAAGGCTTCATCGGGAGCCTGCATGAGCTTTGCAAGTCCTCCTGCGCCTGCGACGCTTATAAGAGTGAATGCTGCACCGGTCACGGCAAAGATAACAAGACCTGTTCCTATGACCCGGGCAGCATCGTCAGGACGTCTCTGTCCTATCTTCTGCCCAACGGCAACTGTTATGCCCATTGAAAAGCTGACTATGAGATTGGTGAGCGTCTGGAGTATCTGAGAACCTGTCGAAACAGCGGAAACATCGGCATCTGTGCCGAACTGTCCCACGACAAGCAGGTCAACTGCACCGTACATAGCCTGAAGGAACATTGCCATGAGCACAGGCAGCATGAATTTCAGGAGCTTCGGCAGTATAGCGCCTTCAGTGAAGCTGTTGTTTACCATTTGTATCCTTCTGCCCTCCGAACCGTAATACGAGTATCAGACATACGGAGAAACCGCCGGTATCAGGCTCTGTCAGCGATATCGAGAATGAGCCTTTCGGTCTTTTCCCAGCCGATGCAGGGATCGGTGATGGATTTTCCGTAGATATGCTCGTCGATTTTCTGTGCGCCGTCCTCTATATAGCTTTCTATCATGAAGCCCTTGACGAGTTTTCTGATATCGTCATTGTACTTGCGGCTGCTGAGGACTTCCTTTACGATACGCGGCTGCTCGAAGGGCTTTTTGCCGGAGTTGCAGTGGTTGGTATCAATAATAGCGGCAGGGTTGGAGAAGCCCTTTGCCTGATAGAGCTCATTGAGGAGCTGGAGTGTTTCGTAGTGGTAATTCGGCATACTCTGGCTGTGGTGATTCTCGTAGCCTCTGAGTATTGCGTGAGCGAGCTCGTTGCCGGTGGTGGAGACTTCCCAGCCGCGGTAGAGGAAGGTGTGTCCGGACTGTGCGGCTTCAATGGAATTCATGAGCACTGCAAGGCTTCCGCTGACGGGATTTTTCATGCCGACGGGAACTTTGAGACCGCTTGCGGTAAGTCTGTGCTGCTGGTTTTCGACCGAACGGGCACCCACCGCTACATAGCCGAGGAGGTCGTTGAGGTAGCGGTGATTTTCGGGATAGAGCATCTCATCGGCACAGGTGAAGCCGGTCTCGCGGATAGCACGGAGGTGCATCTTTCTTATGGCAACGATGCCCTTGTACATATCGGGCTCCTTGTTCGGGTCGGGCTGGTGGAGCATACCCTTGTAGCCCTTGCCGGTGGTACGCGGCTTGTTGGTGTATATTCTCGGAACTATGAGTACCTTTTCGCTGACCTTTTCCTGAACGTCTCTGAGGCGGCAGATATAGTCGATAACGCTGTCCTCGTTGTCGGCGGAGCAGGGGCCGATGATGAGCAGTATCCTGTCATCAGCACCTCTGATGACGTCTGCTATCATTTTGTTCCTTTCGGCGATAGTTTCCTGAATCTCGACCGATACCGGGTACTGCTCCTTGACCTCTGCCGGTATGGGGAGCTTGCATTTGAAGTTCATGTTCATATTCTATCTTCCTTTCGTGGGTAAGTCCGGGCGTGGATAACGGTGTTTGTCAGTACCATACAGCCCTATTTATGGTACTTTCCTCCGCTGTTTATCTGGAATGCGCGGTATATCTGTTCGAGCAGCATAACTCTCGCGAGCTGGTGGGGGAAGGTCATTTTCGACATGGAGAGCCTTAGCTGTCCCATTGCCTTTATCTCCGGGTCAAGCCCGAAAGAGCTTCCGATAACGAAGCTGACTGTACTGCTGCCGGATACTCCGGCTGAGGCTATTGCCTCCGCAAGTTCGGTACTGCTGAGCTGTTTGCCCTCAATGCACATAGGCACTATCATGCCCGCGGCGAATCGCTTTATCTGCTCGCCTTCCTTTTTGAGCGCAGCGGCGATCTCCTTGTCGGAGGGGGAATCGCTGAGACGGCATTCGTCCAGCTCATGCAGCTCGAAGGTACAGTACCTTCCGAGACGTTTTATGTATTCCGCGCAGGCGCTCCGGAGGTAGTCCTCCTTCAGCTTTCCGATAACGATAAGCTTGATGTTCATCAGAAGATAACAGCCCCTCCCTGAGTTTCAACAGGCGCAACGCCCATGAGGTAGTCCTTTCCGCGGACAAGCCCGGAAAGTCCGTTTTCAACGGTCCTGTCGGCAATATCCGGACGGTTGTTGTCCTGGCTGAGATGTCCGAGAAGAATATGCGTAGTACCGCGTCTGATGAGGCTCCTTGCCTGTTCCGCACAGCTGTCGTTGGAGAGATGGCCCACATCGGAGAGGATCCTCTCCTTGAGGTAAAGCGGATAATTGCCCGTTCGCAGCATATTCTCGTCATAGTTCGCTTCGAGAAGGACGAGCCGGCAGCCTTCAAGTGCCCTGTCCACCTCCGGAGTGATATGTCCGAGGTCGGTGCAGACGGCGCAGTATTTGTTGTCGGCAGTGTGTATCCTGTAACCGCAGCTCTGAATGGCGTCATGCGGCGTATTGAAGCACTCTATCTCCATTCCGGCACAGTTTATTGTGATGCCGTTCATGTCAATTACCGGTGAAGCCGGCGATATTTTTCCGGTATCGCAGAGCTTCTGGAGAGTGCGCTTCTGCCCGTAGACCGGAAGTCCTGTCAGTTTTGTCAGCATAGCAAGACCGGCAACGTGGTCGGAGTGCTCATGGGTAATGAACACAGCCTTTACGGCAGAGAGCGGCAGGGAATTGCGTTCAAGGGCTTCGCAGAGCCTTTTGCAGCTTATACCGCAGTCTATGAGTATACCGCCCTTTTCTGTGCCGATGAATTCGGAATTGCCCTTGCTGGAGCTGAAAAGCGGATATAGTCTTGCCATATTACCCCTCCGTTACCGTGATACTGTGCTGACACAGCATTAACATTATACTATTATAGGAGCGGTTTGTCAAGCTTTTCCGCCCGACCGGTACTACCAATCTTCCGGCGCAGTCTGGATTATTATAAGGACGGTTTATGCGCGATACTCCTGTTAAGAGCATCACACATAAGCCGTCCTTGGCGGTTGTTAAAAAACTGTTTCGGGACGCCGAGGGCGGCGTCACCTACAAGAGAAAACGTAAAATAGCTGAATGTAGGGACGCACATTGCACGTCCGCTCGTTAATACGAATACATACAGGCTGTTTCGACAAACTAAAGGACGGCATAAGCCGTCCTTTAAAAAATCAATAGTCCTTATGGGCTTTGCAGACGGTACAGACCTTATCGAAGATGCCTCTGAATTCGCCGCCGCAGTATCTGCATCTGCCTTTTTCCATATATACCGGTGCCTGAGCTTTTGTATAAGCGGGGAATGCCCAGAAATACTTCTGGATATCGTTGAAAATAACGGTAAGGAGCTTCGGACAGTTGAAGAACGCTGCCGGGTTCTCCAGATTATACGGATTGCTTCCTCTGTAAAGCTCCGTATCGCCTGCGATAGTTACCTGTTCGAGGGAAGTACAGTCTGCAAACGCAAGCGGATAAATAGCCTTCACGCTCTTGGGAATGAGTATCCTTTTGAGCTTGGAGCATCCTCTGAAAGCCTGATTTCCGATATATCTCACCGTTTCGGGAATGGTTATACTGTTCAGGCTCGTGCAGTTTCTGAAGGCGTTCATGCCTATCCTGATAATGCCTGCCGAAGGGTCGCCGTTCGGGCGCATACACTCAAATCTGATATCCTGAAGGGAAGTGCACTCCGAAAAAGCAGAGTCCTCGATAGTCTTGACCTTTGCCGGAACGACAATGTATTTCAGACTTGTGCAGCCTTCAAATATCCTCCAGGGGAGAAGCTCGACGGAAGGCGGCAGATTTATGGATTCGAGGGCGGTGCAGCCTGCAAAGGCACCGGCTTCGATGTTCTTTATGGTGTCCGGGAGCTTTATTGCTTTAAGGCTGATACAGCCGCTGAAGCAATCCCTGTCGATAGTCTCAACGCCCTCGGAGATGTGGACGGTCTGGAGGTTCTTGCAGCCGGAAAAAGCACCTTCGCTTATCAGCTCGACGCCTTCCGGGATATACACGGATTCGATATTATTCATTCCCTGGAAAGCAGTCTCACCGATGACTGAAATGCCGTCGGGGATCTTTATTTCCTTTTTGGTATAGCCGTTATACCTTATGAGAACGCTTCGCTCAACGACGTAATCGCTGTCGCAGACGGGAGAAACAGCCTTCGCGCCGGATTCCTGAGGGGCGTTTCCGTTGAAGCTGCTTATAGCCATTGATATTACGAACGGTTCATTGCAGAATGGGCATACCGAGGCGTCGAGCGTATCGTCCACCGCAAGATAGCCTCCGCACTTATAGCATCTTCCCTGTACAAACATTATGACCCGCCTTCTTTCCGTATAGATTTCAGAACATACCCAGTTTATATTATTATATCGCATTTTTATTTACAAGTCAACCGATTTTTTGTTGATAACGGCAAATTTGTAAAATAATACCGGCAGTCAGCGCTCCTGAGGTTCAATTTGTAAATTTTTCCTGCACGCAGCTAAAAATCATCGGCAGGGTATTGTAAATTGATGAAAGCTGTGCTATAATAATATAGTACGCGCACGTTGTGCCGCATAACTTAATAATAAGGAGTGTGCTGTTATGGTCACTGTTGAAAATCATATTGGTAAGATATCCGTCTCAGAAGGCTACCTCATCCAGCTTGTAAGGCATACCGTCACCGGCTGCTTCGGCGTTGCCGATGTATGCAGCGTCAATACCTTTCAGTCCACAATTTCAGCCCTGACCTTCGGCAAAGCCTTCCGCCAGCGGAGAGGTGTTGCTATCCGCGCCGACAAGGAGGGCGGACTTATAATCGACCTGCATATCAAGGTATCCTACGGCACCAACATCACTGCCGCTGTGAACAGTATCGTCCACAAGGTGAGCTTTACCGTTGAGGAGGCTTCGGGTATCGAGGTACACAAGGTCAATGTATTCATTGATGACATGAACACATGATGTGCTCTGCCGGTCATTCCGGCGTTTGCTGATTTTCATATTTTAATACTGGAGGACTTGCTGTGATAAACGGTTCTATGCTCAGAGACGGTATTATTTCCGCCGCTGTCACAATCAATAACAGAAAGCGCGAGGTTGACGAGCTGAACGTATACCCTGTACCGGACGGCGATACAGGTACGAATATGTCTATGACCATCGGCAATTCTATCGCCGAGCTGAAAAGACTTCCTGACACATCTTCTGTCTCTGAGGTCTCCGCGAAGGCTGCATCCGCCTTCCTCAGAGGTGCAAGAGGCAATTAGGGCGTTATACTCTCCCTCATATTCAGAGGCATCTCAAAGGGACTGAAGGACTGCACCGAGGCTTCTCCCGAAAACTTCGCCGAGGCGCTTTCGCTCGGAGTTGACGCCGCTTACAAGGCAGTAATGAAGCCTGTCGAGGGTACGATACTCACTGTTATAAAGGCTGCTGCCGCAAAGGCAAAGGAGATATCCGCCGAGACCAGCGACGATGTCGTGTTCTGGGAGGAGGTCTGCAATGAGTCTGAGAATGTTCTCGCACAGACCACTGAAATGCTTCCGCAGCTCAAAAAGGCAGGCGTTGTTGACGCCGGCGGCAAGGGACTTGCCATCATCTTCCGCGCAATGCTCGATGTATTCAGGGGCGGCGCTGTTGCAGAACCGGAAAATCCTCAGGTGCAGGATACCTCTCTCGAATCCTTCCGCAATGCCGTAAGCGAATACGACGACGAGATAAACTATACATACTGCACTGAATTCATGGTCGAGAAGAAGGAGAAGTGTCCCGATGTATTCATGCTCAGGGCATTCCTTGAGACTATCGGCGACTGCGTTGTTGTTGTAGATGACGAGCAGATAATAAAGGTACACGTTCATACCGACGATCCCGGAAAGGCTATCCAGAAGGCACTTGAATTCGGCCACTTCATAAACGATCCGCGTCCGAAGATCGAGAATATGCGTATCCAGCACGAAAACAAGATCAAGGAGGCAAAGGCTGCCGAGGAGGGCTATTCACCTGCTGCTCCCGAGAAGGAATTCGGCTTCGTTGCCGTTGCAGCCGGTCACGGTCTTGAAGCAATGTTCACCGACCTCGGAGTTGATGTCGTTGTCAAGGGCGGTCAGACCATGAATCCTTCCACGGATGATATCCTCCGAGCGATACTCAGAACGCCTGCAAGCACGGTATTCGTTCTCCCGAACAACAAGAACATCATCATGGCTGCCGAGCAGGCTGTCAAGCTCACCGACCGCAAGGTCTGCGTTCTCCAGACAAGAACGATACCGCAGGGCATAGCCGCAATGCTTGCCTTTGACGAATCGCTCAGCCTCTCCGACAACCGCCTGAATATGACAAAGGCTCTCGAAAAGGTATCGACCGGACTTGTAACTTTTGCCGCCCGCGATTCCGAATTCGAGGGACACCAGATAAAGGAAGGCGAGATACTCGCTCTCGATAACGGCAAGCTCTCATTTACCGAGCGCGATATCAACAAGGCTGCATATAAGCTCACGAAGAAGCTCGCAAAGGGCGAGGCAAGCTACGTTACGCTGATACACGGCGCGGACGTGACCTCCGAAAACGCCGAGGAGCTCCAGAAGTTCATGCAGTCAAAGTTCGGCGACAGACTTGAAGTAATGCTCGTGAACGGCGGTCAGCCAGTTTACTATTACATAATATCAGTTGAATAAGATAAAAAGGAACGGCTAATGCCGTTCCTTTTTTTGCAGCAGTTCTACGGAGCGTGGATTGACGCGGGAATACACATCGGTTATAATAGGTTCAGAGGTGATAATATGGATCAGGTAAGAACAGGCGGACTTATAAGGCGGTTCCGGACGGAAATGGGCCTCACGCAGAAGGAGCTTGCGGAACGTATAAATGTCAGCGGCAAGGCTGTGTCGAAGTGGGAGACCGGCAGCGGATGTCCTGATATATCGCTGCTCTCAGCACTGGCAGAGGTGTTCGGTACGGATATAAATGTCCTGCTTACGGGCGAGATAAGCAGGAACGAAAGCGAGGTGGGAAATATGAAAAAAATGAAGTTCTATGTATGCAGAAAGTGCGGCAACATCATCACGGCATCGTCCGATGCGGCAGTGACCTGCTGCGGAAACAGGCTCAGTGCGCTTGAACCGGTAAAGGCAGAGGAGAGCGAGCAGCTTAAAGTTGAGGATATCGGCGGAGAGATGTTTGTGTCTTCCGACCACTGCATGACGAAGGAGCATTATATCTCGTTTGTGGCATATCAGAGCGACAGCTGTTTTATGATGTACAGGCAGTATCCGGAATGGAACGTACAGTTCACGATGCCGCTTTTCCGCACAGGCAGGCTTGTCTGGTACTGTACGGAGTGCGGCCTGAGGTATCAGGAACTCCGCCGGAAGTAATCTGGAAGCAATATGCGTGGGAAAATTTTTTCAAAAAGGTCTTGACAAATCCGTTTCCGTGTGATATAATCCAAACATAAGCTATGAGGAAGACAAGCAGAGTGTTGCCTATGACTTCAGAGAGCCGGCGGTCGGTGTGAGCCGGTGTTATGCAGTGCGATGTATCCCTTCTGAGCCGGAGTGCTGAAAGTTCCAGTAAGCGTTCCCGTGATTCTGCGTTAATGAATAGGGCTTGATGGAGCCTGAAGCGGTGTACGCAATAGCGGCACAATTTGAGTGGTACCGCGGGTATTGGTTTATAATGCTCGTCTCAAAGTTTTTCTTTGAGGCGAGCTTTTTATTTTTTGAAAAAGGAGAGATATTATGAGCAGCATGACCAGTTCACAGAATGCAGAAGTCAAGATCAGAGAGGTCGCTGAGCGAATCGTCCGCCTGCGTGAAGACCTCGGCATCCCGGCAGAGGAAATGGCTGCAATTACCGGCTATCCCGTTGAAGAATACAGGAAATTCGAGTCCGGCGAACGCGATTTCAGCTTCACTTTCATTTATAAATGTGCAAATACCTTCCACGTTGAGATAACTGACCTCATGGAGGGAAGCAGTCCGGAGCTCAGCGGATATACCGTAACCAGAAAGGGCGAGGGCGTACCGATCGTCCGCAGAAAGGGCTTCACCTACAACCGCCTTGCCTCCAAGTTCAAGAACAAGGCTGTTGAGCCGTTCCATGTCGTTATCCCATATTCGGAGGAGGCGCTTTCCGAGCCCCTGCACATGGCAAGCCACGCAGGTCAGGAAATGGACATCGTCCTCAAAGGCACACTGCGTATGACAGTCGGCTCGCATACCGAGATACTCCACGAGGGCGACTGCATCTACTACGACAGCTCCATGCCCCATGACGAGGTCGCTCTCGGCGGCGAGGACTGCGAGATATACGCCTTCGTTATGCCTCCTAAGGGCACTGTCGGTATGTCCGAATACCACGAGCACGTTGCTGAGCATCATCTTACAAATGTCGACAAGGCAGGTCTGCTTCACCCTGTTGCTGAGAAATTCGTCAAGTGTGAGACCAACGACGAGGGCGTTCTCAGCGGAGTTCACTTTGAGAATCAGGACAAGTTCAATTTTGCATATGATATCGTTGACGCAATGGCTGAGAAATGTCCCGACAAGACCGCAATGATCTACGTTGACGTCAACAAGAACGAGCGCGTGTTCACCTTCAAGGATATCAAAAAGTATTCCTGCCAGACCGCGAACTACTTCAAGTCCCTTGGAATCAAGAAGGGTGACCGCGTAATGCTCATCCTCAAGCGTCACTACCAGTTCTGGTTCTCGATAATCGCACTTCACCGCATCGGAGCGCTCGTAATCCCTGCATCGAATATGCTCAAGGAGCACGATCTTGAGTACCGCTTCAATTCTGCCGAGGTATCCGCTATCGTCTGCACTGCTGACGGCGAGGTCGCTGACGAGGTAGACAAGGCTTGCGCTGTTTCGCCTTCACTCCGCACAAAGGTGCTCGTAAACGGTCAGCGCGAGGGCTGGCACGATTTCAATGAGGAGCTTCCGGCTTACAGCACCCATTTCGAGCGTACAGCCGATACTCCCTGCGGTACCGACCCCATGCTCATCTTCTTCAGCTCGGGTACTTCCGGCAACCCCAAGCTCGTCCTCCACAGCTATCAGTACCCTCTCGGTCACTATGTGACTGCACGTTACTGGCAGAATGCCGACCCGAACGGTCTGCACTTCACTATCTCGGACACCGGCTGGGGCAAGGCTCTCTGGGGCAAACTCTACGGCCAGTGGATGTGCGAGGCTGCCGTATTTGTGTATGACTTTGACCGCTTCCACGCAGATGACATCCTCCCGATGTTCAAAAAGTACAACGTAACATCATTCTGCGCTCCTCCGACCATGTACCGTTTCTTCATCAAGGAGGACCTGTCGAAGTACGACCTCTCATCGCTGAAATATGCCTGCATCGCCGGTGAAGCACTCAATCCGGAAGTCTTCCACCAGTTCTACAAAGCTACCGGCATCAAGCTCATGGAAGGCTTCGGTCAGACCGAGACTACTCTTTCTATCGCAAACGTTGTGGGCATGGAGCCGAAGCCCGGCAGTATGGGCAAGCCCAATCCGCAGTACGACGTTCAGGTGCTTCTCCCGGACGGCAAGCCTGCCGGTGTCGGTGAGACAGGCGAGATCTGCATAAAGCTGAAGGACAGCCGCGATGTCGGTTACGGCGTTCCCGGACTTGCTCTCTGCTACTACGGCGACGATGAGAATACCGCCGAGACATGGCGCGAGGGCTACTACCACACCGGCGATACCGCGTGGGTGGACGAGGACGGCTACTTCTGGTATGTCGGCAGAGTGGACGATGTTATCAAGTCCTCCGGCTACCGCATCGGACCGTTCGAGATCGAGAGTGTTCTCATGGAACTGCCCTATGTGCTTGAATGTGCAGTAACAGGCGTTCCGGACGAGGTGCGCGGACAGGTCGTAAAGGCAACTATCGTGCTGACCAAGGGTACGACCGGTTCCGAGGAGCTTGTAAAGGAGATAAAGGAGTACGTCAAGACCCGTACCGCACCCTATAAGTATCCCCGTGTCGTCGAGTTCGTGGAGGAACTTCCCAAGACCGTCGGAAGCGGAAAGATCCGCCGCGCAGCTATCCGCGAAATGGACAAGGCTAAATACCAGTAAGCTATTTACGGCTGCTGATAATTACGGTCAGCGAAAGCAGACTATCGTTTTTGTACAAGTATCTCCGCACGGAAAAGCCCTCACAGCCGCAGCTGTGAGGGCTTATTTATTCTGATTTGCTTATGACTTTGGACTGCCAGGATTTTCTGCCGCATTCCGGGCATTTCATATAGCGTTTTCTGCCGAAGTGCATGGCTTTGTTGACGCTGAGATAGGTCGGGATGTACTTATGGCCGCATTTTGCACATTTATAGTAGCCGGCGACCTGTTCTATCCTGAGAGCGAGAAGCATTGCCGGGACGAACTGGACGAAGCCTGTGCCTATCAGTACAAATCTGAGCCAGTCCGGAATATTGATGTAAACTGCGAGCAGCAGCATTGCCAGAAGGAAAACAGAGGATATGATGCAGATGAACACCTCTATCTGAAGCAGCCGCTTGTCTGCGAGCTCCTTCTGCCTTGCCATTTCAATTAAATTTTTTTCCGTTTTCTCGTTGTAGTTCTCCATAGATACTGCCTCCCCGCTTAAAAGATCGTTGACTGTGATTCTGAGAAGTCCGCACAGTTCAAGCATGATCGAAGCATCGGGCAAGGATTTACCCGTTTCCCATTTTGACACCGCACGGTCTGTTATGCCGAGCTTTTCAGCAAGCTGTAACTGTGTGAGCTTCTGCTCTTTTCTTCTGGCAGCAATGAATCTGCCGATCTTGATCTGATCCATGACCTTGCCTCCTTTCGATCTTATTGTAGCATGAAAACTTCCGGAAATCCACGAACCGGCGGTTGAATGGGGAGGGCTCAACCAGCGGTGGAGTCCGGAAAACGGCGATATTCCGGGATATCGTTTCGGGGGCAGCAGCCGCCTGACGGCGGCCGCTGAGGGAACATTATTCCTTGACTTTTCCCTCTTTTAGTCTTGACAGGTAATCCTTTGTTTCCGAGGCAACCACGCCCGAGAGAAGAATAATAGCTATCACATTAGGTATAGCCATGAGACCGTTGAAAATATCGGCCATGTTCCACACAGCTTCCACCGCGAGATAGGGGCCTATGAATACTGCGGCGATGTATATCCACCTGTACACGGCGGTAAGTCTTTTGTCCGAGCCTGCGAGGTAGGAGAGGCAGCGCTCGGAATAGTAATTCCAGCCGAGGATAGTAGTGAACGCGAACACTGCAAGGCACGACATCAGTATGAACGAGGACACCTTTTCGCTGAACGGCAGTCCGTAGTCAAAGGCATCCATAGTTATCATAACGCCTTTCAGCTCAGCGGTATTGTGACTGCCCGACATGATTATGGCAAGGCCTGTCATGGTGCAGACTATGATAGTGTCGATGAATGTACCGGTCATGGTGACAAGTCCCTGACGGACGGGCTCTTTTGTCTTTGCAGCCGCTGCCGCGATAGGTGCAGAACCGAGACCGGCTTCGTTTGAGAAGATACCTCGTGCAACGCCGCTCTTCATAGCGGACATCATCACAGTGCCTGCCGCACCGCCCGCTGCCGCTTTAAGGCTGAACGCACCCTTGATAATGGAAGAGAGAGCGGAGGGGATTTCCGTAATATGGCAGATAATAATGGTAAGGCAGCAGCCTGCATACGCTACTATCATAATAGGCACGACAACTTCGGAAACTGTTGCGATGCGCTTGATTCCGCCGATAACGATGAGCGCGGTAAGCAGGGTTATTACAGCACCGGCAATGATAGTTACCCATGTGTATTCCATGCCGAATACAGTTGCCGTATGTTTCTTTCCGGGGTCGAAGAAATTATTGGCCGCTGAGGTTATGCCGTTTATCTGGGTGATAGTACCTATTCCCATGAGACCTGCAAGAAGTCCGAACACCGCGAACATCTTGGCGAGCCATTTCCACTTCTTTCCCAGTCCGTTTTCAATATAATAGAAAGGGCCGCCGAGGATATTGCCGTTTTCGTCCTTTACGCGGTACTTTACGGCAAGAAGTCCCTCAGCGTATTTTGTAGCCATACCGAGAAAAGCAGCAAGCTCCATCCAGAAAAGAGCGCCTGCACCTCCGGCAGCGATAGCGGTAGCAACTCCGACAATGTTTCCGGTGCCGACTGTCGCGGAAAGAGCGGTACACAAAGCCGCAAAGCTCGAGACCTCGCCGCTTCCGTCCTCCTCGTTCCTGACCATATACTTCAGAGCCTTGCCGAGCCTGCGGACCTGCAGGAATTTCAGCCGGAATGTGAGCAGGATACCGCACGCCATTATGAGGATGATCAGCGGCAGATCCCACACATAGCCGTCGATCCTGCTGATGATATCGTTGATCTTATCCATTAACGCATCTCCTGTCGTGATCTTCGTTAAAATTATATCATACTTTTCCCGAAAAGTCAACGGTATATTCAGCATGAATTCAAGATATGGTGTTATTTCAGAGGCAATAGCTGTTCTGACAAGTTCAGCCCTTCTGTGAAAGAAGGGCTGGATATCTGTTATGTGTTATTTTCCGTGCGGGAACGCTGTCAGTCTTTCCGGAGCATTTTTCTGTCACGCTTGTTATCATACATGAGACGGTCCGCACGCCGTATCACGTCGATGATCGTATTGTCGTCCGACGGATCGAAAGCGGCAAATCCCTTTGATATCTGCACCTGTTCCCAGGGCTCACCGGCGGCAGCGTTTATCTCGCAGACGGTCTTGTCGAATCGCTCAAGGAGTGCTGTCATTTCGCCGCATTGTTCATTTTTCATTATCACAGCGAACTCGTCTCCGCCTATCCTGAATACGGGACTGTGCTTGAACACCTCGCATATCGTGCACGAGGCTTTTTTCAGATAGATATCGCCCTTGTCGTGTCCGTGACGGTCGTTTACGACTTTGAGGTTATCGCAGTCGAACACGCCTATCGCAAATTCAAGGCCTTCAGTTCCGTTAGCAATCTGTTCCTGCAATTCATCGGTAGCCTTTGAAAATGCGCCCTTGTTTTTGACATGGGTAAGCGAATCGATGAAGACCTGTCCGTTAAGGTCATTGATATGAGTCTTGACGTTATCCGAAAGGTGTTTGAATGACCGCGTGAGCCTTCCGAGTTCATCGTCCTTGTCGTAGGATAGGGGGGAGTCGTAATTGCCCTTATCCACCTGCTCGGCTGCCTCGGTCAGCTGCTCGAGCGGTCTGGTTATCTTTCTTGTGTAGTACATCAGGAAAAGGCTTGTTACCGCAAGAACTACGACTGCACCCATTGCGATATTCAGCACGAGCCCCTGCCAGTCGCCTTTGGTCTCGGAAACAGGAACGGTCACGTTAAGGCGCATACCGTTGCTCAGTTCGCGCCAGACCGCTACTTTTTTCTTGCCGTCGTATGTATACTCCACAATACTGCCGTCATCGTTCCCGTCATAGGGTAATTCAGATACCATGTCCGACGAAGGGTCGGTCACATCTATACGCGGATGATAGAACAGCATACCGTCGGCATCGCTCAGGAAAGCGTAGCCGTTGTCGTAGAGACGTATGCCGTTGACCTCCTCTGCCATGGTCGAATAGTCAACTTCGATGCCGATAACGCCGATGAATTCTCCGTTCCGGTAAATGGGCGCATCGTAGGATATTACGCGGACATCGAGATTATCCGTGATATAGGGGGGAAGCCATATCGGTTTACCCTCATGCTTCGGAACGGTGAACCATACCAGCTTTGAGGTGTCCTCGACATCGTATTGAGTGATATCGGTCACTTCGTGCTCCTCAAAGCCCTCTCCGTTAAGGTCGATGTACCAGAATCCCTTGACTTCGGACGAAACGGAAGGGTCGATACGGTAATAATATGTAAGGACGCCCTTTGTCTTTGAAGCCATCAGGCAAAAATACTCGCGAACCTTTTCAACGTGCTGTTCAAGCTGTGAATCGTCCCTGCTGTTCAGGTCATCTTCCGCGTAGGCAGTTACTTTTGATACTGAATTCTGAACGCTGTCGAAGTAATAATCGAGGCTGCGCTCTCCCGATTCGCACAGATTTCTGAGCAGCTGGTCGGTTTTGTGGCTTTCGGTCCTGCGTATGAATATCGCACTCAATAATGTAACTATCATAAGTGCAGCAAGCATTACACATAGCATTGTAACTGTTATTCTTGTTCGTAATGAATGCATTGTCACATCGCCTCCGATATTCAGTTCGTTTTTATCGGGTGATAACTATTCCGGCGGCTATCTGACGCCGGATCTGTTATATATCTATTATATCTCTTACATTCTGCAAATCAGTTCTACTTATATCATACCATATCTGACCGCTTCGGTCAATAGAATAACGTCAAAAAAAGTTCCCGCAAAAGGAATGCGGGAACTTTTTGTCAGATACCTGTCGGTTTCAGAGATCGTCTGCATCAGGAAGAGATACGCAGAATAGATTCCTGTGCGGAAGGGTGTCAAGCATATTTCGGTAACGTCTTACATCTTCACATGAAATATTATCAAGAATAACAACGAAATCAATATCACTGCTCTCTGTTGCTTCTCCGCGTGCATAGCTGCCCTGTAAGCAAACGAAACATATCCTGTCGGGAAATGTATTTTGCAAAGCTGAGATTAATTTATCTATAAAAGAAACTGTATCTATAATTTTCTCCTGAACTATTTTTTGTTATTAATGATTGGATAAAAAGTCCTCACAGCTGAAGCTATGAGGACTTTTGTTATCACTTGCCAGAACTATATTCAGCGAGCGCAAATTCTCTATCATACTGGAATTTGCACAGCATCAATCAATCATCATTTTTCTTTCTGAAAACGAGAACGATCACAAAGGCAATAGCTCCTGCAGTTACCGGCAATGCTGCTCCGGCATCTCCTGTTTTAGGGGCTCCCTCAGCAGTTTCATCATGAGTGTTTGTACTCTGCGGAGCTTTTGATATTCTATGTTCTTCATATCCGGCATTATAGGACTTTGCAGCCTTCGCATATGCGAGATATACCTCATTGAAATGCGAAATACCCACGCTGCTGATATTTCCAATGATCGTTGAGACATTATCAATACTCTCACCCGTGTCAAATTTATCGCCTGTATAGTCGGAAATGCTTTTAACTGATATAGGACTACCAACAGAGCCTGAAAGAAACTTTGCTATATTCTTCAGCAATGCCAAATCAGTTATCTTTCGCTTGTTAGCACAGTCGAAAAATAAAGTCAATATCTGCTGTCTATCTATAAAAAAGTCCTCACAGCCGAAACTGTGAGGACTCATTTTTTTCATACAGGGGTTTTATACTTGACCAGAGTTTTCCTGCAATCTCTCAAGAAAACAACAGTCACACAGCTCTCCGTTTTGAAAAATTACTGAAAAACCAAAATAGTTCTTGACAAATCCAAATATATGTAGTATACTGCATATATAGGTAATATGCTACATATATTTGAAAGAGGTTGCTTATGTACGATTTTGAAAACATGGATCCAAGGATCATTGCGTTTGTGAACATCTTTATCTGCTCCAACAGACTTCAGGCTATAATGGATAACGGACTTGTTGATATTACCGCAAAACAATGGCTTGCGATTGCTATGATCGAGGCGTTTCCAGAACCGCCGACATTAAAACAGATGTCTGAGCTTTCCGGAGTTACCCATCAGAGTATGAGGCAGATAGTTGACCGCTTAGTAGATAAGGGATTTTTGAAAGTCGTTCCTGACAAAAAAGACAAGCGTGCAATAAGACTTGTCAAGACTGAGGCGGCTAATCATATCAGAACAAAAAAAGATGATCAGAATATAAAGTTCGTGTATAAACTTTTTGATTGCCTAACAGAAGAGGAGCAGCGAGTTTACTGCACGGCACTTGAAAAACTCTGCAACAGGCTGAATGAGCTGAAAGAGGAAAATGATGCGTAAATTCCAAATGATGCACATTTTGTCCACTTCCGCTATTGTGCTCCTTATCATGATAACTCTGTGCGGTATGCTTTCTTGGGATACTTCCAAAACGTATGAAACAGTGAATCAGTACGGCGAAACTATAAAGATGTGGGGCAGCGGTATATATGCACGTGACAGCTATCTTAAAGCGACGATTTTTATCGGAAGCGATATGTGTATGCTTTTTGTTGGTATTCCACTGACTGCAATATTAGTGATATATGATGTGAAGAAGAAGGATAAACTCAGCTTTCTGCTGCTTGTCTCGGTACTTGCGTGGCTGTTGTATTATGCAGCGAGCCTGTGCTTCGGAGTAACATACAATATGTTATTTCTGGCGTATACCGCTCTTTTTGTATGCACTTTTTTTGCCTTCATCACCGGCATATACAGAATATCAGATGAACACTTTGATGTACCCGATATACTTTCAGGAAAACCATATACAGTCTTTCTGGTGCTTTCGGGAATATCAACTTTTATTGCCTGGCTTCCGGATATCGTTTCTTCGTTCGGAAGCGGAAGGCTGCAGCTCATAGAGGTCTATACAACAGAGATCACATATATCCTCGATATGGGGATAATAAGTCCCACAGCTTTCATATGCCTTTATCTGCTGAAGAAAAGGAACTCATTCGGTGTGGTGCTGCTTTCCGTTCTTCTGATTGGAATAATTGTAGTAGGGATATTGGTGATTTTTCAGACAGCCGTACAACTCGTTTCGGGAGTTGATCTTCCGATACCGGCTATCATTACAAAATCTGCAATATTCACCCTGCTGGGGATATACGCGGCAATACTCGCCAGAAAGCTTTATAAAACAATCAAAGAAGGAGAATAACATGAAAACGATAGTTGCTTATAAGTCTAAATCAGGTTACACTAAAACATACGCTGAGTGGATCGCACAGGAACTTGATTGCGACATCAAAGAAAATGCTGAGCTTTCCGATATTATCGGTTATGACACGATAATTTACGGAGGCGGAATGTATGCCGGAGGTTTCAACGGTATTAAGCTCATCACCAAAAATCTTGACAAGCTGTCCGGGAAGAAAATCGCTTTGTTTGCCGTAGGATCAAATCCCGGCAGAGAACATGAGATGCAGCCGTTCTGGGATAAAGTGCTGACTGCGAAGCAGCAGAAAAATATCGGACATTTCTATTTAAGGGGCGGATTTGATTTCAGTAAGTTGACTTCCGGGGATAAGATCCTTATGAAAATGCTCAAAATGCGTTTGCAGAAACTTAAAGAACGCACCGAAGATGAACAAGGAATGCTCGATGCATACGTTACGCCTGTTGATTTCAGGAACAAGGAAAATATCAGACCTTTGTTAGACTATGTTTTGAAGTGACATGATCGATGAAATAACAAAAAAGTCCTCACAGCCGAAACTGTGAGGACTCATTGTTTTTATTCAGATAGGAATTTTATCTTTCTTCATACATTCATTTTTCGACTATGCTGTCTAGCACTTCCCGAATATCCCCATTGATACAGATGCTTTGCTCCTCTATCTCATCGGGAACATACGCTTCCCCGAAATTCAGGCAGGCATAGACCGCCTTCGGGTTTGCATAGGTCATCTTCCAGAACGGATACTTTATGATGACAGGCGTGTTCATGCCCACACCCAATTCAAGGAACAGGATATGCAGTCCATCATGGCGGCGCAGGAATTCATCATAGCGCTCCGCTGCTCTGTGCCAGCCCTCGTCCTCGACAAAGGTGTCATCTGCTCGGAGGTTCATGCTCATAGGCTTTCCGCAGACAGGACATTGCGGAACAAGCTCTGACGGAACACACATATCCTTCTGAGCTTCAAACATCGCCCTGACGGTCTCCTCGTTGTCATAGGTCTTTTGGTGGCAAGGTTCACTGCACTGCCAAAGTCCATAATCGCCCTGCGTGTAGAACAGGCGGTGCTTGTCAAATCCTGCCTTTTGGAACTGGTGATCGACATTGGTGGTGATGACAAAATAGTCCTTGTCCTTCACAAGCTCGAACAGGCGCTTGTATGTACCGTTGTCTACGTCCATGTAGCGGTTGATGTAAATATAGCGTGACCAGTACGCCCACTGTTCTTCCGGTGTCGGGAACGGATAAAAACCGCCGGAATACATATCCCGAAAGCCGTATTTCTCCACGAAATCGGCAAAATACTTCTGCAAACGCTCTCCCGAATAGGTAAAGCCAGCGGCGGTGGAAAGACCTGCCCCTGCACCGATGACGATCGCATCAGCGGTCTGTATTTCTTTTTTCAGATGGTCAATTTCCGCCGAGTAATCTCTTGTAAATTTCATGATCGTCCTCCTTGAAAACGTTGAATATCACCTGTATATCGTGTGTTTTGCGGAACTCCCTGACAGTACGGACAGCAATTTCTGCCGCCTTTTCCTGCGGAAATCCGAACACACCCGTTGAAATACAGCAAAACGCTATCGACTTCACATTGTTTTGCACAGCAATTTCAAGGCAGCTTTTGTAGGAACTTTCCAGCAGTCTGCAATGCTCGTCCGTGAGCTGCCCTTGAACGATCGGTCCGACCGTATGTATCACATAGTTGCAGGGCAGGTTGTAGGCAGGCGTGATCTTCGCCTTGCCTGTGGGTTCTTCATGCCCTTGTGTCTGCATGATCTGACCGCACTTGTAACGAAGCCGTACCCCTGCAAAGGTGTGGATACAGTTGTCGATACAAGAGTGACACGGCTGCCAGCACCCGGTCATTCCCGAATTGGCGGCGTTGACGATTGCTCCGCATTTCAGCGTAGTAATATCGCCCTGCCAGAGGTAAATGCCGTCCTCTATGGGAGTTAAGTCCGCAATATCGGTGATACCCTTGTTATCGGTCAGCTCACGCAGATATTCGTCCTCCGCTTGCAGAAAGCTGTCATCGGCTTTCACCGCAGGACGGATGTTCACAAGGCTTCTGTAAAGTCGGAACTTGTCGGCTTTATCGTCGGGAATATGGATATTGCTCATATCTTTTCTTTCGGAAAGAAGATAGTTTATCAGAAAATCGAGATTGTTTTTCATACGATCACCTCTTTACAACAGCACCTACGGGACATATCGTCGCACAGTTTCCGCAATGCAGACAGTTTTTCTGCCTGATAACAGCCTTGTCAGTCAGGTCGATACAGCTTTGCGGACAATCCGTCAGACATGAACTGCAGGCGATACAGCTATCGGTCACGAAATATCCGCTTTCCTTGTTTTCAGCACCACCGAATGTGAAACTGTCACGCTCTATGGGTTTCTTGGAAAGGTCGAACCACTCTCCGCTGCCTTCATATATCTGAAAGACAGTCAGAGCCTTCCGGCTTTCATCGGTCGGATATATCTCAAGCATATACGGATTCTTTTCAAACAGCAAAGCGAGCATATCCTGTCTAATTTCTCTGACTTTTCCACGAACAGAAACGGCGGTACAGCTCATTGTATCCTCGCCCTTTTTGCCTGATAATGCAAGATAGCCTTTATCCTTCAACCGCTGATAGAAGTTCTTTCCCTTTGCAGTGAGGAAGTACAGACCATTATCATCGGCGTACATCATATCTATCACACAGGTCACTGGCAAGCCGTCACTGTCAACGGTCGCAACTACTGTGGAATGTATCTGCTCCACGATGAATGCGAGATAATCTTTCGATGTCATAATATCACCCTCTATGGAAAGAGTGTGCCGATTTTTCAGCACACTCTTATGTTTATTCTTCTTCAATGATCTTCTTGGTATCAGCAACAACCTCTGCAAGCGTAGTCAATTTCAGCTCATTTTCAAGAGCTGCCTGAGCCGCTTCAAGTCTGCCGTCCATGACCTTATGGATATTCCGTCCCACAGGGCATTTCGAATTGGGGTTCTCGTGAAAGCGGAACAACCCTGTGTCGTCTGTGCATTCGACAGCTCTGTAAACATCATACAGCGTGATCTCGCTTGTGGGCTTGGCAAGGTGTGCACCGCCGCTGCCCTGACGAGTTTCTACGATTCCTGCCTCACGGAGCTGTCCGAGGACATTGCGGACAATAACCGCATTCACGCCCGTACTGCCGGAAAGGAAGTCGCTTGTCACTCTCATCTCACCGCCGAAAACTTCGATACAGGTGAGGATATGAACTGCTGCTGTAAATTTACTTGTTATCTGCACGAATGATCATCTCTTTCTTATTCTCTAACCACGCTGATACGCTGACCGATGTGACCGCCTTTTTCAATCTCGTCAACCATAGCCACTGCGTAATCTGCATAGCTGATAATGCTCTCTCCCTTGCTGTTAAGGGTAAGCTCCTCGCCTGCAAGGATATACTTGCCTGTGCGTTCGCCGTCAGCCTGAAAATCTCCTGCGGGGCTGATGTATGTCCACTTAACATCATTACGCTCACGAAGCTCTCTCAGAGCCTTAGCCATAGCATTTGCAAGGGGCTTGAAGATCTCAGGGAAATCAGCACCGTCCGAAACACAGGCGGTATGCTCGGCATTCACATAAAGGCTTCCTGCACCGCCGACAACGAGCAGTCTTGTATCCGTTCTCGAAAGAACATCACAGATGTGCTTCAGAGAAGTGGAGTGCTGATTAAGTGTTTCAGGAGTCCATGCACCGAATGCGTCAACAACTACGTCGAAGCCTGCGAGGTCAGCCGCTGTCAGATTGAACAAGTCTTTTACGATAGCATTCTGCGCTGCGGACTTGTTCTCGCCCTTGACAACTGCGGTAACGTCGAAACCTCTGTTTACAGCCTCTTTCACGATGAGCTGTCCTGCCTTGCCGTTTGCACAAATAACTGCGATTTTCATAGTGAATACCTCCTAAAGTATAACATAAATGTGGGTTTCTGTAAAGTTGTAACATTGTTTGTTTCAACTTTCTGACATTAGTATATCACAAGAACTGCAAGTTGTCAACTATATTATTACAACTTTAGCGAAGTGCATATAATTTCATGAGATTTATGCGCTTATTAAACAAAAAAGTCCTCACAGCCAAAACTGTGAGGACTCTGTTGTTTTATTCAGATAAACACATTAACGTGAATATCATGCCAATTGAGTATTCTGCGCTTAGTGGACTTCGCGTAAAGGTATTCTTTAGCATCGTCCAGATTCAGCGTAAAATAGCCAATCTGAGTATATTTTGGAATTACTTTCCTTCGTTGATTGCAGCCTGTACTGTGGATAGTGTGGCAATCAAACTTCAATTCATTAAAAGCTATATTTCGCTGAAAATTTGATAGAGCAAATACTCTCCATTGTCAGCAGTTATAATCGTATGGTACAAAAACAGGATTTGATATGGAACTCCATTGTCATTTTTTTAGATTCAAGTATTCCGCATCAGAAACAGTCTCGCACCATTCAGTGCTAACGTCCTCGCCCTCAATCTCGATAGCAAGATGAGAGAACCACGAATCGGGGGCTGCACCGTGCCAGTGCTTGGCATTCGCTGGGATATTCACAATATCGCCTAGGTGAAGTTCTCTTGCTTCCTTACCCCATTCCTGATAATACCCGCGACCGCCGACACATATCAGCATCTGACCGCCGCCGCTTTTTGCGTGATGGATATGCCAGTTATTTCGACAGGCAGGTTCAAATGTCACATTGTATATCGCAAGCTGTTCGGTGGAAACAGGTGTAAGATAGCTCTGTCCGACAAAGAAATCACCGTAGGGGTTCGGTTCACCGATCTGGAAGAATATCTCGTTCTGATACCTGTCTTTGTCTGTCAGTTCGGGAGCTTTTTCGTTCCATACTTCTTTTGCAAGACCAAACACCGCCCAAGCGTGTGGCCAGCCTGCGTAGAAAGCCGTATGTGTGATGACCGCCGCAATCTCCTTCTGCGTAACGCCGTGATGTTTCGCATTCATCAGGTGGAATTTCAGCGCGTCGCTTGTCACGCCCTGCGACATCAGAGCGACCACCGTGATGATGCTCCGAGTTTTCAGGTCAATGTCGGTGTTGTTCCAGTTTTTCCCAAACAAAATATCATCGTTGTAATGGGCGAATTCGGGAGCAAACTCACCGAGGGCATCTCTACCCGCGGTCTGTACAATCTTTTCTTCCATAGTGCAATCTCCTCACAGCCATTCGGCTACTGTATTCTTTGAAGCCTTAGCTTTTGAACCAACAATAGCAAGCCCCTTGCTGTCAACATTTGCACCCTTGCACATCTTCTTCACATCAGACACCATACTTCCAAGCCCAGAGCCTTCATGCGTGCTGATAACTCTGACGGTCTTTCCGCTGAAATCAAGCCCTGTCAGTGCCGTTTCAACTTCGGGAGCATACGTTCCCCAATATATCGGACTCATAATGAATATCGTGTCATAAGCGGATATATCCGTCAGCTTCTCCTTGATTGGCGCATTCCCGATACGCTGTTTTGCTTCTTCGATGCAGGTCTTGTAGTCTGCCGCATACGGAACAGCAGGCTCGACCTTGAACATATCCGCGCCTGTCAGCTCCTGCACAAACTCTGCCACGATCTCGGTGTTGCCTTTGTCGATGTATCCGACTGCGTAGTTTTCATCAGCTCTGCTGAAATAGATGATCAATGATTTCATACGAACGCCTCCTTATTTCACGATGAATTTGTTATCTTTCTCCGGTATACCGTCCTCATCGGAGATATACCTCTCAACTCTCATTTTCAGCCCGTACTTCTCCCGAAGCTCTGCTATCGTATGCATCATAGGAGAAGCATGATGTACATCAATTGCGTCCTGACTTGTCCACTGGTCAATCAGCAGTACCGTTTCGGCATCGTCAAACGGCTGAAAATAGGCATAGCGGAGATTGCCTTCCTCGTTTCTGATTTTGTCCACTGTACCGCTTTGTATCATTTCTTCTGCGAACTTGCGGGCATTCCCGTTCTCGCCGGTGTAGTAGATGTTGACTGTGATACTCATTTTATAGACCTCACATACTTGCTTTCAGGATCTGCACGACCTCATCGTGGTCAAGAACTTTGTACCCGCCGTTAAGGATAAATGTTGCATCGGCAATGCCCTCGATCATATCCTCAGTTGCACCAAGCTCGGAGATCTTCATCACAAGTCCGATCTCCTTCATCCAGCTTTCCATAGCGGAAAGACCTTCACTTGCAAGCTGTTCGTCGCTCTTGCCCTCTGCGGATATACCCCAAACTCCCGTAGCAAATCTTGAAAACTTTTTCAAGCCGTAGGGCATGATATAGCGGTAATACGGTAGGGAAACAGCAGCAAGTGTCATTCCGTGAGTAGCGTCCGTGTATGCCCCAACTGCCTGACCAAGCATATGAACCATCCAGTCCTCAGACTTTCCTCTGGAAACAAGGGTATTCAGCGCCCATGTCGCAGTCCACATGATGTTTGAACGAGCTTCATAGTCCTGCGGGTTCTTGACAGCGATACGGCTTGCGTGGATAAGGCTTTTCATAAGTCCCTCGCTGATGTAGTCGGAGGTATTGTCGTCCTCGCCGGAGAAATATTGCTCGCAGATGTGGTTGAAAATATCGTAGATGCCTGCGCACATCTGATATTTCGGCAGAGTCATAGTGTATCTCGGATTGAGGATAGAGAACTTCGGCATAACATCATCACCGAACACATGACCGATTTTCAGCTTGGCTTCATGGTTCGTGATGACAGAGCCGCCGTTCATTTCAGAGCCTGTGCCTGCCATAGTCAGCACACAGCCAACAGGCACGATTTCACAAATCGGTTCTTCAAATCGGATAAAGTATTTCTCCCACGGATCATCGTCACAATGAATAGACACAGAAACCGCCTTGGAGTAATCGCAGACAGAACCGCCGCCCACTGCAAGGATAAAATCGGTCTTATGCTCACGGGCGATATTGATACCCTCATACAGCTTTTCTGTTGTCGGGTTCGGCATAACGCCCGATACCTCAGCAACGTTCTTGCCGCAGTCGTTCAGGATAGCGATGATCTCGTCGTACAGACCGCTTTTCTTTATCGAACCGCCGCCGTACACAAACAGAATGTTATTGCCGTAGTTTGAAAGCTCTGTTTTTAGATTGCCGAGGGAATCCTCACCGAAATAGAGCTTGGTCGGGTTGTGATAGCTGAAATTTCCTAACATGATACATACCTCCGTTTTCAGATATTTCTGCCCATTTCATAGGCTTCTTTCAGTTTTACATTGTCATTTATTTCTCCCGGTGCGGTAACGCCTCCGCAGAACAGTGTACCGACCAACTTCGCCTTTTCAAAGCAGTCTACCCAGCCTTCAATGCCGGAGAAAGTCTTTTCGGGAACGTGAGACTCGTCTTCGGCTGCTGTAGCAAGTGCATAAATCTCATGGAACTGATAGTCCGATGAATACAGCGGATTTGCTCTGTCGAGCATAGTTTTCAGGATACCGCTAATTTCGTAGTAGTAGATCGGCGTTGCAAACACAAGCACATCGGCGTGGAGCATTTTCTCTCTTATCACATCAGCATCATCATGCATGAAGCAACGCTGCGTTTTCTGACAGGCAAGACAACCGATACAGAATTTGATCTCCTTGTCTCGCAGAGAAATGATCTCAACTTCATTTCCCGCCGATTTTGCACCCTCTGCAAAAGAAACAGCAAGCCATTCAGAGTTGGAGTTCTTACGCAGACTTGATGATATAACGAGTACCTTCTTCATAGTGTTCCTCCTTTATTTCAGGGAGAGCGTGACAGTAATATCGCCCTCACCGAATAATGCCTTTAATTCTTCCTGTGTCGTATTCTCGATATGTCCGAGCTTTGTGTAGCTCCACGAATTGGAGTTATAGAATATCGTCATCTGATTTCCCTGATAGAGCATGATGTCACACGGCTCTGTTTCGGTGCTTGCGTCTGTTCTGGTAAGCGACCACGGCAACTTACCAACTTTCTCAAATCCGCCATATTCATTCAGCGTAACGGTGACAGGCTCTGCTTTCAGCTTTTCCGCAAGTTCAGCAGCAGCGGTGCTGTCAGCAAAAGAAGCAGTAAGCCCCTGACCGTTCACGGAGATCAGAAGTTTCGTTTCGACTTTTTCATTGTTCAGCGGAAGCATATCTACCCACTCCTTAACATCGTCCTTTGTCGCACTTGCAGGGAAACGCTTGCCTTCGAGCTGATTGCCGATCGGCACAAGGTCTGCGATATTCTTCTCACTTGTGGCGATACCGCTGCTGCCGGACGTGCAGAACGGAATGACCGTCTTTTCCGAGAAGTCATAGCTTTCAAGGAACGTGTCGATGATACGGGGTTCTTGTCCCCACCAAATCGGATAGCCGAGGAATATCGTATCATAGCTGTCAATAGATTCTATTGGGTTAGCTATCTCAGGTCTGACAGTCTTATCATTCTGCTCCTTGTTGGCACGACAGTTATCGTCCTGATAGTGTATATCATCATCAGTATACGGCGCTGCTGCTTCGATCACATAGCTGTCGGCATCAATCAGTTCTATCAGATACTCTGCGATTTTCTCAGTATTTCTAGTACGGGAGAAGTATATAACCAGCGTGTCGCTTTGAGCGTTCATCTGATCGACTATCTCACGTCTCATTAGGCACAGATCAAACACGTCCCAGCGATCATCACCGGTCAGATCATATGGCTTTCCGGTCAGGTCTTCCTCAGTCGGCCTTGAAAGCAGAAAGTCCTGCAAGTTGATAACATCCTGTATCGTGTATTTATAATCTGAAGCTACAGACGCTTTTACATCAGCAGACAGATTTGTTAAAGTAGGGGCAGGGCTTTCGGCCTGTGTATTGTTAGAATCATTGTAACTTCCACAGCCTATTGCAGTAAGCATAACTGTTACAGCAGTTATAATCGAGATTATCAGTCTTTTCATTTCAAGCCCTCCTTCTTCATCATAAATACAAGGTAGTCAAGACAACTTATGCATCGTTCCTTCGCATGGACTTCATCGAGGAGTTCACGCCGATGAGCAGCAAGCATTTTTTCGCATTGTTTTTCGTCGCATATGCAGGAGGCAAATTCTTCAATGAACTTATCATCACAGCCTGCGTCGATAAGGTTTTGCCTGATATTTTCGTTCATATAGACACCTCCATATCTCTTGTTGTTTTCATTATAACACGGCTCTCTCAAAATAGCAAATACCTATATCGAATATACAGCTATGCTTGACAGTTATAGACAGATGTGCTATGATATTGAAAAAGGAGGCTGAATGTATGGATATTCGTGTACTGAGATATTTCCTCGCAGTTGCGAGAGAACAGAGCTTTTCCACGGCAGCAGAAAGACTGTTTCTGTCACAGCCGACACTCTCTCGCCAATTAAAGGAGCTTGAAGATGAGCTTGGAAAGACTCTGCTTGTCCGCTCAAACAAAGGTGTTACGCTGACCGAGGAGGGAATGTTACTCCGCAAACGTGCTGAGGAGATCGTTGACCTTATGGACAAGACGGAGCAGGAAGTCAGACAGAATAATGACAGCGTTTCTGGAACTGTGTATATTGGTGCAGGTGAGACTTATGCTATCAAGCTTATTGCCGATACCGCACATCATTTGAAAACTGATTATCCTGATATTCACTACAGCTTTTTCAGCGGAAACGGCACCGATGTAATGGAGAAGCTCGAGCGAGGACTTATGGACTTCGGACTGATATTCGGGAATATCGACAGAACCAAGTACGAAGCTATTGAGATACCGCTGCATGACACATGGGGCATACTAATGCGGCGTGATGAACCACTTGCTCAGAAATCTTCTGTAACGATAGCTGATGTATCAGGCCTTGACCTTATAATCCCGCGGCAGCCTAATCACAGCACTATGCTGTCAGAAATGATTGCGGAGCAGGCTCCTGATGCTAATATAGTAGCAGAGTACAATCTTATCTACAACGCATCTGTCATGGTTAATGAAGGTATAGGCAGTGCAATTACTCTCGACAGGCTTATCAACGTCAGCGGCGACAGCAAGCTCTGCTTCCGACCTTTTGAACCACCAATGGAAGCAATATGCTATTTTATATGGAAAAGGTATCCGGTTTTCACAAAGGCTGCAAGTATTTTTTTAGAGCAGTTCAAAAAGGATATCTCAAACATAAAAATGAACAGTCAGAATTAATATCTCAGCATTCTGAAATGATTGCTTACATCGATAAAAAAAGTCCTCACAGCCGAAGCTATGAGGACTCTGTTGTTTTATTCAGATAAACACATTAACGTGAATATCACGCCAGCTTAGTAACCTACGCTTAGTAGACTTCGCATAAAGGTATTCTTTAGCATCGTCCAGATTCAGCGTAAAATAGCCAATCTGAGTATATTTCCGAATTACTTCTTTTCGCTTATTGCAGCCTGAGCAGCAGCGAGACGAGCGATCGGAACGCGGAAAGGTGAGCAAGATACATAGTCAAGACCGATCTTGTGGCAGAACTCAACAGAAGTCGGGTCACCGCCGTGCTCGCCGCAGATACCGCAGTGGAGCTTGCCGTTAACAGGCTTACCGAGCTCGATTGCCATCTTCATGAGCTTGCCTACGCCAGTCTGATCGAGCTTAGCGAAAGGATCGTTCTCGAAGATCTTCTTGTCGTAGTAAGCGCCGAGGAACTTGCCGGCATCGTCACGGGAGAAGCCGTAAGTCATCTGAGTAAGGTCATTTGTACCGAAGCAGAAGAAGTCAGCGTTAGCAGCGATCTCATCAGCTGTAAGAGCAGCTCTCGGAATCTCGATCATTGTACCAACTTCGTACTCAAGGTTAGCACCGGCAGCAGCGATAGCAGCGTCAGCAGTCTCAACGACAACCTTCTTAACGAACTTGAACTCCTTAACGTCACCAACGAGCGGAACCATGATCTCGGGCTTTACATTCCAGGTGGGGTGGTTCTTCTTAACGTTGATAGCAGCCTTGATAACAGCGTTTGTCTGCATCTTGGCGATCTCAGGATAAGTTACAGCAAGACGGCATCCTCTGTGACCCATCATCGGGTTGAACTCGTGGAGAGAAGCGATGATGTTCTTGATAGTCTCAACGGACTTGCCCTGTGCCTTAGCGAGAGCCTCGATATCAGCCTCTTCAGTGGGAACGAATTCGTGGAGCGGAGGATCGAGGAAACGAATAGTAACCGGGTTACCCTCGAGAGCCTCATAGAGAGCCTCGAAGTCAGCCTGCTGCATGGGTTCGATCTTAGCGAGAGCAGCCTCTCTCTCCTCAACAGTGTCGGAGCAGATCATCTCACGGAAAGCAGCGATTCTCTCGGGATCGAAGAACATGTGCTCTGTACGGCAGAGGCCGATACCCTCAGCGCCGAGCTCACGAGCCTTCTTAGCGTCAGCAGGTGTATCAGCGTTTGTACGAACCTTGAGAGTTCTGTACTTGTCAGCCCAAGCCATGATCCTGCCGAATTCGCCTGCGATCTGAGCGTCAACGGTAGGAATGATACCGTCGTAGATGTTACCTGTTGTACCGTCGATAGAGATGAAGTCGCCTTCCTTGAAGGTCTTGCCAGCGAGCTCGAACTTCTTGTTAGCTTCGTCCATCTTGATGTCGCCGCATCCGGAAACGCAGCACTCACCCATACCACGGGCAACAACAGCAGCGTGAGAAGTCATACCGCCGCGGACAGTCAGGATACCCTGAGCAGCCTTCATACCTGTGATATCCTCAGGAGAAGTCTCGAGACGAACGAGAACTACCTTCTCGCCCTTGCCAGCCCACTCAACAGCGTCGTCAGCTGTGAATACGATCTTACCGCAGGCAGCTCCGGGTGAAGCACCGAGGCCCTTGCCGATAGGAGTAGCAGCCTTGAGAGCCTTTGTATCGAACTGGGGGTGGAGAAGTGTATCGAGGTTTCTGGGGTCGATCATTGCAACAGCTTCCTGCTCTGTCTTCATGCCCTCGTCAACGAGGTCGCAAGCGATCTTGAGAGCAGCCTGTGCAGTTCTCTTACCGTTTCTTGTCTGGAGCATATAGAGCTTCTTGTTCTCAACAGTGAACTCCATATCCTGCATATCGTGATAGTGATTTTCGAGAGTCTTGCAAACTTCCTGGAACTGAGCGAAAGCCTCAGGGAAGGTCTCAGCCATCTGCTGGATAGGCATAGGAGTACGAACGCCTGCAACAACGTCCTCACCCTGTGCGTTTGTAAGGAACTCGCCCATGAGCTTCTTCTCACCGGTTGCAGGGTCACGGGTAAATGCAACACCTGTACCGCAGTCGTCGCCCATGTTACCGAATGCCATTGACTGTACGTTTACGGCAGTACCCCAGGAGAACGGGATATCGTTGTCACGTCTGTAAACGTTAGCTCTGGGGTTGTCCCATGAACGGAATACAGCCTTGATAGCGCCGATGAGCTGCTCCTTAGGATCGTCCGGGAAATCTGTACCGATCTTGGACTTGTACTCTGCCTTGAACTGAGAAGCGAGCTCCTTGAGGTCGTCAGCATTGAGCTCAACGTCCTGAGTAACGCCCTTCTTAGCCTTCATCTCATCGATGAGTTCCTCGAAGTACTTCTTGCCGACTTCCATAACAACGTCGGAGTACATCTGGATGAATCTTCTGTAACAGTCCCAAGCCCATCTGGGGTTGTTGGACTTTTCAGCTATTGTATTAACAACAGTCTCGTTGAGACCGAGGTTAAGGATAGTATCCATCATACCGGGCATTGAAGCACGGGCACCGGAACGAACAGAAACGAGGAGCGGATTTTCCTTATCGCCGAACTTCTTGCCGGTGATGCCTTCCATCTTTACGATGTACTCGTTGATCTCAGCCATGATCTCGTCTGAGATGCCGCCGTCCTCATAATACTGAGTACAAGCCTCTGTTGTGATAGTGAAGCCCTGCGGAACAGGAAGACCGATGTTGGTCATCTCAGCAAGGTTAGCGCCCTTACCGCCGAGGAGTTCTCTCATGTTAGCATTACCTTCAGAGAAAAGGTAACAATATTTGTTTGCCATTGGTGTTTACCTCCAGTTTTAAACATTACCGGGCGGAACGCAGAGCGCACCGCTCGACTTATAATTATTATAACACATTCCGGAAGAAATTACCAGTCTTAGAATGTAAAATTTAGCCGTTAGTTTTGTAGCATTTTATACAAAATTATTAGAACAAATATAAAATTGGAAAAAAAGACTTGCTTTTTTTGTTAAAGTATGTGAAAATAGTTGATAGATGCGGCGGAACGCATCAGTTCTGCACAGGAGGCACAATTGATGAGAAAACATATAGCGCTGCTCTCAGCGCTTCTGATAACGCTCGGAGCTTCAGCTTCGTGCGGCAGCGGGAGTTCCGGCTCGGAGAGCACGGCAGCTTCCGGAAAAACGGACATAGAGATACCCTCTTCCGCGATGGATGACGCGAGCCGTGCGCTTGACGAGGCAGCCGGAAAGGGCGCAGGCGATGACAGCGGGAATGCTGAGTGCGACGATGAAGCTGTGACCGTCCTGAAGGACTACGTCGGCAGTATGTTCTCGGGGGATACCCTCAAAGCGCTGAAATATATGTATCCGCAGAAGATCTACGATTTCCTTGCTGAAAACGGCGGAGAAAACGCTTTCGGCAGCGGCGTGAGCGGATTTGAGCTCGATGAGATGCGTATAGGCGAGTGCAGCCGTCTTGCACCGGACACAGGCTATAAAACGGTTGAGGACTTCTTCAATCTGTCCGCAAGCAACAACGGCATCGACGGCGTTTCCGTGACCGTCAGCGACGGCTACTGTGCCGAGGTCTGGTTCCGGATAACTGACGGGACCAATACCGACGAGGATACGGAGAATGTCGTTCTGGCTTACATCGACGGCGAGGGCTGGAAGGTCATCCCCCTCGGCATAGAAGAGCTTACGGATCAGGTCTCGAAAGCTAAGTGACAGCTGTATAACAAGGAGGAACGATCATGAACAAAGCGATAATTTTAGCCGGCGGACAGGGCAAGCGAATGAAGGCTGATATGCCCAAGCCGCTGTTCAGGGTACTCGGCGAGCCCATGCTCGAATGGGTGATATCCGCCTGCGAGAGCGCCGGAGTTTCGGATATATGCGTGATAAAGGGTTTCAAGGGCGAAATGATTGACGAGTACCTCAACGGAAGATACACTACCGCATTGCAGGCTGAACGTCTCGGAACGGGTCACGCCGTGATGCAGGCAATACCCTTCCTTGAAGGCGATACTTCGGGAAATACTCTTGTTCTCTGCGGCGATGCTCCGTTCATAGACAAGGCTACTATCGAGGGTTCGCTTGCCTTCCACGAGGAGCAGGGGAATGCCGTTACGGTCATAACCTCAGAACTTGACGAGCCTTTCGGTTACGGAAGGATAATCCGCAGCGCTGACGGTTCGGTGAGCGGCATTGTCGAGCAGAAGGACGCGACCGACGAGCAGAAGGCTGTGAAGGAGGTCAATTCCGGTACATACTGGTTCAGGACCGCCGACCTTATCGGACTTCTCGGCAAGCTCACAAACAATAACGCCCAGGGCGAGTATTACCTTACCGATACCATTGCGATCGCCATAGCTGAGGGCGGCAGGGCCGGTGCTTACAAGTCGGACAATCCGGACATTATCAAGGGTGCGAACGACCGCCGCGAGCTGCTTGAATTCAACAACTATGCGCGTATGAAGGTTTTCGAGAAGCACATGGACAACGGCGTAGGCTTCACCTGCCTTGACGGTGTCATCATCGAGAGAAGCGTGGAGATAGGACAGGGCACGGAGATACTTCCCGGCACTATCCTGCGCGGAAATACTAAGATAGGAAGCGGCTGCTGCATAGGTCCGAACGTTGTTATCGAGAACAGCATCATCGGTGACAGGACCGTTGTGAATACCGCACAGATATACGATTCCGAGGTCGAGCCTGACGTCAATATCGGACCGTTCGTCCATATCCGTCCGGACTGCCATATCGGAAAAGAGTCGAAGATAGGCGATTTCGTGGAGGTCAAGAATTCGTCGATAGGCGAAAAGACCGCTATCGCACATCTTGCGTACATCGGCGACAGCGACGTCGGACGCAAGGTCAACATCGGCTGCGGCACGGTCACAGTAAATTACGACGGCATAACCAAGAACCGCTGTGTTATCGGCGATAACAGCTTCATCGGCTGCAATACCAACCTCATCGCTCCGGTCAAGCTCGGAAAGGCGGTCTATACCGCTGCCGGAACGACCGTAACGCGCGATATCCCGGACTATGCGCTTGCTATCGAGCGCGGCGTCATGAAGATAAACGAGGGGTACACTATCCGCAAGCTCAAGACAAAGCAGGGCAAATAAACTCACGGGGCTGATGCAGTGCGTCAGCCCTGTATTATTTAATCCCGCATTAAGCATTACGCAGTTCTGAAAAAAATTCCGAAAAGGGTATTGACAAAGCGGAAGTTATGTGGTACAATGTGTAAAGTGATTTTGTATTACACCTGTGAGGTCGCGTGATATGGCTAAAGAACTGAAATATGTCATGCTCCTTGACTGCTACGGCGTCCTGCTCACCGAGCACCAGCGCAGCATCATGGAGATGTATTACTGCGAGGATCTTTCCCTCGCGGAGATAAGCGGACCTCTCGGCATCACAAGACAGGCTGTCATGAGCATGATAAAGCGCACCGAGGCTATCCTGAACGATTACGAGGAAAAGCTCGGATTTGCACGGAGGCTTCGCGCGATGCTCATGTGCATAGATAAAATTGAAACTGCCTCCGCAGACATCGGCGATGAGAGGCTGAAAAATATAATTTCCGGCGAAACAGCAGCGATAAGAGAACTGCTGTGATTTGCGTCCAACGACAAAGGGAGGCTTGTTTATGGCATTTGAAGGACTTTCTGAAAAGCTGAATAACGTGTTCAGAAAGCTGAAATCAAGAGGAAAGCTCACAGAGAGCGACGTCAAGGACGCTATGCGTGAGGTGCGTCTCGCACTGCTTGAGGCTGACGTAAGCTACAAGGTCGTCAAGGACTTCGTAAAGAGCGTTACTGAGCGTGCGGTCGGCGAGGAAGTACTCGCAAGCCTTACTCCTGCACAGCAGGTAATAAAGATAGTAAACGAGGAGCTCTGCTCCCTCATGGGCAACAGCAACGCCCGCATAAATTTCGCATCAAAGCCGCCTACGGTAATAATGATGTGCGGACTTCAGGGTTCCGGTAAGACCACCCATTCCGCAAAGCTCGCAAAGCTGCTCAAAAAGGAAGGACACCGTCCGCTCCTCGCAGCCTGCGATATCTACCGTCCTGCCGCTATCAACCAGCTGCAGGTGGTCGGTCATAAGGCGGACGTAAAGGTGTTCGAGATGGGTCAGGAAAATCCTGTTACTATCGCAAAGAACGCTCTTGCCTACGCTAAGGATTACGGTCACGATATACTTATTATAGATACAGCCGGACGTCTCCACATCGACGAGGCTCTCATGCAGGAGCTTGTCGATATCAAGGAGGTCACTCAGCCTAACGAGATCATGCTCGTTGTTGATGCTATGACCGGTCAGGACGCTGTAAACGTTGCAAAGGCATTCGATGATGCTATCGGCATCACGAGCGTGCTCATGTCCAAGCTCGATTCCGATACCAGAGGCGGTGCGGCACTGTCCGTACTCGCAGTTACCGGTAAGCCTATAAAGTTCGTCGGTATGGGCGAAAAGCTCGACGATTTCGAGCAGTTCCACCCCGAGAGAATGGCTTCGAGAATACTCGGCATGGGCGACGTACTCACCCTCATCGAGAAGGCTGAGAGCGTTATGTCCCAGAAGGAAGCCGAAAAGCTCACCAAAAAATTCAAGGAGAACAAGTTCGATATGGACGACCTCCTTGACCAGATGAAGCAGATAAGAAAGCTCGGCTCGATGAAGAATATCCTCTCGATGCTTCCCGGAGTAGGCGAGAAGATCAAGGAAGCCGATATAGATGAGAGTCAGCTCACGCGAGTTGAGGCTATGATAACCTCAATGACCAAGGCTGAACGCGCAAAGCCCTCTATCATCAACCCCTCGCGCAAAAAGCGTATCGCAAAGGGCTCGGGAACCAGAGTCGAGGACGTGAACCGTCTGCTCAAGCAGTTCGACGAGATGCAGTCCATGATGAAGCAGTTCACCGGCAAGAACGGCAAGATGTCGCTCAGAAAAGCCCGTAAGAACCTCGCCGGAATGAACTTCGACAAGATGTCGGGCAAGGGCGGCGGAAATCTCCCGATATGACGGGCACAGATGAACTCTGTACAGCTCTGCTGAGGCGCCACAGGACCTACCGATTCAGGACGTCTGCCGGAAGGGCATTGTTCATAGCGGTCATCGCGATAGCGCTTATAGTTGTCGCGGTCACGAACATACAGCGTTCCCGCGGAAAAAAGATAAGCAGAAGGACCGGGATAATAATCCTCGCTGTATTTATTATCATGAACGTGGGCGTCGTCATTATAGACGGTGCTCTCGCAGAATAGCTTTCAATGCGGTCTCCCGCCGCTTGAATATATATCTTTTTATGGAGGTGAATACAAATGGCAGTAAAGATCAGACTCAGAAGAATGGGCGCAAAGAAGGCTCCCTTCTATCGTGTAGTTGTTGCTGATTCCAGATACCCCAGAGACGGAAGATTCGTTGAGGAGATCGGCTTCTACGATCCCACAAAGGAACCCTCTGTTATCAAGATCGATGCTGATAAGGCTAAGGACTGGATCGCAAAGGGCGCTCAGCCTACTGATACTGTTAAGGAGCTCCTCAAGAAGGAAGGAGTTCTCTGAGAACGGCTTGTACGGAGGAGGAGGGACGCAAGGTCTCTGCCTCTGCTCCGGAGAGCTTATGGAGGTAAACTATGAAGGATCTGCTTTATGCAATCGCAGCAGGACTTGTTGAAGACAAGAATGCTATTAAGATAACCGAGGACGCTCCCGACGAGGAGGGCGTTGTTGTATTTCATCTTACCGTAGCCCCCGACGATATGGGCAGAGTTATCGGTAAGCAGGGCAGGATCGCAAAGGCGCTCAGAACTATCATGCGTGCCGGCGCTGCCAAGAAGGACCTCAAGGTATCTGTTACTATCGAGGAATGAAAACCGCTCCCATTGCTTTCAATGGGAGATTTTTTCTAATTAGGAATTCGGAAATCTGAATTATGGATTAAAAAGAGGTGGCGTGCGGCTGTGGCTGATCTTTTCACTGATATCGAATACCTTAAAGGCGTCGGAAAGGCGCGGGGCGAGAAGTACCGCAAGCTAGGCATAACCACGCCCTATGAACTGATATACCACATACCGAGGAGCTACCTCGATTTCCGCGTTCACGTTCCGGTGTGTCAGGCAAAGCTCGGCGAGTACAACGTCCTGAAACTTACGATATTCCGCAAAATGCCGCCCCAGCGGATACGCGGCGGCATGGTTATATGCAAGGCTGCCGCTACCGACGGCACGGACGATATCCTCATCGTAATATATAATAATGTTTACGGCTTCAACGCGCTGAAGGAGAACGAGACCTATTATATGTACGGCAAGGTCAGCGGAAATTTCCTCCGGAAGGAGATAAGCGCTCCGGTTTTCATCAGCGCGAACGAAAAAGTCCTCATCCAGCCGGTCTATCCGCTCACGCAGGGACTTTCCGTGAACATGGTGCGTACCAATATGAGGCAGGCTCTTTCTATCATGAAGGAGAAGCCCTTTGAGACGCTCCAGCCCGGGATCATGCAGAAATACGGACTTTGTCCGCTCGACTGGGCGCTTGAGAACATACACTTTCCCGAGAGCGACGCCGCGTCTGAAAGGGCGAGGGAAAGACTTGCCTTTGACGAACTGCTGAAATTGCAGATAGGTATGGCTCTGATGAAGACCCGGACGCGCAGGGAGACTGCCTGCCGCATGGACAGCAGTGTCGATTACGGAAAATTCACCGGTACTCTGCCCTTTGAGATGACTGACGACCAGAAGAAAGCCGTCCGCGAGATAGCCGCCGACCTCTGCCGCGATGTCCCCATGAACCGTCTTTTGCAGGGCGATGTCGGCAGCGGAAAGACTGCTGTTGCCGCCGCAGCCTGCTATATTGCGGCAAAGAGCGGATTTCAGTCCGCGCTCATGGCACCGACGGAGATACTTGCCTCCCAGCACTTCCGCACGCTTTCAGAATTCCTCGAACCTTCCGGTGTGAGGGTGTGCCTGCTTACCGGCTCGCTCACCGCTAAGAAAAAGGCGGAGATACGCGGAAAAATAGCCGCAGGCGAGATAGATGTGGTGGTCGGCACTCACGCGATAATCCAGAAGGACGTGGAGTACCGTTCGCTCGGCTTGGTCATCACGGACGAGCAGCACCGCTTCGGCGTGGCTCAGAGGGCGGCGCTTGCCGAGAAAGGAAGCTCGCCGCACAAGCTCGTAATGTCCGCGACCCCGATACCGCGCACGCTTGCGCTTATGATATACGGAGACCTCGATATATCGGCGATAACTCAGCTTCCGAAGGGCAGACAGCCGGTAAAGACCTACGCTGTGACCGGAAAGCTCCGCAGCAGGGCGTTCGGATTTGTGCGGAAGGCTCTCGACGAGGGCCGGCAGGCGTATGTGGTCTGCCCGATGATAGAGGAGAGCGAGAGTGAGCTCTTTGCGGTCAAGACCTATGCCGAAAATGCCGCGAAGGGCGACCTGAAAGGCTATACTTCGGCACTCCTGCACGGTAAGATGAGCGCTGCCGAAAAGGACAGGACGATGAAGAGATTCCGTGAGGGCGAGATACAGGTGCTCATCTGCACGACAGTTGTCGAGGTCGGCGTGGACGTTCCGAATGCGGCGGTAATGGTCATCGAAAACGCCGAAAGATTCGGACTTTCGCAGCTTCATCAGCTCCGCGGAAGAGTCGGGCGCGGTCAGTACGAGAGCTCGTGCATACTCATCACCGACAACACATCGGACGAGTGCGTGAAGCGCATGAAGATAATGTCCTCGACCACGGACGGCTTTAAAATATCGGAGGAGGACCTTAAAATGCGCGGCCCGGGAGACTTTTTCGGAAACGCCCAGCACGGACTTCCGCCGCTGAAAATTGCTGATATAGCGTGCAATATGGAACTCATGGCGAAGGCTCAGACCTGTGCGCGTGAGATGCTCGAAGCCGACCCGGAGCTGACAAGTCCCGGGAACAGTGCGCTCAAAATGGACGTTCTGCGCTTTTTTGACAAGGACATCGTCGGCTGATTATTTTTAGCTGCAAGCCGCGTATCACAGCCTTTTTCGGGGAGCATGCAAAAAAATCTGAATTTTTTTCAAAAAATGCTTGACAAACCGGAAAAGCTGTGATATAATTAATATCGTCGTCAGGGCAAACCTGATGAAAAGAGGTGGGGGTTTAGCTCAGCTGGGAGAGCATCTGCCTTACAAGCAGAGGGTCATAGGTTCGAGCCCTATAGTCCCCACCAATTCTTTGGCCTCGTAGTTCAGTTGGTTAGAACGCCTGCCTGTCACGCAGGAGGTCGACAGTT
>JAFXSC010000011.1 GCA_017525915.1 Ruminococcus sp.
GGTGTATTACCGATAAAAGCTGCTTTGGAGGAAAGGAGTGTTTATGTTACCAAAGCAGGATAATTACAAGGTGGGTATCTACCTCCGCTTGTCTAAGGACGATGAGCGACAGGGAGAATCCCTTTCAATCGAAAACCAGAGACGAGTCCTCACAAACTATGTGAACGAACAGGGCTGGTCTATCTATGACGAGTATGTTGATGACGGAATTTCGGGCGTGTCCTTTGACCGTCCGGGGGTCCAGAGAATGCTCGATGATGCAAAGGCAAGCAGGATAAATCTTATCATCTGCAAGGATATGAGCCGTTTTGGAAGAAACTATATCCAGGTCGGACAGTATGTAGATTACCTGTTCCCGATGTACAATATCCGTTTCATTGCACTGACCGACAACATTGATACGCTCAACAGCGACAGTGCCTCAATGGATATGCTCCCGATCATGAATGTTTTTAACGAGTGGTACGCTGCCAACACTTCAAAGAAGCTCCGTGCCGTGTTTGAGAGCAATGCAAGGTCGGGCAAGTATAAATGCACCTATTGTGCATACGGCTATTTCAAGAGCGATGACGGCTTTAATACTCCGATCATTGATCCGTATGCCGCCGCTATTGTCCGCCGTATCTTTGAGATGAGGGCTAAGGGCTTCAACCCGAAAAAGATAGCCGATATTCTCAATGCAGAGCATATCCCCACGCCGTCCGATTATCAGTATCAGCGACTTGGCAAGCCGAATCCCCATAACACTTCACATCTGTGGGGCAATATCAATGTTCAGCGTATTCTGAAAAATCCGATCTACCTCGGCAAGCTCGCTCAACTGCGTACCACCTCGGTGAGCTACAAGAACCACAAGATCGTTCAGAAACGCCCGGAGGATTGGGCGGTGGTCGAAAACAACCACGAACCTATCATCACCCAGGAACTGTGGGACAAGTGCCGTGAGGTCGATAGATCGGTGAGCCAGGGCAAGCGTGACCATAAGGGTGTTACTGCTCCGCTTTCGGGTTTCCTTTACTGCGATTCCTGCGGTTCAAAGATGCGGCAGCACAACGGCGGCAAAGGCTGTAAGCCTGCCTACACCTGTGGTCTGCATAGTCGCTGTGGCGGTGATGTGTGTTCCACGCACTTCATCAAGCAGTATCTTATTGAAGCCACGGTGCTTGCCGACATTCAGGCGAAAAGCCGTATGGTACTGCGTGAAGCAGATGCAAAAGCAAGGTTTATGGCATACAAGTCCAGACAGCACGAAAACCGTTCCGCTGAGGAAAAGAAGCGTGAAGCTGAGGTCAAGAAAAGACTGGACGAGCTTGACAAGCTGATTCAGGGTATCTATGAGGATAAAGTCCTCGGTCGTGTTCCCGAAGATGTTTGTATCAATCTGCTTGAAAAGTACAGCACCGAAAAGAAATCGCTCTCTGCGGAGTACGAAGTGATCTTGGAGCGTGAAAAGGCTGACAAGCAGGACGAAGCCGATGTGGATGAGTTCATGAGCCGTCTGCGTAAGTATGCAGGAGCTACGGAGCTTACAAGAGAAATGTGCCTTGATCTGATCGGCTATGTGACCGTTGACGAGAACATGGGCCGCACAAAGCCTCGTAAAATTCATATCTATTACAAGTTCCTCGATAAGGAGCTTGCTGACAAGCATAACGCCCTTGCGTGAGTGAGGGCGGTTTATTCCAACAATTTATAGTGTCCATAAGTGTTCCTTACATTATTAAGGAAATACACGTTGTCCTTGCCGTCCTCATCGGCATAATTGATGATAATATAGAAAATGTGACCGCCTTTTGTCGTTACTGCCGTAAAGAGCAGTTCTGAACTTGAATAGATCACCTTATATCCCTTTGATTCAATAAGTTCAGCATTACCGTCCGTATCGTAGTATGGATCGTTATAGTAATCATCCGGAGTTTTCTTCTCATTTTTCTCCTGTTCTTCAAGAGCTTTGAATATTTCATCCTGATAATTGTCGTGTAGTTTCTGCCAGTCAGGATCAGTCGTTGTTTCATTTGTTTCTGACGCAGGACTTGTTTCAGCTGTTGAAGCCTCAGCGACAGTAGTTGGCTGTTCAGGAGCAGCAAAGCTCTGAACCGGCGAACAACTTAATGCCAGAAGGATTGCTGCGGATATAGATACCGCCAGTCTTTTAAATATCATTTCTTATCGTCTCCTTTTTGAAACATTTCTTTGATTTCATTAGTCGAAAGACCACTCTCCGAGATAAGTTTGCTAACCAGTATCAAATTGCTAAGTTCTGAGTCAGGAACCTGTCCTTTGATCTGTTGGAGCAGCATATCGTCTTTCAATTGGTCGTTTTTACTTTTTAGCTCTTTAATTTCAGCCTGTATGCGCTTGACCTGAGCTTCTTTTTTCTGGATCTTCTGATTGTTTTGTTCGATTTGTTTTTCTAATTCATCTAATTTCATAGTGCTTCTCCTTTTTTGCTTTAGTTTTTACTTGATAAGGGTAGTATTATTTCCGGATCAATGGAAGGTTTGCGATAGTCCATTAAATCAAAAAATGATATATTCAGATAATCATAGCCTGTATCATTATCGAGCAATGATACAAATACCTGATTGTTCAAATATGAAGGTATCTTCTCCAAATATCTCATTTCCTGTCTTTTGTTATTGGTTTTCGTGATAACCTGTCCTTTTTCAAATTCCTGTCCATCGTTTAATCCTGAAGTGTCTACATTTACATACACTATTGCCGGTTGCATAAATATTTTTCGGTCCTTCTCAAAACCTTGCAGAACAAAGTAATTGTCTCCGACCTGCTTTATCTCACCAGAAACCATTGCATAGACATTTGAGCCGCTGTTTTGGATTATACTGATACCGGAGTGTTCTTCATCATTGGTATTAAAAGCACAGTCAGCTTTGTTCCATTCTTTCATTTCGTAGCCGTATCCGTGTAGTATCAGGTGATTTTCCATTAGATCTACATATCCGTAATAAGTCGGTGATGTTCCCAATTGATGCATACCATAATACTGAGGTTCGGTATCCGGCGATAAGGTCAGATAATAACTGTACAGGCTTTCTTCGCCTTCAAGACTGAGCAGTGAATCTTTGATACAGTCATCAAACGACTTTTTCCTGTTTACTGTATAATATAGCGTACATTCATTGATCCTGTCGTACTTGTGAAGAATACTGAACCAATCCTCGGTATAGATAAGATATGGGAAAGGAATAGTCAATACTCCGTTATCCCATATTCCGTAGGTGCATTGTTCACCGTCATACCAACCGCTGTATGTTTTACCAGAATTATCAGTAGTATTGTAGTATTGATTCTGCAAGTACCAACCGGTAGCAGCATAGCCATTGTTATAGTCCAGTATTTCGCCATTTGTTACGTTGAAATACAGTGTATTACCGTCAGTAACATCTCCAACCGGCAAAGCCTCTGGATGCGTAACATCTATATATCCGTATGTTCCGTTCCAGCCGCAGCTAATAATACATTTTGAATTATTGTTCAGGGAGAAAGTCTTTCTTTGATTATTTTTTCGCCAACGAGTGAGCCTCTGAAAAAAAGTCTGTAAAAAATCAGCTAACTGTGATAAAATAGAATTAATGTCACAGGAGGCTGATTTTTTATGGCAAGAAGAAAAAGAGAACCGATGAGCGAGGGCAAGAAGAATATCATAGGAATGCTGCTTGAGGAATACGACATCAAGTCGGCTAAGGATATCGAGGATGCTCTCAAAGACCTTCTCGGAGGAACGATCCAGGAAATGCTCGAGTCCGAAATGGACGAGCACCTGGGATATCAGGAATATGAGCGTTCCGATAATCCCGATTCCCGCAATGGTAAGAAAACAAAGAAGATTCGCGGAAACTTCGGAGAAACTGAAATTGAAGTGCCGCAGGATCGCGACGGCAGTTTTGAGCCAAAGGTCGTAAAGAAGCGTCAGAAAGATATCTCCGGCATTGATCAGAAGATAATTGCTTTGTACGCAAAAGGCATGACAACTCGCCAGATAAGCGAAACTATCGAGGATATCTACGGCTTTGAAGTAAGCGACGGAATGGTATCTGATATCACAGATCGTCTTCTTCCGCAGATAGAGGACTGGCAGAAGAGACCGCTGGACGAAGTATATCCAATAGTTTTCATCGACGCAGTACACTTCTCAGTGCGCGATAACGGACAGATCAGGAAGCTTGCTGCATATGTGATCCTTGCTGTCAGCATAACAGGCCACAAGGAAGTTCTTTCAATACATATCGGCGAAAACGAGAGCGCCAAGTACTGGCTCGGAGTCCTTAACAAGCTGAAAAATCGCGGCGTTAAGGATATTCTTGTCATCTGCGCAGACGGACTCACAGGCATGAAGGAAGCCGTATCAGCGGCGTTTCCGCAGACCGAGCTTCAGCGCTGCATCGTTCATCAGGTAAGGAATACGCTGAAATACGTTGGTGAGAAGAACAAGAAGGAGTTCGCTAACGACCTGAAAACGATCTATCATGCGCCATCCGAGGACGCTGCTCTTGAAGCTCTTGACCGAGTTATCGAAAAATGGGAAGACGATTATCCCAACGCTATGAAGAGCTGGTACAAGAATTGGGACGTTATATCGCCGATCTTCAAGTTCTCATCCGACGTGAGAAAGGTCATTTATACAACCAACGCTATCGAGAGTCTTAACAGCGGCTATCGCCGTCTGAACAAGCAGAGAAGCGTATTTCCAAGCGATACGGCGCTTCTGAAGGCTCTGTATCTGGCAACGCATGAGATAGCTAAGAAATGGACTATGCCGCTGAGAAACTGGGGCAAAGTCCTGGGCGAGCTTGAGATCATGTACCCCGACAGGCTCGGCTGAGCCGCCGGATATCAGCCTGATTCCATTCCGCTGCACTTCATTCCATCAAGCTGATATCAACAGAACCTTGACAAATTACAGTATCAGTTGTACACTGTAAAAAATCGGAGCGGCTATTTTTCAAGCCGCTCCCACGCATCGTTTTTATCACAGTTTTTGATTTTACAGAGATTTTTTCACAGAGCCCAACGAGTAATGCAACATTAATTAGAGTAATTCCAGCTGCGGCTATTACTACGCCTCTTCTATATGTTTGTTCTAAATTGTTTTTATTAGTAGTATTAGAATGCTTTACACGAGCCGATTTTATAGATTTTTCGACATTTTCACATATTTCCGATTCACTATTTACGTCCATAGCTCCTTCGAGTTTAGTCATTAAATAAGACACTCCCCATCCAAATAGGATGGAGAATGTCTTTATAACTACTATAATAACAACAGTGCCATCGTGCGCGACTTTCAGACAGTTTAGAGCTATCTTGAAGAATGAACTTTACATTTTCTTGTAATTGAGAAGTTTTAAGTTTGATATAGAACCCCAATTATTATAAGTTTTTATTTCATTATAAGAGTTTTGGCTATCCTCAAAAATAAATAAAGTTGTAAAATGTCCAATATTCTGTACATACCATGTGCTATAATGATAACAGAAAAACGAAAACCACTTTAATCGAAAAGAATTAGGAGGAGGAAAATTATGAAGATGACATCCGCACAGGCAGCCAAGTTGCTCCGTCAGCTCAAAGAAGAATTGTGTGCTCTTCAGGTTCGTGAAAACAATTCCCGAAGCTTTCTTGCATCTCTCGATGAAGATCCTGAATATGCACGTCCAGACTATGATTACAATGCTATGAAGGAGAAAATGAACGCAGTAGAGGTTAAGATACGAAAATTAAAGCATATTATCAATGTTTTTAATACTACTACTATTATTCCTGAATTTGACATTACGATCGACGAGATGCTTGTATTAATTCCTCAACTTACAGCCAATTGTTCGAGGTTGGCGAAAATGAAGGATGTACTTCCTAAAGTGCGTGAAATGTCTGGATACAGAAGCAACATTATTGACTATCGCTATGTGAACTATGATATCGAACAGGTAAAAAAGGATTATACAGAGCTTTATAATAAGCTTGCCAAAGCACAGACAGCTCTTGATTATGTGAATAGCACCGTAGAAATGGAGGTCGATATATAACTAAGTTTTCCGTTTGTGATTCGCTATTCCTTATGAGATATCATAAGTCAGGGGTTAATGTTTAAGTCGTCCGTTATTTATTTGTAGTGTGTCACCTATTGTAAATGATAATGTTTAGTGTTATGGATACGTAGCAAGATACACAAAGTCGGCTATCTGTTTAAAACAGTAAAAACAATCACAATAAAAACCTGAATCAGCAGCTGAGGTACGGTTACAAGCCGCTGACATACTAATCCCCGCCTTTAAGGCTCTTAAAGGCGGGGATATTCATAACCATTTTTCGTTAATATCAACCTTATTGCTGTACAGTTCTATAAAATCTGGAATACTCATTTTCCCTGTAAGGACATTACTGAGCATCCGCAAAGGCTTTGGACATCCCGGATAGTCAGAAAGATCAGCCATTTCAGCTTTAAGTATAGGGACTTGAATATGTCCAAATGCACCGCCGCAGGAGTGAAAATCAAGACTGCCGAATTGCATAGCGTAGAATGACATATCGCTGTCATCAAGCGGCTTTGTGCGGGCTTTATTCTTATAGGTAGTAAGCTCGGTGATAACAGCGTATTTGTTGCCATAGCTTATAATGTCTCCGATTTTGTAATTATGAGGAATTTCGGCGAAAGCGTGGTGCAGTTCCTCCTCATGCTGCATATTATATACGTCTATCCCATATATTTCGTCTTGCGGGTTGATATTATATCTGTTGAGACAGCGGAGAGAGTTCCTTACACGTTCAGAAATGCGATAGTATTCATCTGGTTCGGCAGTTGATCTGGCTATTTTGAAAGCATCATCCCAGTTATCAAATATAGCTCCGTCATATGGAGAATTCTCATTCTCAATAACGAAAACTGTTCCGTCGTGCGCGACTTTCAGACAATTAAGAGCTATCGTAAGGTACAGCAGATACTGTTCAGCTCTCTTTCTGAAATCCTTATTATGCCATTCATATTCACCGGCTGCAAGCTCCTTGTCAGAATGGGCATCCAGTCGTTCACGAATGGCTTTAATTTTATCATCAAGAGAACGGCAGGTTGACTGAGAGATAAGTATGCACTCTACTGCCGGAGATAGTTCCTTTCCTTCCATCATTTTTCGCAGAGTTGAAGAATCAATATATGAAGTATTTTGTTCCATATTTCTTCCTTTCATAATTCTTGATAAGCTCACGTTTTTCATATATATCGCTAATGCCTGCATTTTGGTAGCATTCTTTAAGGTAGTCCCAACCAGGGAAAGTATTCTTCATTATTCTTTCATTTAGGACTGCTTCGTATGCAATAAGCAGCATTGCAATGTCTATCTCATTCTGAATACAGGCACTTACTGCTTTCAGAACTCTATCGTTGCCATTGATCTCACCGGTATAGTATTCAAGGTTGTGATAATCGTGGAGGCACTCATCGTAGAGATGAGCGCTTTCATCTACCCAATAGCCATATGCAGTCATATCACTGCTGTCACCTCGTTCGCTTCGATGTGCAAGTTTTTCTTCTGGGTAGTTCCAGTAGCAGACAGATTTCAACACCATTCTGTGCCTACGTAGCTGACTTTTATCAGCTGTTACAAGTATATCTCCTTTTTTGAATGGTACAGGGATATATATCCAGAACAGTTCAAAGAGATCATCGCATTCCGTATTGTAATTTCCGGAAATGTTAATGATGTTTCCATTTTGATCAAACAATACATCGTAGGTCGAGCGTTTACCCAAAGTATGCATAATAACAGTACCGTAGTATTTCAAATCAGGTTTATCTTCAAGCCAGGCATAAATATCTTTATACATTTTTTTTACAGCAGTTTTGTAATCAGGATATAATTCGCGGCTTTCAAAGTGTTCATCATCGTTCTCATTATGAAAAACATAGGTATATACCTTATCTTGACCGCCGTTTTTTATCTTATTGAGTAGTTGCTTTTCTTTATCGATATAAACTCTAAGAGTTTCAAAGAAACTTGCCTCACAGCCTATTTGCTGAAAATGCTTAGAAAGACTAACGTCTGGCATAATATCCATTATTTCAGCGTAAAGGCGATGCTTTTCACAGAGCGGCAAAGTCTTGCAGTCATTGATGATAAATGCCATTTCAAGAGCATTGAACCGCCAGTTCAGCTGGCGGCAGTGTTTGGCAACATCCCGTGAGTTGAGATACTTATAAATATCCATATCAGTCTCCTTTCTGTTCATTATCGTAAACAACTCTCAGCAGGGAATATACATACTCGTTGTAAGAAAGGTCTTCAACAGGCGGTAAGTCGAACATATATCTTGCAAACACACCAACCGCCCTTGAACGTGAAACTCCGGCATAGCAGTGTATCAGAAGAGTATCAACGTCCATATGATCCTGTATAAAGTGTACTATCTGTCTTGCCTGAGACGAAGTTATAAGGCTGCATCCTCCGCCTGGCTCTTCAACATCGTCGAAATAAACTGTAAGCACACCTTTGCAATAGCGTGTCTCGTTGAATTCAAAACCGAATCCGCCGGGATCCTGAATCGAAATAACGGCATATGTATCAGTCTTTTTTGCGTATTCGTACTGGATATGCTTCAGAACATACTTTACAGCCTCGTCAACAGATGTAACTAAGATTCTGGGTTTTTTCATTGTATTTCCACCTCCTGAAAAGAGTATAGCATCTGTTGCGTATAATAATTTAGACATAAGCTGTGATAAGATGTTTACAGAAACGAAGAGGAGCGTGAGAATATGAGAGGACGTGCTATTATTCCTGCATCTGAGATAACTGATGTAAGGCATAAAATCAAAGTGATAAATCCGGATTATACGGTAATTAGCAATATTTATATTAATAATGACAAAGCATACATTGTATATCCGCCTTATGAAGATGAAGCAAGATTTATCGAAGCAATATGCCGGTTTGCTGCGTTCTATGAACTTGATACCTTTTACTATATCGACAGTACTGGTGACAAGTGGAGAGTTGACAATAATGGCAATAGGATCGCTTGTCCTGAGCTTGTTATTAATGAGGAAAATGCAGATGTTATGGGACATATCCCTGCAATGCTTTACGGCTGGCTGGTGTATAAACGCTATCCGGAGCTTATGAAAATAAGGGACGTTGAGTCTGGGCAGAAAAAATTAAATGATTCCGGACAGCAGATATGATAGAATGAAATCAGAAAAGAACAGGGAGTGATAATATGCTTATTACGATCACATATGAGGGCAAAAATACACAGGAGCTTGGTTATCTTCTCCATAAAAATCCGAACTCTGCTCAGGAATTCGAGCTTACGTTCGGCAAAGCCTATGTTTTCTATCCGGAGGTAACAAATAAACGCACTACTGCCGCATTGGTCCTTGACATTAACTCTGTTGATCTTGCAAAGGGTAAAGAAAATTCACCGAACACAGGACTTTTCACATATGTCAATGACCGCCCGTATACCTGCAACTCCTTTATGAGCGTTGCACTTAATCGTGTTTTCGGAACTGCAATGAAGGGCAGATGTGACAAGAAACAGGAGCTTGCAGATACACCTATTGACCTTACGGCAGCTGTATATATGCTTCGCTGCGAGAGTGATGAAGATGCTCGGAATATCTTTGAGCCGCTTGGATATGAAGTGAACATTGAGAGGGGAATGCTTGATGAAAGATTCCATGAGTGGGGCAAAAGCCCGTATATAAATATAACGCTGAAAGGCAAAGTCAGACTTGCTGAACTGCTCAATCACCTATATGTGCTGATACCGTTTTTTGACGGAAACAAGCACTATTACATAGATGATTCTGAGGTTGAGAAGCTTCTCAGTCACGGCGGTGAGTGGCTGAAGAATCACCCTTACCGTGAGACTATCGTAAGAGGATATTTCAACAATATTCATAGTATTACGAAGTCAGCGCTTACACAGCTTGCAGATGATGAGGACTCTGAAAATGATTCACCGAAGCATAAGAGACTTGATACAGAGCGCATTGATACCGTGGCACAGGTTGTGCTTGACAGTGGTGCCAAAACTGTACTTGATCTCGGCTGCGGTGAGGGAAAATATGCTGCAAGACTTGCAGCCGAGCCTCAGATAGTTCGCATTACAGAAGCCGACGTTGCAGTCAAGATACTTGGAGCTGCCAAAGCAAGAGTTGAAAAGCTGCCGCAGTTTCAGCGGGATAAGGTGGACTTCATACAGGCATCCGCACTGTGCCGTGACAGGCGGTTTGAGAGCTATGACTGCTGCCTGCTTATTGAAGTCATCGAGCATATTGACGAGGAGAGACTGCCGGTTCTGGAGCGTGTATTGTTTGAATTTGCACATCCGAAGACGGTCATAGTTACAACCCCGAACGCTGAGTACAACAGCAATTATCAGTTCCTGCCGGACGGAGAGCTTCGCCACGATGACCACAGATTTGAGTGGAACAGGGAGAAGTTCAGCAAGTGGGCTGAGAGCGTATGCGAAAAATACGGTTACAAGGTTAAAATAACAGGCATTGGAAACGAGGACGGAAATTTAGGCGCACCAACGCAGATGGGAGTGTTTGAGTTATGAGGATTGAGATACCACAGCTTGCACTGATTACTCTTGTAGGAGCATCTGCAAGCGGAAAGACTACATTTGCACACAAGTATTTCAAGGACACAGAGGTGCTTTCTTCTGATTTTTTCAGAGGAATGATAGGTGATGACGAGAATGATCAGTCCGTCACCAATGAGGCATTCGAGCTGCTCTTCAAGGCTGCTGATATGCGCCTTACACTCGGCAGATCCGCCGTTATTGATGCCACCAATTTACAGAAGAATCCCCGCAAAAATATTCTTGATCTTGCTAAGAAGCAGAATGTTCACGCCGTTGCAATCGTGCTTGATATACCGCTGAAAACTCTCATTGAGCGCAATGCTCAGCGTGGTGACAGGGAGTGTTCGGAGGGCGTTCTCCGCCGCCACTGTGAGCAGCTCCACTCAAGTATAAGGATATTGAAAAAAGAGGGCTTCCGCTATGTTTATGTAGTAAGCGAGAATGATATTGATAATGTTGAGATAGTGCGCACTAAGCTCTGGAATGACAAGCGTGAGGAGAGCGGTCCTTTTGATATTATCGGCGACGTTCACGGCTGTTTTGATGAGCTTGCAGAGCTTCTTGACAGGCTTGGCTACATGAAGAATGATGAGGGCATCTATGCTCATCCGGAGGGCAGAAAAGCCGTATTTTTAGGCGATCTCTGTGACAGGGGCAACAGAAATACCGATGTGCTGAAAGCAGTTATGTCTATGGTGAAAAGCGGAAATGCAATAGCAGTACCCGGGAACCACGATGTTAAGCTTGTAAAGTATCTGCTTGGAAAGAACGTAAGGACTGAAAACGGACTTGATACGACGATCGCTGAAATTGATAATGAGACACCTGAGTTCAGGAAGGAAGTATGCGATTTTCTTGACGGACTTGTGAGCCATTACGTTTTCGATGAGGGCAGGCTTGTTGTGTCTCACGCTGGAATAAAGCCGGAGTATATCGGCAGGGCATCTGCTGCTGTCCGTGACTTCTGTATATTCGGCGATGTGGACGGAAGAGTAGAAGAGGACGGTATGCCTGTTCGTAAGGACTGGGCTGCCGATTACCGTGGAAAAGCTGTGATCGTGTACGGTCACACACCGGTAGGGGAGGTGAGGAACCGCAATAACACCTATTGTATCGACACTGGCTGCGTATTTGGCGGAATTCTTACCGCTCTGCGCTATCCTGAGATGACAACGGTGAGCGTTGCAGCAAAGGAGGTTTATAGCGAGCCAGCAAGACCGTTTGCAGTAAGTGATACTGCGGACGATATACCTGTAGCAGAGGAGCTGCTGGGAAAGCTCCGTATTGAGACTGAGCTTATCCCGTCCATAACTGTTCAGGAGGAGAATACTGCCGCTGCGTTTGAGGTGATGTCCAGATTTTCGGCTGATCCTCGCTGGCTGATATATCTCCCGCCCACAATGTCTCCCTGCGAGACAAGTGAAGAGCCGGATTACCTTGAGTATCCGACTGAAGCGTTTGCGTACTACCGGAAAAACGGCATCAGAAATGTTGTCTGCGAGAAGAAGCATATGGGTTCAAGGGCAGTTGTGGTGCTGTGCAGGAATGCAGAGACAGCGAAGAAGCGTTTCAGAGTTGATGATGGCAGCCGTGGTATGATATATACCCGTACCGGAAGAAGATTTTTCGATGACAGGAACACTGAGAATGCGCTGCTTGACCGCCTTGATAAAGTGCTTGACAAGAGCGGTTTCTGGAACGATTTTGATACGGACTGGGTTTGCCTTGATGCTGAACTGATGCCGTGGAGCGAGAAGGCTCAGGTACTTATAAAGGAGCAGTATGCTGCTACCGGACACGCCGCTGTTCACAGCCTTGATACAGTGATGAAAGAGCTGTTTAAGGCTTATGAAAGGGATAAGGATGCCAATACCGAGCATTCGGTAAGCACCGAGACACTTGTGTATAAATACGGTTCCAAGCAGCGAGCAGCCGAGGGCTTTTACAAGGCTTACGGTAATTACTGCTGGAAGGTCACAAGCGTTGACGATATACGCATAGCGCCGTTCCATATACTTGCCTGCGAGGGAAGTGTATTTACTGACAAGCCGCACAAATGGCATATGGACAATATTGAGAAATACATCACCGGCATTGACAACATCTTTATGATGACAGAGCATATTTACGTTGACACCGAGGACTATGAAAGCGTCACAGCCGGAATAAACTGGTGGAAAGGACTTACCGGAAAAGGCGGCGAGGGAATGGTCGTAAAGCCGGAATTCTATACCGCTTTCAACGGAAAGAAGCTGCTCCAGCCGGCAGTGAAGTGCCGAGGACGTGAGTACCTGCGTATTATTTATGGAGCTGAGTATCTCAGCAGGGAGAACCTGCCGAGACTGAAAAAGCGTTCGCTGAAACGCAAGCGTGATCTTGCGCTGAAAGAGTTCGCACTGGGAGTTGAGGGACTGAAAAGATTCGTAAAAAATGAGCCGCTTTACCGCATAAACCAGTGTGCATTCGGTGTTCTCGCAATGGAGAGCGAGCCTACCGATCCGAGATTATGATAATTGCCGCACTTCCGTGCGGCATTATTTTTTATCTCACACTTTCTGGTTGTGCACATTTATCTGGACATAAGATGTGCTATTATATATACAGAAAGAGGTGAACGGTATGAGATATTTTGAGTGTAAGGCAGCTATGAAAAAGGAACTTAAAACACGTTCTGACGCTTGGAGCGATGTTTGCAACGAGGTAGGCAATATCTGTCAGGAATACTGTGACAGAAACGAGGACAGGTTCAGTATGTTTGTAACAAGTCTCAGATGCAAGAACTGCACTTTTATCATCGGCGGAAACGGAAGCGATAAGGCTTTCAGCAGCGAGTGTGAGGCTATCTGGAAGTCCTTCGGAATTAATGGAAATATCGAGAGCATTACCGAAATATCGGCTGAGAAGGTGCTTCGTGACATAAGGAACTGCCGTGACGTTGACAAGCCTGATGATATAGACGATCTTATGAAGGTCGACAGATTAAGATATATGGCACTTGATGAGCATATTGTCGAGCCGGACAAGCTTCCTGACCTTGCAGATTATGCTGATTTCAGAAGTATGCCGGAGCTTCGTGAGGAAGCAAAGCGGATAGATGCCTGCACTTGTGACAGCTTTATGGGACACCCTGTTCACTACCTTTTTGAGGAGAACAATACTGAGAGTATGCGTAAAACTGCGTATATCCTTGTCGGAAAGCTCATGAAGGCAAACCGGCTTGTGTCCGGAAGAACTGCATTTATTTCTGAGAAGATGATACTTGATTCCAGAGGGGACATTATTGACGCTATATATGCAAATCTCAAAGGCGGAACGGTTATAGCATCTGTTAATACCGCACGATCTGACGGAGAATATGCTGACGCATCTGAGGAAGTGATCAAGGATATCTGCAAACACGCAAGAAAATACAGAAACGATATTCTTACCATTTTTCACATAAGCCACAATGACAGAATGGCAGAAAATACAATTGCATCTTATGTTAAGGACGATCTTATGCTCGTCAGACTGAGAGAAACGGCAGTTGGCAGAGCTGAATGTGCAGACTATCTGGGAAAGCTTGCGGCTGAAAAGGATATCCATAATATCGGAGATATGCTGGACAAGCTTGATCCGGAAGTTGATACATATTATATCAGTGAGCTTGACAATATTTTTGAGGATTACTACGCAGAATACCTTAGAAACAAGCTGTATCCTGCGTATTTAGGATGTGAAAAGTTAGAGGCAAAACGGACAGAAGCTGAAACTGACGGAAAAGCTGCAAGTGAGCTTGCTGAGATGATAGGACTTACAAGTGTAAAGGACGTGATAAACAGATCAGTGAATTTCTTTAAGCTCCAGCAGGTGTATAAAGAGCGTGATATTGTTATGGATAATCCTGCAAGAAGTATGATTTTTACAGGCAATCCCGGTACTGCAAAGACCACAGTTGCAAGACTTACGTCAAAGATATTCCGTGATAACGGACTGCTTGAAAACGGCAGGCTCATTGAAGTCGGACGTGCTGATCTTGTAGGACAGTATGTCGGTTGGACAGCTCCGACTATTAAGAAAGCATTCAAAAAAGCCAAAGGCTCTATACTGTTCATTGATGAGGCTTATTCTCTTGTTGATGACAGGAACGGCAGCTTTGGCGATGAAGCAATAAATACAATAGTTCAGGAAATGGAGAACCACAGAGATGATACCATAGTCATCTTTGCAGGCTATCCAAAGGAAATGGGACAGTTCCTTGAAAAGAATCCGGGACTGAGAAGCCGAATTGCGTTTCACGTTGACTTCCCTGATTACAGCGAAAGTGAACTTATGGACATACTGAAACTTATGGCGAAAAACAAGAATCTGAAGCTTTCAAAGAAGGCTGCTGAAAAGGCACAGGAGATATTCAGAGAAGCGGTCAAGCTCCATGATTTCGGCAACGGACGATTTGTGAGAAATCTCCTTGAAAATGCAACTATGGGAATGGCACAGCGCCTTGCAAAGAAGAACCTTAACAAACTGACAGACAAGCAGCTCACTACACTGGAGGCAGACGATTTCGTTATGCCGGTAATGACTACTAAGAAAGAAAAGAATGATCACCGGATAGGATTTTAGGAGGCGATAGTATGAGCAAAAAGAAACAGCTTAACAGGGAAGTGTTTAAAAGATGCTTTGCAGACTATAAGTATGATTCTGACTATGATCCGAATAATGAGTACCTCATTGACAGCGCTATTGACCGCTGCAATATTTATGGTACGAACTACCCTAACCATGATAAGAATGATTACAGCAAGCCGACAGGGGAGCATAAAGATAAGGACTGTCCTCAGTGAGGGCAGTCTTTTAGTATAGGTCTTGCTAAATTGTCCAAAAAATGATATAATAACATAAACCGTATTTTTTAAGGGGTGGAAGTTATGGTAATTGAAAGAAAAACTAAAGAGGACAAGCCTGTACTGGCTATTTGCTACGATTTCGATAAGACACTGTCTCCTGACGATATGCAGGCGCAGGGCTACATACAAGCAGTGTATGACGGCGATATACCGTCATTCTGGAAGGAAACAGATGAACTTGCAGAAGCCAATGAAATGGATTCCAACCTGGCATATATGTACAAAATGGTGAACGAAGCCCGCGGACGTATTCTGCTGACTAAAAAGAGCCTTGCAGACTATGGCTCTAAGGTAAAGCTGTTTCCGGGCGTAGAAGAATGGTTCGAGCGTATTCGGAAATATGGCGCAGAGCACGGAGTTATCGTTGAGCACTATATTATTTCCTCCGGTTTGAAGGAAATGATAGAAGGCACTTCTGTTGCCAAGGCCGGTGCATTTGAGAAGATATATGCAAGTTCATTTATGTTTGACGAAAAAGGCGTACCGATATGGCCGGCGCAGGCAATAAACTATACCAACAAAACGCAGTTCCTGTTCCGCATTGAGAAAGGTGTACTTGATGTCAACGATTCCGGTGTAAATGATTATTTCCCGCCGGAGAAGCTACGTGTGCCGTTCAGAAATATGGTCTATATAGGTGACAGTGATACGGATATCCCCTGTATGAAGCTTGTCAACACTAACGGCGGTCACTCTATCGGCGTATATAACAACGATACGCTCGACAAGACTAAAGTATATAAAATGCTTCACGACAAGAGAATCAAATACTTCGCTCCTGCCGATTATACTGAGGGCTCAAAGCTCGATATACTGGTGAAGTCCATAATTGACCGTACTGCTGCTAATGAAGTGCTTGAAAATATCTACTACGACTGTAAGGACGAGCGTGACCAGAATGATACAAGAAAGCAGGACAACGAGGAAAAGCGCAAAAGACTTGATCTTATAATCTCTCTTAACGGCAGCGGAAACTTCACAACTACGCATACAATAATCCAGAAGCTTAGTAAGATCGACGACTGGGAGCCTGATGAGATAGATATGCTCCTTGAAATTGCGCTGAATAATCAACAGGTTGGTTTTATTATCAATGATAATGATTTGAAGTCGTTCTATCAATCTCTTATTCAGAGACTGCCAAAGCCAACAGAGAATTCTGTCAGAATTGAAAAGATGTTCAACGAAAAGCAGGCATAAGAAGCCGCCCTCATATCAAAATGAGGGCGGAACTTTTTTATGTGCTCTGTGAAGCCGTAGCAAGATGCTCCGGCATATAGCCGATTATGATCTTGCCTTTCTTATCGTCCCAGCAGAAATAGATACGGATAAGGACCTGTGAACTTACGCCGTATTTGAGGTGCATATCGAGGAGATACTTTTCGCCGTCAACAGTGACTTCATAATCGTCACGGCGTACTCTGAGCGCACCGCTTCCGCAGCCGGAAACTTCCCAGTTGTAGCTCTCGGCGAACATAGCAAGCTGTTCACTTGTGATCTCACCGCGCCTGTACTGTGCATAGGCATTGAGGTAGTATACACCGTCACAGAGAATGGCTGTATCAAGGGCTCCGCTGTACTTCCGCAGAGCAGTTTCAGCACGCTGGGAAATGACTATATTGTCGGAGAAGCAGTCCTTTGCCCAGCTGCAAACTTCGTCTTTTTCGGTAGGGAAGTGAGCAGCGGCTTTTGCCTTTGTACGGTAAAATTCAACTATTTCAGCGGCTTTCCGATAAGCGGACTCCTTCTTTGCGGACTGTTCCATCTGATTGTTTATCCAGATATTCAGTGCTTCTTTTTCATCTTGCAGAGTTTTTAGCTGCTTCTGGAGCGAGCGAATGCTATCAGCGTTAAGCAGCAAGTCGGTGTTCTGCTGAGATAGTTCACGGTTGCGCTCACGGAGCTGAGAATTCTCCTGCTTATAGATACTTAGCTTGTCCTCAAGGGATATGTTCTCATGGCGTTGTTCACGCAGGTCGGCAAGCCTTGCATCTGAGTAGAAAAGCACATCTCCATAGGAAAATGAACTTCTTTTCAGCATTGCACGAAGCTCTTTTTTTAGCCTGTCACCAATGTTTTCAATGGTGGCAGGGGAATATCTTATCCTTTCGATCTCGTTGCCGTACGTCAGAATGATGACTTCATTTTCGCCGATATTTATACCGAGTTTGTTTTGCAGCAAACTGAAACATTTCTCACTGACGAAGCATACAACAGCAAATCCCATAGTCTTAGCCGCAAGCTTTTCGTAGTTCAGGACCGGCTGCTTTTTATCGGTATTCTTTATTTCAGTCTGAACCGGTTTTTTGTCCGGAATCTCAGCCTTTGGCTTAGATGATTTTACTACGTTGCAATCGATCCTGACTTTTGAAGTATCTGCTTTCAGATCAGCAGTAAAAACAGCTTGTCCAAAGCCTTTGAATGACAGGGAAGTAGTATCCGGCTGAACTATCGTTTCGGGCATCGACTGCTCATATCCGCTGTCAGCAATGATTGCAAGCGGCATATCGAATGAATCAGATGTGAGAAGACGTTCAAGGTTTCTCAGCTCAGTCTGATTGGTTACCATAAGAGGTCTGCCGTCAAGCCGGAAGCCTTCCGTCACGAATCCAACTTCCGGATTCTCCGCAAGTGCCTTAACGACAGCCGGACGAAATACCGCACAGGGTTCATTGCACTCAGCAGGCTCGGAGCATATCGTCCGAACACCGACTTCAACATTGCCGCTGCGTTTCAGAAAAGATATCTCAGTCTGGAAAATACGTCCGTTCACCGGCTTGCGTTCATTGTCGCTGCCGAGGTTTTCGCCAGTATCGGTTTCGGAAATGCGGAACGACCAAACACCCTTGCTTGCGATATAGGTGCAATCCATATTGGCACCGATGTTGATATTGAATGAGCGGAGCTGATCTTCTGAGAAGTCTGCGTAGTTCTCAGGTTCGGGAGCACTCAGCTCCTCCGGGATACTGTCATAGTTGTTGAGACGGTGACGCAGCCAGCGCAGAGTTTCAAGGACACATATTCGGAAAACGCTGTCCGCAGGCAGCTTATCGGCGGCTGTAAAAGCGTGGAACTGGTATGTAGGATAGCTCTTGACGGTTTGAAGTTTAGTAGTAATGTATGCCAAAGTATCACGACCTTTTTAGATAGAACCCAGACAGTATAAAAAGTTGTTATAGAGATCCCAACCTTATTAAGCAAGAGGTTGGGAATGTATTGTATGATGTGGAATGTTATGAATGTATGATTGCAGAAAGAGATTCTCTGCTTTAATCATTTTGCAATTCAGCTGCTTTTTCGAGCAGTTTTCTTTCGTTTTCAAGTGCAGCATTAACCAACCGAACAACTGCTTTACTTAAGCTCTCATCAAAATTGTTTTCAGATATTTTTTCGCTTTTATAAAAAATTCGATAATACCTATAACCTTTACGTTCTTTCTTACCTGCTGCTTTAATCAAAAGATTTGAATGTTGTAATTGTTCTTCATTAAGATTATCACCGCCTAATTCGAAATGAATAATCAAACGATCATCTATTTTTTCAAACCAGTACCAGTAGATGTAATTTGTTCCCCATGAACTATCTGGAGAGTTTAATGGTGGCAAAAATTTATCCATAGTTTGTGTTGCGAAAAATCTTTTATTATTACCCTCGTAAATAATCAAGCCTTTATTACTCAATTCTTGTAATGCACTACAGATTATCTCGGATTCTGCTGAATTATCAATATTTGCATTATCAAAAATCAAACGCAATGCAGTACGATGCTTATTATATATATCATTACAAATACGAATTAATTCTTCATCTCTTTCACGCATGATATTTTTCCTCACTGTTTCGATATAGTTTTTTATTAGCAATGATACTTCTGATCTAAGTAATTTATCTTCAACAGCACACTCAAGTGCCTCGATTATTTCCTCATAGGAATAAGAAATCCAGCGCTCAGGATTACTCGAATCAATACCATAAGGTGTTAAAAAAACATATAGGATTTCAGTACAATCTTTAAATTCGTATAGACTTTTTTCATAGTAGTCTGTTAATTGATGCTTAGATTCGCCAGAGCATATTTTATTCTCGATAATGATAGCTGTCTTTTCTTCTCTTGAAAAAAGAACAATATCCATATGGTTTGCTTCTCGATACACTTGATAAGAATAAAAGTCTTGGAGCATAAGAGAAATGCAATCTGTTTTATCGTCATCAATCTTTTCCGAGAGTATACGAACAAATTCTTTTATAAACGCATCGCCCAGTGCATGACTTTCGTTTGGATCAAAAAGCCAAGCCAATATATTACTGTGACGTATCTCCATTTTTGTTATTTTTAAGACATCAAACAGATTAAAATCATCTGCCCATTTGTCGAGTTTTCTTAGACAGTTTATGTCAAACAGAAATTCTTTAATGGCATTCTTTTCGATTTCATTCATTAACAAGCCTCCTGTCTATCTTTAATGTTCTTGGTAAAGCAAATCAAGCTTATAAACATATTATATAACACAGCACAACAAAAGTCAATGTGTTTTATACGCAATTAACAAATCTTTTACAACTCCTCAGAGTATTTATAATGCTTCGAACCGTCAGCAACTACTCTTATAGATGTTATGCCGTTCTCGGTGCAAAGCCCCAAAGCGTCAGTGACTTTTGCGATAATCTTATCGGTACACAGCACGGGATTGCAGTATATCGTTGCTTTCCCGTGCCTTATCTGCACCCGACCTCTGGGATAATAGTTATATTTCTCGCTGCGGCTGAAAGTCTCCCACACACGTTTATGGTTGAATTCGCAGCCGTTATCAGCAAGCATTTCCGTCGCTGGCTGGGCAAGGAAGTTCCCTTGAATGTCACATTCTGCCGATACTATTATCATTTCCGGGCTGTCAATGTCAGTCACCCAGAATACTCCACGCCGGAGAGGATTCATATACCACAACCTCCTTGTGCATAGCTTTGAGCTCAGCGATATTTGCGGCTGTTCCACGGCTTTTGCTGTCCCAGAGCATAAGTCCGCAGTCTGCATCCCGAGCCATTGCAATGTCCTTCTGCCTGCGGAAATCAAAGCCTGAGACATCTTCGGAAACTTGAATGTGCTTAACAGGAAAATCACCATAATTGCAGCGGACTTTATCACCGCTGACATATACGGTAACATTGGTATAGCCTCGTTCATTGAGATATTTCTGCACAAGAAGGTCAACACCAAAGCAGTCGCCGATCAGGATTTCGTGTCCCTCGCTGCAAATCCTGTCAAGCTCATTTATGAATTCATAGGTGAGTGAATTGACCATTTTTGAACCGCCTATAAAATCTTTCATATTCCACCTCCTGAATCAATTCTAACATAAGATATGTACAGCAATCTGTACATAGCCTTTTGTATAATATATCTGAGGTGAAAAATATGAAGACAATACTTGCAATGAATTTTGAGGAAGGCTATAAATACTTCCGTGACAGCAATAACAGTGGCTATGTTATGATCTCTACAAGAAATAGCGGAAGTAATTTGTTCAATTTTATGAGAACTGAGCGGTGCAAGGACATTCTCTGGCTGGACTATGAAACTGATTATGATAATGAAAAGTGTTATCGGTTCAACAGTTATCATGCTGATGATGTGGTGGAGTTCATCAAGAAAAACAGGAAGAGACGTACTTGGGTTATCGTTTCTTACGATAATGTCTCCCGTGCAAGAACGCTCAGGTATGCTGTTATGAAATGTCTCGGACTGCCTTATGAAGAATCAACAGACGATATTGATATGTTCGTCGCTGATCAGATAATCGAGGCGTGGGAGAAAAGCAAGCGACCTCCAAAGCCATTGAAACCGGTTATGATCAACGGCAAAATAGAGTTTGTTGAAGACGATAATGATGAAAATAATTGAAAAGAGGATAGTGGTTATGGATATAGCTAAAACCGATACATTTGAAGTGCGACTTGTATGGGCAAAGTGTCCGTCATGGGCAGATACTTCTCAGTATCTTGGAGTGGATTATTATATCAATGGTGTTTCACTCCTTGATATGATCAGAGAAATAGAAAAGCCTTATTTTGATGAGGAAGGTAATCCCGAATTGACAGGTGATTATGGACTAAACTCTGTAAAGGTTATGCGTAAACAGTTCGCAAGAGCTCTTAAAGATGATGAGGTCATTGACCTGTATTGCTGCGCAGAATGCGGTTTCAGCGACTGTTGGTCTGTTTATTGCAGATTTGAGGAGGACGGTGACTTTATTGTAATGAAAAACTTTGAGCATAATTTCAGAGATCTGACTTATCCGTTTGAATTCAGATTTACGAAGCAGAACTTTTGGGCTGAAATAGAGAAACTGACTGCTGCAACTCAGTAAAGAAGGTTAATATAACACAAACCGCTCCCTTATTTGGGAGCGGTTTGCGTTTTATGGCATATACGTTTGTGATAAAATCATAGCAAAATGGTAAATAACACTTAGTTGTGTATATGGCTGCGCTATAAAAGAATACTTCGATTAAATGCATTGAATTCTAATTCGGAATAGTATAGCTCTTTATCTTGTCTGATTTGAGTTATATAGGTGTCATTGGATATCCTAATACTATATCCGTGTTGAACTTTGTTTATATATTTGATCTCTGAATCTTCACCTTTCATTTTCATTGTTTCAAGGGCCATTATTATCACACGTATTATTCTATGTTCTTCGTGATGGTTAATCAATACAAAAGCGATAGCTGGATTCATATCCCATTTTTTAGCAGTTTCGGTCAAATGTTTAATATTGCTTTCGGTAAATGTATAAGTTGGACTATCAGTTTTAAAGCGTCTGCCTTTAACTGAAATTGCATATTTTTTACCATTTCTATCTGTAGCAAATAAATCGGCACCTACATGATCAATATGTGCAACCGACATTCCCTCTGCTCCTAAAAGAAACATTATCAGATGCTCAGCAAAGTCTCCAAATTGCTTCTTAATTCTTTCATCACTGTCTATTTCAATTGAATTACCATTCATATTTATCCTCCGTATTATAGAATATTTTTTTGATATTTATACATCAATATGATAAATCATCGCTTCAGCGTTTTCGTCCATAATATCCCTGAAAGCGTCTTTGTAAGCGTTAAGCTGCTCAGCATATTTGTAATCAAGTTGATTGGCTTCGTAGTTGGTCTTGTAGTCTACAATACGCCATTTGCCGTCTTTCTTGTAGAGAAGGTCGATAATACCGTTCCAGAGTTTGAAAGTATCGTCTACCTCATTGACTTTGTGGCAGAATGGAACTTCGCAGTAGACCTCTTCAGCGGATTTCAGTTCTGCAAGAATATCCTCCGGCATACCGTTGTTCTGTGGGAATCCACCGTTGGTGACACGCTTATACACCTTTGAGAGCAGCTTGCCGTATTCTTCGTCAGTACCGTAGCTGTTCAATATATCCTTTATAAGCTTGTCCTCTGAAGGAAGCTGCTTTGCTGACACGATAAACTCCATAAGTCGATGTACCATTGTTCCGACAAGGGCAGCATTTCCCTTATCGGGAACATCATCACTCTCAGTGCTTTCAGATGTGACCGTATTCAGTTTAATCTGGCTCGGTATTTTTATCTCATAAGTATTCTTTTTAGAAACTGCTTCTGCGAATATATCATCGTTTTCAGCTTTATTGTAAAACTCATTGGCATTGATAACAGTCTTGGAGACAGTAGTTGTATTTGCTTTGGGCGGCACACATTTAAATAAATCACCGTCAATTCCTGGAAGTAAAGGTTCCCACGGGTTCTTATTTGCTCTTGAGCCGTCAGCTTTCACTGCCTCAGCGATTATCAGCGCATTTCTTGCACGGGTTGCTGCAACATACAGAAGCCTTACATCTTCTGCATCCATATATGTTTGTTCAATATCACTGACCGCCTCAAAAGCGCTTGTTTCCGCACAATTGAATGTTGTGCTTCCGTAGCCACTTGAAAGCTTGAATACCCAGTGTTTGCTGCTTTCGGAAGTGTTTTCAGTGCGGTGGTGTACTGGGTGATCTTGTTTTCTTGGCTGAGCAAGTATCACCACAGGAGCTTCAAGTCCCTTGACCTTGTGAAGATTTGCAATATGCACACGGTCGGCGTTTGTCGTAAGACTTATGCAGCGCTCTGTTGCGTTATCGTCAATGAGAGAACGTAAGAAACTGCTTGCAGTTCTCAGGTCTGATACTTCACCGGAAACTTCCGCAGCACGGAGCAGTTCAAGTGCATAATATAGGTATTCGAGATTTCCTGTACTGGCTTTTTCAAGAACTCTCAGCTCGTCCATAGCCACGCTGAATGCGGCGGCAGGGGAGAGATATCCTGCCTTTGATGAGAGCCTTTTGAGCACTGCAAATGCACTTGAAACACGTTCACCGCAATCTTCCGGCAGCTTGTCAGAATTACACAGTTTAAGCCACATTTCCTTACTTCTGAGGTCAGTTATCTCGCCGTCAGAAATGCGGAAAATAGCACTGGTTAGTGCTCCGTATATCGCCGCCTGATCATTTGGAGCGGCAAGCGCTTCCATAATGCTTACCATAGCCATATACGCGGGACAGTCAGTGAAAGAGATCTTGCCTTCGACCATTGCCGGTATTGACCTTTCCACGAATTCACGGAGATAGTTCACTATCTTATCCTTTCCGATAAGAATGACCATAATATCGCTGTAACGGAGCATTCTCGGCTCATCGTTCTGCTTAACTTGTATTTTTACGGCAGGATTATTGACGAGACGCTCGATCACATCGGCAGTTCTCTGCTCGCTGTCAACAACCGAATTTCTGTCGATAGCAACTTCGTATGACCAAACGCCATTCAGAAGTCCGTCATTATCGCTGCCCTCAATTGGTATGCGACTGAACTTGCTCTGCTGCGGACTTTCGGAGGGCAATAGTACAGAGAATTTATCGTTGAACCATTCTTTCAGGTGTACTGTTGAACGGTAATTCCTTGTGAGATGCAGCACTTCACCTGCGCCGTTTTCAAAGATTTGGCGTACCCCTAAAAACGACGTAACATCGGCTGATCTGAAACGGTAGATAGACTGCTTCGGATCACCCACAATGAACAGTGAACCGGCTCTCGGCACACATTTCCGCCAGTCCGGAACAGGCTTTTCGGCACTGAGGTAGAAGAATATCTCAGCCTGCATCGGATCGGTGTCCTGGAACTCGTCAATGAGGAAGTAGCTGTGACGACCATAGATATGTCGAATGAGTTTGCCACCGTTTTCAGCGTCACGTTTCAGCATATCGCGGAGATAGAGCTTGTAGTCAAAGTATGTCAGTTCACCGTTACTACGCAGCTGCTCAGCAATTTTAACCGCGGCTGAACTGAGAAAATCAATCGTAACAAAATACTGCATCTCAGAGAGAATACTGAAAACTGCAAGTTCATTAGTGTCGATGTAGTAATGAGAAATTTTCTTTCGGGAAATATACGGCGTGAATATGTCAGGAGCAGTCACACCAATCTCTGCCGGATCAACAGAGAGACGGAATTTATCAAGACTTCTAATAATGTCCATTATCTGCGCCGGATCATTGTTCCAGTTGGCTTTAAGTAACGAAAATTTCGCCCGGAGCGTTTCGTTGGGCTTTTTACACTCATTCACTTTGCCCCAGTACTCCTCGTGTTCTCTGGCACATTCAAGCGCCTGCAAAAATGCGGCACGTTTGCCCTGTACAGCGGCATTTACGTCTGTACCGTTAGAGGGCGGAAAAATGAGTTCAGCATTCCTGTTTTCGATAAAGTTACCGATAAATGAGGAGAAAGCCTTTTCAGGACGTCTTTGAAATTTGCTGAACAGCTTGTATTTTTCAAGAAGTTCATCACCGTACCCACCGTTGACGATACGGGCGTATTCACGCATATATACCGCTGTCATTTTGCCGTCCTCTTTTACTGAGGAGTTGGATGGAATACGTCCCTCCATCGGGTGTTCGTGGAGGATAAGGTGCGAAAATGAGTCGATAGTACCCATAAAGCAGAGGTCGATATTGTTCAGCGCCTCAGTGTATCTCTGGCGTTCGGTATCGTCCGTTGTATTTTTTATTGCTTCGGAAAGTGACTTCTGAAAACGCTTGTAGAACTCCCTTGCAGCTGCCTTTGTGAAGGTGATAGCGCATATTTTTCGCACGTCGATGCCTGCCCTGACCATTGCGGTCATTCGAGCAACAAGCTGAGTGGTCTTGCCAGAGCCTGCGCCGGCTTCAACAAAGAAATTCGTGGATATATCGGTGGATATACGCTCTCTTGCAAGTTCGTCCATATCTTTTATCTCAGCCATTTTCTCTTTCCTCCTTCCGGCAGATGTTCTTGTATTCACAATAGGTGCAGTTATTTGATGTGCTGAAAGCACCGGTTTTAAGTGCGTTAGCAAATTCGCCGAGAATTTCATTAAGTGCGTATTCGATACTTTCGGTGAAGCTGCAAGTGATAGACTTTCTGTACCGCAGATAACGGTACTCTCCACGGCTGACAGTTATATTCTTTGCCTTTTTCAGCATAGCGGCATAGAGCAGAACCTGCAAACAGCTTTCAATGTCATCCTCCTTGTGTGTTATGCGGCTGCCTGTCTTGAAGTCGGCTATTATGTATTCGCCGGAGGGAAGCTTCTCAAGGCGGTCGAGCTTGCCACGAAGCATTACGCCGCCAATCTCGACTGGTTCAATTTTCAGCTCCGGTTCTATAATACTGTTCTTTGCAGACATAGCCTGTCCGTTCAGAACCATTTCAAGGAACTGACTGCGGATTTCCTTGCACTTATGCTCGTTGACAGGAGGTCTTCCTGCAATAAACCGGTCAAATGAGTCTTCGGCAAGCTTGTAGAGTTCTTTCGGAGAAAAATGCTCCTTTGCGTCGATCTCCAGAAGCTTGTGGACGAGATTTCCAAGGTCAAGGGGACTTATCACTGTGAAGACATCATCAGTATCAGGGATTTTTATGTTCAATATGTATTTAAGATAGAACTTTCTCGGACATTCATCGAATGTTTCAACAGCGGTAGGGGACAGTACAATGTCACTGCTGATATTGACAGTTGATTCAAGCTTTTCGGAGTTAAATGCGATGTCAGCACCGGAGGTGTAAGCCTTGCCGATATGCCGTGAAATGCCGATATTATTGTCAAAATATCCGGTCTGAATAAGCGATTTTTCAAAGCTTTTCATATCAGAGCCGCCGCAGTATTCGCAGAAGATCTCGAACAAAACTGAGGAAGCATTCTCATCTTTCAGTTCAGAGGTGTCAAATCCGGAATAGCTCAGTTTTATTTCAGAATCAAGGGCTGAAGCAAACTTCATTACATCAAGCAGACGTGTCTTGTTGGCAATTACTATATTTTCAGATGTCGGAACATTATCTCCGAAGAGAAGCATATCGTTGTCTGGGACAAGATAGTTTTCAGCTGGAGAGCCGGGAAAATTGCCGGCAGAGAGTCCGGCGATGAACAGGTTTTCACGCATACAGCTCAAAGCCTGAGATATGGTACAGACGTGCAGGCAGCCGCCCTTGCTGTTTTCTGCACAGACATTACGGCTCAGAATATCTGGAATTATCTCACTGATACCGCCGTCAGCAAAAGCTGAAAATGAATCGAGTTCACGGCAGATAATGTCAAGAGCGGAGCGGTCGAGCTTTCCGGCAGCGCCTTCTCTTATTCTTGAATATTCAGCAACAATATATGAAATACCACGCTGGAATTCAGCGGCAAGTTTCCACAGCTTAGCGGCTGTTTCAGCTTTTTCCGGATATGCTGTTTCATAGTTGGAAAGGCGTTCATTGTTGACTGCTTCATCAGTGCCAAGACGCAGATTGCCTGCAATAAGCAATAGTTCTCCGAATTCTTTACCGGATTTGATATCAAGCAGTTCACGGAGTTTTTTATCGTCAAAAGCTGGACTGCTAACAAGTTCAGTAAGTGAATCGACTCCACAATACCCGGTAGTCATCCATTTGCTAAGGTTACATAATACCTGTGCTGGATTGGAGTTTGTAATAGGCAGTCCACAGCCAAAAGAAACAGGTATGCCGTACTGATCTGCAAGTTCATAAATAAGCTGTGAGTACCTTGCAGGTTCGGCTAAAGCAATCAGACACTTGTCAACCGGAAGTCCATTTTTGTATATGGCAGAGATTATGCTTTCGACTTCATTCTCAGCGCCGTAAGCCTTAGTTATAGAGTTTACCTTTTTATTAACCGGCTTGACATTAACAAGCTCACACAGTTCAGTTCCGTGTGTGTTTCCACCGGAAATACTTTCAGCAAGGTGCTGTTCAAGAGGAGTAAGTGGGTATTCTTTCAGTGTGATCAATTCAGCAGAGAGAGGGGCTGAATCTGAGATCGCTCTGCGGATAATCTGAATGCTATCTATGTATTTATTATTTTTCAGTGTGAGGATATACTTATCATAAATGGCTGCAAGAGCTGTGCTGTTCTCAGGGAATTCGCCCTGTTTCATTATTTCGTGTATTACTTCGGCTTCGCTTTCGGGTACAAGATGACGGAGCGTAGTAAGTGTGTTTGCAATGTTCTGGGCATCGGCGTATGAGGCAGCTGAAAAGAATGGTATTTCGCCGAGTAAACTGTATATAAGTGCTGCCTGACTGCTGCCGTTCAGGTATGTTTCGGTTATAGTTTCACCGGAGTGCATAAGTGCGTGTTCTGCAAGTTCGGTGCTGCCCATTATCCGAAGACCGAGCGTATTCACTCCGTAACGCGCGAGTGTACGGAGCAGTTCCGTGCTATTTGCTGAGGGGGCTAAAATGATTTTTTCGTGCATAACATTCCACTCCTTTAAGTATGTTATCAACAAAATTATATCACATTTTGTACAAAGTGTCAACGACTAAATTATAAATTGTGTCCAAAATTTTGTACATAAGATGCGGTATAATCATTTTAGAGGTTGACATAGAAATGTTAGACTGATATAATAACTTTAAGGAGAACGTTATGAAAACTGAACTTTGCGAGATACAGAACGCATACACAATTAAAGCCAAACGCTTTGAGCCGGACAAAAGTATAGGCGGATATGTCCTTGCACTTCATGGCTTTTGCGGGGATATGGATAGCAGCTTTATAAGGCAGCTTGCAAAACGTATGTGCAAGCAGAATCTGGCTGTCGTTGCATTCAATTTTCCCGGACACGGCAGCAGTGATGCTGATATTTATTTCAGCCTTGAAAACTGCCGGAAAGATATGCTCGACGTAATGCGATATGCAAACAGGCTCTATGGAGTTTCAGCGCCGGAAGCCGTGATCGGAACGAGCTTCGGGGGCTATGTCACACTTCTCAATATGCCGGATATACCGCAATATACTGTCATTGTTCTAAGAGCGCCTGCAGTGAATATGAAACGCTCTTTTGAGAAGTTCATAGCTGATATGGACTCTTTCAAAAAGCGTGGATGGGAAGAAATGGGCTTTGAGAGGAAGATCAAAGTTCCATACGGCTTCTACACTGAGCTTGAACAGAACAATATCCTTGAACGTGATATGATTCGTGAAATGCTCATAGTTCACGGTGACTGTGATGACGTTGTTCTGCCGGAGGATATGTGGACATTCTGCGGCTGCAATCCGCTTGCAAGACTTGAAGTCATAGGCGGTGCTGACCATCGTTTCAAGGGCAAAGGACAGCTTGAAAAAGTATTTGATATTATTGATAATTACCTATTTTCAGAGGAGGGCTAACTATGGCAAAGGGAACCGGTGACAGAACATTTTTCCACGAAACAGTGCTTGAGATCCTTAATGAGACTTCTCCTGAGAAGCCTATGCAGAAAAAGCGTATGCTTGAAATCCTGAAACAGCGTTATGATATCACACCTACAAGAACTACCCTTGACAGAAAGCTCGCAGATCTTGAAACTAAGGGATATAACCTTGTAAATGCCGGCAGAAAGGGATTCTACCTTGAAAGAAGCGATGATTCTCTGTCTGACGGTGAACTTCGTATCCTCATTGACAGCATTATGTACTCAAAGGTCGTAACTGAAGATGATTCTCCGGCTATAATAGATAAGATCGCTAAACTCGGTTCGGGGGATTTTCAGAAGGAAATGAAAAAGCGATCGCACGTTGCCAAAGACATTAAAAAAGATGTTTACTGGGGAACTGTGGACAGCGTTGAACTTGTACAGAAGGCGATTTTTACGGGAAAACAGATATCCTGTAATTATATTCTGAGTTTTGACAGCTACGAATTTGATTACAAATTTGCAGAAAATGTAGTGATCAATCCCTATGAGCTTGCTTTTTCAAACGGAAAATATTTCTTGCTCTGCTCATATGAGAATGATGAGGGACTTAGTGTGCTTCGTGTGGACAGGCTTGATCTCATTGATGTGTTATCATCAAATTGTATTGAGAATGATGCGCTTAAAAAGGTGAAAGATCAGAACCTCCAGAGTTATATCTACTCTCAGCCGGAGCTTAAAGGCGGTCAGCCTGAAAGCTTTGATCTGCTCTGCTATCCGGAGGGGATAGAGGCGGTTTATGATGCGTTTGGCAGTTCAAATATACGAGATATGATATCTCGACCAGAAAACTATGACGATCCTGATACGAAACTTATCTCTGTAAGAACTACCCGTGAGGCTATTAAGTCATGGGCTGTATTCCACGCTGATTCCGTAGTTATAATAAAGCCGCAGGAGCTCAGAGATGAGATAGTAGAAGCACTTAAAACTGCTGAACATACATATTTGAAGTCTGGCAAGCCGTCGAGAATACGTTCCTGGATAGCTCGTTCACTGGACGAAGCTATTCGTGAGGTGAAGAACTCTGGGAAAAAGGCGGTACACTATACTGGTCACGGCAAGAAAAAGCAGCTTGAGAAGATAGACCTTGCAGATTATGATATTACAGGTTTAAGGGATCTTTCACTATGGTGCTGTGATGTTAAATGCAGTAAGAGCGACAGTGTTTATCCTGATATGAAATATCTGTATTTCATTCGAGGAGCTTTTACACCGGATATTTACCAACATTTTCCGTCTTTAACACATATAACAGTTTCAGGCAGTGATATCAATAACATTGACTTCATTAAACGATATGATAAACTATATGCACTGCGTATAGTTGAGTGTGGGAATGTTACTGATTTTTCGCCTGTATTTGGACTGAACGAACTGAAAGTGTTTGAAACAGACAGTGAGCATTTTAATGAAGAAATGGTTGAAAAGCTGCGTGAGAAGTTCCCTGATTGTAAGATAAGAATAGATGAACCACGCAAGAAAAGAGGTTGATCATATGGCAGTCAGACCTGCATTTTACGTTAAGGACAGCAATGTGGTTAGCCGTGATGTGAGCTTTGAGTGGTTTGCAGGCTTTTCACTTGCACAGAAGCAGCGTTCTATTGCTGCGATGCACAATGCTCTTATCGCTGCGGACAGCTCTACTGTTCCGCTTGAAATAAGCACTAAGGGTACTGATCCGTTGGGAGTGAAGCTCAGTGCGTTCAACCTCAAACTTGACGGCTATGCACTGGAGAATGTGTTTCAGTCCTCGAAGATATTTGAGAACGGCGGACCGTACCGTGACTTGCTTGATGTTCACCCGAAGGAAGCAAAGCGTGACGAGCGGATACGCAATTCCGGAAGAATAGTTGGATTTAAATATGCCGGAAATGACTTCCAGACTGAGCCTAAAACAGCCTTTTATGACTATATCTATTTCAGCGCAGTCAAGCAGTCGCTGACAGCGGATGAGATTCAGAATATCCGGAAATACAGCCATTTCACTGACATTGAGTTCAATCCTGCCAAGAGCCTTAACACGCAGGCGAGGACTGCCGCTATAATCCGGTTTATGCTTGATGTTTACGGTGAATTGCCGCAGCTCAGCGTTGATGAGTTTATTGAGTTTCATAAGAAATGTGTTAAAGCATAACAGAACGAGAGCCCTCACTGAGGGCTCTTAGTATTTATATTGCCAAGCAATTCATAACGACTTTTATCATAGTTTCCTTTTCGGTAGGAGGAGATTCGGCTATCATTATTGTCAAAGCGGCAAGCGTATGATCTGATATTCTTTTGACCGTTTTAAATTCGTCAAGGAACAAAGAATTGTTCTTGTCGAGAAAATATAGGAACATTGCAGCTGCAATTCTTTTGTTACCGTCAGAAAACGAATGATTTTTTGTTATGAAATAGAGAAGATGTGCGGCTTTTTCTTCAAGTGAAGGGTAAATCATCACACCGTTGAATTCTTGGAATATATTTGCAATGCTGCCCCTGAATGAGTTATCTTTTTCATTTCCGAAAAGATCACTTTCAGCTGAGTATCTCATTGCATTTATGACAGCACGACACTCATCGTAGTCAAGGGCATAAAGTGCCATGCTGCCTTTTGGCTTATTCAAGGTCTGGTGATCGTATTCGTCAAGCAGATCAAGGGCGGTGCTGAACTTATTGAGCATCTCCAAGACCTGCTTATCATCGAACTCATTTTTCATTAGGCTTGTATTCTCCTTTTATCCAAGCGACTGGCAGTATGCACCTGCAAACAGTCCAGTCAGAATAACGGCATAGTTAAGTTCCGTGCGTCCTTCGGTCAGTTCATAGATCTTTTCAAGGCACTTCATAAAAGCATCATCAGGTATTCGGTGTCCGTTATACGGACGTACTGTTTCTATCAGTGCATAAGCAGCAAGACAAAGCAAATTAACGGGATCATCATTGGTTGTGGGTACATATTTGTCAATATTCCAGAATTTTTCAAACTCTGAAAGTCCTTCCAGATCCTTATAACGATGTTCAAAGAAGCAGCGAAGTATAGTCATATTCTCACAGTGTCCGCACTCCAGTAGTGAACCCATATAGAAATATGAAGCATACAAACAGGCGGTTTCAAATTCATTACCGTTCCATATGTTGTTCTCTCTCATCATAGTTTCATACTGCTTGAAATGCTCAGCATATTCCTCATAAATAAAGCTTCCGAACTCTTCAAATCTTCTTGGAAGCTGGCAGAATTTCGGTGTATATCCATTCCTCTCGGCAAGGAATTCCTCAGCTTTTTTCATTCCGAGGTAAGCTCTTTCCATTTCAGGTTTTGCATACTCACTTCCTTTAGTTCCATTTTTGTAGAATTCCCAATAGTCACGCTGTATCGTTCTGTAATCCTTGTATTTTTCAGGAATCGGTCTTTCGCCTATGGTTATGCCGTCAATGCTGTTGAAACCAAAATCATTGCCATAATGATCCTGTATTGTGTACTCATCTTCATTATCACTGTACATCGAGAAACTCATACTTCCAACATCTGAAAAGCTCGATAATTCGGCTATTTCAGGAACACAATAATAGAACTGCACATATTCAACATCTTCTATATCAGGAAGATACATTGATTCAAGAAATGTTTCAACGTCAAAATCAAGGCGCATACCGTTTTTTAACATTATCTTACACTGCCTGGCACCTAAAAAATCCAGTCCTCCAACTGTACATTCACGGTCGTGGCATACGTTATATCTTATCTGATCAAACATTATTTCAAGCATTTTTTTACAGTATTCCATTGGAGAAAGACAGTGAAGCAAAGAATATTTGACCTGAGTGTGCTTTATCTTCAGCATTGTGTGAATATGGACGTTTTTAGGTACATCTGCACCTGCAAAATTGAGATCATAGCATATCGCAAGTTCGGCAGCAATATTTACTGCCTCATTATATCTGTCATCGTGAACAACATAAACATCATCAAGATCAAAGCAGCGCTCGCAGAGACGTATAATCTTATCCGCATCCCATACCTTGAATAATAATCCCTCATCGTCCATCGGAATATCGGCAACATCTACACAGCCAGTTTCTCTTCTGTGAGTTGTTCTGAAGGATATTTCAGGCTTGCGGTATTTGAAGTCGTCCTTGAAAACATTGATAATAGCGTATTTTTCCTTCTTAGTATTAAATGTTCTCACTGCCTCATCAAGACTGATAACAAAGATATTTTTCATATACATACACTCCTTTTTCATTTCTGAGATCATTATACCACAGGCAAAGTACAAACTTCTGGACACAAGATGTTGTAGAATACAGATAAGAAAAACCACCACGATCATTAAGGAGATGTTTACTATGGGAAAATCGGCTTGCTTCACAGGTCACAGAGAAATATCGGAAAATCCGAAAAAACTGTCACAGAGACTGTATCCTATTCTTGAAAAGCTCGTAACAGACGAGAAAGTCACGGACTTTTATGCAGGAGGTGCAGTCGGATTTGATACAATTGCAGCTATGAATGTGCTGCGCCTGAGATCAGATCATCCGGAGGTGAAACTACACCTTGTTTTGCCGTGTTCAAATGAAGAGCAGACAAAAAACTGGAATCCCACACAGAAGTATGACTTCAAGAATATACTTGCGAGAGCAGACAGTGTGGAATACACCTCAGAGCATTATCACAGTAGGTGTATGAGCATCCGCAATGCACGTCTTGTGGAGAATGCCTCGGACTATTGTATATGCTATCTTGATCCTGCACACAGGAGCGGAACTGCTCAGACAGTGGAACTTTCACGAAAGAAAGGACTGAAAGTCATAAATCTCTTTGAAAAGTAACAAAACAATGAAAATTTCAAAAAGGTCTTGACAAACCGCCTTTTGCAATGTATAATAGGCTCATATTCTACGAAAGGCGGTGAGCTTATGACTTACAGTTACAATTATTCATCATTATCAAAACTAAATATCATTATTAATAAGCATGGAGCTTGCCCGATATGTTCAGCCATGTGCTGACGTTTTGCACGCATTTTTAAGCACTCCTGCGGGAGTGCTTTTTTGTTTATCGGGCGCTCGGAAAGGAAAAATTATGATCGAATTAAAAGGAAAATACAACTCCGCAAAGGTATTCACCGATGTCATAGACGAGAGCGCAATATCCCAGATAATCGAGCTTTGCAACCAGCCGATGAGCGAGGGCGCAAATATCCGTATTATGCCCGATGTTCACGCAGGCGCAGGCTGTACTATCGGTACAACTATGACTATCACTGATAAGGTAGTTCCTAATCTCGTTGGCGTTGATATCGGCTGCGGAATGGAGACTGTACGTCTCAAGGAGAAGCACATAGAGCTGCAAAAGCTGGACAAGCTGATATATGAAAAGATACCGTCCGGATTTGCTATCCGTGATAAGGCTCACCGTTATAGCGAACAGATAGACCTCACTGAACTGTACTGCTATGAGAGAATAAAGTCTGCCCGCGCGGAGCTTAGCATCGGCACTCTGGGCGGCGGAAACCACTTCATAGAGGCTGATCAGGGAGAGGACGGAAGCATATACATCGTTATCCATTCCGGTTCCCGTCATCTTGGTGTTGAGACAGCGAAGTACTATCAGGAGAAGGCATTCTGTGAGATAGCTAAGAATCGTGACGATGTGAAGGCGCTTATCGAATCCTACAAGGCAATGGGCAAGGAAAAGAAGATAGAAGAAACTCTCAGAAGACTGAAAAATACTGGCAAGGCTGGTGTACCAAAGCACCTTGCTTATTGCGAGGGTGAACTGTTTAAGCAGTATATCCACGATATGAAGATAGTGCAGAAGTTTGCTATGATAAACCGTCAGGCAATGATGGACGAGATAATCAAGGGTATGCACCTCCACGTTGAGGAGCAGTTCACTACTATACACAACTACATCGACACTGACACTATGATACTGCGAAAGGGCGCTGTATCGGCAAATGCAGGCGAAAAGCTGCTCATACCGATAAATATGCGTGACGGCAGCCTTATCTGTACCGGCAAGGGAAATCCGGACTGGAACTGTTCCGCTCCCCACGGCGCTGGCAGACTTATGTCCCGTTCCGCTGCAAAGCAGAGCTTCACTGTGTCGGAATTCAAGAAGCAGATGGACGGAATCTATACCACTTCCGTAAACGCAGCTACCCTTGATGAGTGTCCTATGGCATACAAGTCCATAGAGGACATCGTTGACAATATCGGCGATACAGTTGAGATAAACGAGATCATCAAGCCTATTTACAACTTCAAGGCAGGTGAAGAATGATAGAAATATCAGTCCTGAACAGTGGCTGCGAGATGTGGAAAACTGTCGCAGACTATGCTGAAAAATGTTCGTGGAGAGCCGGAAAACAGCTCTCCACGCTTATGCATACAAATGCTTTTAAGTATTGGGAACGAGTTATTGCCACATTTGAGGACGGCGAGCCGGTCGGCTTCTGCACTCTGACTGAAAAGGACGAGCTGCCGCCGGATTTACCGTATACGCCGTTCATTGGATTTGTGTTCATTGAAGAAGAACACAGGGGAAAACGGCTGTCGGAAAAAATGATAAGAAAAGCAATAGAAAATGCAGGCACACTTGGCTATGATAAGCTCTATCTTATGAGCGGTGAAACTGGTCTGTATGAAAAATACGGATTCAGATATATAGACGATTTGGAAACGATATATGGAGACACTGAGCAGTTATACTGCATCAGTACGCACGATCAGGAGGTCGATGATCAATGGAGAAATTCGTATCTTTCGAGAAAATGAGCAAGAAGGAGCAGAAAAAGCTCAACGCTGAAAAGCGCCGTGACTGGAACGGTATGAATCCAGTTACCAGAGTTGTTACGGATAACAAAAGAGCTTACAAGCGCAATCCCAAGCACCGAGGTTCGCTTTACGCAGAATAAGATACTGCCCTCTTTCGAGGGCAGTCAGTTTATTGTTCAGGAAATTTGCAGTTGAAATGTATAGTTGCAAGACTTAGAGCTTCAATACCGGGCTTGCGGACGATCTTATCATAAGTGACTTCCTGTACAGGCGTACCGGGAATAAGCTCGCCGAACTCCTTAATTCGTTTTTCTGTGGGCGGTTCAAGTTCCTTCCAGTCTTCATAGCTGCCCTCGTAGTAAACGTCAGTCAGAGAGGAACAGCCGGAAAAAATATACTTGCTTATTCGTTTTATCTGCTTGGGGAAATATATCCTTTCGAGGGCGATACAACCTTTAAATGTACTGCCGCCCAACATTCTGATACCTGGATGTAGTATAACATCGGTAACAGTGGTGTTGCCTTGAAAAGCGTCACCTCCAATTCCAATTACGGCGACTTCCAGACCGTAGCGGTTGACAGCCTTTTCAGGTATCCTTATGATCTTATCAGTGCAGCCGTTGAGCGAAAAAACGCCCAGCGGAAGCTTTTCCGGGTGAAGCCACATTAGAGCTTGTTCATACTCTAAGCCCTGTGTCTCCGAAGTTCCTTTGATTGTATTTATGTATTCATAATAGTTCATAGGTGCGCTCCTTTCAGTTTTGAGTAAGCTTTTTATTCAGGATACTTGCAATTGAAATGAATAGATACATCGCAAAGCTCTTCACACTCATATTTGTGTATTACTTTTTCATTACATACTTTTTGAACTGGCATACCTGGTATAAGATCTACAAATTCTTCTACAAGCCGTTCGGTATGAGAATTCAACTCTTCCCATTTTTCTTTTGTTCCCTCGAAATACAGATCTATAAGTGATTTGCATCCGGCAAATGCTCCTTGTTCAATAGTCTTTACAGATTCGGGTATATATATTCTTTCCAATGAAGTACAGCCGAAAAATGATCCGGTCAATATCTCTTTAATATGCGGAGATAAGATTATATCTGTGACTGTTGTATTTCCTTTGAAAGTGTGTTCGCTGAAAGATATAACATTAACTGCATTACCGTAAGGATTTATCATTTTGCTTGGAAGTTTTATAACTTTATCTGTACAGCCATTCAGTGATGATACTTTTAAAGGGAGATAGCTTGGATTCAGGCAGCCACAGGCAAACTGATATTTAAGCCTTTTGGTTTCTGGAGTAGACTCAATGATTTTTATGTAATCGTAGAAATTCATAAGTGCGCTCCTTTCAGATAGACCTCTTTCAGCAGATCGTAAACATATCTGTTGAATGTTTGGCTTCCAGTATAAGGCTGTCCGAGTAATTCACTTGCAAACGCTCCAACTGCCATTGAACGTGACACTCCTGCAAAACAGTGGATAAGCAGAGTATCAACATATGAATTAGCTTGGATAAACGCTATAATCTGCCGTGCCTGAATTTCATCCATCAGCTTCAAACCAGCTTCGGGTTTCTCGATATCATCGAAGAAAAGAGTGATTGCTCCCTTGCAGAACTGATTCTGCCGAAGCTCAAAACCGTAACCGTTGCCGATAGTATCCTGTATTGATATTACAGCGTAAGTCTCAGTGTTCTTAGGGTACTCCGTAACACCGGGTTCGCAGAAATGATCCATAACATAGCGCAATGCGCCTCTTGATGAAACAACGAGTATTCGTGGCTTTTTCATATTCGTCACTCCCTGATCTCAGAAATATCCCATATACAGCCTTCGGCGATTTTTGCTGCCTCTGTGCTTGTAAAGGTTCAGTATCACTACATAGCCTTTATAACCAATTTCAATTATTGGTACAAGAGCATCTTCCAGTGCAGATTCATTGATGTATATTCCGACACTCTCACTTGTAAAAACAGCACCGTTCTGGCTGGCATATTCTACTATTTCAAAGTTTTGTGTTTCAGCATCGGTGATACATGGGCAGGTGCCTTCCGGGAACAAGAATACAGTTCCTTTGGTAAATTCAGGCTTTTTCTGCTGCATAAGAGCATTCATAAGTCTTGTTTCCTCGCTGCTGACACCGTCAGTATTGAGCTTTTCAAGTAAGATACGCCTGTCAGCTATACCTTTTTTACCGGACGGCACATAGATAACTTTATCATATTGCTTTTCATAAGCGTACATAGTGTCCACCTCTTAGTCAATTTATAGAACATCAGAGCATCAAGGCTCATAACATATATACTCTTTTCCTGTTTCTGAGATTATTATATCAAAGGAAGTGTACAGAATAATGTACATAGCAAATGCTATTATGGTATCAGAAAAAGCAAACAGGAATTCACGACATAACGATAAGGAGATAATATGAATCTTTCTTTTACAGTAACACAAAACGAATTATCCGATATACTTCTTAACCTCTCACCCACAAGACCGGTGTTCATATGGGGCGCACCCGGAATCGGCAAGTCTGCTCTTGTTCAGAAATTTGCAGATGATGTGGGACTGCCCTGCGTATCACTTCTCGGCAGCCAGCTCGCTCCGGAGGACATTATCGGTATTCCGCAGATAAACGGCGAGACTTCACAGTTTATGCCGCCAAAGATGATAGCCCGGAAAGAACCGTATGTACTGTTCCTTGATGAGCTCAATGCCTGTTCGCAGGAGGTGCAGAAGGCTTTTTACAGCCTTATCCACGAAAAGAGGATAGGGGAGTATCATCTCCCGAAGGGCAGCGTTGTCATCGGTGCCGGAAACCGTTCACAGGACGGTGCGATAGTGAAAACTATGTCAACGGCTCTTGTCAACCGTATGTTTCACGTTCAGCTTGTTGCAGATCCGCAGCAGTGGCTCAACTGGGCATATGAGAATGAGCTGCATCAGTGGGTGATAGACTACATAACACAGCGTCCGGATCACCTTTTTTCAGAGCCGCCGAAGACGGAAGAACCCTATTCTACGCCCCGTTCGTGGCATATGCTCAGTGATGCACTGAAAGAATACGGCGCAGGCGAGAAAAATGTTCCGGAAAGCATACTGAGAGTACTTGCATACGGTTCAGTTTCACCGAGCCACGCAGGATTTTTCATTGCATTCGTCAAGAACCTCAGCAATAAAGACCTTCTCAGCAAGATCATCAAGGGCGAGGAGAGATTTCCCTCCGATCCGTCTGACAGAGATGTGCTTTATTTTGTATCTCAGAGCTTCCGTGCAAAGCTGCTTATGGAGCTTCCAGTTGATAAGCAGAAAATGGATAAGTCAGCGCAGTACCTCACACACAGGGCAAAGGCGCTTATCAAGGACCTTTCCCACATAAACCTTGAACTTGCACAGATGATAGTATCTTCCGATGACGGAAAGGTGCTTCCGGAGTGGTTTATGCTGGAGATAGTCCGTGATCTGCCGAGACTTATAAAGAATGACAGGTGATTATGGCTAAGAAAAAAGAGGAGAAGATCTCCAGAAATGAACAGCAGCTCCTTAACGGGCTTGCTATTATAAAAGAACATCGGCTTTTCGGACATCTTAGCATATCTACGAACATTGTTCCGAAAAGCCAGCTTGGTAGAAATATTCCTGCAAAGGTATATTCGTCAGGTCACGTTTATCTCAACAAGGACTGCGACAGAACGCCGAAGGAGTGGGCATACATCATAGCTCACTGTATGCTCCACCTTTGCTTCGGTCACTTTGATGCTGACCGTATGCCTGGCTATTTTCAGCAGATAAACGAGAAAAAGCAGGTGTGGGTGAATAACTATGATCCTGTGCTCTGGAATATGGCTTGCGATATCTATATCACTCGGTTCCTTGCGGATATAAAGTTCGGCGCAACTGATATTGCCACTGAAAAACTCAGTGAGTTCGGCACTGCATCGACTGAGCTGAAAATATACGAAAAGCTTGCAGATGCACATATAAACGGGAACACCAACTGCTTTGGTACAGCAGGGGATTACCCGGATATGGCAGGCACAGAAAAGCCGCTGACTTATGGCAGCGGCAAGAATGAATATATCACAAGATTTGCGTATGTTTTAGCCGAATCTGTTCGCTCAGTCATTGACAGTGCAGGTGCTCAGAACGGAAATACCAGTAAGCGTAAGACTACAATGGACAAAGCGGCTGAGTGGTTCGTGAATCACTATCCGCTGCTCGGCGGTATTGCAATGGGTTTTAAGCTCGTTGAGGTCTCTCCGGTGAATCCCAATTCAGAGATAGAAGTGGCGGCAGTTGATGTTGTAAAGGGTGAGATATATGTAAATCCGGCTGCCGGGTTGACACTTGAGGAGTGGAAATTCGTAATCGCACACGAATATCTCCACGCCGGATTGCAGCACCACGCACGGCGAAACGGGCGTGACCATTATCTCTGGAACGTAGCCTGTGACTTTGTTATCAACGGCTGGCTGAACGAGATGCAGATAGGTGTTATGCCGCAGAAAGGTCTGCTGTATGATCAGGAACTGAAAAATCTGTCGGCAGAGGAGATATATGACCGGCTTATTGAGAATATTCGCCGGAACTTGAAATATGTAACATTCCGTGGATACGGCAGGGGAGACATTATCGACAACGGCTGGGAGAAGTTCGGGAACGGCGGTACTTCACTTGATGATTTCTGCAAGAGCGCTCTCAGGAACGGACTTGAATACCATACTGCGACCGGCAGGGGATATATTCCGGCAGGTCTTATCGAGGAGATAAAGGCACTTTCTATGCCGCCTGTTCCGTGGGATGTGGAGCTTGCAAAGTGGTTCGATATGTGGTTTGCACCTGTTGAGAAGCACCGCACCTATGCTCGTCCAAGCAGGCGACAGAGCAGCACTCCGGATATTCCCCGCCCGAACTGGGTAAAGCCTGAGATACCGGAATACAGCCGCACCTACGCTGTTATCATTGATACCTCCGGTTCAATGACTCCTACTCTCATTGGCAAGGCTCTCGGAGCTGCCGCAAGCTATTCCGTTGCAAAGGATGTGCCGCTTGTGAGAGTAGTGTTTTGTGATGCGGCTGCCTATGATATAGGGTATGTTGCGCCAGAGGATATTGCAGGCAGAGTTATGGTAAAGGGCAGGGGAGGAACTGTATTGCAGCCTGCCGTTGATCTTATCGAGAATGCAAAGGATTTTCCCAAGGACGGACCGATACTCATAATAACCGATGCAGGTATCGAAAGTGATCTGAAAGTACGCCGCGAACACGCATTTCTTATTCCGGAGGGCAGGAGACTGCCGTTCAGACCACGGGGTAAAGTGTTCTATTTCAAGTAATGAGAAAATCAGTGTGTCACCGTGACACACTGATTTTCCTTTGGTTACTTAATGGCTATTTGACGTTTGTTAAGAATTGTTATTTTAGTGCAATTGTTATTTGTTTAAAGAAATCCGCACTCCACAAGTCAAGTGAAGTGGTGTCTTTTATAAATGGGCGAACATCGTCCTTTGCCTGAGCGTAATCAATTGAATCAAAACGTGAAAACAGCATTTGTTTTGCGTCTTCTATTGTGAAAATATTTTCGGATTTCCATACATCAGACTGAACGAGACGAGCTTTCAGATGTTCCTTATTAATTGTAGCACCATGTGATAGATAAAATACATAATCATAAAGGTCTCTGCCTTTTACTCGGTTTTTCCACGAACGACATATAACTGCGTGAGCTTTACCAGCAAAAAGCGATGGCATATCGTATAGTTTTACTTCATATGGTGAAGGAAGTAAGCGGTATTTATGCTCAAATGTTGCTCCAATAGGTGGATTTGTATCAACCTCGAACTTGATTTTTATCTTTTCATCGCCTGCTATTGAACTTGTTATCGGATCAGAAGCATAGAACATAAGCATATGCTCTTTTGTATTACCTTTCAAAAAAGCTGAACGTATTGCTGATTCTTTAGTTTTCTGCTTTTCTGTTATTTCAACGTTTAAGCCATAAGAAGCTACTTCACTTTTTAGAACAGGGAAATAATCTGACAGTTCAAAGGTTTCATCCGTTTTAATAAGGGAAAAATCAAGATCTTCGGAAAAACGGTCAAGCCCATAGAATATGCGAAGTGCAGTTCCTCCATAGAATGCAGCTTTTTTAAAGAATCCAGCTCTTGATAGTCCACAGAGAACTATTTCCTGCATTATCTCTTTTACGGCGTTCTTTTTATCAGTTAAACCGCCGGCATCATATTTATTCAGCATCTCGCTAATCATATTGTTCATTCTGCATCTCTCCTCAGATACTTTATCAGATATTTCAAGTTGTTACAATGATACAATTCTCCAATTTGATATATATCTTCGTAATTAAGCCTTTCGAATTCGATTTTGTCAATTCTCAGGTCATCAAACAGCATTTTCTCGATGTCTCTTTGACTCGTCACTGGTGGCATAGTGTAAAGCTTATCACACAGAGCTTTTTCCGGAGAAGCAATCTTATATACATATCCATTCTCTTCCTTCATAACAACGCCATAAGGATACACTTCCGAAGGTACATCTCGATAGGTGAAATGACCGAAATGGTTTTCGTATTCCTTTGCCTTTTTCTTACTGAATGTAGCTGATGTAAAAGTATAAACTGCTTCTGGTATTAATCCGTAAACGGACAATGCGTAATCAAATGACAGATATGATGGTCCGTATATTACACTCGCAAGACAATAGCCAGGTGTGTTTTTGTCGGTTTCATATATTCCCTTAGTTAGTTGAATCAATTCTCCGTTTTTCTTCATACGCATTATCTTACCAGCTGGATCACTATACTTATTAAGCTGATCCGTTAACATTAAAGATGTTAAAATCATTATTTTCACCTCTAAATTGTATTGTACACAATTTTGCGGAGAAAATCAAGAGTTTTGCTTGATTTTTTTTATTTCAGTCCAGATACTATAACTTGATTCCTTTCATAGTACCAAAGAATACTATCAATTAGCTTTAATTCTTTTGAATGAGACTTCTTAAACTCTTTATCAAGAGTGTTCTCATATAAGAAGGTAGAACAATCAGAAGCGTAAGGAGCCTTCGGCTCATCGGGCTCTGCCCGAACCCGAGGTTTATCGCTTTCGTTTCCAAGTAATGAAAAGGCGAGCCGCATATCGCTGACATCGCCCATTACTTGTAAACCTCACAGGACGCTCAGGTCGCTCCTCAGCGTTGCCCTATCCTCCCTGTGAGTAAAGTATATTTATTGTATCATACAAGTTTGGCGACGTCAATGTACAACTGCTGCGACGACACTGTTCATTTTCGGCGACGCAAGTGTTCAACTTCGCCGGCCGCAGGTGTTCAACTGGAGCGCTATATTCAAAAATCAAGGCAAGCGGTCTGCTGACAACAAGGAAGACCGCTCCCATTATATTGAATGGAGCTTTTTTTGAGTATAACTCTTGAAAATATGACGATATTGTGCTATAATTAAATTGTGTATAAATGGTTGCTTAGAAATATGCAGATGCCTAAATTAACGTCATATCAAACAGCTCCTGTCAGATAGGATATCTGCCTCCGGAGCGAGATCCTCCGTTTGGAAACCGGAGGAATGCTGTAAATTGACGGTAATGACGATCTGGCAATGAAGTATTACTTGGGCTACGGTAGTGTTGAAAAGCCCAAGCTCTGAAAATAGCGGCTTCGAGGTATATGATAAAAGCGAGGGAATACGAATGAAAACAGATGTAATTAAAATCAACAGTGCCATTGAAGGACACGATGCTGCAATGCAGACAGCTGAAAAGTTTTCTGTGTACAATAATATTACCGGAAAGGCTGCAATGCACATCAGATTGCTAACTGAGGAAATGATAAGTATGGTCCACGGTATTCTGGACGGTTTCAGCGGTGACTTCTGGCTGGAAAGCATTCAGACAAAGAAAGGATTACTGTGCCGTATCTGCCTATCCGCAGATAAGTTCCTGAATAAAGAACAGGAATCAAAGATCCTTTCTGTTTCAACGAGCGGAAAGAATCAGAATGTAAAAGGTATCATGGGTAAGATACGGGAGCTTTTCAGGCAGAGCCTTCAGGCGGAATCATCTGAAGATGAGAGATTCCTGACCAATATGGCTGATGCTATGGGACAACCGGGAATGGCAGGTTCATCATATTGGTCATTGCAGGCATACCGTCAGAGCATTTCGCCTAAGTCCAAACCGGAGGAGTGGGATGAACTGGAAAAATCCATCATAGCCAAAATCGCCGATGAAGTCAAGGTATGGCTTAGATCCGATGCGACAGAGATCGTTATAGAAAAGCTGATAACACAATGAAAAATGAAGGGACCATTTTCGGCAGCATTCTGAACGATATGTCGGACGGCTTGCTTGTGATCGGCTTTGACGGCAGCATCCGACTGCATAACCCCGCTGCCGCTGCGATCCTCGGACTGCCCGAAAACGCGCTGGATATGAGCATTGCCGATCTGGTGCAGCAGGCAGGTGAAAACGATGCACTCTTTGCAGATCTGCAGAAAGCTGTCGAACAGAAGAAAAAGACCGTCAAAACAGTGCCGTATTTCCGTGACGATGATATGTATTATCTGCGGATCACTGCGGATATCCTGTGCAGTGAAGGCGAGCAGATCGGCATCGTCGCACAGATCACAGACATCACCGAAGCTACCATGCTGTTTATTGCCAACAAGCGGCTTGCGAATCAGGTGACAAACCTCATGAACTCGTTTGTCGAGGTCATGGTAACTGCTATCGAGGAAAAATCTTCCTACAACGCCAACCATACCAAGAGCATGGTGCGGTATGCAAAGCGCTATCTGGCATGGCTGGAGCAGAAGGGGACGCTTTCACAGTTCACTTCCGAAAATACTGCACCGCTGCTCATGAGCATCTGGCTACATGATATAGGCAAACTGCTTGTGCCGCCGGAGGTCATGGATAAGCCGACACGCCTTGGCAGTGCGGAAAAGGATATCCGCCACCGTATAGAAACGGCAAGGCTCATGCTGCAGATCAAAGCGCTGAAATATCCGGAAAGTTCCGCAGAATTTCAGCTGCAGAGCGAACGTCTTGAAAAAGCCGAGGCACTGATCTTCACGGCGAATACTGCCGGCTTTCTGGAGGATGATGTGCGTGAACAGCTCCGGGAAGCCGCAAAAATCCAGTGCTTTGCAGCAGACGGCAGCACCGTTTCGCTGCTTGATGAAAACGAGCTGGAAGCGATCACCGTACAGCGCGGCACACTGACCGCTGACGAGCGGAAGATAATTGAGGCTCATGTGAGCTGGACAGGCACTCTGCTCTCAAAAGTGGAATTCCGCGGCGATTACAAGCCTGTGCCAAAATGGGCAGTAGGACATCACGAACTGCTGGACGGCTCCGGTTATCCCGATCATCTCACGGAAGGCTCTATTCCGTGGGAAACACGGCTGCTCACCATTATTGATGTATACGATGCGCTGACCGCCGAGGACAGACCATATAAACCGCCGCTGCCGCCTGAGAAAGCATTTGCGATACTCACCGATATGGCAGAGCACGGTAAAATTGACAAACAGATCTTAGAAAGCTTCCTAGTAAGTGAAGCGTGGAAGCGTGAAACAACCAATAACTGAAAGGATGGATCATCATGACAATCAATCAGAACAAAGCAGGAAATATGCTGACCTTAGCAATCGAGGGAAGGATCGACACCCAAACCGCACCGGAGCTTGAAAAGGTTCTTGACGGCACACTGGACGGCATTACCGAACTGGTGTTTGACTTTACTGGGGTCTCGTATATTTCCTCTGCCGGACTGCGTGTGCTGCTGAAAACTCAGAAGCAGATGAACAAGCAGGGCAGTATGACAGTCATTCATGCGAATGAAGACATTATGGAAATCTTTGAGGTAACAGGATTTACAGATATACTGAATATCAAGTAAGAGGAAACTGCATGAAAGAGCTTGTTATTGAAGCTGTAAGCAATAACCTCGATACTGTACTGGCTTTTGTCGATGAACAGCTCGAAGAAATGGAGTGCCCACCGAAAAATCAGATGCAGATCGAACTTGCCGTAGAGGAGATCTTTGTCAATATCGCCAATTATGCCTATCTGTCTGAGACTGGCGATGTAACTGTGCGTATGGAGACCGATACGGAGCGGCAGACTGTGACGATTACATTTATCGACCGAGGTGTACCGTATGATCCCCTTTCAAAGGAAGACCCCGATGTGACACTGCTGTCTGAGCAGCGCGAAATTGGCGGACTTGGCATCTTCCTCGTAAAAAAGACGATGGACGATGTACGGTATTCTCATCAGGATGGAATGAACATTCTTACAATTTGCACGACGTTTGCTTTACAGGAAGGACAGAATTGATACCATGAAAAAAGTGACAAGTATCAAGACAAAAGTTGCCCTGGCGGCAGTTGTTTTTATGTGTATCCTGACGGCTACGATCGCCGGAATCGGATATAAGCTCTACCGCGACAGCGTTACTGAAAGCTATGAAACATATACGGATACGGTTCTGGAATATGCGTATCAGGCAAGTGTAAAGTACAGCTTCGGTGATATGATCGCAGCCCGTGAGATGCCGGAGCAGTATGAAAAGTTCCGGTCAGAGCTTAATACCGTAAAGGACAGCTCGAAAATCGAATATCTCTATGCGGTGTATTTTGATGATATTGAGGATATGCACAGTCTGCATTATGCGATCAATGCCAAAACGAAGGCAGAATTATCCTCTGGAAAGCCGCTGTCAGAGATATACACCTATATGGGAAAGCCCTGCGAAGAAGGCGCATTTCACGATGATACACTGAAGATACTCTGGGGTGCTGTAAAAAACGGCAGCCGGGAAAACGGAACACTGGACGGCTATTCAGACGGATACGGTCATATGCTGAACGGATACCGTGTGATCTTCGACAGTAATGACAAGCCTGTTGGTCTTATCTGCGTTGAAATTGATGTCAGCAGGATAAACGTTGAACTCAACCGCTACCTTCGGACTGTGATACTGATAGCATCTTCATTTGTGGCCGTTGTCATTCTGGCTTATCTGTTCAATACACAGCGTTTTCTGACCGGTCCGATAGAAAGAATTGCTGAGAGCAGCGATTCCTTCGTAAGAAAAATGCAGGCGAATACGGAACCGGAAGAGCTTGTATTTGATGAGGTCCGCATCCGCTCGAACGGTGAGCTTCGTGTGCTGGCAGATAATGTCAAAAGTCTCGCTGACAGTGTGGCGTCCTACATGACAAATCTGAAAGCTGCAACAGCTGAAAAAGAACGTATCAGCACAGAGCTGGAGCTTGCCACAAGGATACAGGAGTCCATGCTCCCGCATATTTTCCCTCCTTATCCCGACCGACATGAATTTGATATTTATGCGATGATGGAGCCTGCACGAGAGGTGGGTGGCGATTTCTACGACTTCTTCCTGATAGACAACGACCATCTGTGTCTTGTCATGGCTGACGTATCCGGTAAGGGCATTCCGGCAGCACTGTTCATGATGATCTCCAAGATCATTTTACAAAGCTGTGCAATGCTCGGACAATCTGTGTCGGATATCCTGACGAAAACGAACGAAGCCCTCTGCTCAAATAATCAGGTGGAAATGTTTGTGACCGTCTGGCTCGGTATTCTTGAGATTTCGACCGGTAGGCTGACCTGTGCCAATGCAGGACACGAATATCCGGTGCTGAAACAAAAAGGAGGAGAATTTGCCCTCTATAAGGATAAGCACAGCTTTGCGGTCGGCGGCATGGAGGGAATCCGCTATAAGGAATATACGCTCCAGCTCGAACCAGGCGATAAGCTGTTCCTTTATACGGACGGTGTACCCGAAGCCACAGATGATAAGCAGCAGATGTTCACAACTGAGAGAATGATAGCTGCACTGAATAAAGAGCCTGATGCAAAGCCGGAAGTGCTCCTTGAAAATGTCAGGAAAGCAGTGAGTGGTTTTGTGAAAGACGCGGAGCAGTTTGACGATCTGACGATGCTGTGTATTGAGTATACCAATCATTATACTATCAAGGGAGACGTGTCAGATGAATGAGATAATCTGTCCGCATTGCAAAAAAGCATTTACGATAGACGAAAACGACTATGCCAAACTCATCGCACAAGTAAGGACTGCCGAGTTTGATAAAGAGATACATGATAAACTCCAGGCGGAAACTGACAAACAAAAGGCAACTTATGATCTGGATAAAAAAGAAACTGAAATACAGCATAGAGCAGAAATTTCAGAAAAAGAAAAGCAGATCGAAAAACTGAAAGCTGAAATCGACAAGTTTGAAAACGAGAAAAAACTTGCGGTAAACCAGGCGCTTGCTGAAAAAGAGAGCGAAATATCTTCGCTTAAAGCACAGCTTACAACCGCTGAGTCCGAAAAGGAAATTGCGGTCAGTCAGGCGGTCAAGGTCAAGGACGATGAACTCACCAGAAAGGATCGTGAGATCATCGAATTAAAGTCGAGCCTTAGCAATAAGGAGACTGAAAAAAAGCTTGCCGTCACACAGATCGAACAGAAGAAAGACAGTGAGATTGCAAGCAAAAATGCTGAGATACAGACTCTTTCGTCTACAATAGAACTGAAAGAAAGCGAGCATAGGTCAAAGGAACAAACTCTGAAAGCCAATTATGAAGAACAGCTCAAAATGAAAGATGAGCAAATTGAGAAATACAAGGATTTCAAACAGCGCCTTTCGACAAAAATGGTCGGAGAAACACTTGAGCAGCATTGCAGCATTCAGTTCAATCAGTACAGGATGACTGCATTTCCGAACGCTTACTTTGAAAAAGATAATGATTCATCTTCCGGCAGTAAAGGCGATTTTATCTATAAAGACTTCTCTGATGACGGAACAGAATTCATATCAATAATGTTTGAAATGAAGAATGAAGCAGACACAACTGCTACCAAGCACAAAAACGAGGACTTTTTCAAAGAGCTCGATAAGGACAGAAATGAGAAGAAATGCGAATATGCAGTGCTTGTTTCAATGCTTGAAGCCGATAATGAACTGTATAATAACGGAATAGTTGATGTTTCGTATAGGTATCCGAAGATGTATGTTATCCGTCCACAGTTCTTTATTCCGCTTATAACTCTGCTCAAAAACGCAGCACTGAATTCACTGGAATACAAGAAACAGCTTTACATCGTCCAGAATCAGCAGGCTGACCTTACAACATTCGAGAGTAATATCGAAACGTTCAAGAATAGTTTCCTGTATACATACGAAAATGCGACGAAAAAGCATAAAGAAGCAATTGATGGCATTGATAAGGCGATTGCACAGCTCACAAAGATAAAGGAAGCCCTTCAGACTTCGGACAAGCACCTTAACGCGGCTAATAACAAGCTGGAGTCAGATCTTACCATAAAGCGCCTTACAAAAAACGCTGATTCCGTATATGATAAATTGATCGAGATCCGTAATGATAATAAATAACCGGATCGATCATGAACATATGGATCGTGAGCAACTGGTAGATTTTTGGCACCTCAACATTGGAGCGCCATCCTTTTAATTAAACCTAAGCTGACCTGAACGGCGTTGCTGTTTTCAGACTTGAAGTTGATTATATGACCTGCAAAGCTAAATAATATTTTGGTATCATGTATGTTCGCAGTGAAGATCTATAAATTAAAGAAAATGGTATGATCACATATGGAAAACACTGGAAATAATAAAGCTTATTTTCATCTTCCGGGTCTGTTTGAATTCTATGACCTGTACAGTGCGTTTCTGCCGCTGTACCGTGAACACAGGGAATATTTCTACGACTGGTGCGAAATAGCGTCTGTCTATGGCGCTCCTGCCGATTGTATCTGGGGCGGCGGACGAGTTGGATTCGGCGAATGCGATGCTGATGATGTACTCGCTCTTATGAGTGAATATGGTATTTCTTCAAGGCTCGCTTTCAGCAATTCGCTTTTAAAACCTGAACATCTCTCCGACAGGAAATGCAATGCTCTGTGCGAGCTTTTCGCCGGAAGCCAAGGCGTACAGAACGGCGTTATAATCCACTCTGATCTTCTGCTTGAACATATTAAAAAAAAATATCCCGGCCTTTATTTCGTTTCCTCGACAACAAAGGTTCAGACTGATTTTGATCAGTTTTTAAAGGAAACAGACCGCAGTGATTTAAAATATGTTATTCCTGATTTCAGGCTGAACAAGCTGTACAAAAAACTTGATATGCTCTCGCGGGTCCAGAAAGATAAAGTCGAATTTCTGTGCAATGAATGCTGCTCGTTTTACTGTAAAGACAGAAAAGCGTGCTATGAAAATGTTAGCCGGAAAAACCTCGGAGAAGACTGTCCCGACCATGTCTGTACCGCGCCGGATGCCGGAGACGGATACCGTTTTTCAAAGGCGATGAAAAATCCCGGATTTATCAGTATCAACGACATCACCAGCACCTATCTGCCCTCGGTTTTTCTAATTTCAAAATAGAAGGCAGAGGACTCGGAAGCGCGGTCAATCTCGAATTTCTGCTTTATTATCTCACAAAGCCGGAGTATCAGCTTACCGTTCGTGAAGAGATATATCTTGACAGTATGCTGGATCTGTTCTGAATATAAACAAAAGATGCTGAAAGGCGACGTTGTTTTCAATCGCCGTGGGGAATGGGTGAAATCTATGAGTGATATTTTTACGATTCAGGAAGAATTTCTGAGACAGCAGAATGAGCTGTGTGACAGGATAGAGACGACTGACAAATTCGATATTGACAGCGTGAAGCTGATCGCAGGTGTTGACCTTGCCTATTGGAATAAGGACGACGAAGAGTATGCGGTCTGCTGTATCGTTATTATTGATGCGAATACGCATGAAGTCATTGAAAAGCAGCATTACAGCGGAAAGATAGAAGTGCCGTATATGCCGGGATTCCTTGCGTTCAGAGAATTGCCGCTTATACTGAAAACAGTGGAGCTGCTTGAAAGCAATCCTGATATATTCATTTTTGACGGTAACGGTTATCTGCACCCACGGCACATGGGTATTGCAACTCACGCGAGCTTTTATCTGAACAAGCCGACTATCGGTATCGCAAAAACATATTTCCGTGTCGATAAAAAGACCGACTACACAGAACCCGATAACGATGCTGGCAGCTATACTGATATCGTCATAGACGGCGAGATCTACGGCAGAGCGCTGAGGACTCAAAAGGATGTCAAGCCGATATTTGTATCTATCGGAAACTACATATCTCTTGATACTGCCTGTGTTCTTGCGATGAGACTAACTGACAAGGAAAGCCATATACCGATTCCAACACGATTGGCTGATTTGGAGACACATATCGAAAGAGAAGCAGAGAGAAGTTAACAAGGGAACTGAGCACTTGTCCAAATAGGCAAGTGCTTTTTCTCGTCTTAGATGTATTCAGCGAAGTGTTCATAATAAACGCATATAAAAAACTCGCCCTTCATGGGCGAGAATAAATTTCAAATACAAGGATATATCAATCATGCCGCTGTTCGTTATTGCTGAACATTTCGCAGAATCGTCCTGCAAATGCAGGCGGTTCTCCACCGCTATTCAGGTGGGAGATATCTCCGAAAGCTGAAACACGGAAGTACGCTATGCCTTCACGGCGTTCCTCTGTGCAAACGGTAGTTACCGAGGTAGGTGCAGCAATGAAGCCGTGCCAGAGCACCATAGGCGATATGCCGAGAAGATGTCCGAGCATCACACATTCAACTCCGAAATGGCAGAACAGCGCGATTGTATCTTCATTGGGACGGACTGCGATATAGCAGTTTCCGGAACGATCATAGCCGTGCTTGGAAAGCAGTGTGTCCAGACCGTTCTGAACATAGGCAATGCCGTTTTTCATATCTGCTTCGGACATCACTGGAACGTCAGTCCACTTGTCCTTGTCGTAGTATTCTGGAACAGCAGTCCAGTCCTGCGGCAGCATATCCCAAGCAATGCGGCGCTGACCGTCAGGACCAATAATAAGATTGCGGTCAAATTCATGCAGCCAGTCGAGAGTTTCTGCTGTCCGTCCGCATCTTTTCAAAGTATACTCAGCGGTCGCCTGCGCCCTGCCGAGAGGGGAGACATAATAAGCGGCAATATCCATTGGAGCTATTCGCTCAGCGAGCAATGCAGCTTCCTTATGACCTTTTTCGGTTAGCGAGTCGATAGTGTAGTCAGGATCACCGTGCCTGATAATAAGCAGTTTCATATTTTTGTGCCTTTCTGGATTTACTTTTCTTCGATAAACATTCCCGTCAGTTTCGGAACATTGAAGCGTGAGGTGAAAAGGTCGCATTTGCAGAGAAATTCGTAAAAAACGTGCCTCCCAAGTCCGGACATCGATTCATAATTCCCCTGACCTTTGGCGAGTATAACGTCGGAATTATCGAGAACTTCTTTTGCATATTCGGGCAGCATTTCGCAGATAGTTCCAGCGATCGCTTCACCGTTGGAGACTATCTCGGCAACAGTATCAAGTCCGACATAGTTTGCGTCTTCGACGGTCGCATCGTTAAGAACTTCTCCGCCCCGAACCATAGCTCTTACAGTCAGCTGCGGAAATCTCTTTTGCAGCTGTTCGAGCAAAAGCTTGTCGAGAACTATCTCTCCGCAGTTGTCGCATATCAGAAGAAAAGTACCAGCGCCGCAGCACTCCCGGAGAAATGCTTCGTAAGTCCTGCGGTCATCTTCACGCATTTCAGTATTCCTGAACAGCGCAAGGAACTCGTCACTGTTAATGCTGCTCATAGCTCCGAAGTCGATATAATTGCCTATTCTTGCCATTATCAGCGCCTTCGCAAGAGGATCTTCCGCGGAGTTTATTTCGCGGCGAAGGCTGTCCTCCATAGAAAGCACAAGGTCATTGTACTGCTTCTTAATTGCGCTGTAATCTGCCGTTTCACCGAAATATTTCATATGTACCTTGTTGAAAAGATAGACCATATACGGACTTGTATCTGTTTCTTTCCGGTTGTCGAGAAGGCGTTTTACTTCTGTAAGATACCCGATGTTATCTGTTTTATTCTTCTGGCGCTCATACAAACATTCAGCGCAGCTTTGTGGAATTCGCATTTTATACCTCTTCATGTGTTATTCTTTCATAATAATGTACGCAAGATTCTGTTTGCCCCTGTCGCCGCGCCTGTATGAGTAATATGTTGTATCATGGCAGGTGCAGCCACTCGCGGCGCATATGTTTTTACAGGAAATACCCTCGGATGTCAGTTTCAGACGTATTGCCTGAGTAAGATTGAGATACAAACGTCCTTCACGCTGCTGAAATACACGTTCAAGTTCTTCTGGTGCAAAAACTTTGGCGTACTCATCACGGACTTCCTCGCCGACTTCATAGCAATCTGCACAGATATGAGGTCCTATAATTATTTGTATATCTGAAGGAACGGCTCCCAACTTTTTCATCCGCTCAACAGCATTGTGTATCAGCATTCCCGCCGCCGACCTCCAGCCGCAGTGAAGTAGTCCGATAACCTCAGCCTTTTCATCGACAAGATAAACCGGAACGCAGTCAGCGGCAATAATGCTCAGAACCAAGCCTTTTTCAGCAGTGATAAGTCCGTCAACTTTTCTGAGATCGTTGTCCTTGATAACACCGGAACCGCCGTGTTCAGAGCCGACTATTTCGACTTTGTCTCCGCCTGCCTGATAGGGACGGATAAAGCGTGAGAGCGGCATTTCAAGCTTTTTACTGAGTGCAGTATAATCGTTTGTCGGCGGATCAGAGGGTTCGTTCCTCGACCAGATCCCTTCTTTTCCGGACGTAAAGCCTGCAAGCGCAAAGTCGCTGTCGATCATCGTTATTTCCTTCATAATTGCTCAATAAGGTAATTGAGAAGCCCCTTGCAGCCTTCTTCGATATTGGCGTAAGCTTTACCGAAATCCCGGGTATACCACGGGTCTGAAACGTCATCGCTCCTGCCTGTAAATGCGAGGAGCTTGTATATCTTCCCATCTTTGTCGCTGCCGAAAATGCGGTTCATATTGCGGATATTGGCAGTATCCATTCCAATGAAATAGTCGTATTTATCGTAGTCGGACTTTTTAAGCTGAACTGCATACTTTCCTGCACAGCCTATGCCGTGCTTTGCAAGCTCAGATTTTGCAGGAGGATAGACGGAATTGCCAATCTCCTCCGTGCTTGTCGCACTTGAAGTAATGTAAAAGTCATTGGAATAGCCTGCGTCTGACGCCAGCTTTTTCATTACAAACTCAGCAATCGGTGACCTGCAAATATTGCCGTGGCAAACAAACATAACTCTTATCATACGTTTTTACCTCTAATTATTCATCACTTGGAAACAGCCCATCTCGGTCCTTCTGCGCCGATTACTCCATTGAGGGCAAATCCGCATTTCTCAAGCACTCTTTTTGATGCAGCATTGTCTGAATCGGTCTCCGCTTCCACTGCAGTGACCTCCGGATGCGCAAACGCCCATTCCAATACTGCCTTGACTGCTTCGGTCGCATAACCGTTGTTCTGATATTCTTCATTGATACCGTATCCGATCTCTGCAACGCCGTCCGCAGAAAGTCCCTTGAAGCAGAGTTCACCGATATGTGCGCCGTCTTTCAGTTCGATCATCCAGATCGCATACCACTCCCACTGGTCGGGATGCTCCAGACAGCCGTTCAGCATTTCTGTGTAAGCAGCTTTCAGGACATCAACAGTCTGCGCTTCAATGAACTGTTCCATGATATCCTGAGATGCAGCATAGATTTTCAGCCTTCTTGTTTCGAGCATTGAGTTCTCCTTTTTTCAGGCTTTATTCTGCCCAGTAAACGTAGTTTTCTTTGCGCGGCGAGACAGCAGGTTCTTCACAGTCAGCATATCCAAGAATACAGTGACCTATTCCTTCGTAGTCTCCGTTGATACCGAGACTTTTGAGCAGTTCCTTACCTTCCTCAGACGCGAATTCCTCCTTTGCACGGTGTATCCAGCAGCTTGAAATGTCGTAAGCATGGGCGGCATTCATAAGGTTGCCCATGACAAGGCTTCCGTCGTACAGGTATGTGGGAAACTCTTTATTTGCAAGCACGATCAGTACGACCGGAGCGTTGTAGAAAGGGTCGGTATCAACTCCCATTATTCTTGCATTCAGCGCAGAAAGGCGGTCGCGTATCTCTTTGTTTGTAACGGCAATAATTACAGGGGACTGCCTGTTCATTCCTGTAGGAGCATAGGTTCCGGCTTCGATTATCTTCCCGATAATATCCTTTGGAATCATATCAGATCTGAATTTCCTGATACTTCTTCTTGTAAGCATATTTGTGATAGCGTCCATGTTTTTCCTCCTCAGAGTTTATTGATAATTATTCGGCGCGAGATGCCTCGCTCGTTTTTTGATAACTGCTTTCATTTTCAAGTTCCAATATCGATCAAAATTATTATATCACTTTTCAGAGGTGTTGTAAATGCCTTTGCGTTGTGCTATAATAGAAAAAATATAATGAGTGGGTGATAGTATGAAGGATTGTCTGATAGTCGCTGCCGGCGGTGCGATAGGTGCTGTTTGCAGATTCCTGATAGGAAAGCTTCCGATAGGCAGCAGTGACGATTCCCGATAAAGACTTATATTGTCAATATACTTGGTTGTTTTCTGATCGGACTTGTTTCTGCACTTGCATTGAAACAGTTTTCGGATTCACCGAGGCTTGTTCTTTTCCTTAAAATCGGAATCTGCGGCGGCTTTACCACTTTCTCATCCTTTGCTCTTGAAACAGGCGGACTGTTGGAAAAGGGCTCATATATTACAGCTGCCTCGTATGTCATATTGAGTGTTACGGCAGGTGTTGCAGCAATGTTTGCGGCACAGTTACTTGCCGATAAATTATTCTGATCAATTGAGAAGCGGTGTTGGAATTATGAGAATACTGAATATACACGGATTCATGGGCGAAGCCGACAACAAGAATTACAAGGCACTGTGTGGAATTATATCTCCTGAGGGTATTATTTTTCCGCAGATAAATTACAAGGGAACTGCACCCTCTGAGCTTCTTGAACTGCTTTCTGCTATCTTCGTCATTGTATATATATGTGATTTGGGACAATGGAAAACCTGAAAAAACATAAACAGGATATTCATATAGTTATATTCTATGAATTTGATTATGAATAGTGTAAAGTTGGATTATTGTACTTGTTCTTACCTTATCATCAAGAGAGCGGCAGGCCGACTGCGATATAAGTATGCACTCTACTGCTGGAGGGATTTCTTTTCTCTCCAGCATTTTTCTCAGAGTTCTGACAATCAAGTATTCATACAGCAACAGGCAGTCTCGTGCCGCCTGTTTGCATATTGATACTTTTAGCTGTTTAGTTGACGCACGCAGTTGCATTCGTAAGGAATATGTGTTAGAATAGGTATATACATCATACTTGAATAGGAAGCTCCTATTGCAATGTAAGGAAGTGATAGCTTGAAAAAATCATTATTGAAAAGACTGTTCTCTGCGGCAACAGCTGCTGCACTTGTAATACCCGTGTGTGCGGAAGCTTTTCCGGCATTTGTTGAATTGAATGTACCGGCAGCTGCAAGCTATGCAGACAGCAGTATTATTGATGTTATGGTAAGACTGAAGGGCGATCCCGTACTTGCCGCTCCTGAGGCACAAGGTCAGGGAACAGGATTTATTGATACAGAGCTTGCACATTCAGCCGAAGCTGATCTCCGTGAAACTCAAGACGCAGCAGAGGAGCATATACGCCGGCTGTACCCTGAGCTTGAGATACAGCGCCGCTTTACACTGACCGCAAACGGATTCATATGCGCTCTTCCGGATTCACTCATCAGCATAATAAGAAGCGACCCGCTCGTTGAAAGCATAACAGAGGTACACCGCGATATAGTTCCTGTACCGCAGCTTACGGCTGCTAAGGAAGCCTGCGGTATCACGGAATTCTGCAATAACACCGGCTGTACCGGTGAGGGCGAAGTCATTGCGATACTTGATACAGAATTTGATGTAACTAATGATATGTTCGCAGCGATCACCGACAAAAGCGTAAAGATAAACAAGGATACTGTCGTCGGAATAAACAGCAATAGCGGCTTTTCATCTGATGTGGATACCGACGAAGTCTATATCAGCAGCAAGATACCATTTGCATACGATTACAGCGACAATACACCTTATACCCTGTCCTCACGCAGCAACTACCACGGCACACACGTCAGCGGAATTGCAGCCGGTGACCGTGTTATAAACGCAGAGGGAAATGAAATATCCGGTATCGCTCCGGACGCGCAGCTCCTGATGATGAAAGTGTACGGAAACAGGTATGACAATGATGAAGGAGTTTTTGAGGTCTCGGATGCAGCTATTGCAGCCGCGATCGAAGATGCTGTGAAACTGAAAGCTGACGTAATAAATATGAGCTTCGGACGTGTATATGAGAACTACGACAGCCTTGTCTACGCTGATTCAATAGCCGCTGCCGAAAACGCAGGTATAATTATCTGTGCCTCTGCCGGAAACAATGCAAACGATCACTCAGGCTTGGGTACACGGATAACAGTTGATAACGTGGATACCGGCAGCATCAACGAGCCTTCAGTATTTCCGCAGGTATTATCGGTGGCGTCCGCAAGTATTACATCATCTTCCCCGGACACTGCCGGCGGAAGCATTCAGATAAGCTCATTCAGCTCATACGGTGTAGGAACATCTCTTGACATCAAGCCTGAGATCATGGGTATCGGCGGAAATATCGAGTCGGCTGCTTACGGTAACACCTTCGAGAAAAGATCCGGAACTTCAATGGCTTCCGCATACATAGCAGGCTGTGCGGCTGTCTATGACCAGTATGTGAAAAAGCAGGAGCCTGCTCTGGCTGGCAGTAGCCCTCAGTATATAAAGAACATACTTATGAATTCAGCTGTTCCCGTCTCGGAAAACGGTATATATCTGAGCCCGAGACGTCAGGGAGCAGGACTTGCCGCACTTGACATGGCAGTCAATGATAAAGTCGTTATGACCGGCGCTTCGGGGAAAGCTGATATTGAGCTGCGTGACGGACTTGGTGAGGAGTTCAGTTTTGAGCTGAATATCACCAATATCAGCTCAGAAGATGTCACTTTCCCTGCCGCTTCTGTTGCACTGTCAACTGACGGATACGAATATGATGAAAAGACGGAAAAAACTTTCATTTCCGGACAGACTGCACTTGCCTCGGAAAATGACCTTGGCAGTGATATCAGCGTCCCGGCAGGGACTGCCGTTACCAGAACTGTTAATGTCAAGCTTGACACCGCGCAGCTTGAAACGCTCGCATCAGTGTTCACGCGCGGTTTCTTCGTTGAGGGTTATGTTACACTTTCCGGTGCTGAAAACTGCTGTGACATATCCATTCCTCTGCTCGGCTTCTGCGGAGACTGGTGTATGGTGCCGACCATTGACACGGACAGGTACCCTGTCATACCTAAAGTGACCGTTGGCGACAGTGAGATGCGCTCTGATATCAGCTTTGCGAAGGCAGCTGCGATGATGGAGAGGATCGTTGCCGGTGATGATAATCTGATCTCACTTTCCCCCGAAAAAACGGAAACATTTCCCGATAAACCTGATCTTTCATCAGAACAGCAGCAGGGATTCAACAGCCTGGCTGACGGTAAGATATACCTTTCTCCGAACAATGACCGGTTCGGTGACTTTGCCGGCTGCTATTACGTCCCCTCACGCGAAGCAACATTTACGGGCATTGACCTTTACGACAGTCAGGGCGGGCTTATGTACAGCTCTGGCAAGGGAAGACGCAACAGCTTCGATACTCAGCTTGCACTTCTGCCTGATAGGGCATATTCGCTTCCTGACGGCTCTTACAAGGGCAGGATAGATTCATACATCAACTATGGGAGCGGCGCCGATAAAAAGCAGAGCTGTCCCGTTGACGTTGTTATCGACACAACAGCGCCAAGGGTCACATACGAAACTGTCAATGAAAATGGAAAGAAACTCCTGAAGCTGACTGCTGCTGACAATGCCATTGACGGTATATATATCTTTGGCATGAAGTCAGGGAATACTGAAAAAAGCAGTCTGGCGTGCTTCAATGCGCTTGTTCTGGCAGAAAAAATGCTCTCATATGATAATCTTCCAAAAACTAAAAAGAGCATAATGTCAAACTATTATATCGAGCCGTCAGATAATGGATTGTCCGATTTCCAGAAAGCACTAACAGGCAATGTCAAGCCCCGGGATTACTACAACTTCTGCGATATTATCCCTGTCGAGCCTGACGAAAACGGTACTATTTCGCTGACATACGATGTCACCGAACTTGGAGAATACAGCGTAACAGTCACAGACCGCGCGTACAATGAAACGGTCATACACTCAGAAGCTCCTGTGCTCACTGAATTCAAACAGGGCGTGTGGAGATGCACCAGTGATGATGACACCTGCTACTATGAATTCGGCGAGGACGGTGAAATGGCGGTTATGTTTCCGGAAAGCAGAGAATTATACCGCAGCAAATACTCTATAAACGGCGATGAGGTCACAATTGAACAGACAGATTTTCTTATCCATTCTGTTGGAAAAATAAAATGGAGCAGTCCGGACAGAGCAATTATCTGCTGGGATTACGACAACATTTTCAGGGAGATGCGCTTCATTCAGAAATGTTCAATCCTCGATTTCCCGTTCTATACCAATGAGGAACTGTGTGAGCTTGCTAAGAGGTATTATTTATACAAGTATAATAAAACACCTGCCGATGCGTATATGACCGCATACAGTAACAATTTGCAAGTATATGTGCGTGACGAGACCGGAGCGGTACTCGATACATATACTGTTGACCGCGAAACAGGCGTAGGCACCGACAGAAGCGGTAAATCTGTTGATCTTAAAGAAGGCTTCTATTTTGTAACTGATGCCGTCTGGAGCGGCGTGTCTCTCATGCCTGATCTGAATATGCGGCGATATTTCAAATTCACCGAGATAGACGAGCACGGCTACGGTAAGGGCGTTTATGCCTATGCGTCTGACGGTATTGAGCACGAATTCGAGTGTTTCATCGGAGGAAGTAAAATAATCGTATTCTCATTCGATCCCTATGAAGAGGAGGGCAAGTCTTACACCACTGCCGAGCTCAGACCCGTGTCACCGTACACTGTCTTTCTTGATTGGGTCAACGGTTACAGTGAAGAGCTGACCTTACACCCGTATTATACAGAGATAAGTGAGATGATGGAAGCTTACAATGAAAACCTCAGGCTTGGAGATGTAAACTCAGACGGTATAATCAATGCTATCGATGCATCAAAAATACTCGCCCGTGCTGCTGAGCTTTCATCAGATGATGCTGAGGCAAGTGACAGCGACTTCCTGACCTGTGATATAAACGGCGACGGACGCATAACAGCCGTTGACGCATCACTGCTTCTTGTATACTGCGCTGATCTCGCGGATGATCCTGAACTGACACTAAAAGATTTCCTCGAAAGAAAGGTAACTATTCAATCCCGCTGATAATTCCGCAGAGTTGATAGTGAGTAGATCCCGGATTCTGTGTAAACGACAAATATTGCAATAGAAAAGCGTATGATGAGACCGATTGTGAAAGCAGTCGGTCTCATCTGCGTATTAGCACATGATTATTTGATTGCCATGCCTGCCTTCGCGTGACGTTCAGCATCAGCCGGTTTATGCAAACTGACCGATAATATTGACAATCTTTGCTATATAGTATATAATATCTGTAACGAATTCAAAAAGGGAGGTCTGTATGAAACTATTAAGGAAGATAATGCCGTCAGTGCTTGCGTTCATTACAGGTGTAAGTGCTGTACCCTTTACGGCAGATGCGGTCGACTATGATAAAGTGCAGTCCGCTGACCTTGAACAGTATGCCGACAGTTACGGAGAAGTGATAAGCGGTTTGGACTATAACATTATGGTCAGGCTGAGCGGCAAGTATATCACTGCTGGTACGGACGGCAATGTCATTCAGTGGGAGGACAATGGCTCTGACGCACAGCTCTGGCATATCACGTCAAACGGTGACGGCACTTGCAGCATCGTTTCTGCCGGTGAAGGCCTTTCGCTCACCGTTGAGAATGAAAATGCTGAAAACGGCAATAACATTTACCTCTCTGAGTACACCGGAAGTCCGGCGCAGAGATTCATACTTCACAGGACTGACGATGCTTACTGGATAACTGCTGATTGTTCGGGGCATACAGCACTCGATGTCTATGATATAAGCTATGACAACGGCGCAAATATAGACCAGTGGGATTACTGGGGCGGTGAGGGACAGAAGTTCTATATCCGTCCGGCAGGCGGCGCATACAAGCTCATTCGCGGTGATATCAACTGCGACGGCAGAGTAAACGTATTCGACAAGATACTCGTTGCACGGTGCATGGGGAAAGCTGCCGATGATCCGAAAACTATCCGCGCTGATATCGACGGAAACGGCTTCTGTGACGCGAATGACCTTGCCCTGATAAATGACTTTCTTCTCGGCAGAGATCCGGATATCGAGCCTTATGCGGAGCTGTCCGCAGACAAACCCGATGTAGCTTACCTTTTCGCTTATTTTCTTGGAAATGCTCCTGCTGAAGAACAGCTATCCTATGCGGTCAGCCTTGACGGCAAGAATTTCCGCGCACTGAACGGCGGAAGGACAGTATGGAAGTCCGGACAGGGTACTGAGTGCATACGCGATCCGTACATCTTCAAAGGTGAGGACGGGCTCTATCATCTTCTTGCGACGGATATGAAGTCCTCGCTCGGCTGGAACAGCAACCGCAACCTCATAACCGCAAATTCCACGGACCTTGTTCACTGGTTTGATGATACCATAATCGAGATAGCAAACAAGTACCCGAATATGATGGGCTGTGACCGTGCATGGGCTCCGCAGGCTATCTACGCCCCCGAAAAGCAGTCGTACATGATATATTTTGCAGCGAGAGTACCCGGCACTGACGACAGGACAATAATGTACTATGCTTACAGCAGTGACCTTAAAAAGCTCGACACTGCTCCCACACTCCTGTTCGCTCCTCAGAACGGCAATGATGCTATCGACTCCGATATCATCTTCCGGAACGGCACTTACTATATGTACTACAAGAACGAGACCAACAAGCGCATTTATCTTGCAGAATCGGAGCACGCGAGCGGTCCCTACCGCGAGATAAAGCAGGTCTCAGAGGGAAATATCGGTGTTGAGGGGCCTAACATCTATAATGTTATCGGTACAGACGAATGGCTGATGATGTCCGATGCCTACGGAAACGGCTATTATGTTATGCAGTCTACCACTGACCTTGAGAATTTCACTACTGTTGACAGGAGCGCTTACAGCTTTGATTTCACTCCACGTCACGGCTATGTTATCCCAATAAATGCCGACCAGTACAATGCTCTTGTGAGCGCGTATCCTTCCTCCGGCATCAACGCGATAAACACCGGTACCAAACCTGTGACAGTCGGTGTGAAGGCAGGGGATACTCTTGAACTTCCTGGCAGCGTTACGGCAGTTTACAGCGACGGAAGCAAGGGCGATTTTCCGGTAAGGTGGGAGCCAAGCGATATTTCAGCAGTGAATACTTCAGTTCCCGGAACGTATAAGGTCAGGGGCAGGACTGCTTCAAGTGCTGAAAGGTACGCTGACCCGTTCATAAAAGAACGTGCCGATCCTTATGTCATAAAAGGTGAGGACGGCTGGTACTATTTCACAGCCTCGTATCCGGCTTACGGCAGCGTTGACAAAGGCTACGACCGTATAATCCTCCGCAGAAGCAGGACCGTTGCAGGGCTTGCCGATGCGGAGGAGATCACAATTTGGAAGGCGCATCCGGATGGGATTATGTCAAAGCATATCTGGGCTCCGGAAATGCACTTCATAGGCGGAAAATGGTACATATACTTTGCGGCAGGCGCCTCCGGGAATGTCTGGGCGATACGTCCGTATGTCCTTGTGTGCGACGGTGACCCCTATACAGGAAACTGGACCGAGCTCGGACAGATGCAGGCTTCGGCAGGCGATACAGAGTCCTTTGCAGGATTCTCGCTGGATATGACTTACTTTGAGAACAACGGCAGGCACTATGTGGTGTGGGCTGAGATAAAGGGCGATTCTTCGCTGTTTATGGCTGAAATAGATCCCGAAGTTCCGAACCGCCTTGTCAGCAGGCCGATACTCCTGACCAAGCCGGAGTATAAGTGGGAGATGGTCAACAACCGCGTGAATGAAGGCGCGGCAGTGCTTGTTACTGACAAAAAAGTCTATGTGTTTTTCTCGGCATCAGGTACTGGTTCGGAGTATTGTGTCGGACGTCTTGAGGCTGACCGGACTGCCGATCTTTTGGATGTATCAAGCTGGAAGAAGCTAAGTGAGCCAGTGCTTGAGACAGCAGACCTTGAAGGCGTGTCTGGTCCGGGACACAACAGCTTTGTTGTTGATGAGAACGGCTGTTTGCTCATTGTTTACCATGCGCGTCCGGAATCACATTCCTCAGGAAAATGCGAAACTTACAGCAAAGATCCGCTCTATGACCCTTGCAGGCATACGCGCATAAAGCAGGTGCTTTTTGCGCCGGACGGCACTCCTGTGATAGATGTTGACCCGAAAAATGAGATACTTCCGCAGTATCGCGATGTGACCGCGACTGTTTATGTATATTGAAAAATCGCACGGATCCTCCGTAAGTTCTTGAGGAGCTGATATGGAAAAGAAGCAGAAAAAGAATAAGCCGATGTTCATTATCGGCGTGATAATGATAGTGCTGGGAGTCGGTATCTTGTCGTTCTACGGCTACCGGAAGATAAGCAGAGAGCTTTATCTTCGCAGGCTGCTGAGAGATAATATCAACTTTGAGATACCGCGGCTCGGTATAAAGGTCCCTGTACTTGAAGGGACCGATTCAAAGTCACTGCAGGTCTCGGCAGGCCACTTCAAGGGCACAGGGGCGCTCGGCAGCGGAAATTACTGCATCTGCGGCCATAACAGCACTATTTACGCTGAGATTTTCAATGACCTCGACAGGATAAAGCTTGGCGATGAGATGTATCTTGTGGACATCGATGAAAAGCGCACCCGTTACACCTATATCGTCACCGAATACAGAACGGTCGAGCCCAGTGATACATGGGTGCTGAACGACTTCGGCGACGATCGGCTCACGGTTATTTCGTGTACCGATGACGGCAAGCTCAGGCAGGTCGTCGTTGGTATGCTCAAAACTGAAATACAGACAGAAAACGCCTCAGAATAGCCTTCTGAGGCGTTCGCCAAGTGATGCCGGATTTCATGGAAGCGGCATCACGTTTTTTTATCAGTGACCTTACCGGTTTTGGTACCGGTAAGAAAGCACAGCAGTGGTACTCTGAGAGTTATCTCACAGCATATGAAAGTCACAGCATATGCGGCTGCAGCGGGGATAATATACAGCGCAGCCGTACTCATTCCGGGGGAATCTGACAAGATGTACTGGAACAATACCAGCCATACAAAATGAAAGCTGAAAAACGGGAACGATATATCAGACATATGGTGCGATGTCCTGCCGGTAAAGTCAAGGCGGCTTTTTCCGATGCCCATGAGCGCAGGAAGCATGAACCATTCAGCGGTGAACTTTGCGGCGGTGTTCAAAGCCGGGTGCCGAGTTTCCGACCAGATGAAAAGCCAGACGTTCAGTATACTCGCATACAGTCCGACAGCAAGCAGGATATGTCTGTATTTTGCAGTTTTTTCAATGATGCTGTCGTTCGAGAATACGCAGCAGCCGATGAGGAAGATGTAAAGGTATTCCGCAAGACTTTTGCCGCCTGTGGATAATACTTTGTTCAGCAGCGGAAGCGGCAGTCCGAGCAGCATAACAAGCAGGAACGGCGGCTCTGGAACAGGCTTTGAGAAACGCTTTTTCAGAAACACTGTAATGCCTGCGGCGGTCACTGATATCACAAACAGGTACAGCAGGAACCAGAACTGCCCGACAGAAAAACCGCCGTCAGCGCCGGTCAGGTCGGTGAATTTAGTGAAAAATACGGAATAATGTGCGGAAAAGCTTGCGCTGCTGCCATAGTTGTATCTGTCCGCGATATACGTCATAACCGGCATGAACAGCAGAGTGCCGGACACCAGCGGTATCAGCAGACGTTTGGCGCGTTCGGCAGTGTATTGCCCGAAGGTGCGCTTCCGGAGAGCGTATTTCGTGCTTATGCCAGCAAGAAGAAACAGCAGCGGCATATAGTACGGGCTGAAAAAGACTATAAGGCTGCTTATCGCTTTGCTGCCGTGAAAGTATATATAATTGGGTTCATCCCATACGTTCCATGCCATTGCCGCATGATACGGGATAAGGAGCAGTACAGCGAGCCACCTTAAGTTATCAATATAATGCTTTCTCATAGGCGCAGGGAGTCCGTATTGTCAATGCCGTATTTTTTGCAGAAGGCTTCTATGTCCTTTGCGGAGCGGACGAGCTCGGCGCAGACAAGTCTGCCTGACGTTCTGTCGCAGAAGCCGATAGTTTTCTCGCCGGTGCAGATGCTGGATTCGAGCTTTATATCTTCTGCCGTAAATCCATCTGGTATCGGGAGCACAGTATGCTTTTTGAAAAGGCTCATTCTTATCACCTCAATGTTATTCTACCACTTTTATTCAGCTTTGTAAATAATAATGGGAAACGATACTGTGAAAACTGAATAAAATCGTCAACAGGTCAAGAAATTCATTGACATTTTGACGCAAAAGGTGTATAATATAACTATACTAACTGCGTTAAATCAGTGCAGGGAGCTGCACTTTATATACCGAGGTATGAATATGTCAGGATCAATAAAGAAAAGTATCGCTGTTTCAACGGCTCTGTTACTCTTCCTGTTTGTCATTATCGGGTTTGGAGCATCATATATCGCTATCCGGCATATAGACAGCCGCTATCAGGACGCCTCAGTACAGGCGGCGCTCGATTTTGCCGAGCTCACCATAGATGCCGATGCGGCTAAGGAGTGCTTTTCAACAAGAAACAGAACAGAGGACTATTTTACCGTACAGAACAAGATAAGCGAATACCAGAAAAACAACAGCAGTATAATAAGCCGTATCTCACTTGTGAGCTTCAGCAATTCCTCCGGATATTTCATATACGATTCATCAGGCGCGGAGCTCGGTTCAAAGCTCGATTACAACGATCAGACCTCCGCTTCCAAGGCTGAACTGATAAACGGCAGAAGTTCGCTTGAATACAAGGAAAAGGGCTATATCACCGCCATGCGCCCTGTTCGTACTGTCGATGACACCCTCTGCGGATACATTATCGTTAAGATTAAAAGGCCCTACGGCAGCAGGCATTTTATGTTCATCGGAGGCGTAGTTGCCGGAATTCTCATTATCAGCGTTGCATTTGTGTTCATTATCTCTGCTATGCTGAACAGGCGCATTTTCAAGCCTATCAAGCAGATAACGGATTCTGCGGTATATCTTTCCGGTGACGACAGTGCTTCCGAGGGCAAGGATGCCTCGGTCATGTTCGACACCAAGCGCAAGGACGAGATCGGACGTCTCAGCTCTGCGCTCCAGAAGATATTTTTCGATATGAATACCGGTGCGAAACATCTCTCGCAGGCGCTCTATGATGCTAACCATGACGGTATGACCCAGCACCTAAACAAGAGGTGCTATCACAGCATGGAGGAGACCTTCCGCAGCAGCGAACAGCTCTGCGTGGTATATTTCGATGTCAACAACCTCAAGCTGATGAACGATACAAACGGCCACGAGAGCGGCGATTTTGTCATAAAACGCGCTGCGGACTATATCCGCGGATTTCTCGGACAGGGTGACTACTGTTTCCGTATGGGCGGAGATGAATTCCTTATCGTCATGACCGAGCGCTCTTTCAGGGACCTTGACAGCATGATGGAAAAGCTCAGCAAGGACTCCCCCTACATCCTCAGCAGGGAATCGGACAGCATAAAGTGCTCGCTGTCATACGGCTGTGCCTTTGCAAAGGGCGAATTCAGCTATGATGAGCTTCTTGCAGAAGCCGAGGAGAATATGTACAGGAATAAAACTGAGCTCAAAAAGCTCTTGCAGATGCCCGACAGGTAGTGGGGTGGTTAAGTGGATAAAAAGCAGAAAAAACGTAAGGCCTTGCCGCTGTCAAATCTGCCGGTGATGCTGAAATTTGCACTGATGGACGTCCTGCTCGTGACATCGGTGCTGCTCATATGGGCCGCTATGCTGCGCTCTGTAAAGGGAACGCAGAAGGAAAAGTACAAGCAGATGGAGAACACCGCAGTAAGTGCAACTGCCGATATCATGAATGTTACCGTTGAAACTGCGGTCTCTATCGCAAAGAGCATCTATACGAACGATGATATCTATAAATTCCTGAATAAGGAGTATGTGTCCGCGTCGGAGTATTATTCGGCCTATTATCCCATACAGTCCAACACGGCACTCAACATAGCCGATACTAACATTATAAGGAACTGCGTGATATACACATCTAACTCGACTGTTCTTACAGGCGGAAATATCCGGAAGCTCAGCGACTCAAAGGACGAGTTCTGGTACAGGTATTTTGTCAAGACCAAGAAGCCGACCGTTCTCTGCATTGATCCTGACAAGAACGATATTATCCTTGTGAGGAAGCTCGACTATCAGAACCTCAAGACCGGCGAGAGCTATATCTGTATGTTCCTCGAACCGAGCGTGATAAGCAGCTTTGCGGACGATTTCGGATTTGACGGAGAGCTTTATATTATGAGCGGCGGCAGTCTCATTTACAGCAGTGACAAGGAAGCCGCCTCCGCTGATGATATTGTCATAGGTTCAGATTTTGAGTGCATACAGCGCAATTACTATACAACTGAGATAGAGTTCTATTCATGTTCGGCTAAGAAGGACTTTAAGGATTTCATTTCCGCAAATGTTCCCGTGCTGATATTCCTGCTTACTGTAACGTTTATTGCTGTTGCTGCAGGAATTGCAATGGCAATGAACATTAAGCGGCGTATCAGGGCTGCCCTGCGCGAATATGATTCGACAGGCAGCATGAAGTCACTTTCCGATGCCGCCAACGGCAGGGACGAGCTCGGACAGCTCCTCGGAAAATGCGGCAGTATGTCGGAAAGGATCGAAGCTACTGACAGCGAGTTCCGCCAGCATAACGATTCTCTCGTCCGCAAGAGCGATGAGTACGATTCGCTTTTCGAGACTGCTATGAGGCTTGATGCGGAGCTTGCTGTAGCCGAGGCAATGCCGGAACTCAGGGCAAAGAGAACTGAGGAATTCTTCCCGCTCTCGTTCGAGGCTGACCTTATCAAGAAAACAGCCCTTAAATTCGGCGGCACCTATGTCGGCAAGATACCTTATACGGATATGAAGGTGCCTGCGTATGCGCTGATGCTCATCGCACGCGATGCCTTTGAAAAGCTTGGTGCTGACAGTGTTGAGATAACGGTCAGCGATGACAGGGCGGAGATACGCTTTGATGGCGAAAATGCGCCGAAGTCCACCGATGTCCTTAAGCTGAGCGCGATATTTGAGGACGACAGCGTCAGCGGCGAGTACACCTTTGACAGAAACTACCGGTTCAATCCGTACCTCCGCCTGAGACATTGTCTCGGCAGCAGTGCGGAGCTTGATATCAGCGGCAGAAACAAGCTCAGGCTTGTGATAATCATAAGAAGAGACTGACGTCCGGGACGGTTTGGATATGCCGTCCGGCAGGTCTTGAAGCCTCCTGTAAAAAGAAAAGAAAAGGGTGAATGATATGACAGTCAGACGGGCATTTTCAGCAGTTGCCGCAGCGGTCATGGCACTTACTCTCGCAGGCTGCGGAAAGGGTAAGGAGTCAGCTTCCGGAGATAAAGGCGGCAGAACTTCCTATAAGCAATTCACCGGAGTTTATGCAGCAAGACTTACCGCGGTCAACAATGGAAACGATATCCAGAAGTTGATCGCCGACAAGACCGGCGTGATCCTTGATCAGCAGTTCATCGCCGATCAGGACGACATCGACAAGACCTTCAGCGACATGATAATCAAGAACAAGTATCCTGATTTCCTCGTGCCTGATGCTGCGAACTGTCAGGGGCTCCTGAAAGCAGGAGCATTCATACCTATTGACAATTACTGGGATAATTACCCGAATATCAGGGCTCTGTATACTGATGCACAGTGGGAAAGGCTCCGTCAGCCTGACGGACATATCTACTATGTTCCGCTCTTTTCGTCCGTGAATATCAGGGAAACGAATCCGACATACAGCGGTGAAGCCTTCTGGATACAGGTCAAGGTGCTTGAATGGGCGAATTATCCGAAGATCAAGACTCTCGATCAGTATTTCGACCTGATAGAACGCTATCTTGCAGCACACCCGACAAATGAAAACGGCGAGCCCTATTACGGGTATGAGATAGAAGCGAATGACGCGTGGTTCTTTGCACTTGACAATCCGCCGATGTTTCTCGACGGCTACCCGAACGACGGCTGCTGCATAGTGGACCCCCAGACGCACACTGCAAAGGATTACAACATCTCGCCGACCGCAAAGAAATGGTTCAGAAAGCTCAACGAGGAGTACAGGAAGGGCGTTATCGACCCCGAATGCTTCGTTATGGACTCAAATCAGTATTACTCAAAGCTGTCAACAGGCAGAGTGCTCGGACTTGTCGATCAGAGGTGGAACTTCAACAATGCGGTGAAGGACCTTCCTGAGGACTGCACATATATACCGCTGGGCATCACGATAGACGAAAGGGTCGAGGAACACTACCGTGACATGACCTCCTTCAACGATTCAGCAGGAGCAGGCATCTCCATAAGCTGCAGCGACCCCGAGGGCGCAATGAAATTCATGAACGACCTGCTTGAACCTGACATTCATCTGCTGAGGTTCTGGGGCGTCGAGGGCGTGGACTATACGGTCCGCGAGGACGGCGTCTTCGAGATGACTGACGAACAGTACGCAAACTGGTACACAAACGAAGACTACAAGCTCAATCATGTCTGCAACTACGACTATATGCCGCAGAGACAGGGCATGGCTTCCGACGGCATCAATGCCTATCAGCCTTCAAATCAGCCAAATATCTTCTACGAGAAGCTCCCGCAGAGTGTGAAGAAGTGCTTCAGCGCATACGGAGCACAGACCTTCTCTGAAATGCTCAACGAACCGGGTGAGAATCCGCCGTGGTATCCGATGTGGTCGTTCAGCAATGCCGTTACTGACGATACCGAGTACGGAAGGGTCATGAAACAGATAGATGCTCTCAAGCACAAGGACCTGCCGCTCATCGTTATGAGCGAGGACTTCAACAAGGCGTGGGCGGACTACGTCAGTGAATACGGAAATATTGATACGAAGCTGTACTTTGACGAGCTTACGGCTGAGGTGCAGAGACGCTGCAAATAATGAAATATAAACGCAAGGGGACGCTTGATGCGTCCCCTTTAAATATTCCATGCACGAGAACAGTTCACTCAACGTTTTTCAGTGCAACTGTTTTGGGTATGTGCCTGATGCGTATGAGATCGACTGCCGTTATCAGCAGATATGCCGCAAATACAAGCAGGAATTCCTTGACAAAGCCTGCGGCTGTCATTTTGAATTCAAACCATCCGCTCATGGTCATCATCATTTCAGCCCATACCAGTTTCATAAGTATATAACCGAGGAACACCGCTGCCACTTCGGATATCAGCACCATGACCGCAGTCGTAAGCATATACAGTGAGGCTATCTCGGCGTCAGTATAGCCCAGTATCTTTGCCATTGAGATAGACCGCTCGTTCTTCTCAATGACTATTTTTGTCAGGAGATAGAGGATTATTGCAGCAATTATCACGCAGAGATACTGGAAGTACGTCATGTAGCTTCCGAGCGAGTGGTCGAGCTGCTTTGCAAGCTTCATCATGTCCTCGGAGGTTATTTCCTTTGCGATATACCGTCTGTCGATATCGTCTATCTGTGTATCCGACATATATCCGCTGAACGAGCCCTCCGGCTTTTCAAATATCCTGTTGAAGCTGCCGCTGTCCGTAAAGACTGCTATGCCGGCGGAATAGTCCGTTATGCCGCAGACCTTCCAGCGGTACTGCTTGTCCTCGAACTTGTCTGAAAGCCTGATGGTATCGCCCTTCTTCACGCGGTATTTGTCCGCGTAAGCCTTGGAGATGCAGACGTTTTCCTCGTCGGCGCTGTCCGGAAGGCTTATGTACCTGCTGTCACGGCAGACTCCGTAGACCGTGACCTCCTCGTCATATGCGGAGGAGCGGCGTTCGAGAGCATATACGGAGAACGGCTCCGCACCCTCTGCGGCAGTTGTGATGATAGTGCCGTTTTCGTCGGCAGGGGAGGCGAGAATGACCTGATCCTCTGCGAATACCATATCCTGAATGTTGTCCTGGAAATGAGAGAGAGTATCGGGCATACCGACAGCCATTGTGAGCATCAGCATAACAAAGGTTATGCCGGTGAAAAGCATAATGTAATTCGGGATATTCTGAAGGAACACGCGCATCCTGAATCTTGAGAAGAAGCTCCAGTGAGGAAGCCTTATCGCCTTTTTCCGCTTTGTTTTTCTGAGGTCATGGCGCAGGAATCTGAGCGGAGAAAGTTTCAGCGTGCGGGTTATCACGACGAAGTTTATCACAGCCATGAGAATGAACGGCACGATCGTGGTCTTGACAAAGGCGACCGGAGTCCACAGAGTTTTGTAGGCGGGAAGGCTGTAACTGTTGCGGTACATATCGACCACGGCATTCTTGAAGAAAGTATAGCCGAGAAGGTTGCCGACGACCGCCGCAAACAGAAAAACGATGAGCGGTGCGCTCATGTAGTACCTTAGCATCTCTCCCTTTGTATAGCCGGAAGCGCGGAGAGTGCCTATGACCGAAGCCTCCTTTTCGAGCGTAGTACTGATAGTTACGGCAATGATGAATGCGAACACAGCCGTGATGATATAGAGGATAACGCCGCCCATGGATTTGTCTTTTCCGAGGTCATCGCTGGCAAAATTAACAGCCTGATTTGCATATACCGGAACATAATCCTCGATAGTGCAGCCGCTCCCTGCGGCAATAGCCGCAAGCTCTGCGATGAAGGCGTCGGACAGCTTTTTCTCCTCGCTCCTGCCGGGCGGAGCGTTCACATATCTGAACGCATAATTGTACATGACCGGCACAGTCAGCCGGCTGAATCCCTCGTCCGTGACCATAGCAACATCGAAGGTCAGTGCATCGAACATCGTATCCGAGTTGTTCTCATAGAGCGCAGTGTAGTCAACGAAGGCAGCAAATCCGGTTACCGTAAAGTCTGTTCCGCCGACTGAAACGGTGTCTCCGATGTGGATACCGGCATTGTCAGCGTGCATACGGTCGATGATGATATCTTCCGCGCTTTCCGGAGAATGTCCTTTCAGAATGTCATAGAGATCGACCTCCGAACGCTCGGTGTAGACCCTTACCTTGCCCTTGTAACCGCTTTTTTCCGGGAGCAGCTCGCTGTCCTCCTTATAGAAAAGCCCGTAGGTCTTTACAGGGACAGCCGAATTTTCTATCTTTTCCAGAAGTTCATCGTCAGGCATTGCCGACAGCCTGAAATGTCCGTCCTCGCGGCAGAGTTTTTCAGCGTTGTCCGAAAGCGACTTCATCATGCTGTTGTTTGCAACGTACATTCCGGATACGAAGCCTATCGTCACGACAAGCAGCAGGAATATCATCAGATATCGCTTCCACTCGCTCCGGAAATCACGCCATACGCGCCTTTTCAGCGGGTCGCCGGGACGTTTTCCCTTTCTGATAGTGTTTTCCATCAGCTCACCGCCTTACCATTCGAGCTCGGCGGAGGTCAGCTTGATTGTATTGAGGTCGTCATGGCGTATCCTGCCGTCGCGGAGCTTGATAACGTGGTCAGCCATCTGCCTGATAGCCTCGTTGTGAGTTACCATGATTACGGTATTGCCGTACTTCTGGTTTACGTCTTCGATAAGGCGGAGTATCTCCTTCGATGTGGTATAGTCCAGAGCACCGGTGGGCTCGTCGCAGAGGAGAATGTCCGGATTTTTCACGATAGCCCTGCCTATGGAGACCCTCTGCTGCTGACCGCCGGAGAGCTGGTTCGGGAGCTTGTGGCGGTGCTCATAGAGGCCGAGGACTTTCAGAAGTTCGTCGATATCAAGAGGTGCATCCGAGAGATAAGCGCCTGTTTCAATATTCTCCTTGACGTTTAGGTTCGGAATTAGATTGTACATCTGGAACACATATCCGAGGTGCTTGCGCCTGTATCTGGTAAGTCCTTTTTCGTCCATTCTGTTGAGCTTGTCGCCGTTTATGGTTATCTCACCGCTGTCGGCGCTGTCGATGCCGCCGAGGATATTCAGCAGGGTGGATTTTCCGGAGCCGGAAGGTCCGAGAAGTACGCAGAATTCTCCCTTGGCTACGGTAAAGTCAATGCCTTTGAGAACCTCCTGTCTGGTGTCGCCGCTGCCGAAGCTTTTGGTCAGTTCGCGGACTTCAAGGAATTTCTTTTCAGCCTCGCTCATATTATCCCTCCTTAGTTAGTTCTTTCTAACAGTATTATAGCACTTATCCGCAGGATAATCAACTGTCTGTACTGCAAAATTTCCCTGTTATAACCGCCGGAATTATGTTCATTTCAACAATGAGTGCTTTTCCTTTTTACCGGTAATATTGACATATCGGGACGATCGGCGTATAATTATATTGATTGTTAAGCCGCCTGACCGCGGCAGGACAGTAAATCTCAAGAGGTGGAATTATGAAAAACTATAAATACAAAGCGTTTATCAGCTACCGTCATCTCGAACCCGATATGCAGGCTGCCGAAAAACTCCAGAAGCTCCTCGAAGGTTACAAGCCTCCGAAGAACCTTTCGGAAAATAAGGAGCACTGGCGAATTTTCCGCGATGTTTCAGAGCTCCAGTCAAGCAGCGACCTCAGTGAGGATATCCGCAATGCTATCGAGGATTCCGACTTCCTTATAGTCATCTGTTCGCCTGCGTACAACGAGTCCAAATGGTGTATGCAGGAGCTCACACGCTTCCGTGAACTTCACGGTGACACGAACGAGAATATCATCACACTTCTCGTTGCCGGTGAGCCGGATAAGGCTTTCCCTGAACTTCTCCGCTATACCGACATGAAGACCGTGGACGAGAATGGAGTTGAGAACACGGTCAAGGTCGAAGTCGAGCCGCTTGCCGCAAATATCAAGGCTGATACTCTCAAGGCTTCGATGAAGAAGCTCAACACCGAGTACCTTCGTATAGCCGCGCCGCTTATCGGCTGCGATTTCAACGACCTCTACCAGCGCGAGAAAAAGCGCGAGGCTCAGCGCCGCATGAGGCTTTTCGGAGCAGCTTTTGCCGTGCTTTCGGTGATAACTGTCATCAGTGCAGCCTCCGCTGTTGCCATCAGCAAGAGGAATAAGGAGATAAAGGACAAGAACGACACTATCGAACAGCAGTACGGCAAAATCCAGGAGCAGTACGAGAAGATACAGGAGCAGTACGACGACCTTCTTGTTGAAAACGCCGGACATCTTGCGGCTGAGTCCGAGGTGCTTTTCAAGAACAATGAGCTTATCCCGGCGATTCGGAAGTCGGTTGAGGCGCTCCCCTCTGAGGAAGGCGAAAAGCCGGTCATTCCCGAGGCTGAGTACGCTCTTTCGCGTGAGCTTGGAGCTTTTGAGGCTTATCAGACCGTTCCGAGGTATGCGCTCCGCCATGAAGCTGCGATAGAACAGCTCTCCTACATGGGCGGCGGCAAGAGCGTGGTCTCGCAGGACGCGACCGGCGTTTACTTCTGGAAGGCAGAGGACGGCTCGCTCATCAGAAAGCTCTCGCCGTCTGACAGCGAGTTTGCATCTGAAAAGTACGGTACCTCCAACAAGCTCACGGCTATTATCAAGGCTGACACTGACAAGACCGGAACGGTCCTCAGCTTTGCGGGCATTCCACAGAACAAGAGATACCTTACCGGAAATATCTTCGATGCTATCTACATCGGATATCAGCATAACGTTACCGATGAAGAAAAAGGCACCGGCGGAGACGTATATCTTTCCAATTCGGACGGAACTGTCTGGAGGCTAAATGGTGAGAACGGCGATATCGTCTGGAAGGCACCAGTTCAGGAGGAGGCTTATTCCTGCATACAGGTGAAGTACGACGGCAGTCATATCCTTAGGCTGTGGAAAAACAAGCACATGATGAGCGAGAACAACTACATCGCCGGTACCGATACCTATATCGACATAATTGACTGCGAGACCGGAAAAATAGCCGATTATGCGAAGATATCCGAGCTTGCGGACAATAGCTATACCTTCCTTGCTTCTGTTAATGTGCTGACATACAATGACGGCGTTCTGAGTGTATTCGTCAGCGCTTCCATCGGCATTGGCTCAGACGGCGTCATAGCTTCATACAAGATAGAGGACCATAAACTCGTTCAGGCGGACAAGTATGAGATACCTGACCGCGCGAGCGTTTCCTCCAGAAAAGTCTTTGTAAGAAACACCGGCAGAGGACTTGTAACAGTCGTGAGCGACTGCGTTTTCTCCGGCAGCATTTCCTCTGTATCACGCTTTGAAGGCTCGCTCAGTGAGCCGGAATGGACTGTGGAACTTTCCGGCGGTCCGACCGGAAAATGCGAGATGTACACATTCAAGGGAAGTGAACTCGGCTGCGATTATGACGTTCTGGCTGTGGTTTACGAAGAGGGATTCAGCATCATCAACTATGAGACCGGCAGCGTGATAAGGAACGTTGCGCTTGATTCGGAAATTGCAGATGTTTCATTCAGCGACAGGGGACTCATCATGTTCACTGTAAAGAGCGGTGCTGAGTACGCAGTTAGCGTAAAGGGCTATGTTTCTGAGAAACCGGTCAACAACGCATACCGTGTACAGACATTCAATTCGTCATTAGATCTTTGTAGTTACAGCCTGAACAGATATGTCACAGCGGCGGAGTATTCCAGCACGGCGTACATACAGTTCAGCGACAAGACCTCTGCATTTATTCCCCTTGACATTGGTGAGGACAACTACTGCACGGAACTCGTTTCCTCCGACGACGGAGGCTGTGTCCTTATTTGCAGCAGGGACTATTCCGGCGGCAGCAGTGACGGAACCGGAAGATTCTTTATCTACAATATCGGTACCGATAAGCTTATCGAGATAACCGATCTTAAAGGCAGCAATGTTGCGGCGACTGCATACTTCGGCGAAAAATTCGCCGCGGCTGTGACTGACGGCAGCGGTGCAAAGAAAATAGTCCTCATCGGCGCTCCTGACGGAAAGGTAACAGCAGTTGCTGACACCGGAGACTTCAACAGTGCGGTGCGCCTGATAACGGACGGCAGCAGTATGTATTACAGGGCAAATTCTTCCAGTGATGTTTTAAGGATAACTCCCGATGGCGGACGTACTTCATGGAAGAAGGACGGAAAGCTCAACGAGGACGGCATCTTCTGTCCTGTCGGAGAGAAGCTTGCAGTATATGCCTATTACAATACAGATAAGACGCATAAGCTCGAATTTTACAGCTTTGACACCGGCGAGACCGTGACTGCCGATCATAACTTTGACGCTGCGGACGGAGTTGAGATAGCTCATATTTTCAGCATTGACGATAATACCTGCGGTGTGCTTCTCAGCAGCCGGGTGGTTCTCATTTTCGATACCGCAACGGGCAGGCTCACTTCCGAGATAAAGCTCAGCGGCATCAGTCAGGAGCCTGTTTCTGCTGAGGGCATCGAAGGCGGAAAATTCGCTGTTCTCTGCCGCGATTCCGTGCTCTATGAGGCTGATGCGAACGGTCTTACCGGCAGGAAGATCAGCCTTGAATTTGCAGACAGCTATAACGGGAAGAAGATATCTGAGGCTGACGCTTCAAATGACAGCTACTTTGAGGTCAAGGCTTCCCCCGAGGACGGACAGCTCTACATAGTCTGGGGCGGCTCTCATGCATGGCTCATCGACACGGAGCAGTTCAAGCTGCGCTACCGTATCGGCAGTTTCGCTTCTGCTTCACGCGGAAACAGCATAGTTTTCACCTTCGACCGCTTCAACGGAAAAGGGGGGTATTTCCCGGTGTATTCAGCTCAGCAGCTCAGGGAAGCGGCAGAAGAATATCTGTCTGACCTCGGCGAGACACCGGAGGCGGATAAATGAAGAACAGACAACGTACCCACAGAGTTCTGCTGATACTGGCGATATTCTCCTTCATCATAGCGGCTGTTCAGGGAATGATATATTACAGTGGCTATGATACGTTCTTCAAGCTGCTTCTGGTACTCCAGAACAGTATCAATGCCTTCGGATTCAAGGCGACCATTTCGATAAAGGACGTTGTTGCGTTCATCAACAAAGACCCGAGTGCGGTCAATCTTACGGTCGGCTATGCCTACTGCATCGCCGTGTTCACTGCACCGTACTGCACGGTCTCCTTCCTGTACAAGTTCCTCGAGCGCATACTCAGGTTCTTCGTGAGCTTCCGCAGAAAGGGAAGCTGCGGTCATATCGTCATCTTCGGCTACAACGACGATGTGAAGTCGATGATAGCGAACACCTCCGCAGCTGACCTGAAGAAGGTGCGTATCCATATAGTTACGGCTGCCGATATCGGTCATGCCGAGGTATATCGTCTCAACAAGAGCGGCTTCGCCGTACACTGTGTCGATGTGCTGAAGCTCCCGGAGAACGAACTCCCGGAGGCTATGGACAGGATATGTGCCGATGTTGCCGAAAACCTTCTGCTCTTTGAGGACTCATCCATACGTAATTTCTCACTTCTCCAGCTTTTCAGGCTGAACGAGGCTGACAGCAGCAGGAGGCTCAGGCTCAGGAGCGGTGCAAAGGTATCCTGCCGCTGTGAGGAGGAGGGGATAAGCCGGCTCATTTCCGGCTATTACGACAAGGCTGCCGGCACGGATGCCTTCTATGACCTTGAACTGATAAGCCTTCCGGAATTGCAGATACACAGAATGTACAGCGAGCATCCGCTCCAGAGTTGTTATTCCGGCAGGGATGTCCCACTCAGGGAACAGACTGTCCACCTTCTTGTCGGAGGCCTCGGAAAACTCGGTCAGCAGGCTGTTTTGCAGGCTATGAACCTCGGCGTCGTACATGAGAACAACCGCATCGTCATTGATGTTTTCGACAAGGACATCAAAAACCGCCGTCAGCACTTCACAAGGCAGTTCAGCGAGGGAGCATTCACTTTCACCGACGATTCGATGACGCTCAGGAGTGATACCGCGGACGGCGAGCTCACCGTCAACTTCTTCGGCATTGACGCCGGTCACAGGGACTTCTATTCGACTGTCCGGAGCAGGAACAGAGAGCTGCCCTACACCTACGCAGTCATTACCTTCGGAAGCGTTGATATGTCTGTTGAATGTGCAATGGACCTGAACATGATATTCTGTGAGGAGAACGGGAAAGTTCCGCTGCTCGTGCGAATGGATGCAGACCGCCGCCTTGCGGAATATATAAAAGGCGAGAACGATAGCCTTGCAGACCTTGAGATAATCGACGACCGGAGCTGCGTCATCAGCCTCGAAATGATAATCAACCGGAGCATCGACCGCCGTGCCAAGGACTACAACCACTTCTACAACAATATCGCAATAATCACAGGCAATGAGACCGGAAACAGCGGCAATTCCGATGCTGACCCGGAGAGGGAGTGGAACAGCATCAGAATGTTCAAGCGTTCGTCAAGCAAGGCTGCCGCTTATCATGATGAGGTCAAGGACGTAATAATTCCTGCGCTTGCCTCTGAATGCGGCGTTCAGCTGAGCGCAAAGCTCAGTGATCTCCTCGGTGAGAACGGCTCTCTTATGCGGTATACCGGCAGCGCGTGGCGTATGGAAGGCACTGAGCATGAGGTGCTCGAGAAGCTCTGTGCAGACCGTTTTGCGTATGAACTTGCGGCACTCGAACACAGGCGCTGGTGCTGTTATATGGCATCTGTCGGCTGGAGATACGGTGAGCGCAGCGACAAGCTCCGCTGTAATCCCTGCCTGGTCACTCAGGAAAAGCTGATGGAGACGAGGCCGGAGATGTGCAAGTACGATCTCATGTCGCTGATGGCACGTTATTTATCTGACCGCGGGAAGCGGTGAATTATATGAAACGACAAAAAGCGCTCTTTACAAAAGGGCGCTTTTCGTGTATAATAGAGGTAAGTGAAAACTCAAGCTCAGAAGTTTGCGGCGTTCTGCCGCTTATCATACCGGGGGAGTGCATCGCGGTTCTTTCAAGACGCGTAACACTTCCCGGAAAACAGATACAGGAGGTAATCACCATGAAACTATCTTTAGAAAAAGGCTTTATCACTCCGCATCCGGTGCTCATTATCGGCACTTACGGTGCTGACGGCAGACCCGATGCCATGAATGCGGCATGGGGTGGACAGATAGGCGGCAGCCAGATCTCGATAAGCCTTTCCAACACTCATCTCACCACTGACAACATTAAGCTCAACAGGGAATTTACAGTTGCTTTTGCAACAGCTGACCAACTCGCAGCCTGCGATTATGTGGGGCTCGTTTCCGGCGCCAAGGTATCTGACAAGCTCGATAGATGCGGATTTACCGTTACAAAGTCTGACAAGGTGAACGCTCCCGTCATCGACCAGCTTCCGGTCACTATCGAGTGCAGGGTCATCGAGCTTCAGGACGAATTCAATGAGACCAGGGTCGTTGCCGAGATCGTAGGTCTGAAGGCTGACGAGGAAGTCGTTACTGACGGCAAGGTAGATATCAGCAAGCTCGGGCTCGTCGTTTACGACACGGTAGGAAAGTGTTACAGGGCAGTAGGCGACGTGGCAGGCGGCGCATGGAATATCGGCAGGAAATTTGACTGATGCGGAGGGAATGAGTTGTGCACAATTTTGACTACACGACCCCCACAAGGCTTATTTTCGGCAAGGACTGCATATCAAAGCTCCCGGAAGTAATGAGCGGCTTCGGCAAAAAAGTGCTGCTCACCTATGGGGGCGGCAGCATTAAGAAGATCGGACTTTACAACAAGGTCAGGGAGCTCCTTTCAGGTTACGGTATCGTTGAGCTCTCCGGCATCCAGCCGAATCCGAAGTATGACCCGAGTGTGCTTGATGGCGTAAGGCTCTGCAAGGAGCATGATATCGACGTTATCCTTGCAGTCGGCGGAGGAAGCGTTCTTGACTGCTCCAAGGCTATCGCGGCAGGTGCGCTCTACGACGGCGACCCGTGGGACCTCATATCGTACAAGGTCAAGGCAAAGGCTGCGCTTCCGATTGTGGATATAATCACTCTTGCCGCGACAGGCAGCGAGTACGACTGCGGCGGCGTTATTTCGAGGACAGACACCAATGACAAGATAGGCTATATCGACGAGCATCTCTATCCGGCAGTATCCTTCCTTGACCCGGTATATACTTTCACCGTGCCGAAAAATCAGACCGCGGCAGGCTGTGCCGACGCGATGAATCACATCATGGAGCAGTATTTCTGTGAGGACTCCTCTCTGCTGAATGACGGCTTCATGGAGGCAGGTCTGAAGAGCCTTATGGTCAATGCGGAAAAGTGCATCGCAGACCCCGAAGATTACAATGCAAGGGCAGAGATGATGCTTGCCTGCACCTATGGCTGCAACGGTATATACGCACTCGGAAACAGCCAGTCCTGCTGGCCGTGTCACGGCATGGAGCACGCACTTTCCGCATATTATGACATTACCCACGGCGAGGGACTTGCGATCATCACTCCGCGCTGGATGAAGCATATCCTGAGCGCGAAAACGGTTGACCGTTTCGTGAAATACGGTGTGAACGTCTTCGGGATCGACAGCGGCCTTGACAGGTTCGATATCGCCGAGAAGGCGATACAGGCGACCTACGATTTCTTCCTTTCGATAGGTATACCTATGACCCTCCGCGAGGTCGGCATCGACGAGAGCCGCATCGGTGAAATGGCTCATCATGTTGCTGAGAATGAGGGGCTTGAAAACGCATGGGCGCCCCTTACCGAGAAGGATATCGCAGAAATATTCACTGCGTCGCTCTGATTATCGGAGCGCAGACGGAAGCACCTCCGGGAACTGCATTACGCAGAGCTCCGGAGGTGCTTGATTTATTGATACATCACGAATCGAAGAACTGCTGACCGTCATCTGTAACGAGTCGTTCGGTTCTGGGATATTCATAGATAGCGGCATTATCGGCGTTTTCTTCAAGATAGTCCGCAAATCTTGCAGCGTACCACTTTGCCATTCTGAGGTTGTGCAGGAGATAATTGCCGCAGTTCTTTTCCTCAGCGCCGGGAACGATCTCCGCTTTGTCAACTGACCTGAAGGCATTCAGCAGAAGACCGTGTATCTCCTGCGGTGCGCGGCTGCCCTTGAGTATGAGGTAGAAGCCTGTGAGACAACCCATAGGTCCCCAGTAGATCACTTCGTCCTTCCAGTCCTTGTCGTTGCGGAGGAAGGTAGCGATGATGTGCTCGAGGGAGTGCATAGCGGAAACGTCTATCGCGGGTTCACGGTTGGGGCGCGTGAGCCTTATATCATAGGTCGTGAGCTTGTTTCCGCCGACTGTATCGGTCCTGCTTACGAAAATGCCGGGGATTATCAATGTATGGTCCACTGAAAAGCTTGGAATGAGTTCCATGTGAACAACTCCTTTACAAATACTTTAATGTTATTATACCACGTTAAGGCGGCTGTGTCAATCAGCGGCGCCCGTGCGATTGACATTTCCGGTGCGGTCTGTTATAATTATGCCAGCGGAAGGGTGTGTACTGCCGCAAAAACAGATATTCAAAGGAAAAATCATGCTATGACTGATATATACTGCCTTATTGCAGGACTGCTGAATCTGTTACTTCCAGCAGTTCTGGTCATATTCTGGCACAAAAGAACAGGCGCACGGTTTCTGCCGGCGTTCGCGGCATTTGCGGTGTGCCTGCCGGTATTCATCATCGGAAGTGCGATACGTTCCGGATTTGACAGGAGCAGTCCCATAGCCTTTTACATTCAGCAGGGCCTGCTTTTCGGCATCTTCGAGGAGGGCGCGAAATATCTTGTCCTGCGGTATCTCCTTACCTCCTATGACAGCCGGAAGGACGCTGTCACATACGGTATCGGACACGGCGCATACGAGGAATTCGGCTGCGGACTTGCCTGCCTCGGACTTATGGGCACGGGAAAGGCTGCCTCCGATATACTTCTCTACCAGATACTCTCGATAGCGGAGGGAACGGTCTTTGTTGTATCCCTGACCGTTATCATCTTTTACGGTATCAGCATGGAAAAGAACATTGTTACTCTGCCGGCCGCAATACTTGTCCACGCTGTCAGCAATGCTTCTGTCGGCATATTCATCGAGCCGGTCTCGATAGTTCTGTGGATTATAATTGATATCGGCATCGGCTGTGCGGCCTGGCGCTGCTGGAAGGCAATGGAGCCTCCTTACGAAGAATAACGGCGGAGATAATATTCTCCGCCTTTTGTATTGCCGCAGGTTTATTTCTCCATGCGTTCGATGCCGCCGAGATACAGTTTCGTTGAAATGAAGCAGGATATGCAGTAGAGCGGTATTCCCAAGAGGATGATCCTTCCGCCGGTCGATTTGAGGTCGAGTCCTGAGAGCTTGTCGAGGAATCTGTCCGCAAATTCCTCCTCGCTGCCGAACATCGAAATATCACCGAAAAGCAGATATATCACGATCATGAGCACAAACATCACGAATACTCCTGCCTTGACATAGGCACCGTTCCTTGTGCCGAATGCGATCGCAAACGGCAGTTCCAGTGCTACAATAATGAAGGTGATGCAGGCGAGTATGAGGAATACTCCAGTAAGACTTGCTACTTCGTCATTCAGCTTCCGGGAGATGAGGTTCTGGACGTAGCATGCTCCAAATGTGAAGGCTATCGTCAGAGCTACGAAAATGTATTTTGCAGTGACCTGCTTAACTATCCCGTTGGGGATAGAAGCAATGTAATATCCCCATTTCTTGCGCTCGTCAGTCTGGATGTAGTTCAGCGCAAAAGCGGAGCAGGTAAAGAACACCATTGCGTAGATGATGTAGTAAACGGCTTTCATGCCAACGAAGTCGAGCTCATGCGAGGTGATGTTCGTTAAGCCCATGAGTATGTTGAAGCCCAGTACAACTCCGCCGATGAGCAACAGCCACCCGAGATTTGTGCGGATATCTTTGTATATCAGTCCGGCCATAGTTCAGCTCCTCCTTTCAAATTCGCGGACGCTCCGTAAATAGGACAGCAATATCACCGCGCCGCCTACGAGCATGAACGCCCACCAGAAATGAGCACCGACCCAGCCGAGATTCCGTGCAAAGTCGCTTGCAAACTCAGCCGTGAGCGAATCAGGCGGCGTTTTTTTGTCTTCGTTGTCAGAGAACATATCGTAGCCTCTTTTTTTGAAGTAATAGTTCATGAGACCGAGCATACCGAATTCCAGCCCGAAGGATAATACAATAATTAAAACCGCGAGGATGGCTGTCGAGACCTTCCTGCTCTGGAAGCGGTAATTGAGGTAAATCTTTGAGCAGTAGAATGTGAATAGTATAGCGTTGATAATGAGGATATACAGCAGATATCGCGGCTCAATGCTTCTGCTGAACACTCCGCAGGCGAGGAAATACGTCAGCCAGCCGCACACGGTCGCTGCGCCGAGCGACAGGAGATTGTGTATGTACAGCGAGCCGACTATCTGCCTTGAAGTCAGCGGCAGTGATCTGGAAAAGTGTTTGAAACGGCTTTTCTCGTCCTCAAGCACATGGCATGAAAGGCTGGAAATTCCGAGAACTGCCGGAAGTGCGAGAGCCATCAGATAGAATATCGTGCCGAGGAACATATCCTTGCCGTTCATATCCGCGACGTTCCCGTAAACCGAGGATATCTTCACAAGTATGCACAGGATGAGCAGTATGAGGTAAGATAACAGACAGATCGCCCTTATCCTGAGTGAGAGATAGAACTCCTTCAGTATCAGACCTTTCATCATGACCACTCCTTCTTCTCGCGGTTGACATAGTATATCATTATGTCGTCGAGTGTTGCCGGGTCGATGATAGCTCCGGAGTATTTCCTCTCGCAGGCAGTTCTGTCCTGAACGAGCAGCTCGGCACCGAAATCGTTCAGGCGTGCGGAAATATAGTCCTCCCTGTCAACAGCGGCATAGTCCTCTCTGGAGCACTTCATTACAGCATGGGAGGCGAGGATATCATCCTTGTAGCCGGTGAGGAGTATCCTTCCTTTGTCGATGAAGGTCACGCTGTCGGCAATTTTCTCAAGGTCGGAGGTTATGTGCGAGGACATGAGGATAGTGTTGTCCTCGTCCTGCAAATACTCCATGAAGATGTCGAGTATCTCGTTGCGGACAACGGGGTCAAGCCCTGTCGTAGCCTCGTCCATGATGAGGAGCTTTGCGCCGTGGGAGAGCGCGGCAGAGATCTGCATTTTCATCTTCATGCCCTTGGAGAACTTGCCGAACTTCTTCTTCACCGGAAGCGAGAAGCGTTCGAGGTAGCCGAAGAAGGTCTCACTGCTCCATGTGGGGTATATGTAACGGAGCATTTTGTCCAGCATTTTGGCGTTGAGCTGGTCGTGAAACGGCATCTCGTCGAATACGGCGGATATATTGCGCTTGATATCGGCAGTGCCGGAAGAAGTCTCCATTCCGAGCATACGGATATCGCCGCTGTCGGGCTTGACTATTCCGAGAAGGGCATTGATAGTAGTGGACTTTCCGGCACCGTTCTGACCGATGAATCCCATGATACTGCCCTTTGGTACGCTGAACGTCACATTGTTGAGCGTAAAGCCGTCATAGCGCTTGGTAAGTCCGTTTATCTCGATAGCATTTTCATACGCTGTCATAATATTTCCTCCTTTAAAGGGATTCACTCCCCGTTGTAGATGATATCGACAAGCTCGTGCAGTTCCTCGACGGTAATACCGCCGATACGAGCCTTGTCGCACGCCTGAGCTATGAACTGCTCGGTCTGGCGAAGGTATTCCTCTCGGACAAGCTCGCGGTCCTGTCCCTTTACGAAGCTGCCCTTGCCGGTCTGGGACACGATGAAGCCATCGCGTTCGAGCTCCTCATAGGCGCGTTTCGTCGTGATAACGCTGATACGCAGGGATTGAGCAAGGGCACGCATTGACGGGAGGGCGTCCCCTTCCGAAAGTTTGCCGCTCATTATCTGCGCTTTGATCTGTGAGACGATCTGTTCGTAGATAGCCTCGCCTGAAGAATTTGAAATAATAATATCCATAGTGATCACCATAATGTATATATTCGATATATACATTATACACTACATATACACACTTGTCAATACCATTTTGAAACTTTTTTGTTTTTTTCAGCACAGCAGCCAGTCGGAGGTGACCACGGACAAAGGTTGCGGAACTGTGAAGGGGTTATAATATTTTAAAAATTATTCAACTATTGACAAAATTTTGGTTATATTGTATAATGTATGGTAAGGAGGTGTTCCAAAATGATGAAAAAGCTAATTTCTGCTGCTCTTTCGGCAGCTGTTGCGGCTTCCTCTATGCCTCTTGTGACATCTGATGCCGCAGACCCTTCAAGCAGAGACGTTGACGCCTTGCAGTATACATATGAAATATACCCCCTCGCTGCACCGTTCAACGAATATTTCTATGTCAGGACCGAAAATCCCAACCCCGAATCCTTCCGCTTCTCTGACAAGGATTCGCCTTACTCTGAGACCTCCGTCATATATAACGATGACGGCAATTACGCCGACGTTGAGTACGAGGACGCCGCTATGCACCGTGTCAAGGGCGGCTATATCTTCAAAAGCTTCACCACCAACGGCGGTGAGGTGACTTTGCAGGTTCATGAGGATATTACAAGACAGGAGTTCAATACCGCAATATACGGGACGCCTGACCCGGAAACCACCGGCTATTCCCCTTATCACGGGATGCCTGTCGGTTCCTATGACAAGCATTATGACAATTCGTGGTCGTACACGATAGTCGGCTATTACAAGTGGGTCGATACCGATGTGAAGATAACTCTTCCGGAACTTTATGACGACTGCGACTACCTTATAAAGACTTATGCAAAGGGCGACGGCTTCTTCGATAAAATGGACGCCGTTCAGAGCGGGTTTTCGTCGATATGCCTTTACAGCGGCTCGTATATCCGCGGCGAGCTCTACCGCTCCGGTACAAGTGACTGGCGCCTTACACCGGCATTCTACGCCGACCAGCCCTACTACATCTACAGTCCTTACAGCCGGAAGGACAGCAAGTCGCTCCTTGCGTCGGCACTCTATCCTTTCAGGTACGATTCTCTTGGCTTCCCCGGAATGATGGGAAAGGTCTCGAAGCGCCTAAGCGAGGACTCCACCTACGAATGGAGCAGTACCAGCCACGCGCATATCAACGTTACCTATGACGGCGAGACAAAGACCTATGGCGGAAACGGTCACGGCGACGGTCAGGGGCTGACCGAGGACAAGCTTACCCATATCTTCACTTTCGGCGACAAGGACGAGTCTCTTACAGTCGAGCAGTCAAAGGCTCTCCTCGATGCGTATGCCAGGACCGAAATGGACGATGATATCCCGCGCGAGGGAGAGCTCACATGGAAGTGGATATACGATACAGTCGGCGACGGTGCATGGGTGGACTGCGGCAGCGGCACCTACACATACTTATATCAGAAGGACGACAAGGCTTCATTCCGCGCTGAGGAATGGGGCGTCGGCAATAATCTCTACTGGAGCGGAAGTCTCGGTTACTGCGCTGATACATGGGTGGACGGTAAATACGTCAGCAAGTTCAAGCGCTTCGTTCCGGGAGCAACGCTCGAGGAACACCCCGAAAGCTCGGTAATGCTCACCGAGGCGCAGATACCTGTTCTCAGCGATACCAAAAAAGAATGGGACAAGGAAAAGAAGACGTATGTCTTCACTGAGGCAACGGCTGGCGCTGAGACGAGAAAGAACGTCCTCTACCGCTACGACAAGGAAAACAATGTCTGGAAGGCAAGCGTTTCCTGGGACGATTATTACATAAAGAACGATACCTTCAGGGATCTTGCGGAGCGGGGGATAATTGACAGTTCGTATTACGATATGCTCATACTCACTCCTGAGAAGGTCGAAGCTCTCATCGGCAGCGCTGCCGGTTCGGAAGCACCGGACAAGGGATTCGTGTTCGACGGTGTTGTCCCGAACGGCTCTGCTTTCCTCAGAGGAGATGTCAATGACGACGGCGAAGTATCGGTCGCGGACGCAGTATCGCTCCAGAAGTGGATACTCGGCTCCGGCGAAGTCAAGTGCTGGTGGAATGCAGACCTCATTCCCGACAGGGAACTGAACGCATTCGATATGATAAAAATGAGAAGGCTTCTTGTCGAAAAGCTTCCTTCTTTTGCAGAAGAAGCGTGAGCGCAAAGCTTTTCCGCAGCGTATACACTGAACATTCCTGACTGATACCCTGAATGGATACCTGACTTAGTTCTCAACAGAAAGAAAGCAACAATATGAGAACAGCTTACGTAGCGGTATATGTCGCAATAATACTTGCGCCTCTGACTTGTAATGTTCGGCGAAAAGCAGGAACACGGCAGTTACAGATGAGATGCAGGGCGGTGTCCCCGGGAGGGGATACCGCCCTTCTGATCGTGGATATACCGTGCTGCGGAGGTGCTTCCGGTAAGGCAGCAGGCAGTAATTTCCAGAGATATTACCAAAAAGCCTTGACAATCAGTTCGGGATATGCTATAATGTGAACGGATAGCAGAATTTTACCTATTCACAGAATAGTTACAAATTTCTGGCTTCAAGGGGTGGGAATAGTTATGAAATGTACTGCATTTAATTTTAATATGATACATTGCTGTACTGACAATATAACTGCGCCCATTTTCAGAAATCATCATGTTATTATTGCGTCCAGAGGGTAACTGCGCCCTCAGGACGTTTTTTATATTTTTTAAGGAGGTTTTTCCAAAATGAAAGGATCATTCAAAAAGGCAGTAGCAGCTGCTATGGCACTTCTCATAGTTGCAGGTGCAGCTCCCTTCGAGCCCGGCACTTTCAGCTTTGTTCCGAAGGCTTCTATAACAGCCGAGGCTGCCGGTACATTATCGTTCAACAAGACAACAGGTACGCTTACCATCAGCGGCGGTGCGTTTACCAAGGCACAGCTCCAGGAATCAGCATTCGTCAACAATGCTGACGTAAAGAAGATCGTCGTAGAGAATACTGCTGTTTTCCCGGCTGATTCAAGCAACCTCTTCGAGAACTTCCTCTGCAAGACTATTGATATCAGCTATGCAGACACTTCTAATGTTACGACCATGAAGGATATGTTCAAGGGCTGTACAAATCTCACTTCAGTCAATATGTCGCACTGTAACATGAAGAAGGTCGCTTCCTTCTATGAGTTGTTCTATAACTGTTCAGCACTGAAAACTGTAGTATTTACAGGCGCAACAACATCAACTTCTCTTACAAACATGGGCTATATGTTCCAGAACTGTTCAGCACTGACTACTCTTACTGATTTTTCTTCTCTCACTACGTCAGGTGTTACTTCATTCGTAGGTTTCCTCTATAACTGTAAAGCTCTTACCACGCTTGATTTGAGCAGTCTGAATACTTCCAGCGCGATGAATATGAGCTATATGTTCTATAACTGTTCTGCTCTTACATCTCTTGATCTTTCAAACTTCAAAACATCGAAAGTAACCTCTATGAACTCGATGTTCTACGGCTGTTCTGCGCTTACTAAACTGAACATCAAGAACTTCGATTTCTCAAGTGTTACTAATCTTGCCTCCTTCCTCAAGAACTGCTCTAAGCTCTCAAGCTTTACCTATCCTACTTCCACTTCACAGTGGAGTACTGGAAAAGTAACAAGTATGAACGGTATGTTCTACGGATGCTCGTCCCTTACTACTGTTCCTGCTTCAAGACTGAATACATCGAGTGTTATGAACATGGGCTATATGTTCCATGGCTGTAGTTCGGTAACTTCCATTTATCTTAGAGATTTTGATACATCAAATGTCACAAATATGGCTTCGATGTTCAGAGGATGCACCAAAGTTACAAAGATCGATATTGACGCTGAAAAATTCGATACTTCAAAGGTAACAGATATGTCGTATATGTTCGGCAACTGTCAAGCGCTTAATACCCTTGATGTATCAGGATTCAACACAGGCAGCGTTACAGACATGAACAATATGTTCTGGAACTGTAAGGCGCTCACCGCACTCAGTCTTGCAAAGTTTGATACACGCAATGTAACGAATATGTCATATATGTTCCAGAACTGTCTCGCTCTTACGAAGATCGATGTTTCCCTCTTCGATACCGGAAGTGTAAAGAATATGAAGGGTATGTTCGCAGGAGACAAGGCTGCTAAATACATCTATTTCGGAAGCAAGTTCGATACCTATGATGTAACCGATATGTCCTATATGTTCCAGGGCTGCTCTGCTGTCACATCACTTAACCTTTCACGTTTCTGCACGTATAATGTTTCAACGTCAGACTATATGTTCGATGGCTGTAAATCGCTCGAGACATTGTACCTTTCTGAACTCTGGGTAAATAAGAAAATGCTCAACGGCAGCAGCACTGGTATGTTCAAGGAGTGTACCTCTATTGTCGGAGAATATAACGGCACGACATATGATGCTTCATGTACTGATGCTCATTACGCTGGTTATGGCGGAGGTCAGTACGGTACATATGCGGCTTGCTACTTCCCGATATATGTTGCGGGAACGACGGTATCTTCCGCAAACATGGATGATGTTCTCGGCGATTCTGCGGTATCCTATGATTACGCCAACAACACGCTGCATATTGATGACGACATAAAAGTTCCCGTTGCTGAAGGTTCGACCTCAGCTTATGTAGTAAAATCGTTATACAGCCTTAATATATATCTCTGGCCTTCCAGCACAGTGCCGTTCACAACTTCCCGCGATGTCTCCAATAAGTATCTCTTTGACTTACGCGGCGATAACATGACATACAATGTATATGACTACGGTTATCAGAAAATTGACGCACATGACTGGAATGTCTACGTTGCCGGAAAGAATACTACGGTTAACTTCGATGAAATGGCAGATCTGAAGGTAAACTATATCTATGCTAACAGCTCGAATGATAAGTGCAAGCTCAATATCTATGAATCAAACATTGACGTTGCTAATACGGTCTATAACTTCTCAGGTGGAATAACCTTAGATGACTGCGCTGTTGTAGCACCTGCGAGTGCAAAAGTTTCAGGCGGCGTTATAAAGAACGGCTCCTCTTGGGCAACAAATATCAAGATAAGAAGTCAGTATGCTAATTATGCTGTACTCAATACAGCACAGGTTACTTTCGGCGGTGCTCTTGGTCTTAGCTTCAGCGTTAAGCTCAGCGATTATTTCGTGAATGGCTATCCTAAGGCGTTCGTTCGTATGAAGGTAAACGGCAGAGAGACAACTGTCAATATCGCAGATGTTAAACCCAATAACGGTGTATATACCTTCACCTGCCCGGTTTACTCAACTGAGATGCGCGATACTATCGAATTCAAGGTTTGCTATCCGAACGGACAGCCTATCGAGCTCTTCAAGGGTTCAAACGGCGACGCTGTTGAAAACGGCATATTCAAGTATACCGTTGCTGATTATCTCAACGCAGTAGCAGCTCTCACTGACTCCGGCTATGCTAAGATGGTAAAGCTTGCAAAGGCTACACTCGATTACGGTGCAGCTGCACAGATCAAGTTTGACCACAACAAGACAGGCCTTGGAGTAAGCAATGATGTTGAAGATCTTGAATTCAGCGATATCGACATATACAATCTGAGCATCACAGCTGCAGCAAGCAGACCTTCCGGCGTAACAGGTACAGCTAACGTTGAGTTCGGTGAGGACAATACGCTCTTCGTAGTCTATACACTTCCCAGCGGCAAGAAACTCGAAGATTACACATTCTACATTGACGGCAAGGCTGCAACACCTAAGAGCCTTGGCAACAGACAGTACAGACTTGAAGTAAAGAACATCTCGCCTGACAACCTCGCTACATATCATTCCTTCAACTGCAAGGAGAAGTCAACAGGCAAGCAGTTCTACGTTAAGCTCAACGTTCTCGCATATGCTAACACAGTTGCAAAGAGCACACTGAAGGCTGCAGAGATCAATATGGCCAAGGCTATGTATCTCTACTACTATGCAGCGGCAGATTACTCAGGAAAGCTCCCGCAGTAACGTTTTTAATTATATTTTCATTGAAAGGAGGTGATAGAGATGGAGAAGTACAATACACCTGAGATCGAGGTTGTTGCTTTCGACGCTGATGATATCATTGCTACAAGTGACGGTCCTCCGGTTGGCCCCCCGATTCAGCTTTAATGAGCAGAAAAAGAAAACACCGTTCCGAAAGGGACGGTGTTTTTTTAGGTCAAAAAATGATTTATCCGGATTGTAAATAAGATGTAAATTTTAAAATATTCGCAAATCTGCCTTATTTTTAGTGTATTATGTATGGTATTGGTTTGCCGTTTTTGTGAAAAATGACAAAAATCCGCTCTATATTGGAATTGCCCGAATTTTCCGCTTGCTTTTTTCGCCTGTAAAGGGTATAATTAATCTGTGAAATAATCTCGTAGTGTACAACTTTTAATTGCCAAATTTTTTACATTATGATTACGGATCTAATAGAGGATTTCCAGGGGACACCTATCATTCTACGGCTTTCAGCCGGGCAGCTGGGCTGCTTTGATTATCGCTATCCCGAGACCAAGCGGTCTCTATCAATATATACTTGATTCTAAGTATCGGAGGGTGGAACGATGCAGGCAACAGACATGATCAGGGAAAATCACGGGGCAGAAAAGGGAGTGTCTAAAGATATGTTTGAATTACGCAGGGCAAAGGAAATAACTATGTCCGAAAACGACGTAACTCAGGATATGCTCGAACAGCTCGAAAAGGGAAAGGATCCCAAGCCGACTCTTCCGGGAAAGTCAGGAGTTACTGAATATCCCATACTTACCTTTGATGAACGCGCACTCAATCTCCTTCACGAGGGCGTTTCAAATACTCTCAAATACAGCAAGGTCAGACCGGCCGGCGGAAAGCTCTATCGCCTTTTCAAGAGGACATTCGACATCGTAGCGTCTGCCTGTGCTCTTACAGTGCTCGCTGTACCGATAGGCGTTTTCGCTCTGGCTATATACATAGACGACAAGGGCAACCCATTCTTCTCACAGGTCCGCCTTACCGAGAACGGAAAGCCTTTTAAAATGTATAAGCTCCGCACTATGTGCATCGACGCTGAGGAGCGTTTTGCCGAGGTGCAGAAGGAGAACCAGTCGGACGGACTTGCCTTCAAGAGCGATAAGGATCCCCGTATAACAAGACTCGGAGGATTCCTCCGCAAGTGCTCGATAGATGAGCTCCCGCAGCTTGTGAACGTGCTTCAGGGCTCAATGTCAATAATCGGTCCGAGACCGCCGCTTCCGCGTGAAGTGGTGCTGTATACACCCGACCAGATGGACAGGCTCCTCGTCAAGGGCGGACTTTCATGTATCTGCCAGACCGAGGGAAGAAGCGATATGGAATTCGATAAGTGGGTCGAGGGCGATGTACGCTACATAAAGACCCGCAGCGCAGGCCTTGACATAAAGCTCATGTTCAAGACAGTCGGCGCAGTTGTTATGCGTAAGGGCGCAAAATAAAGGATACAGGAGAAGGATATAGATGAATATAGCAGTTGCAGGCACAGGATACGTTGGACTTTCGATAGCGACTCTGCTCTCACAGCACAACAAGGTCACGGCAGTGGATATCGTTCCCGAGAAAGTCGAACTCATCAACAACAGGAAGTCACCTATACAGGATGACTACATCGAGAAGTATCTCGCCGAAAAGGAACTCGACCTTACTGCTACGCTTGATGCCGAAGCTGCTTACAGGGACGCTGATTTTGTTGTCATTGCAGCGCCTACAAATTACGACAGCCAGAAGAATTTCTTCGATACCAGCGCTGTTGAAGCTGTTATCGACCTCGTTATGAAATACAATCCCGACGCGATAATGGTCATCAAGTCCACTATCCCCGTTGGCTATACAAAATCTATACGCGAGAAGAAGGGAAGCAGTAATATTATTTTCAGCCCCGAATTTCTTCGCGAATCAAAGGCTCTTTACGATAATCTCTACCCGAGCCGCATAATCGTCGGAACTGATATGAACGACGAAAGGCTGGTGCAGGCGGCACATACATTTGCCGGACTTCTCCAGCAGGGTGCCCTCAAGGAGGATATAGACACCCTCTATATGGGATTTACTGAGGCTGAGGCTGTAAAGCTCTTTGCCAATACTTACCTCGCGCTCCGCGTGAGCTATTTCAATGAACTCGATACTTATGCTGAGATGAAGGGACTTGACACACAGCAGATCATCAACGGCGTGTGCCTTGATCCCCGTATCGGCACTCATTATAATAACCCTTCCTTCGGGTACGGCGGATATTGCCTGCCCAAGGATACAAAGCAGCTCCTTGCAAATTATGCTGACGTTCCGCAGGATATGATGTCAGCTATCGTTGCTTCAAACCGTACCCGCAAGGACTACATCGCAGACCGCGTTCTCCAGCTTGCAGGCTATTACGCCTACGGCAACAATTCCGACTACGACAGGAACAAGGAGAAGGAGGTCACGATCGGCGTTTACAGGCTGACAATGAAGTCCAACAGTGATAACTTCCGCCAGAGCTCGATACAGGGCGTTATGAAGCGTGTAAAGGCAAAGGGCGCAAAGGTCATCATCTATGAGCCGACCCTCAGGGACGGTGATACCTTCTTCGGAAGCCTCGTTGTGAACGACCTTGAGAGCTTCAAGATGCAGTCAGACGCAATAATCGCAAACAGATACGACGGTTGCCTTGATGATGTTCAGAGCAAGGTATACACAAGAGATCTTTTCAGGAGAGATTGAATGAAAGGTATAATACTCGCCGGAGGTTCCGGCACAAGACTGTACCCCCTTACAATGGTAACATCCAAGCAGCTCCTTCCGGTCTATGACAAGCCGATGGTATTCTATCCTTTATCAACGCTCATGCTCGCGGGGATAAGGGATATACTCATAATTTCGACACCTTCGGATCTTCCGAATTTCGAGAGACTTCTCGGCGACGGCTCACAGTTCGGTATAAACCTCAGCTACAAGGTGCAGCCCAGTCCGGACGGACTTGCACAGGCATTCATTCTCGGCAGGGAGTTTATCGGCAATGACGCCTGCGCTATGGTGCTCGGCGATAATATTTTCTATGGGAACGGCTTCGGAAAGCTTCTCCGTGCTGCAAAGGAAAACGCAGAGAATAACAGCCGTGCCACAGTTTTCGGCTACTATGTTCCCGATCCGGAGCGCTTCGGCGTTGTTGATTTCGACGAAAAGGGAAGGGCTCTCTCAATCGAGGAGAAGCCGGCTGTTCCTAAGAGCAATTATGCGGTTACAGGACTTTATTTCTACCCCTCGGGCGTCAGCGCAAAGGCTGACGAGGTCAAGCCCTCAGCCCGCGGTGAACTTGAGATAACCACGCTCAACGAGATGTATCTCGGAGAAGGCAAGCTTGATGTCCAGCTTCTCGGCAGAGGCTTTGCATGGCTCGATACCGGTACTATGGACAGTCTCGTTGAAGCTACAAACTTCGTTCAGATGGTCCAGAACCGTCAGGGAATAGAGATATCAGCCCCTGAGGAGATAGCCTTCATCAATGGCTGGATAGACAGCGCAGAACTCATGAGCTCTGCTGAAAAGTACGGAAAATCGCCCTATGGCGCCCACCTCAAGAAGGTCGCCGAGGGAAAAATAAAGTATTAAGGACTAAGGATATGACAATTTTTGTAACAGGCGGTGCCGGATTTATCGGCTCCAACTTCGTATTCCATATGCTTGACAAATATCCGGACTACCGCATCGTATGTC
>JAFXSC010000012.1 GCA_017525915.1 Ruminococcus sp.
TCATCGTCGTCATCGTCATCATCGTCAGTGTCGTCCTCTGTATCGGACTGTGTTACGCCTGCCTTGTCCTTGGTCTCACTGTCGCTGCTGTCGCTGTCCTTTCCGCACGAAGCAAGAAGGCTCGTCATCATTGTGGCTGCTGCCAGTAAAGCAATAAGTTTTTTCATATTTATTCCTCCTGAAATTATTTAGAACGGGTGAAGGTTATCTTCTCCCCGTCTTTATCGGTTCTTATCATAGTATCACCGTCAAATTCAATGTCGAAGGTCTTGTCACCCTTCTCGTCATTGTGGTGAACTATGAGCTTGCTCTCCTTCTCATCGAAGGTATAGTCCATCGAGGCATCATAGCTGATATATGTTACGCCCGCAGACCTGAAATCAATGACTGCTTCCAGACCGCTGTCAAGTTCTTTATTGATATCTTCACTCATGTACTCACCGTACATAGTGCTCTTGTCAGAATCGCCGATACGCTCAAAAGAGCATACATCCTTACCGCCGTAGGCAACACTGAGTGTCTTGCCGTCATAGCTGATGTCCTTCATCTCTACGCCCTGGATAGTAAAGCTGTCATCTTTCAGCGACATATACGATGAGAAGTCAACGCTTGCACTGAGTATGAGCTTGCCGTCCTTTTTGAATTCGATATCACCGCTCTCGATCGACAAGCCTGTGCTTCCCAGTTCCTCCGAGAGCTCATCGAGGGGCATATCCCATTTTCCGATGATACCGGCAGCTTCGTCGTCATCATTGCTGCTTCCGCATGAAACTGCTGAACCGATCATCAGCAAAGAAGCCGCAAATACTGATAACACTTTTTTCATTCAATTCCTCCTTGGTAAATATGTCAGAATACCGAGTTGTAGTCCTCCAGCTCGAATTTATCCAGAGCTGTGTATACTCCGACTGTTTCTTTTTCATCTGTGAGCTTGAGCTCGCTCCCCTCACAGCTTGTGATGGTATATACAACAGGTGAAGTCTCACCCTGCATATTTATGGTGATCTTATTTGATGACGGATCAAATGTATAGGTGCCCTTCTTGTTGTCGATCAGGACAGACTTGCCGCTTGCAACGAAGTATATCTGCGTCTGAGCGCTTCCGAATTTCTCCTTGCAGCTGAATCTGCCGTAGACGGTCGTCTTGTCCTCAAGTCCGACGCGCTTGAAGGTGATGTCCCTGTTTCCGGCATCGCATACAAGCGCTCTGCCGTCATAGGTATACTTGTATTCATTGTCGTCTATCATCAGGTATTCGTCCGAGAGGTTGAGATAATCGGAATAGATTATCTCCTCGTGGATATCGACTATACCGGAAGCAGAAAAAGTGAGATACGTCGTACAGAGCTGCTCCGGAGCGCCGTTTCTCTTGCCGTCCTTGAATTTCTGACCTTTGAGGAACCACTTCTTGCCGACCACTTCGTCCATGATGCTGGGACCGGCAGGTTCCTCAGTGACATTTGCTGCTGTTGTGTTCTCTGTTGCAGGTTCACTCTGCGAGCTGCTGCCCGATGCACCGCACGATACGAGCGCAGAGGCCAGCAGGACACCTGCTGAAAAAAGGGCTAACGTTTTTTTCATAGATATGTTCCTTTCGTAGATAAAAGCGGGTGGATTGCAGTTGAAAGATTGCATTTACATTGCAGGAAAATCCGGGTGTGATTAGCTGGTAAAACGAGAACTCTCGGCTTTTGCAGAGGAAGGTACATAAGGGAACGTGCCGCAGCTGATGGCTCCTGTGCCTTATCTTATGGAGCCGACTGTTCTCGGGAAGAGTATAACGTCACGGATATTTGCCATACCCGTTGTGTACATGATGAGTCTCTCGAAGCCGAGACCGAAGCCGCCGTGAGGTACGCTGCCGTACTTTCTGAGGTCGAGGTAATCGCCGTAGGGATCGAGGCTCATTCCCCTATCCTTCATTGCAGCGAGAAGCTTTTCATAATCATACTCACGCTCGCTGCCGCCGATGATCTCGCCTACGCCGGGAACAAGGAGATCGACTGCCGCAACGGTCTTGCCGTCCGGGTTCTGCTTCATATAGAAGGACTTTATCTCCTTCGGATAGTCGGTAACGAATACCGCTTTTTTAAACACCTTCTCGGAGAGGTATCTCTCGTGCTCGGTCTGGAGGTCGCAGCCCCATTCTACGGGATATACGAAGTTCTCTCCGGACTTCTTCAGCAGTTCGATAGCCTCGGTATATGTCACTCTGCCGAACTCGTGGGAGATGAGTTCCTCGAGACGTGCTTTAAGTCCCTTTTCAAAATGTGCATCGAAGAAATCTATCTCATCAGGGCAGGTCTTCAGAAGCTTGCCGATAACGAATTTGAGCATATCCTCAGCAAGCTCGATAACGTCGTCGAGCTCCATGAAGGCTACCTCCGGCTCGATGTGCCAGAACTCGGCAAGGTGCTTGGGAGTGTTGGAATTCTCGGCGCGGAAGGAGGGACCGAAGGTATATATCTTGCCCATAGCCATTGCAGCCATTTCGCCCTCGAGCTGACCGGATACAGAAAGACCTGCGCGCTTGCCGAAGAAGTCGTTGGCGTAGTATTCCTCCTCGGTCTTGTACTCGGTGGTGAAGCCGTTTGTAGTTACCTGGAACATCTCGCCTGCGCCCTCACAGTCGCTTCCTGTGATGAGCGGAGTGTTCACATAGACATAGTTATGGCTCTGGAAATATTCATGTATTGCAGAAGCAAGCACTGAACGCACTCTCCATACAGCGTTGAAGGTGTTCGTTCTGCCTCTGAGGTGGGGGATGCTGCGGAGAAATTCAAGTGTGTGGCCCTTCTTCTGAAGGGGGTAATCCGTAGGAGCATCGCCGAATACAGTGATATCTCCGGGAGTTGTGTTGATCTCAACGGTATTGTTCCTGCCGGCAACGACAGTTCCCTCAACCTTTACAGATGTGCCGACGCGGGGCTCCTTGAAATCAGCCTCGCCCTTATCAACGACCACCTGTATGTTTTTCAGCGATGTACCGTCATTGAGTTCGATGAAGGCAACGCTCTTGGAATTGCGTGAGGTGCGTACCCAGCCGCAGACGGTAACTTTACCGCCCACATATTCCTGTGAGCTGATGATCTCTTTGATGTCGGTGTGTTTCATTATTATCTTTCCTTCCGTAATATATTCAGGACGAGGAAAAACAGAAAGCTCCCGTCCCACAACAGGACGGGAGCGTAATACCCGTGGTGCCACCTGAATTATCGCAAAAGCGATCACTTTTGAGCCGCTGTAACGTGCGGAAAACGTCTTGCCTACTAAGCTGCGGTATCATCACCGGCACATCCGGTCGCTTCACAGGCGCTCCGGTATCCAGCCGGCTGCTGTTTTTCCGCACCCTTTCGGTTTGCTGCTCGGGAGTGTTATTCACTCAGGCTCTGATATGCGGCTCCCACCTTCCCGCACTCTCTGTGAACGATATCCTGCGCTACTTCTCTCCGTCTTCGCATTTCATAAAAGTATTGTATCACGTTTTTCCGGGATTGTCAAGAGCTGAACGAAAATTTTCCGTCCGCCCCTGCATATACAGCCGTGAACTGTCATCAGCAGCCGCCGGTTCACATGAAAAACATACTTACACCGTGTTCCTTGGCATAGCTCTCCGCCTTCTTGCGGTTTATCTGTCTGAGGACCCGGACGGTCTGGCGATGTCCCTTCTTGATCTCATCCATTTTTATATCCGGGTTTTCAAATTCGGTTATATTGATGGTATAAAGCATCTCACAGCCGGTGAATGCGTCCTCCTTGATGTCCTTGGTCTGCCAGCTGATACGCAGGGTCGAGAGGTTCTGGCAGCCGTAGAACGCCCAGTTGCCTATCGACTTCACCGTTGAGGGTATAGTTATCGAATCGAGTGAACGGCACCATGAGAACGCACTCTCGCCTATGGAAGCCACAGAGTCCGATATTACGACCTTTTTGAGGTTGTAGCACTCGGAGAACGCGGAGTTGCCGATGCTCTCGACCGAGCCGCCGATGACCACCCTGCGGAGTCTCCGGCAGGAGAAGAACGTAAGCTCGTTGATCCTCTGGAGGTATGCCGGGAGCACAATGTTTTCAAGAGCATTGCAGCGTCCGAAAGCACCCTTGCCGATGCGCCGGATAGATTCCGGGAAATTGATCGTCTTCAGCTTCAGGCATTTAAGGAAGGCGTTCTCACCTATGGATTCAAGGTTGTTGGAAAGCACTATCTCCTCAAGCGCAAAGCAGTGGCAGAACGCAAATTTATCAACTATCTTCACGCTGTCGGACATGACTATCTTTCGGAGGGTCTCATTGCCGCGGAATGCGTATTTTCCGATAACGGTTATCGAATCCGGTATCTTTATAGCCTCGGTAGTGCCTATGTACTTGACGAGAGTGCCCGTTCTGGTATTTATCGCCATATTGTTGATATCATCGATTACGATATTCTCAACGTCGGCATCCTCGATCTCGCCGAGCTCTTTCAGCTCTGAAACTACCTGCTCCGTGGTCACCTTTGCGGACGGCTTTGCAGGTTCGGGCTTCTTCTCAGGAGCCTTCTCTGCCTTGACCGGCTCGGGCTTCTTCTCAGGAGCCTTCTCTGCCTTGACCGGCTCGGGCTTCTTTTCGGGAGCTTTCTCAGCCTTGGCAGGTTCTGGCTTCTTCTCGGGTGCTTTCTCAGCCTTGGCAGGTTCTGGCTTCTTCTCGGGTGCTTTCTCCGTCTTGGCAGGCTCGGGCTTCTTCTCGGGAGCTTTCTCAGCCTTGGCAGGTTCCGGCTTCTTTTCGGGAACTTTCCCGTGCTTTCCGTGCCTTCTGTTTTCAAGGACTATCTCATCCGGGATATCCTCTTTCTCAGCTTTATGCGCTGCACCTTCGCTCTCGACATATACTACCTCAGTTTCAAGCGCGGACTTTGCAGCGGCTTCATTCTTTGGCTGATTCTTCTTCTCGGGAGTTTTCTCCGCCTTTACCGGCTCATGCTTCTTCTCCGGGAATTTCACTTCCTTCGGCTCGATACTCCTGATGTTCTGTCTGAGTTCTTCAAGGAACGGAGCAGCGGCAGCCATTCCGTTTTTAGGAGCAGCTACAGACTCCTTTATTATAGATGCTATCTCCTCGCTGCCCTTGGTGTCAACATCAGCGGACAGCGACGGCATGGAGGGCTTTGCCTCCGGCATCATATTTTCGTATTTTTTAGAGCCGGCTTTGAATTCCTGCCTGCTGTCGGCAGGCTTGGGCTCAGGCTTTTTCGTTTCGGCAGGCTTCTGCTCCGGCCTGGGCTCAGGCTTTTTCGCTTCGGCAGGCTTCTGCTCCGGCCTGGGCTCAGACTTCTTCGCTTCGGCAGGCTTCTGCTCCGGCTTGGGCTCGGGCTTTTTCGCTTCGGCAGGCTTCTGCTCCGGCTTGGGCTCGGGCTTTTCCGTTTCGGCAGGCTTCTGCTCCGGCTTGGGCTCGGGCTTTTCCGTTTCGGCAGGCTTCTGCTCCGGCTTGGGCTCAGGCTTTCGTGATTTTGCAGCCCTGAGATTGAGTTTTACTATCCTTGTCTTGCTGTCGGAAGTCTCAGAATGTTTCCTGTTCTTCTCACACAGCGGACAGGTAGTGTATTTGTCGGAATCATAAAAATGACTTTCCGGACACTTTACCATCTTCATTGACAAATCCTCCCAAACACTACTTTATGTAAATTTGAACATTAAGCATACGAAATATTAACATTGTGTGAACTCAATATTATCATTATAGCATTTTCTCCATAAAAAATCAATAATTTACCGCACACTATGTTGATTTTTGTTAAAACCTAACATAAAGTAAAATCTTCCGTCTCCCGAAAGCCCGATAAATCATAGTCCCGCAGTCCGCTCATTGTGCAAATTGTATAAAGCAGTGCTTTTGCCCTCTCGCAGCCGCGATATTACAGTCTGCATAAACGCCGGAAAAATATCAAAAACCTATTGCTTTCACGAAATAAATGTGGTATAATATTAAATCAGTGGGGAGCTTGTCGGACAGGCTGAGAGGAAGGTGTGACCTTCGACCCGTAACCTGATTTGGATAATGCCAACGTAGGGACGCTGATAATTGTAATTCAGGGGACTGCGGAGCGCGGTCCCCTTTTTGGGGAGGTATGCTATGGTAAAGGTCAACGGCGAAATGCTCGATATGAACGGAAAGACCGTTGCTGAGTTGCTTATTGCTATGGACACTGACAGCCGGCGCGTTGCTGTGGAGCTCAACGAGGAAATCGTTCCGAAGGCAAAGTACGGCGAGACTGTCCTCAGCGACGGTGATACCGTGGAAGTGGTGCGCTTCGTAGGAGGCGGCTGATATGGTACTTCCCACAAAAGAGGAGATGTACGCTGCACTGGTCGAACGCCACGGCGCTGAGCTTCAGAAAAAGCTCTCGGCGGCATCAGTCGCGGTATGCGGTCTCGGAGGGCTCGGCTCGAACATCGCGATTGCGCTTGCGAGAGCCGGAGTGGGACATATCCACATCATCGACTTCGACCGCGTGGATATCCAGAACCTCAACCGCCAGCAGTATTTTCCGGAACAGCTTGGACTTGCCAAAACCGAAGCTCTCGGCGATACTCTCCGGAGAATAGCCCTTTGCTCGGAGATAACCGCGGACTGCGTGAAGCTCACAGAGGAGAATATCCCCTCCCTTCTGAGCGGCGAAGACATCATCTGTGAGGCATTCGACAAAGCCGACCAGAAGGCTATGCTGGTGAACTGTGTACTGGAGAATATGCCGGAGAAATACCTCGTTGCAGGCTCCGGGATGGCAGGCATCGCACCTTCCAATCTCATAACCACAAAGCGCGTGACAAAGCGCTTCTACCTCTGCGGCGATGACATGAACGACGTTGAAGATGGTCTCGGACTTGTCTCGGCGAGGGTCATGATATGCGCCGCTCATCAGGCAAATGCAATTATCCGGATAATCGCCGGAGAATACGATATATAAGGAGTATTTGATATGAACAAGGACGATAAGCTCATTTTAGGCGGACACGAATTCACCTCCCGTTTCATTCTCGGCTCGGGAAAGTATTCCCTCAGTCTCATCGAAGCGGCTGTGAAATACGCAGGCGCACAGCTCATCACGCTCGCTGTCCGCAGGACTAATTCCAAGGAGCATGAGAATATCCTCGACTATATCCCGGAGGGTGTTACCCTCCTGCCGAATACCTCCGGTGCAAGAAATGCCGACGAAGCTGTCCGCATAGCAAGACTTGCCCGTGAACTGGGCTGCGGAGACTTCGTTAAGGTCGAGATAATGCGCGATACGAAGTACCTTCTCCCCGACAATCAGGAGACTATCCGTGCAACGGAGATACTCGCCAAAGAGGGCTTCGTAGTAATGCCCTATATGTACCCGGACCTCAACGCTGCCCGTGACCTTGTGAATGCCGGTGCTGCTTCGGTAATGCCTCTTGCATCGCCTATCGGTTCCAACAAAGGACTTGCAACACGCGATTTCATACAGATACTCATTGACGAGATAGACCTTCCTATTATAGTTGATGCAGGCATCGGACGTCCCTCACAGGCTTGCGAGGCTATGGAAATGGGTGCAGCTGCGGTAATGTCCAACACTGCACTTGCAACAGCAGGCGACCTTCCGGTAATGGCTGAGGCTTTCAGGCAGGCTGTTGAAGCTGGAAGAAAGGCTTATCTCTCAGGTCTCGGACGTGTACTCACAAGAGGTGCAGCACCGTCAGATACGCTCATAGGATTTCTCAGAGACTGATTTATTATTAGTCGAGAGTTGAAAGTGGATGGTGGAGAGTTTCTGTATCGCCTTACGGCGATAATATCAAAAAGGCATCGGAACAACTCTCAATTATCAACCCTGTTTTAGTTGCCGGACGCACAATGTGCGCCCCTACAAGCTATGCACTAACCACTGTAAAGAGGTAATAAAATGGATAATAACTACTTTGTGGACTCGGACAAGCTCTCCGATGCCGCACTTGCTAAAAAGCACAGGCTTGAAAGTGATCCTTCGAGCCGTACCGACCACATGGCTTACATGGAGGGCATGGAGCGCATAAGCTCCGATATCATGGAAAAAGTCATTTCCGAGATGAACTCCTACGACTACGATTCCTATACCGCTGCGGACGTCCGTGCAGCTCTCGCTCACGATAACTGCACCGTCGAGGACTTCAAAGCCCTGCTCTCGCCTGCCGCTGAGCTCTTCCTCGAAAAAATGGCTGAGAAGGCTCGCCTTGAGACACAGAAACACTTCGGCAACACGGTCTACCTGTTCACTCCGCTGTATATCGCCAATTACTGCGAGAACTACTGCGTTTACTGCGGCTTCAACTGCTACAACGATATCCGCCGCATGAAGCTCAATATGGAGCAGATAGAGCATGAGATGAAGGTCATCGCGGACAGCGGAATGGAGGAGATACTCATTCTCACCGGCGAGAGCCGTGCCCAGAGTCCCGTTGAATACATCGGCGAAGCCTGCAAGCTCGCCCGTAAATACTTCCGCATGGTCGGCATCGAGATATACCCCGTAAACACTGACGAATACCGCTACCTCCACGAATGCGGTGTGGACTACGTCACCGTGTTCCAGGAGACATACAACAGCGACCGCTATGAACAGCTCCACCTTCTCGGTCACAAGAGAGTGTTCCCCTACCGCTTTGAGGCTCAGGAACGCGCTCTCATGGCTGGTATGCGCGGCGTTGCAGGCTCGGCGCTTCTCGGACTTTCCGATTTCCGTAAGGACGCCCTCGCAAGCGCTCTGCATATGTACTACCTCCAGAGGAAGTACCCGCAGGCTGAGATATCGCTCTCATGTCCGCGTCTCCGTCCCATTATCAACAATGACGAGATAAATCCCCTTGACGTACACGAAAGGCAGCTTTGTCAGGTGCTCTGTGCCTACCGGATATTCCTCCCCTTCTGCGGTATCACCGTTTCTTCAAGGGAGAGCAAGTCCTTCCGTGACGGCATCGTAAAGATAGCCGCGACCAAGGTCTCCGCCGGCGTTTCCACCGGTATCGGCGACCACGAGAGCAAGTATACCGGCAAGGAAGCAGATTCCGCTGAAGGCGACGAACAGTTCGAGATAAGCGACGCCCGCAGCTTTACCCAGATGTACAGCGATATGTCCGGCGAAGGCTTGCAGCCCGTCCTCAACGACTACCTCTATGTCTGATATCATCTGCGTTACGAACAGGAAGCTCTGCGGCGGAGACTTCCTCGCTCAGATAAGGAAAATAGCAGCCGCACACCCGAAAGCAATTATCCTCCGGGAGAAGGATATGCCCCCGGAGGAATACGCTCAGCTCGCAAAACAGGTCATGGAGATATGCGCCGCTTACGGTACAGAATGCATTCTCCACAGCTTTGCAGATATAGCCATTGAACTCGGCGCGGAAGCGATACACCTTCCGCTGCACATTCTCAAGGAAATGCCGGAGGAAATGAAGAATAGTTTCCGCATTATCGGAGCCTCCTGCCACTCGGCTGAGGACGCTGCGGAGGCTGAAAGGCTCGGCGCTTCATACATTACAGCCGGTCACGTTTTTGCTACCGACTGCAAAAAGGGACTGCCGCCGCGCGGACTTGACTTTCTCAGAGAGGTCTGCCGTACCGTACATATCCCGGTCTACGCTATCGGCGGTATCACGCCGGAAAATATTAAGGATATACTCTCCTGCGGCGCTGCCGGAGGCTGTATCATGAGCGGACTTATGCAATGCGAAGATCCGCGCAGAATTATCGGAGGTGAAAGCTTTGTTAAATAAGAAGCATCTCAGGCTCTATGCCATTACAGACCGTGACTGCCTTCACGGACGCGACCTCGCCGAACAGGTCGAGCTTGCAATTCTCGGCGGAGTTACCTGCATACAGCTCCGCGAAAAGTACATCAGCGACGACGAGCTGCTCGAAAAGGCAAAGTCCCTTCTGAAGGTCTGCCGTCCATACGGCGTTCCGCTGATAATCAACGACAACTGGCAGGTCGCACTGCGGAGCGAAGCTGACGGCGTCCATGTCGGCATCGAAGATGCTCCGGTAGCAGATATAAGGAAGATCGCCGGCGAAGATTTCATCATCGGTGCGACCGCAAAGACCGTCAGTCAGGCACAGTTCGCAGAGGCTTCCGGTGCGGACTACCTCGGAGTGGGAGCTGTTTTCCCTTCACCGACAAAGAAAAATGCCGTCCGCATAACGCCTGATATCCTGCGCGAAATATGCTCCGGCGTAAATATACCCGTCTGTGCAATAGGCGGCATCACCAAGGACAACGTCCGCGAGATACTGGGCTGCGGGCAGGCAGGCATAGCCGTCGTCTCCGCAGTATTCGCTCCCGATGACGTTAAAGCGGCAGCGGAAGAGCTTGCGGCAATGCTCTGAGAAGTTGAAATTTACGATTTTGCCTGACGGCGATGAATTATAATATCCAAATCAGTCCGCATAAGCAAACACCACAGCTTTCAACTCTCAATTCTCAACTCTCAGCTAATTACGCATGAAAATGTTAGGAGGTTAAATATGAAAACAGCACTGACTATTGCCGGAAGCGACAGCTCCGGCGGTGCAGGCATACAGGCTGACATAAAGACTATGACAATGAACGGCGTTTACGCCATGAGTGCGATAACCGCTCTGACTGCCCAGAATACTACTTGTGTCAGGGCAATAAGCGAGGTCAGGCCGGAGTTCCTGAAACAGCAGATAGACGCGGTATTCGAGGACATACGTCCGGACGCCGTAAAGATAGGCATGGTGTCGAATGCGGCACTTGTGGAGGTCATTGCGGAGCGGCTGCGCTTCTACGAAGCCGAGAACATAATAGTTGATCCCGTTGCCGTGGCTACAAGCGGCTCAAAGCTCAGCTCGACCGAAGCTTATGAGGCTCTGAAGCGTGAGCTCCTCCCGATAGCCGCGCTCGCTACTCCGAATATACCCGAGGCAGAGCTGCTCTCAGGCATGAAGATAAACAATGAGCAGGACATGGAAGCCGCTGCAAAAGCGATCGTGGAAATGTTCGGCTGCAACGTACTTGTCAAGGGCGGTCACGGCATGAGCGATGCGAACGACATACTCCACCGTCTCAACGGTTCGCACCACTGGTTCACCGGCAAGCGCGTGAACAACCCGAATACCCACGGCACAGGCTGCACTCTCTCAAGTGCGATCGCTGCGAACATGGCGAAGGGACTTGGTCTTCCGGAGGCTATACAGCGAGCAAAGGACTACATCTCCGGCGCTCTCGGCGCAATGCTCTGTCTCGGTCACGGAAGCGGTCCGCTTGACCATATGTTTGACCTGAAAAGTAAATTTGCGGACTGACCGCACGAAAGGAATATATTATGAGAAATTACAGCACACAGATGGAAGCCGCCAAAAAGGGCATTATCACTCCCGAAATGGAGGTCGTTGCAAAGAAGGAATACATCGAGCCCGAACAGCTCCGTGAACTCGTTGCAAAGGGCGAGGTTGCTATCCCCTGCAACATCAACCACAAGTCCATATCCCCCGAGGGTATCGGCACCCGTATGCGTACCAAGATAAACGTAAATCTCGGTATCTCCGGCGATGTCAAGAACTACGACATGGAGATGGAAAAGGTAGATATGGCGCTGAAATTCGGTGCGGAGGCTATCATGGACCTCAGCAACTACGGAAAGACCAACACCTTCCGTCAGGCACTCGTTGCAAAGTCGCCTGCAATGATAGGTACAGTCCCGATGTATGACGCTATCGGATACCTCGACAAGGACCTCCTCGAGATAACCGCGAAGGACTTCCTCCGAGTTGTCCGTGCTCACGCTGAAGAGGGCGTTGACTTCATGACTATCCACGCCGGTATCAACAAGCGTGCAGTCGAGGCTTTCGTCCGTGACAAGAGAAAAATGAACATCGTTTCACGCGGCGGCTCACTGCTTTTCGCGTGGATGGCTATGACCGGCAACGAGAATCCCTTCTATGAGTATTACGATGAAGTTCTCGATATCCTCCGCGAATTTGACGTTACTATCAGCCTTGGCGACGCTCTCCGTCCCGGCTGTCTTGACGATGCTACCGACGGCGGTCAGATAGCTGAGCTCATCGAGCTCGGCGCACTCACAGAGCGTGCATGGGCTAAGGACGTTCAGGTAATGGTCGAGGGTCCCGGCCACATGGCTATGGACCAGATCGCTGCAAATATGAAGCTCCAGAAGCGCATCTGCCACAACGCTCCGTTCTACGTCCTCGGACCTCTCGTTTCTGATATTTTCCCCGGCTACGACCACATTACTTCCGCTATCGGCGGAGCTATCGCTGCCGCAAGCGGTGCGGACTTCCTCTGCTATGTAACTCCCGCAGAGCATCTCCGTCTGCCGGACGCTGACGACGTTAAGGAAGGCATCATCGCAAGCCGTATCGCTGCTCACGCTGCCGATATCGCAAAGGGCATCCCCCACGCTATGGACGCCGACAACGCTATGGCTGCCGCACGTCACGCCCTCGACTGGGAGAAGATGTTCGAGATAGCCGTTGACCCGGAGAAGGCTCGCCGCTACTATGAGAGCACCCCTATCGCTGAGCGACACACCTGCTCGATGTGCGGTAAGATGTGCGCTGTACGCACTACAAATATGATCCTCAACGGTGAAAAGGTCGAGTTTTGCTCGGAAAGATGATCTTCACAAAAGGAGTTGACCGGTATGCTTGAAGAACTTAAACAGAAGGTGCTTGAAGCCAATCTTATACTGCCGAAAGAAGGTCTCGTCAAATTCACATGGGGCAACGCCTCCGGCATCGACCGTGAGCGCGGTCTTGTCGTGATAAAACCTTCCGGAGTTGAATACGATTCCATGGCAGCTGACGATATGGTCGTTGTGGATATGGACGGAAATACAATCGAGGGAAAGTACCGCCCTTCGAGCGATACCCTTACCCACCTCGAGCTTTACAAGGCTTTCCCGGAGGTCGGCGGTGTCGTGCACACCCACAGCAAATGGGCTGTATCTTTCGCGCAGGCTGGCAGAGGTATAATACCTTTTGGTACTACGCACGCGGATACGTTTTACGGCGAAGTTCCCTGCACACGCCTCCTTACCCCGCAGGAGATTGCCGGAGAATACGAAAAGGAGACCGGAAGGGTCATCGTTGAGACCTTCCGCGGAATTGACCCGCTCTCCATACCGGCTGCGCTTGTTTACCGCCACGGTCCGTTCACATGGGGACGTGACTGTATCGAAGCGGTACACAATTCCGTTATCCTCGAGGAGGTCGCCTTCATGAACTTCCATTCGCTCATGCTCGAACCCGGGCTCGGCGCTATACAGCGTGAACTTCTTGACAGGCACTACCTCCGCAAACACGGAAGCAATGCCTATTACGGACAGTCCACCGGAGATAAATAAAGAAGCCGCACCTTAAGGTGCGGCTTTTATTATGCAGCTTTGAAGACATATCTGAGGAAGTTATACATATGAGGTCTTACAGTATTTCCGCCGTGGTCGCCGTCCGGGATTATCTGCCAGAGGTGCTCGACGCTGTTGGAGGTGAGTACGTTATGATAGCTTTCCGGGTAAGTTCCGACCGTACCGTCATGCTGTGCTGCGGAAATAAGAATCATATAGGGCTTGGTGGAAGGCTTGAATTCGCTTTCCTGCTTGAGTGAACCCTCGTGATCCATGAGACCGTCATTGGTCTTGAAGATACCGGGTGCAGGGCAGGCGCCGCCGACATAGCCGTAAACCTCTGAACGTGTGATGCCTGTGTAGAGAGCCTCACGTCCGCCCATTGAGAAGCCGGTTATCGCTGTATTCTCCCTGCCGGTCTTGATGGAGTAATTCTCCGCCATGAAAGGCATTATGCTGTTCTCGAGGTCATCGCGTATCGCATCGTATGCGCGTGAGGACTCATTTGTAAAGCCGGGAGTTGCGGTCGAAGATGTGAACATATCCGGGAATACGACTATCATCTTTTCAGCCTTGCCGTCAGCGATAAGGTTTCCGAGCATGGTCTGTATCTTCATGCTGTCGTCGAGCATGGAGTTCTGGTTGCCGAAGATACCGTGCATAACATAGAGCACCGGGTACTTCTCGGAGGCATTATATCCGGGAGGAAGGAGAACATTCAGCCCTTTGGACTTGCCTGCGTCCTTGGAGTAATAGGTCTTTGACTCTAATTTTCCGTAGTCAACACCGCTCCTCTTTGAGGTAACGGAGCTGTCCTCCTTGATCTTCATATCGTTTGCTATCTGAGCCATATAATCACCGGTAGGGGTCTTGCCCGCAGTTACGGTCGTAGTAGTGGTGGACTGTGATTTTGTAGTTGTGGTAGTTCCCTGCTCAAACTTCTTGCTCTTACCGAGGAGGAACTTGGCTATCTGCACCATATCGGCAACGGTATACTCACCGTTTCCGTCAACGTCGGCAGCCTTCAGCACCTTAGCGTTGTTTGAAGTGCCGGCGAACTGGTTAACGAGGGTCTTTCTCGCAAGTATCATATCGAATACGTCTATCTTGCCGTCGAAGGTCAGGTCGCCGGGGATAACGGTAAATCCGGAAGAACCTGCACCGGGAATGACTGTACCGTCAACTGCTGCCGCGATATCGTCAACATAGAAATCTATGCCCTCATCGCCCTCAGTCTCAACGTAGATATAGCAGTTCTTGGCGCCCTCGGGGATAGTGAAGCTGGTATTCGCAAGCTGTGTCCACTCGCCCTTTGTAACGGTCTGGGTGTCGATCTTCTTGTAAACCGCGTCACCGCCTGCACCGTCGTCATACTGGAGAGTGAAGTGGAAGGTATTGGTCGGTTCGCCTGTTGTGTACTTTACGTTAGCGGAGAAGCTGTAACTCTCGCCAGCCTTGAACTTGTAGCCGAGAGCCTTTGAAACGCCGTTCCACGCAGCAGTTCTGCCCGAAACGAGCGCAGAAGCAGCACCGTTATAATACTCATCGGCCGATTTTGCGACCTTTGCCGCACCTCTGCCCGACCAGCCGTCAGTACCGCTCTCGAAGCCGCTCTGGAAGATATAGGTCTTGTCACCGGCAGCTGTGCTTCCCTCGCCGTCGAACTGCCACCAGTCAACATTCATGAGGTAGGTGTCAGTGCCTCTGAATACAAAATATACGTCATGCTCACCGCTTGCACCCGAGATATTGGTCGAGACCTCTTCCCAGTCCTGCCAGCCGCCTGTGCCTGATACACGAAGGACTCCGACTACCGGACCGTCCTTTGCGTCGAGGTGTATCTCCATAGTGCCGCCTTCTCCGGCAGCAGCAACGCTTGCCTTGAAGGAGTCAGCGCCTGCACCGAAGTCAACACCAGTGACCCTGACATAGCTGCCGTCCTTGATATTACCGATATTCACGCCGCCTTCGCTGCACTTCTCGGTCTTTACGCCCTCGCACCAGTTTATTGTCTCAGCCTCTACCCTCTCGAACGGGTTGAGAGCCTCTATCTGGTCGGGACCTGATTTTGTGAGCTTCATAACGGGGATAGTACCGTCAGCGTTGAAGGTGAACTCCTCGCACGATGCGCTTCTGTTGTAAGGACCACCGCCGGTCAGACCGTTCTTGTGATAGAAGAAGTATGAATGGTCTTTATAATCAATGATACCGCCGTGGGTCGTGAAGCAGTTTGAACCCTGCTGAATAGCGCCGCGGTATGTCCACGGGCCTGTGGGTGACGGACCCGTTGCATAGCACTGGCTCTCGCCGCCGTACTCGCTCAGAAACGATGCCCAGATGAGGTAATACAGACCGTTGTGCTTGCATATCCACGGACCTTCGCCGTAGGAGGTCTTATGCTCGCCGGCAGGAGGACCGAACTGCTGTGATGTCATATCAAAGCTCTTTATCTCGCCGTCGAGAGTGACCATGTCCTCCTTGAGCTTTACATAATAGCAGGTAGGATTTCCGAACATGAGCCATGCCTGACCGTCGTCGTCGATCATGACAGTCGGGTCGATGTAAGCCCAGTCAGGACCGCACAAAGGCTTTCCGAGGACGTCCTTATATGGACCCTCGGGACTGTCTGCTACAGCAACACCGATAGCACGTCCGCCGCCTCCGGGTCCCTGATTAGTTGTTGTGAAGTAGAAGTAATACTTGCCGTTGCGCTCGATACACTGTGAAGCCCACGCATCATTCTTACCGCACCAAGAGAATGAGGTGTCCTCAAGTATCCTTCCGTGGTCAGTCCAGTTCTTCATATCCTTTGTTGAGAAGCACTGCCAGCCAGTCATATAGTAGAAGTCGTTGTTGCCCTCGCGGTCGCAGCCTGTGAATACATAGAGCTCGTCACCGAATACAACAGGTGCCGGGTCTGGTGTAAACGAAGTCTGGACGATAGGATTATCCGCCTTAGCAGTCTCCGGAGCTGTGAAATTGAACGCCGAGACCGCCATGACTGCCGCAAGAGCAGCTGAGATCATCTTTTTCATTGGTTTTCCCCTCCTGATAAATATAATACATCGAAATGTGAACATACTATTTCTTTATACAGATATGTTACCACATTAACATTGTATTTACAACCTATAAAATGAAGATTAGGTGGATAAATTGCAGTATTTCTATTAATAATACCTTATTACTTTACCCAATGCAAATATTAACTGTCAGCAATCAACAATTTAAAAAAAGGGACGGATGAACTCCGTCCCTTAATATTGTATTTCATTCCTTGACCCAGTTGTTCCGTTTCATCACACTCTTTGAAAGGTATATACCCACTGCAATAAGCACAAGCGAAACGAAAATGAACAGCGGTTCTGTGAACGCCCTTATCACCGACCTGCTTATCATCACAAGCATCATCAGCATGAACACCTTCGCGGTGCAGAGTGTAACAAGGTATTTCTTCGTCGGATAGTCAGAAACTCCGAACGCAAAATTCACCAGCGATATAGGCGTGAACGGCATGATTATCATGAGAAACAGCGCCGGTGTGCTTATGCCCTCTACCCACTTTCTCGCCCTTGCGATATTCGGTCTGCGTTCCGCGATCCTCAGGAACCAGCCTTTCAGCACCTTCCTGAACAGCAGGAACGACGCGATGCCGCCGAGCGATGCGCCTATCCATGTGTAGATAAAGCCGAGAAGAGTACCGTATGCCGCTATATTCAGCGCAACGATACCGACAAGCGGCAGCATTGGCAGGAAGGATTCAAGGAAGGTCAACGCGATCGGCATGACCGGTCCGAAGTCCCTGAAATAATCAAGTGCCGCTGTCCAGAATTCAATCGTAAATAATTCTCTGATCGTTGATCTCATTGATTCACCTGCTCTCTCTTTTGCCAAATATGTTTGTATCCCCTGCTGCTTCGCCGTGTAAGTCGGCTTGCAGCAATATATATTATATCACGACTTGCGTATATATGCAAATATCAGGGCGGAGAAAAATAAACAAACTTTTCCTATCAAATATAGTAATACTGCCAATTGCTGCCGGTATGCCGCAAAGCGATATTTTTTTCGCAAAACTATTGACATTCACTGCCGTCTGTGGTATAATATTCAAGTACGAGGGGCATTAGCGCAGCTGGGAGCGCATCACACTGGCAGTGTGGGGGTCAGGGGTTCGAATCCCCTATGCTCCACCATTTTTAAGGCTCGGAAACGGCTAAACACGGTCGTTTCCGAGTTTCGTTTTTTCTAAGAATGTCCGCAACCACTTATCAACCACTTGTTTGTTTTTCAATTTAACCATTTTGGGGTACAGTCCGCAGAGCATTCGCCCTGCGGATCTATTTTTAGTCAATTGTCAGTCCTAAGCTTTCTTTCTCGTGCTCGTCCTCATCTTCGTCTAAACTTGCCGCTTCAGCTTCTGTGCTTTTGTATTCTTCTGTTGCAGCTTCGTTTGTGAAGCGCAGGGCGTTTGTTATCGCCTCGCAGTTACGAGCTCTCGCTTCCTGAAACATATGGGAATACAGATTCAAAGTAGTCCCCTTGCCAAATGGTAACACACTTTCGTATAGTGATCAAACAACGTAAATACGCCTTAAAACAGGCTTCTTTTGTCAGGCAGAGGTTCGTCGATCAGCTTGTAGTAGATGTAAATATTACGAGGCTGTCCCTCGACGTAGGCATCAAGCGTGATATACTCGATCAGTTCAAGGCACATCTCACGGGTAAGCTCCTGCACATCGTTGTACTTTCTCAGACGTTCGATGAACAGTTCCACATCTTCCTCGTCCTGCCTGATCGTGGAGAGCGCTTCTTCAAGCTCTGCGACCTCGGCGGACAGCTCCTTCTGCTCTGCTTCATATTTCGCTATCAACTTCATCGCAACGTCCTCAGATACCTTACCGAGGACTTTGTCTTCATAGATGTTCTGGATGAGCGTATCAAGCTCCTGCAAGCGATATTTGCCGTCTGTCAGCTTCTTGGTATCAACAGAATGCTTTTCTTCATGGTTTTTTGCTTTACGGGCGAGGAACTTTTTTCTTGCGCCTTCCTCATCTTTTGCCACAAGACTTGCCATACTGCGAATATCCTCAAGCACGATACGCTCCATTTCTTTCATCTTGATGTAATGACTCGGACAATAGCGTTTACCGTATTTTAGATACGACGTGCAGTTGAAGTTGTGACGATAGAATTCACGAGGTCCGCCACGCTGATGACGAGTGTTATTCCAACAAAGTCTGACCTTGTTTCCGCAGTCCTGGCAATAGATCAGACCGCTGAGATTGGCAACATATCCGTCAGAGTTTCGTTTACCCTGCGACACCGACTGCTCCATTTCACGCACTCTGTCCCAAAGTTCCTGAGAAATAATAGGCTCGTGCGTATTCTTCACAACGATCATATCTTCCTCATCATTCTTGATGACCTTGTGGTTCTTGTAGCTGACAGTTCTTGTGCGGAGCTGAACAAGGTGTCCGAGGTAGGTATAGTTATGAAGTATCTGCCTTATCTGCCGACCTCGATGTAATTACGACCGAAACGGCTGAGGTCTTTACAGATGATTAAATTCACCTTTCCTGACTGAGCATCGGACAGCAGTCTCTGCACCGCTGGTCTGTCGAAATCCGTGCCGCTCCAACCGTCATCGACGTAGGTATCCACAAGATTCCAACCCTGCTCTTTTACATACTTGTTGAGGATAAGTTTCTGATTTTCTATTGACAGGGATTCGCCGGCACGCATATCCTCCTGCGAGAGGCGAACGTAAATTCCTGCATTGTAAATGGTCTGCTTTGCCATAGTAACTCCTTTCAGATCAAAGCAGTACCATACCGACATCTTAGTATATTAATGTAACTGTATTTGGTATAGAAATCGATGTCATATTTGAAAAATACTCAATCGCACGACATCCAATACCTGTAATTCCATCTTCAATAATAACATTACACTAATTATTGTTTAAGACTGACCACGAAAGACTTCTAATGTTATCACCTGTTATGACGCCATCACCGCTGATATACAGTGTTTTCCCATCGTATTTCCATTTGCATCCGTCACCAAATATACCGGTAACTATGTTTGAATCAGTTATTGTAGTTGAAGTAGTAGTTGTAGTTGTTGTTGTAGTAGAAGTAGTTGTCGAAGTCGTTGTGGTTGTAGTGGTTGTAGTTGATGTACTCGATGTGGTAGTAGTTGTTGTCGTTGAAGTTGTTGTACTTGTTGAAGTAGATGTTGTGGTCGTTGTCGTAGTAGTAGTCGTAGTAGTGGTGGTAGTGGTAGACAGTTTATCAGTATCCAGAGATCTGTACAACCGAATTATGTGATTTAGTCAAGGCGATCTATGCCTATGCTGAGATTTTTAAGTAAGAAAGGAAATGTAAGATGGAAAAGAATTATGTTACCCCTGAAATGGAAATTACGGAATTTGAAACAGAAGATGTGATCACTACAAGCGATACAAGCGGAAATCCCGCACCAGAACTGCCGGAAATTCCGGACGTGGGATGAAATACTTGGTTTCTAACGACAGGCGGCTTTGTGCCGCCTGTTTGTTGTCTGTTTGCATTTTTACCGGAAAACTGATATAGTAATTATATCAACTCACGGAGGGATATACATGAAACTAACTTGAGCTTTCTTATCCGCGTTACAAAGGGCGAGCATTACTTAATCAGCACCAGCGATACAACGGAAGCTGTACCACAGCGGCAAATCAGATATGAGACAGTTTGCTATGCACGTACATGAGATTGCCGGGAATTACTGTAAACCTGAGATCAAGAAATAATGTCAGGTTGATCCATATATAAAAAATGAGCTCCTCCCAATACTGGGAGGAGTATATTTTGGAATTACTTTCCTTCGTTGATTGCAGCCTGTACCGTAGTTAGGGAGCAGTCGGATTTCAGTCTATAAAAGGCTATATTTCACTACGGATTAGATATGACAAAATCCTCCATTGTTAGCAATTATAATGGAATGCTACAAAAACTGGATTGGATTTGAGAAGCAGCAATTACGGCTATCTTTAGCATTTTCTGATTTTTATCAACTATAGTGCGACAAGCTCATTTGTTTTGCAGATGATCTCGGCGTAAAGCCCTTCGTAATCTCCCGGTATTTTACTCCGAAGCAGTTCTGTCAACTTATTCAAAGGCTCGGCAACCGGCGTGAGCGCCATGTTATTTACACCGCCTTTAAGTTTATGCGCGATAAAGAACGCCTTTTCGAGATCACTTGCTTCAAGTGCTTCTCCGAGTGTACCGGAGGAAATCTCCTGAACGATGATGCCCACGAGCCGAAGATACAGTGCTTCGTTATCAGCACAGCGCGACAGACCAGTTTTCGTATCTGCACCGTATTCCTGAAGTTTTTCAACAGTCAGCATTCGTTTTCCTCCTTTTTCAAAGCCTTGACTATCAGTTTTTCAAAGTCATCTTCGGGAAGTGGACGTGAGAAATAATAGCCCTGGATAGTATTGCAGCCCATTGCTTTCAGCTCAGCGTACTGCTCGGCTGTCTCCACGCCTTCGGCAATCGTTGGGACTTCAAAGGATTTTGCAAGACCGATCATCGCCTCGAGGAGTCTGGTATCTTTCTGCTCTTTGAAGGCGCTTCGTATAAACTGGATGTCCAGCTTCAGCGCATCTATCGGCATATCTATCAGCATACTCAAAGAAGAATAGCCGCATCCAAAATCGTCCATTTCGATGAAAAAGCCATGCTTGCGCAGATTTTTCACTGTTGTGATTATCTGATCGGTCTTTTCCGTATACGCCGACTCAGTGATCTCAAGCAAAAGGTTTTTCGCGTTTAATCCGTTCGTTTTTGTGATATTCAGGAGCTTGTCCGTCAGTTCCGGATCGTACAGGTTGATGCGTGACACGTTTACAGAGACTGGGAGCGAAATATTCAGGCGCTCCTTCCAGTCTCTGATCTTTGATGCAGTCTGCGACCAGACATACTGATCAAGCTCCTGAATCAATCCGTTTTTCTCAAATAACGGAATAAAAACACCGGGACTCACCAGCCCAAGCGTCGGATGTTTCCAGCGAACCAACGCCTCAGCACTGCTTAAAACCGGAACGTCCTGTTCTATATCGAATTTTGGCTGATAGTAAACGACAAACTGCTTTTCGCGGAGTGCCGCATGGAAACCATCGATCAGCTGTTCTTCAAGGATCTCCGTTTCGCGCATCGAATGATTGAATAAGCCAATCGGAGCGGTAAGATGATCCCGGGCGGTATCCGCGGCCATTTTCGCTCGATCAAATCTGCGTTCTATATCAACATTTTTATCCGCATTCACGTAAACACCCATTCTGAGACGGACACGGTTTTCGCTGATACTGTCATCATCCAGACAGGCAGATAAACGGGCGAGTAACGCTTCGTAATTGTCAATATGTTTGCAATACAGCATAAAGGTATCCGCTACGCTCCGGCAAACGATGCCGCCTGCTTCATTCACATAGGATGTAGCGTTGTTTGCGATTCGTTTCAGGATCTCATCGCCGCGTGTTTTTCCGTAACGGTCATTATATGTGTGAAAATGATTGACATCAAACACGATTGCGTCTGCCGGCGTGTCTTTGTGGTACAGATCGAGCTGTGCGACATAGCGGTAGAAGAATTCTTTGTTATAAAGTCCGGTCAGCTGATCCCTTTCCGTCAGACGAAGTGTCTCACGATCCTCGGACAACTCGATTATCCGAAGTATGCGGGCGAGGATCACTTTTGAAGCAGGGTATGGCTTCGGTATAAAATCTATTGCGCCAAGCGTAAGGCATTCCACCTCTGCCTCGTTATCCGCCGTCATCACAATGACGGGAAGACGGGAGTATCCGGGATCACCTTTTATCCTGCTAAGCACATCAATACCACTAATTCCGGGGAGATTGAGGTCGAGCAGAACGATGCTCAGTGTTTCATACTGCGCCCGGATGATCTCCAGTGCTTCCTCACCTGTTTCTGCGACTACGATATCATATATATCGCCGAGCGATGCCTTCAGTGTTTCCTGATTGACATAATCGTCCTCGACAAGCAAGATGCGTCTTCTTTCTTCGGATATACTGAAAAAGTTATTAGCAGTCATAACGATGCTCCTTTCTATTCAAAGCTCCCATACATTGCAATGGCTTCATCTGCGGTAAGCTCCCCTTTACCAACCTTGAATGCCGCGACACGGATCTGCACCGTGAGCGGATCGGTGATTCCAAGCATTTCCGGTGAAATAATGCGATCAGACGGTACCTGACCGAAGGGAGCGTAAACCGAATCAAAGGACAAATCCGTAGTAGGCGTCATCAGACGCTTCAGGGATGCCATATTATTCAGCTCTTCTTTTGTGATCAGAAATCTCATAAATTCATTTGTCATATCCAGATGATCGCAGTTCTTGTTGACGGAGAACTCGATGGAGGGACTGTCAATGAAGTATCCGCCGTCATCTGTCAAAGGGATCGGTGAAAATGTATATGCGAAAGGCGCATTGGTAAACGCTTCTGACTGGCTTTCCCGCTTCTTCGTGCCGGATACAGTATCCGCCGTACAGATCATCATCGGAACATCTCCTTCAAAGAAACGCAGGATCACCTGGGTGTAGTTATCTTCAATTTCATCACACGCATTGAGATCGATACATCCGTTTTGGATCAGCTGTTCAACAGTTTTCAGCGCCGGACGCATATATTCTCCTGCCGCAGGATCTAATGCATTCGCAAGTTTAAGGGATTCCGGGTCCGATGAAAGTGTGGCTGCAAACGCCGGATAAGCGACCGTGTTCATAAAACAGCCGGAGGACTTGAGACTGTAACCCATCATCGGACTGGTGTACCCTTTATTGCGGAGTGTTTCGCACACTGACAGAAGCTCTGTCCATGAGGTAGGGACGTTGAGCCCTTCTTTTTTAAACAGATCGTTGTTTACCAGCATACCATAAGTTCTGGAAAAAACCGGTACCATCACCACGCGGTCTTCTGCATCATGGTTGATCAGACCGGAGCGAATACAATCAAGATCCAGAGACAGAGCAGGGTCAGAAAGATCCTCCGCAAGCTCAAACACCGAATCGTATTTTTTGTTTCCTTTCATCCCGCCATTAGAGAAGAAAATATTTGGCTGGTCATTCCCTTGCAACGCCATTGCTATCGTATTGTTATAGTCATCCAGCTTCACATAGCTGAGCCGTACATTCGGATATACTTCGTTGAACCTGTCAAATTCCGCTTCCAATGCTTCAAAGTTATCATAGCTTCCCGCTACTGTGATGCTGCAGCTGGTATTTGTATCGAGATGCGGAGCAAATCCGGCGGCGGATTTTTCATCCGTTTTGCTGCCGCATGCCGTCAGGGATACAGCTATGATTATAGCTGAAATCATGCAGGATAGCTTTTTCATACCTTTTTTTCCTCCTTAATTCTGCGAATCTCTTTGATTACGAGTTTAATGTCTACTGGTTTTGAGATATGTCCGTTCATACCGGCGTTTAGACATTCGGTGATGTTTTCGGAAAATGCATCCGCTGTCATGGCGATGATAGGAATGGATGCCGCCCACGGATCATCCAGCGCACGGATATTCTTAGTGGCATCGAGCCCGTTCATCTCCGGCATTTGTATATCCATAAAGATCAGATCATAGCTTCCTTCTGATGCTGATCTCATTTTTTCTACACAGATACGTCCGTTTTCAGCGCGTTCTGAGTTGATTCCGTACATACCGAGAAGAGCTGAAATAACTTCCCAGTTGACATCAAAATCCTCTGCGATCAGGATGTTCATTCCATGCAGATCAGAATAGTCATTCTCCGGTTCAGCGGATTTTGCACCTGTGCCGAGAACATCGTTGATTGTATCGTAAAGCGTTGAGCGAAACAACGGCTTGCTGATGAAAGCGTTTGCACCTGCTTTCTTCGCGGCCCCCTCAATATCCGTTCTGTCATAAGCGGAAATCAACAGGATTGGGATGTCCGGCGAAACCGTCGAACGAATGCGGCGCGTCATTTCGATGCCGTCGATATCAGGCATTTTCCAGTCGAGTATCACAATGCTGTAATCCTGTTCAGTTTCGTGACGATGCGTAATCATTTCGAGCGCTTCGGACGCACTTCCTGTACAGTCAGCAGTCACTCCGAGTGACTTGAGCGTATCGGCTGCGGTTTCCAGCAGGATCGGATCATCATCCACGATCAGGACATCCAGCGGCTCAAGCACCATATCTTCTCTTTGCCGTTCCGCAATCGGAATATCCAGTGTTACGGTAAATGTTGTTCCTTTTCCAAGTTTGCTCTGGCAGTCGATCGTACCTTCCATTAGATCGACCATTTGTTTTGTGATGGCAAGTCCGAGTCCGGTTCCCTGAATGCTGTTCACACGACTGTCTGTCTGGCGTGAAAACGGATGATACATATTCTCCATATACTTCGGACTCATGCCGATGCCGGAATCGGATACGATATAGGTCAGCTGCACGCATCCGGGTTTCTTGCTTTCATCCTCATGCATATCCACGCTGACATGACCGCCGGGTTCTGTATATTTGATGGCGTTGGATAGGATGTTGATATAGATCTGATTCAACCGAAGCTGATCGGCGTAGAAATATTCTTTTTCCATCCGATTGATCCGGAAGTGAAAGTCGATGTTCTTTTCCTTTATCATCGGCTGGGAAATGTTCACGAGATTTTCCACTGCCTCGACGATAGAGAAGGTCTGCGGGCAGAGGTTCAGTTTTCCACTTTCAACCTTGGAAATATCAAGGATATCATTGATTAGAGTGAGCAAATGATTGCTCGCCAGCGTAATCTTTTTCAGATTCTCTCTGACTAATTCGGTATCATCGAGATTCTTTTTCATAATCGTCGTAAGGCCAATGATCGCGTTCATCGGCGTTCGTATATCATGGGACATCGTAGAAAGAAAATCGGTTTTTGCTTTGTTTGCCGATGCCGCTTCTCTTGCCGCTGCATGAAGCTTCTGATTGAAGTAAAGCATAACTGTCAGATCAAACACAAACAGGATCAGAAGACCGACTGAAACAATTCCGACCAACAGCCAATTTTCAGTGTTGACGCTCAGCTCATTCATCGGCATAAAGCTGAGAAGCACCCATTCCGCTTTTGAAGCGATCGGAGTATACGCGAGAATACATTTCTCACCGCGGGAATTACGCATAGAAAACGAACCGGTCGAAGAAGTGATTTTTTCAAAAAGCTCCTGTGCGGCAGCAGTATCACCAGCATTGTAAGACTTGTAAAACTCAAAGAAATTAGAATTTTTGAATGAATGATCCTTGATGATATAATTGCCGTCTGCATCGATCATGGAAAGCTCAGCGTTTTCATACTCTTCCTGTGGGAAGACCCATTTCTGCTCCAGTTCTGTGATCGGCAGTACCCGCAGCAATACGGCGTCCTGAAGCCCACCGGTTTCGGAATTGTGCAAAGTAATTAAATTGCAGAATGCCAGTGATTGTTCGCCGTTGACCGGATTAGTATAAGCTCGGGAAATATTGATAGATTCCCCGATTTCAGAAATCCAGCTCACATCGTTAAGAAGATCCATCCGCTTATATGAAACGGTATAATCGTTGAAGGTATCTTGATTTGCTTTTGTAGATAGCCCGGACAATGTATCAAGATACACAATATGTGCAGATGCATTTGGCAGCACATGAGAGATCCGGATGAAGGAAACGGCTTCGTCAATTGTCATGTTCCTGCTGTTGATATATCGTGCCCATACATCGCAGATGCGCTGTTCGCCCTCCAGATAATTCTCGGTGACTCGCTCCATCGCAATCGTGGTATTTTCAAAGTGTTCTATCTGGCTTTGCGCGGTGTTTTGACTCTGAAGTTTGGAATATAGAACCACAAAGAACAGCATAGCGATCATAATGAACACGTTGACAATTATGATCCATTTTTTATTCATATCGCATTCTGCTCCCATCTAATTAAACTTCCTTCTATGCCTCTTAGCGATAGCTGTTTCGGGTGCTTATATCTGATTAACGATAATGACAGTCAACTTACGTTTCTTGCCAAATACGTTAAAGAACATGATATTGAAAAATCATATATAGCATGATTAAATCTTATATAGTAATAGTATCATTTTAATTGAATAAAGTCAAATACATTTTGTTAACAATGTGTATGCTTGTATTTTTTTGTATGATTATACAATTCTAAAATATGTATGTTGTATAATGCGACAAGATAAAAAAGCTTTAAAGCGTTATATTTCAATTGCAGTATCGTAATTGCTTATTATCTGAACAATTTGGGCAATAAAATGACAATATAAAAGCCCCACAGCCGAAGCTATGAGGACTCAGGTGTTTTAATCAGGTAATATAAACACGCCTTTTCAACCACTTGTTTACCACTTATTTGTACTAAAAACTGTCAAAAGCCGCTTGAAGTCAATAAGGCTCAAATCGTAAAAAACCGCTAAACACAGCCGTTTTCTCGTTTTAATAAGAGGTGCAGAAAGGCTCGTGCTCAATTCGAATCCCCTATGCTCCACCAACGGAAAAAGCCTATGTTTAGCCAAAAACATAGGCTTTAATTTTTTATAATTTTGCTTTGAGCGGCAGAAAGTGCAATATTTCCGTTAGATTTCCGTTGCAGATACCGGGGACTGCTTATTGCTGCCACAAATAACGAAGCAATCACACAATGAAAAAAGGAGGCTCTCTGTCTGTCACGGAGAGCCTCAGTCTGTCAATAAACCTATATTCGGGACGTTGAGGAAGCCGTCCACCTACAAATATATTTACTTAGAATAGCCGGAATGCAGGGGAGGATGCCCGCATCAGCCCTTGCTTGACATTGCAAATAGTCATATTATTCAGTACACTTAATGGCATTGGCATTTACAGCAGCTTTTTCTTATGTATTCAGGTGTGAGGTCTGACCCTTTTCCTTGCGGGCTTTTTTGTCAAGATACATCTTAGCGTCCGACTGTTTGTAAAGCTCATCGTAGCTGAAACTGCCCTCGCCGTATTGCAGACCGAGCGCCATTACACAGTAAACGCCGCCCTCAGCGTTGAGCTTTTCAAGGGCATTCTCCCACTTGTCAGCGATAGCATTTGCCTCGTCTTCGGTAACATCAACAGCGACCATAATGTACTCATCTCCGCCCATTCTGAAACCGAAAACCTTGTCCGAAACGACTGCGCGTATGCTTTTGGCTGCTTTGACGATAAGCTCATCACCGTATTCGTGACCGTAGGTATCGTTTATATGCTTAAGATTGTTCACGTCAAAATTGAATATTGCAATAGTTGAAGGATCGCCGAAATTGTCTGCCTTCATGGCAAGATACTTGCCCTTGTTGTAAAGACCGGTGAGCCTGTCGTGCTCGCTCTCATAGACTATTTTCTCACGCAGTATGCTGTTCTCGATGTACAGGCTCAGCACGTTGTAGGCTGAAATATCAAGGAGATTGTCAAGCTTCAGCGAGGGAGTGACCTTTGCGAAAACGCTGTACCTCCTGTCCTCAGTCTTTGACGATAAGAAACAGTGATAGCTGCCGTGTCTCTCGTTGCGTCTGAAAGCAAACAGCGCTTCCGTTTCATTGCTGTATTCAAGCCGTGACCTTGCAGTTGTGCCGATGTAAACGCTCTTTGTGATATAGCCGTCAGTCTCAGTGTACATCACAAGTTCCTTCGCGCTGCAATAGTCCGCAAGAACCGGCAGGAACGAATCGTATGAACCTGACATTATTTTCATTATCCTTGACTGGAAGTCCGAAATGTCCGCAACATTCTTGGTATATCCGAGAGTTTCCTTAACAAGCATCGAATACTCGGTAATGTCAGTGAAGTGGCAGCACACATAGTTTTTGCCCTCGTATTCTATGACCATACGGCGCACTTTTAAATTGACACGCTGCTCGATGTCGAGAAACTCCCATTCGTCCGCATCATCGTGACCGGAGTTCATATCCTCCAGAATATCGTCAGTTGAATATGGAAAAAATTCGCTTTTCCAGACAAGCTTTCCGTCAATATCCGTCACTATGATATGCTCTTTTTCGAGTGCAAAAAAGCTGCTGATAATATTGTCGATAAACATTGCCTGCACCTCATTTACTGCAATTTTTCCTGATAGTCAGGATATTTTTTCCGTCCTTGTACTCATAACTCACAAAGTCCATACTCTTTTTGACTATAAGAAGACCAAGACCGCCTATCGGTCTGTCCTCAAGAGGGAGAGAAGTGTCAGGATCCTCATTTGCAAGGGGATCGTACTGTTTTCCGTTGTCAATGAAAGTCACCTCGACCGTCAGCGGTTCATTCAGCACATCGACACGGACCGTTGCATATCCAACGTCAGGCTTGTAGGCATAATGCACGATATTGGTGATAAGTTCATCTACCGCAACATCAATAGCCACCTTTTCTCTCATTCCGCAGCCGTATTCTTCAAGCTGTTCATCGACAAAATCAATGACAGTATCAACATTTTCAGGTGTAGCTATAATTGTAAGCTCTTTCATATCACACGCCTCCAAGATACCTTATGCAGAGCATAGTAATGTCATCTGATTGTTCAGCGTCCGCTGTAAATCTGTTCACATCTGCTGTCACAGCATTGCATATCTCAGCTGCGGCGCAGTTCTCATCGTTTGTGTCAGGAATATTTTCCCCGAAAGAAAGCTGTTCTTTCAGTCTTGTTTCGCCGTATAGCTCCTCGTCCTTGTTCATAGCCTCGGTAACGCCGTCAGTGTAAAGGTAGAGAATATCTCCTTTATGCAGCTGAACAGTATGCTCCTGATACTTCATACCCTCCATTAATGCAAGCATAAGACCGGGCTTGAGAGAAAGGTACTCAGCCTTTCCGTTATGTATCAGTACGGGCGGATTGTGACCTCCGTTAGCCGCACGGACCATTCCTGTATTAAGATCAAGGTAGCCGAGCCAGACCGTAACGAACATCTCAGCATCGTTGCCTTCACAGAGCTTATCATTAGCGGCAGCCAATACCTCTGACGGTGACAGACCGCTTCCGGCAAGGCTTTTTATCACAGCCTTGGCGGTCATCATAAACATTGCGCCCGGGATACTCTTTCCGGAAACATCAGCTATCAGAAAGCCGAGAGTATCACCATTCAGCATAAAGAAATCGTAGAAGTCTCCGCCGACTTCCTTTGCAGCCTTCATGCTTGCGTAAAGCTCAAATTCAGTTCTGTCAGGGAACGGCGGAAATACTGACGGCAGTGCAGAGCTTTGTATCGCCTTTGCAACTTCAAGATCAGCATCGATGCGGGCAGCCGCCTCAGCGATATACTCTTTCAGCTTGTCAACAGTTGTGTTAATATCTGTGGACAGTGCGTCAAATTCCTGAGTATCACGCACCTCGACCCTTTCATCGAGGTTGCCGCTCGTGATCTCGGCAAGTGAAGCATTGACAGCACTCAGCTTCTTCACAACAGTACGCTTTATCAGCAGTCTCACCGTAAAGAACAGTACGGTGAATATCACCAGTTCAACAATGATCAGGAACTTCATCATCGTATCCACCGTGGAAAGTGCCTCATCAACCGGATACAGACTGTATACGAACAGATAATTGCTTACAGATGAGACCGTATAGTAATATTCCTTGCCCCAGAATGTTCCCTTGCCCTGTATGTAGGACATCTCATCTTCGTTTTCACCAATATTCTGTGATGTGTGGATAGTTTCAACAGTGACGCGGCTGCTGTCCTCACTGAAGAACTCGTCTATGAGTTCAGAGTGGGGGATCTCGGATAAGAATTCCGCATCGGTGCTTGCTGAGGTAAGTACACGTTTGGTCTGGTCTGCAAGAACGATAAATCCGTTCTGTCCGATATGTCTGTTTGTTGCTTCTTCCGCGCCCTGGATTATCATTGTTACATTATACTCTTCCGGATCGACACCCATAAACAGAAAACCGCATTTTTTAGGTATCGAAAGAACGCAGTAGTACAGCTCTGTTTTTCCGTCAAGGTCAAGTGCAGGCTTCTGTGTCATACCTCCGCTTGAATACTCATCCTTGTATCTGCCAAACTTATAATAGGCATCTATGAGTTCATCTATCTCCGGTATTTCACGGAGGCTACGTCCTATGTATTCCTCAGAGCCGGCAGCGGTGATCGTTCCGTTATCATCGGTGAGATAAACGAATGGCACTGCTGACTGGAGGAGTTTATCTTTCAGGTCTCCGTTTTCATAGTCCTGATAATACTGAACCATATCCGGATTCTGGGTATAATACTCACCTGTCTTTGAATAGATCTCTTCCGAAACGTCAAAGGCGTTCTGCTTAACGAGCTCAAAAGCACTGTTTCTGGCAGACGTATAGAGAATTGCAAACGAAAACGCACACGAAATAACAAACGCTGCAATGACAGCGACGAGCAGTTTCAGAGTTATCACCCATGATATGCTCCTGCTTTTCTTCATAGTTTTTCCCATTATACAGGTTCAATATCAAGCACATCAGCCATTCCCGTGAACGTGAACACGTCCATGACCGGCTGAGAAACATTGATTATCTTCATACTGCCCTGCTTACGCATAACCTTTGCAGCGGACATAATGACACGAAGTCCGGCTGAAGCCATATATTCAAGCTGTTCAAAGTCGAAGACAAGCTCTGTTATTCCTGAGATATTGCTTTTTACAGCAGCTTCAAGCTCAGGGGCAGCGGTCGAGCCAAGCTTGCCCTCTGCTGAAATGACAAGCTTTGAGCCGTCCTTGTTTGTGTTTACTGTCATAGTTTCACAGTCCTTTCAATTCCAATTTTACAGCAGTATTGATTGAATAGGGGAATAACTGCCATAGTTCTTACTCTCAGCCTTTAGCCTTTGGCTGACGGCATCATATTGATCTCTTCTCTGATCCGATAAAGCATGGTTTATAGTATTATACCACGTTTTGGCGGAATTTTCAAGTGCGCCGGAGCAAGTGAGCGGTAAGCAGTGCATAGTTATTAGCTGCCGGCAGCTTTATTGGATACGTCCGCATAAGCATCAATTGCAGCAGATATTTTAACTATTATATCACTGGAGGTTTTACTTTTCCACTCATAGCTAAAGCTTTTTGAACCCCTGGCAGAGCCAGGGGGGGTCGAGATACAAAAAGTCCTCACAGCCGAAGCTATGAGGACTCTGTTTTTTATAATGCTTTTTGAATATCTTTCATATTTCCAAGAATAAGCATAGCATCATCAGAATTCAGCACCATATCAGGTGTAGGAAGAACCAGCTGATCCTTAATTCGCACTGCGATTACATTCAGATTGTGCTTTTTTCGTATGTCAAGCTCGGCTATCGACTTGCCGCACCATGCTTTCGGCACACAGACCTCATAGATATTAAGATCATGATCAAGCTGTAATACATCAAGAATATCGTCTGAGGCTTCCTTTGTTGCAAGCCTTATAGCGGTATGCTTTTCCGGATATACAGTTTCGTCAGCTCCGTTACGAAGGAGAAATTTCTCCTGCACATCGTTCTGAGCCCGGGAAATTACTTTTTTAGCTCCGAGATCTTTCAGTAAAGCAGTGGTTTCAAGTGAATCCTGAAAACTGTCACTTATCGTAACCATACATACATCAAAATCACGGATCCCGAGCGAGCTCATAAAATCTGCATTTGTACTGTCGCCTATCTGAGCGTTTGTTACATACGGCAATATTGCATTTACACGTTCCTCATTGCTGTCAATTGCCATTATCTCACAGCGAGCTGTGACATACGCTTCGCTATATGTATACCAAACTGACCTGCACCGATTATCAAAACTGATTTCATATTTCTTCTCCTTTATAATTATTATCCGACAGCGACTTTTTCTTGTGGAAGTCTTGAGATGTCATTATTTGACGCGAATGCAGCATATATCAGCGTCAGGCCGCCCACTCTTCCTGCAAACATAAGTATCATAAGAATAATATGCGAAGATAAAGAGAGCGAAGTGGTGATCCCGAGTGTCAGTCCTGCCGTTCCGAGTGCAGAACCTGTTTCAAACAAGCAGCTTGTAATCGGCAGGGATTCTATAATACTTACCGCGATGCCTGTTGAAAGGAAAAGTGAGATATACATAAACAGTATGGCACCTGCGGTATGGATAGTGTCAGTGGGTATCCGGCGCTTAAAGCATTCGACATCGTTCTTCCGTCTGTAAACACTCAATGCCGAGAGATACAATACAGCTACGGTCGAAGTCTTCATACCTCCGGCAGTTGAACCGGAACATCCGCCTATAAGCATAAGTACAGTCATAAGCATCGCACTTGGTTCACTCATAACGGAAAAGTCAGCGGTATTGAAGCCTGCCGTTCTTGTTGTTACGGACTGGAATGAAGAATGAAGCATCCGCTCTTTCAACGGTTCATCTGAGTATTCTGCAAAAAAGAAGAATATAGCAGGCAGAATCAACAGTATCGCCGTTGTGAAGAGCACGATCTTAGTCTGTAAACGATACTTTTTGAAATGATGACGATGCTGAATAACATCATCCCATGTCAGGAAACCGATACCGCCGGTTATGATAAGCAGCGGTCGCATAACAAGAATAAGGCTCTCTGCACGGAGAGCCTTATTGCTTCTACACTTTGTTTGCGTTGTTACAGAGCTTTGATCCTGCAAAAAACAGCCGATGGACTATTTAAAGTTCATCGGCTGTTTCAATCACTTTAATTTGTCGTCTTCAAGAAGAGTGGAAGTAGCTATCACATCTTCTGAATCAAATGCGATTATCTGTATTTCCGGTGAAGTATATTTTTCCATTGGTGATATTCCTTTCTTGACGGATTCAATAACGTTCAACGTCCGCAGAATAATGCGGAGCTCCTCCACTTACCAGTTGTTAGAAGGCTGATAGATGACCGGATCTACTTCCTGATGCTTATCTTTGTACGCCTGCACAGCTTCGCCATATTTTACGATAGCAGTTGCCACATTTCTGAGATCATCGTTCTGTGTAGAAGCTATCATTCTCTTTGCATAAGTGAAGACGCCGTACTTTATCTCTGCATAATCATCAGGATCAGAAACGGACTCTGCTCGCACCACTGGCATCTGGCAGAACTGTGTCGGCAAAATGCCCCTGAAGCATACAGTACATACATTGCCGTTCTGCACCGCTTTGGCAGTGGTACCATTAACTGTGAAGCGATAGTCCTTCTTGGATTTACCGTCAGCGATCTCGAACTTCACGATCAAAGTGATGTATGAAGAGATCGAGAGGTTTGCAGTGACGGCTTCGACAGTAGTTCCGTTATTATTAATAACTGCATCATACTCTTCTCCGACATTCACTGCTACATTGCCGAGAGGCATACCGAGCTGATTGTTAATGCACTTTTCATCCGGTTCTCCGGCATACTTCTGAAGATATCCGGCGTAATTCATAACCGCCTTTACCAGATCAACAGTCTCCTCATCGAGCGAATCGTTCTTCAGCAGCTCTTCAAAATAAGTCCTGAGACTGTAATTGAGCACTGAACCGCTCCTTCCGTCAGAGTAGCTGATCTGAGCCGTTACGGACGTTGAAACGTTAACAAGGTCTATCTTGCAGCTGAATGAGTACAGATTGCCTTCAGTCCTGATCGCATCAGACAGTTTTACAGTCTGAACGCTGCCGTCCTCAAAAGTGAACTTCATTTCTGCATTCTTGTCGCTGATTGCAGAAGGACTGAGAGATACCAAGAGGTTAAGCTTATATTCGCTGTCAATAGTAACGCTTGCAAATGTAAATGCGTCGCGGCCGTTCTTCAGTTCTCCGCACAATTTGCATATTCCATGCGAGTTGAATTCATGATGAATGTCTGCATAGTAAATATGTGCGCCTGCTTCTGCACCGGCAGTAAAGGGCTCAAACGGAGTATCGTGATACTCGTCAGCGTACCAGCCGTTTATCGGGCAAGAATCATTTCCTATATCGGGCAGAGAATCAATATTGGTTCCGGGGCTGACCTGAATGAGCTCAGTTCTGCCCTCCCAGTAATTCAGAAGGATGTTTACTTTAAGGTCATGCTCAGTTTCGCTGTAATCACAGATCTCGCCCTCAGCAACGAACGAACAGCCTTCCTTGACAGTGGTATGTGTACCGGGTGCAATGATAACTGTGATGAAATCCGGAATAGTTACGTTTGTGGTTATGCTGATATTTCCGAACAGAGTCATTGTAGTGGGCTCACCGGCTGCTGCTGCATCAGCAATAGCACCTCTTACGTCCTGATAGCATTCGCCGTTTGCAAGCATAGCCGTTGCAGAACTATGAATATTCTTTGCATTAATGAGCTGACCGCATTCTTTGCAGACGCGTACAGCGGTACCATTTTCTCCGTTTGCCGGAACGTCCAGCACATACCAGTCGCCGGAACAATCATGAGACTCGAAACTGTGTATCGGGTAATCAATGACATAGCCGTCGTCATATTCAATATGCACTAAAGCATCTCTGTTTCCTTCCAGTGCTTCGATTGAAAGAACTGCATCTCCGGTGACGCAAATTGAGCCGTCCTCATATGTCTCAAACTCGCCCTCAATAACGCCGATATTAAAACCACTGTTCTTGGCGTTGAAGAAGGTTTCTCCTTCAATGCTCCTGAGTTCTACTCTTGCTGTGATCGAGTCAGACGTCTGATGAAGTACAGCGATACACTCGCCGTTAATGTTGTATGCATTATCATAAGAACCGGACATTCCGCAGTAGCTCCAGACACTCATAAGGAATCTTGCATAGTCGGAAAGCTCTTCCGGGTCGAGGTCTGTGCCAAAGTCGCTGATAAGGTGTTTTTCGGCACCGACGGTCTGATAAACGTCATCTCCATTACAATTCCTGAGTGCGAAGCTGAGCGCCTCCTTATCCATTGCGCGGAAATAGTGGCTGGTGTTCTTCTGATTCAGTTCATTGGGAACATCACCGACTATAAGTTCATACGGGATTTTAGTGTCGGAACCTGTCAGAGTGACTGCCGGTGTTCTCTCCAGAATGCTGTAATACGGGAGATCGCAGAGAAATGCGTTATAGAGATCCGAGCAGAATTTAACTGTCTTCAGCCACGGAGTTGAACCTAATGCACTTGTCAGAACGGTAACGTAAGATTGATTATTCATGCGTGCAATTTCCTTCATGAAGAATTCTTTGCAGACATCGTTGACATCGAATGTGATCTGAACGCTTTCACCAGGCAGGATATTAGGAATGTGGACAAGCTGCTCACCGTTAACGCACTTGACCATCCTGCTAGTTACAATGTCATAAGAAGTACCGCCGGCGTTGATGTAACGGACAGTAACAGTTCCCTGTTCGATATCCCTGAGCTTGTAATCAAGATCATAAATAGGCTTGTCAGATACATTTTTTAAGATAATATCTATCGGATACTGCTCTTCAAGGGAAGCAGAACCCGGAAGCTCGACGTTCATTTTCAGTGCATCAGCTGCATAGACGTGCAGGTCGTCTTTACAGTTGAAGGGATACGAGAACTCGTCGCCTTGATATACACCGCTCAAAAGTACGCCGATATTGTAGGTACCGGTCTTATCAGCTCTGAGATACCAGTGAATATCAGATACAGCAGACGGAGCAAGATCAGCCAGTTCCTGTGTCTGTTCGCTGTTGCAGAGAGTGAGACCATCGGGAACATCAAGGACCGCCTTGCAGTCCTCAAGTGTTTGATTGTTCTTATTTATAACGATGAACTGGACATCATAGAATTCTTTGAGCCACTTTGATTCACCGTAGGTGACGATGTACATTTCTACGTCTTCGTTCTCACAGCGGCTGACACTCGCTCCGAGCTCCGGAATGTAGACCGGCTCACTCGGATGATATGAATGCGGATCTGTATCAATCAGGACAGGATTGCTGTGCGGAGGCGTGATATAAACGTTTTCCGCAACAACGACACCGGAAGGATCGACAACATTATAGGTATTGAGAGTAACTCTTTCAGCATCATAGACCATTTCGACCTCATAGTTGAAGACATGGTAATTATCATCAACTGAAATGTCAATGCCTGATGCTACGATATCCTCCATCGTCATCGGTGTAACAGTCATTTCGCCGTCAACGTTGAGACGGTGAGGCTGTTCAAGTTCCTCCGGCAGATCGGGAACATATTCTGTTACGACCGGAGCAAAAGGAGCTCTTGTAGTTGTCGTAGTCGTAGTCGTCGTAGTAGTAGTGGTAGTTGTTGTAGTAGTTGTTGTATAGGCAGGGTCATAGTGATTGCACTTTCTGCCTGTGTTCCTGTCAATATTCTGGCAGTAGCCGGAAGTGTCGTGGTTATGACCGGTCGCAAGCTCTCCGTCTTCGCCTCTGTCGAAGAGGTCCGGAGACTCATACTCGCAGTTCGCGCACTTCTTGTTCCAGCGCTCGTTCTCGGTGCAGGTTGCCCTTCTGACAACGCGGCCCCAGACAATTTCATGCTCAACAGTGAGCGTCCTGCCGGACATTGCACTATCATTGGTGTAAATGGTCTCACCCTGCGGATTTGAAGGGCTGCAAGAGTGATTCTGAACATAGTAGTAAACTCTATTATCATTGCCGAGATGCGGTAATGCTTCGCCGTTTTCAAGATCCTGAGACCATGCGCTGCCCATTGTGTACGCAATTGCACCGCTTGCAAACTCATCATCAGAAGCACCGAAATAGTTTTCATTCTCAGTAAGGATGAAAACATTCGATACACGGGAATCTTGATTGCCGAGATCGAAGAGCTTTTCAGTACCGGTTCCTGCAAAATAGGAAGAAGTGAAATTCGACGACGTTACATCATAAAGCAGACCTGCTGCATAATCACCGCTGACAAAAGCGGTACTGTAGACGTTAGTTACTGTCGTGCCATCTTTCGCAGTCGCTGCGATAGATGCAACCTTTGCATCTGATGTAAAGCTGGAATTCTCGATACCGAGATCCTTGACAGTCGCGCCGTTCAGGATGTTGAAGAGACCGCCTGCTTCGGTGCTGTTGAAGTTAATACCGCTGATCGTATGGTTCTTACCATCAAGCACGCCGGAGTATTCGCTGATCGGAGTCCATTCGAGATCGTCGGCAGCATTCGCGTTCATGTTCATGTTGAAGCGGATGTCGTTTACAAGGTCTATGTTAACATTATTTGCAATATCGCCGCTGTTGATGTTCTTTGCAAGCCACATGAGCTGTCCGGCGTTTCTGACCTCATATCTGATATTGCCGTTTTCGGAGAAGCTATGCGGCTCCTGGAAGAAGATCGGCGACTCAGAAGTGTGGTCATCTCCAAGCGGACAGCTGCTGCCGCCGTAGCAGATACCCTCAGCGTTGAATGCGTGTTTCTTGAAAATATGGATATCGCCGATAGCGAAGATCACGCTTTTCTCAATTGTCACACCTGCCGGAATATTCAGACCTTCCCACGAATATGCAATACCGGAGTCATAGCCGATATTGTAATCTGACTGCGTGTGGTCACTCCATGCATTAGCGTTTCTTTCGCCGTAGTAACCCCACCAGCAATTTGCATCCTCCGGAAGGGAGAGCATGAAGATATTGTCCCCGCCGTCGCGCATCTCCAAATTTTTGACATTGTAATCCACAAAGTTTTCTGCATTCAGCAATGTATAATCATCTGAATACGCATATATTGCAGCACGGTCATTTCCTCCGATCTGAACGTCCGCGGTACTTGCAATAGCGAAACCATCAATATCTTCATCTGAACGATTCTGGATATAATAGGAGACCTTTGTATACAGATTGTCTTCTAGGTTATCAGAAATATTGCCGTAGCAATCGCAGAAAGAGAATACCGGCGTTACGACAAGACCTCCATTTATATTAAATGTTGCCTTGTTTTCGTAGTGGGTGATACTGCCTCGATAGTTTCCGATTTTATAGAGGATATCGTATCCGTGGTCTGACCAGGTTGTATTCAGAGAACCGTTGTTTCCTTTGAAATCGTAGAAGTTGGAGTGATTCAGATAGTTCACAAGGCCGGAATACGGATTTGTTCTTTCAGTGTAGTCATACTTCCATGAGGCATAATAAGTGGTATCAGCTTCAAACTGCTCCATGACAGTGCCGCCTGCATCTGTCCAGCCGGCAAATACGAGACCTGACAGCGCCGGTGCTTCCGGCAGCGGCGTATATGCAGGATCGTTGGTATCCTTCAACACTGCAACTCCGTCGGTCACGGCGAATTTCTCATCGTCCAGTGAGCCGCCGTTCAGGTCAAATCTGATCGATGTGGAAGTGACATCAGGTACCTTCTGAACTCCCGGATCGTACGGATCGACAGGAGCAACAGAACCGCCGCTCTCCCCGTCTGCCTCAGCGTAGGAGGTCAGAATTGTTCCCGTAAGGCAGGTTGGCATCATCCCTGCAATTACCGTCAGCGATGTGACGGCTGACAGTATTTTGTTGAATTTAGAGTGCTTCATTTTCAATTCCTTTCTGTTTCTGGCAACGCCATATTTATTATATACGCAGCAGTTATAACCCACGGCATCATAATAACCATTTAACATACCAGCCGTGAATTATTACAGACAATTAATTATAACACACGGTTATTCTTTTGTCAATGGTTTCTGCACCGTTTGTGTGTAGGATTGCAAGAGATGTGAGGCAATTTACAAAAAGCGCAGCGGAGCAGCATATAACAGCCGGTAGGGTCAGAATTGGCGGAAGATGTGTATACCGACCGAAACAAAAACAGACTGCCGGTTGGCAGTCCGCTTTCATTATTTCAGGAATCCGTTGATGATCTGCTCCTCCGCTTCCTGCTCGGTCAGTCCGAGAGTCATCAGCTTGATAAGCTGTTCGCCCGCGATCTTCCCAATAGCGGCTTCGTGAACAAGCTGTGCGTCCACGCTGTTGGCTTCAAGCGAGGGAACGGCAAGTATCCTGCCGTTGTCCATGATGATAGAATCGCACTCGGTATGACCGCTGCAGGCGGCATTTCCAAGAACGCAGAGGTCGAGCTTCTGATAGCTGTCATCTCTCGCAACGGAGCGTGAAACTACGTCTGCACTTGAACCGTCCTCGTTCAGCATGACCTTGTACACGCTTACGGCATTCTGCTGACCGTGCGTCATCAGCCTTTCACGGACTATCAGCTTTGCATCCTGCTTCAGTTCGGCAAGAGTTGTGCGGTGCGTGGAGTCAACTCCCTTTATCTGCACCATCTCCATTTCCACCGTGCTGCCCTCGCTGATGTATACCTCTGTCACAGGATTAAGTATACGCTTTCCGCTTCCGTCACCGGAGCCGTAATGCTTTTCGACGTAACGGACCTTTGAATTATTCCCGACAAAGAAGCGATGAATACCGTCATGTTCGCTGTCCTGCGTGCCGCAGTTGTCGATACCGCAGCCTGCAACTATCAGCACGTCGCAGTTATCGCCGATGTAGAAATCGTTGTAAACCGTTTCCTTCATACCGCTTTCGCTCAATACAACAGGGATATGAACGCTCTCGTTCACGGTCCCGTCCTTGATGCGGATATCTATCCCGCTGCCTTCTGTTTTGGTCTGAATATCTATATTTGCCGTTGTATTCCTGCCGACAGACTTTCCGTTCGCGCGGATATTGTATGCTCCCTCCGGAACATCATGAAGCTCTGCTATCTCCTGTAAAAGCCTGCGCTGAACTGCATTTATCTCAGACATATCATTCGCCTTCTTCCTCTATTTTCGGGCAAGTGCCCTTTGCAAATCCACTGCCGATTATCTCAGGCAGTATTTCTTCCTTTGCGCCGTGCTTTGAGATCCTGCCGTCAGCCAGCACAATGATCTCATCGGCAATATTAAGGATACGCTCCTGATGTGATATTACGACAACAGACATATTTCTCTCATTGCTTCGCATATTTTCGAATATACGGATAAGATTCTTGAAGCTCCAGAGGTCTATGCCTGCTTCGGGTTCATCGAATACGGCAAGCTTGACGTTTCTTGCGAGAACGGTCGCGATCTCGATACGTTTCAGCTCACCTCCCGAAAGAGAAGCGTTGACCTCGCGGTTGATATAATCCTTTGCACACAGTCCGACCTCGGAGAGATAACTGCACGCTTCGGAGACCGTAAGTGTCTTTCCTGCGGCTATTCGCAGCAGGTCCAATACCGTTATTCCCTTGAAGCGGACAGGCTGCTGAAAAGCAAATCCGATACCGAGCTTCGCCCTTTCAGTGATGGTCTTTCCGGTAATATCTTCGCCGTCAAGTAGCATCTGACCTTCCGATGGCTGTTCGATGCCTGCGATCAGCTTTGCAAGCGTGGACTTTCCTCCGCCGTTAGGTCCCGTTATAACAACAAATCTGTTGTCGGGGATAGTCAGGCTGATGTCCCTGATGATCTCCTTATAGCTTCCGGTGCTTTCCGCACCGAAGCTGATGTTTTTAAGTTCCAGCATTGTTGCTGCCTCCTTCACAATTCGCAAGTTCGATCTCTTCATTCATTGACCTTACTTCATGATAATAGTATATCACAGACAGAATGGATTGTCTGTTGCAACGGCAACAATCCGACGTTCAGACCGCACTGCCGCCGCATCTGAAATAGCGTTCAAAACGCACCTTCCCGGCTTGCCGCATCTTCACCGCAGTCTCGTCCGAAATGTGTATCAGTGTTTTCTCATAACGGCACTGAAACGCGGAGACCTCCCCTTCGCTGCCGGTCTCGAGCTTGTTCAGGCAGCCGCAGGAATGCAGGCAGCGCTTTCTGAGGGGACACTCACGGCATGGAGCCGGCGGCTGATAGCGTATTGCAAGCTGAGCACACTTTTTCCGCGAAATGCCGTCAAATACGTTGCCGACACAGTATTGCTCATCGCCGATGAACTGATTGCAGGCGTAGATATTACCGTCCGGAGCGACCGGCATCTGATTGAAGCCAAGGTGACACCTCTCGTTGATGTCCCTGCCTTCGAGCGCTCCGCGTATCTTGCTTTCAACAGGACTGAAATAGAAAGGCTCACCTGAAAGAAGACATTCCGCGTAAAACTCTGCCGCCTCCGCAAGCTGAGCGAACAGTTTTTCCTGTGCCGCTTCGTCCCACGATACTTTATTTCCGTACGCAGGAACAGCGTTGATATTCCTGAATCCAAGTCCGTAAAGGTATCTTACAGAGGCGGCAAGCTTCTCCACAGCCTGAGGAGCTGCGGTCATCATTGCAGTTGTCCCCGGCATGACCGCAAGCAGACGCTTTGCGGCAGCTTCAACATCAGTCAGAGTGCCTGCGCCGTCCCTGTATTTCCGGCAGACATCCTGCATCAGTCCGTCAAACGAAATCCCTGTCTCCATTTTTACGCTTGCTGCACGGGCGAGCAGCCTTTCGGAGAGAAGCGTACCGTTTGTGGTCATACGGTAGTATACAGGCTTTCCGGTCTCAGCGGAAAGAGCCGCGCAGGTATCCATAGCATCGAAGATGAGATCCTCGCAGAGCAGAGGCTCTCCGCCGAAAAAGCAAAGCCCCGAATGTGCGCCCTCTGAAAACGCGAGCCTGCACGCAGCGTGAAGGACCTCCGGCGTCATGGTCTCAGCGCGTTTATCCTGTGTGCAGTAGGTGCAGTCCATATTGCAGCCGTCAGTCAGATGCAGGGTAAGATTCATAATAACCACCTCTTTTATATTGTAGCACACAGCCGGAGATTTTTCAATCCATAATCAGTGGTTAGGTCTTAGTTATTAGTTATTAACTACTTGCAATTCCGCTTAATAAGTGATATAATTATAGCAATAAATCACTGAAAGGACGGTCTGTATGTCTGATATTGAACGTATAGTCTGCGGAGCAGTAGCGCGGACTTTTCCCGACGGCAGGGTCACTCAGGAGGACTATTACGAACTGCTCGTCACCAATGAGCATGAAGCTTCTCTTAACCACCGTAAAAACGGCAATGACGATCGGTACACCCTCGATGAAACCGAGCTTGAGACCGCTCTTGAGGAAATAGAAGCACTCGTTGCCGCAAATCCCGATGTCAAGCCTTATCCTGAGCAGGTCCCGCTCGTGAGCACGGTATTCTTCCGCGGCGGCACCGAGAAATACGCTCCGAGAGATGAACTCTCGCAGATATTGGAAAACATGATGCTCCTGCAAAAATACAGCTCCATGGACCTCCAGCCGCAGGGACTTGTCGCAGCCCCTTCAACAGCAAACGGCTTCTTCGGAATGGGTATGCTCATGCAGCCACCTCCGCAGCCTGCTGAACCTATGCCAATGCTTCAGGGGCTCGTTGCAGCCGATCGTCCCCCTGTGCCTGATGCCGCAGAGGAATGGGAATGCCCCTCCTGCGGTCACATGAATACCGGAAAATTCTGTGCGGAATGCGGTACGCCCAAGCCGCAGAAAGGATAATATCATGGCTGATATCCGTATCGTTACCTGCGGAAGAATGACCTTCTGCCTGCCGAACGGCAACATGAACAGGGCTGACCTGTTCTCCCTCTATTACTACAAGGAAAACGGCGCTGTCATTGCATTTCACGCCAGTGACAGGGCCCACACGCTCAAAGCCGGCGATACCCTTCTGCGCGACACACTCTCCGCGATAAACAAGCTTATCGCCGATGCTTCGGACTGTCCATGCGAAAAACGTCCGTTTTTCAACGAGGTCTACATGGACGACTCCACCTATCGCTATGTACCGCGCGAGAAGCTCTATGAGCTTCTGGAAAAACTTTACAGGTCTGCTGAACAGAATAACAACTGGCACGAACTGCCTGCACCTGCCGGTGTAGTTCCGATGATGCCAAAGCCGCCGAAGCCTGAGATACAGGCTGTCGATCTGGACGATGAAGGTCAGCATTTCCGCCTGAAAGTGAACGGAGACAGCGCAAGGCTGGACGTAGTTTATCCGACCGGAGAAGTGGTCTTCTATAAGTTCCCGGTATCGCACAAGGCTTTCCGAAGATTTGAATCCGTCGCCCCCATGCTGAGATTATCTGACACCGGCACCACGAATCACAGGCATGAGATAACCTATGCCGACGGTACTAAATCCATTGCGGACAAGGTGAAGCTGCTCACGCTTATTACTGATTTGCAGACAGGGCTTGAAGATGACACTGAGAATGTTGAGACCGGACAGCTGTCCCCTCCAACGACATTGCAGGGCGCGGTGATAGCACCGATTCAGAATAACTGCATGATGGGACTTACCGGCGGAACGGTGCCGTTTACGTCTCCTGCCGCTCCTCCTGCACCTCCTGCCGCGAAGGCTTCCCTGAACGACGACGGCTCATGGAACTGTTCCTGCGGAACAAACGGACTGACCTCCAGATTCTGTTACAGCTGCGGTGCCGCAAAGCCGGTAACCTGGAAGTGCAGCTGCGGAGCCGAGAATACTTCAAAGTTCTGCAATAACTGCGGCAAACCGCGGCCGTAAGCGCTGATCTTACGATAATGGATGCCAACTATCTTACAAGGGAGGGACGGTCATGCAGGAATTCCTCAATGAGAAAATGTACAGCATCGGAAGGGCAGTCGTTGACGGCAGCCTCCACACCCAGAGCGCCGACGAAAAGTTTTTCAGCTACTTCGGAAACGACGTTATTTATTCGATAAGGCGTACCATTGACGATGAGGACTATCCCCGCATCGCCGACTGCATAAAGAATGCCGACACTAATATCCCCAGTAAGACCGTTATCCGTATGAAGGGACTGAACGGCTATCTGCGCTGGATATCTGCAACAGTCCGCAGACTTCCCGGCGTGTCTGGCGAGCCGCTTTACAGCATATCCTTCAGCGATGTTTTCTCCCTCGAAGCCCTCGCTTACAGCCGTGAACGGTCGCTGTCCGAATACCGCAACTTTCTCAGTCTCATCAGTGACCTCGCATTTGATTACTCCTTCGAGACTAAAAAGCTTCGTATCTATATGTTCAGCTGCTTCCGCGAGATTCCCCTCGTTAACGAGGAACTCGAAAGCTGGCGGCTCGGCTGCATAAGCTCCGGTTTTGTCACCTCGCGTTACATCGAGACCTTCAACACACTTTGCAGAGATATCCGGAGCGGCGTTTACCGCTTCGACTATGAGATAGAGACCTCCGCCCTCACTCAGGGCAGAGCGCGTGAGCTGTGCCTTTTCCGCGGCATCACGCTGTTTGACGACCCGGACGCAAAAAGGGTCTGCGGCACAATCTCAGTCATAAGCTCGCGTCAGAAAAGCAAGGACGTCAACCTTGCGCTCGAAGCCAACAAGGACTCCCTCTCCGGTCTGCTCAACAAGCGCGCAGTCAGTGCCTTCGCCGAGGAGATGATAGCCTCCAAGCCTTCCTGCAACGTAAACCTCGTTATCCTCGACATCGACGACTTCACCGGCGTCAACAACAGCTACGGGCATTTGTTCGGTGACGAGGTGATATACACCATCGCCGTCATCATCAGGAACGAGATAGGTACGCGCGGATTTGCAGGCAGGATAAGCGGCGGCGGCTTCCTGATAGTCCTTGAGAACACCCGTGACGAGGAAGACCTCCGCAGTGTTCTCCGGGCGATACGTTCCAAGACCGAGGCAGCTTTTTCCGACCGTTTTGAGAACTTCCGGCTTACCTGTTCAATGGGCATCTCAACATATCCCGTTGACAGCACCGACTACAACGAGCTGTTCATGCAGGCGGACAAAGCCCTGTTTATCGCGCAGGAAAAGGGCAGGAACCGCTATGTCATCTACGATATCAACAAACACGGTCCTGTTGAAAAGGACGCCGAGAAGAAGATAGTCTACCTAAGCCGCAAGGACGGCGCTTCCGAGAAGCTGAGCTTTGCCGGACAGCTTGCCGAGAGCCTTGTATTCGGACGTCTGCCGGACATCTCCGTCCTCCTTGAACAGATTCGCACACAGTTCGGTATCGACGATATATGTGTGTTTGCAGGCAATGACATGGGGCTTATCCTCAGCTGCGGCAACGCCTCCTCGAAGAACGCCTCCTACCTGTTCACCAACCGCTATACTGAGCATTTTTCCGGCGACGGTATATTCGTCATCGACAACGTTGACGAGCTCGAAGGCAGGGACGACAACGCATTTTCGCAGCTTTCTGCCCAGAACATCGGCGGAGCTGTGCAGTACCTCATGACGGAGGACAGCATGATAAAGGGAATGATATCGTTCTGCTATATATCGCGCTTCAAGAAGTGGTCAGTGTCGGACATCAACTATTTTGCGATAATCGGGCGCATCATAACGGCGCTCCTCAAAAAGCAGGCGTACATCTGAGCTTGTCAGTATAATTAAAAAAGCCGCACATAAGCAGGACGCTGATATAGAAATTTTACGCCATAGTATTTCTGACAATCAGTCGGAAGTACTATGGCGTTTCTATTGACAATACAACGATGCACTGCTATAATTGTTACTATCATAAATCTGATTTTACGGAGGCAAGAATGATAATACCTGTAAACGAACAGAATATAAAGGATGCCGCAAATATCCATTCTATATCCTGGAGAGAATCACATAGAGATTTTTGTACTCCGGAATTTATAGAGCTCCATTCACCAGAACGACAACTGAGGTATATACGTGATAAGATGAATAAAGGAACCAAGTTCTTCATACTTGAAGATGAAGATCCTGTGGGTGTCGTTTCTGTAACAGACAGCTTGATCGAAGATCTTTATGTCCTCCCGGAAAAGCAGAATATGGGATATGGAACGAAATTGCTTCTGTTTGCAGTCGGTCAATGTCCGAATACTCCCTCATTATGGATCCTTGAGAACAACGTAAATGCGGAAAGGCTTTATTGCCGTATGGGCTTTACGAAAACCGGTAGGAGCAATGCGATTACCGATAAACTCGCTGAGATCGAACTGGTATTGGGATAGATAAATCTTTATTTATCTTATCAGTCGCATAAAATATAATGCCCCCGAGCATTTTGAAATGCTCGGGGGCAAAACTTCTATTCAGGTATCAGCATTAACGTGCGGCTTTCTTGTTTCATCAAACTCCGTACTTTGCAGTAGCAACCGGAACTCCGGGACCCATAGTAGAAGTTACTGTGCAGCTCTTGAGGTAAGTACCCTTTGCAGCAGCAGGCTTTGCCTTTACGATAGCTTCCATAAGTGTAGCGAAGTTCTCTTCGAGCTTAGCAGCACCGAATGAAGCCTTGCCGATCGGGCAGTGAATGATGTTGGTCTTGTCGAGACGGTACTCGATCTTACCAGCCTTAGCCTCTGTTACAGCCTTTGCAACATCGGGAGTAACTGTACCAGCCTTCGGGTTCGGCATAAGTCCGCGGGGTCCGAGAACCTTACCGAGACGGCCTACGAGGCCCATCATGTCGGGTGAAGCAACAACTACGTCGAAGTCCATCCAGTTTTCCTTCATGATCTTGTCAACGAGATCCTGACCGCCTACATACTCAGCGCCGGCAGCCTGAGCAGCCTCATACTTGTCCTCCTTGCAGAATACGCAAACGCGAACTGTCTTACCTGTACCGTTAGGGAGAACAACAGCACCTCTTACCTGCTGGTCAGCGTGACGTGAATCAACGCCGAGACGCACATGAGCCTCGATAGTCTCATCGAACTTAGCCTTTGCATTCTTGCAGACGAGATCAAGAGCCTCTGTGGAATCATACTGCTTTGCATAATCAACAGCCTTTGCGCTGTCAACATATTTCTTGCCGTGTTTCATTATATTTCCTCCTATTTAAGTGGTAATACCGGGATTATTGTACCCGGTTAGCGGAATTTTCCTCCCACCAATAGAACTCTGAACGGGACTGTGTCCCTTCATCATTCAATAATTTGATTAGTCAACAACTACAACGCCCATTGAACGAGCTGTACCAGCGATCATGCTCATAGCTGCCTCGAGTGAACCTGCGTTGAGGTCAGGCATCTTTGTCTCTGCGATCTTCTGGATCTGTTCCTTAGTGATATTTGCGACCTTGGTCTTGTTCGGAACACCTGAACCGCTCTCGATATTGCAAGCCTTCTTGATGAGGACTGCTGCGGGAGGAGTCTTGGTGATGAAGGAGAATGAACGGTCTGCGTATACAGTGATAACAACAGGGATTATCATACCGATCTCGTTCTTTGTTCTCTCATTGAATTCCTTTGTGAATGCCATGATGTTTACGCCGTGCTGACCGAGTGCCGGACCAACAGGCGGTGCAGGAGTAGCCTTTCCTGCTGCGATCTGAAGCTTAATGTAGCCAACTACTTTCTGTGCCATGTATTCGCACCTCCATAAATGTGGTAAATGGCGAGGCAAGAATTATTTTACCTCTCCCACTGAAGTCTCTGCGGACTTCGTTTTGACCTTTGGGATACAGCCTGTGCTGTATCAGTCCTCCACTGTAACTACCTGACTGATAGGAAGTGTAGTGGGGGTCTCGCGGCCGAACATTGAGACCAGAAGGTCTACCGTGCGGTCCTCGAGGTTGATGTTCTGAACGATACCGATGAAGCCGTCCATAGCGGTACCCGAGATCTGAACTCTGTCGCCGACCTTGAAATTGACCTCGACCGAGGAAACATCAATGCCGAAGAGCTTCATAACCTCCTCCTCAGTGAGGGGAGTGGGCTCGGAAGCCGGACCTACGAAGCCTGTGCAGCCTCTGGTATTTCTTACTACATACCATGAATCATCTGTAACGATCATCTTGACAAGAACGTAACCGGGATAGGTCTTGCGTTCGATGTCTTTAGTTTTTCCGTCGGTGATCTCGCTCACCTTTTCTGTGGGAACTCTAACTTCCTGAATGAGATCGTGGAGCTTACGGTTTTCAACGACCTTCTCAATATTCTGGGCGACCTTGTTTTCATAGCCTGAATAGGTGTGGATAACATACCACTTAGCCGTTTCCGACATACTGATCCTCCTTAGACTTCCTTTAGATTAGTGATAGATAGCGCGGAACAGTGCAAGGAATCCCTCGTCGAGCGCACCGACAACGGCTGCTGACAGTACAATAACTCCGACAACTACGGAAGTATTGTTTGCGACCGTTTTCTTTGTGGGCCATACGACCTTCTTGAATTCGATCTTGAGGTCCCTGAACCACTTGCGGATCTTACCGGGCTCCTTCTTTTTAGAAGCCTGCGAGCTCTCCTTTGCTTTCTTGGGGGCAGACTTAGCCGTTTCCTTGGCTTCCTTAGCGGCAGCCTTGGCGTTTTCCTTTTCCTCTTTCAAAGAATCCTGTACTGCTTCTTCAGCAGTGTCCTTGACTTCTTTCAGAGAATCCTGAACCTTTTCCTTCTTGGAAGAGTTTTTAGCCATTAGAAATGCTCCCTCCGATCACTTGGTTTCCTTGTGAAGAGTGTGTTTGCGGCAGAACTTGCAGTGTTTCATCATTTCGATTCTGTCCGGGTCATTCTTCTTGTTCTTCTTGGAAACATAGTTGCGCTGCTTGCATTCGGTACAAGCCAAAGTAACCTTTACTCTCATATCGGCACCTCCTGAATTATTACTTCCTCCGGCATAGCGGAGGTAGGTTGTTTGCCTCCCTCATGGGGCAAAAAAATAATACCCCAAACGAGGTATAATTATTATATCACATTATTCCGGGCTTGTCAAGCCTTTTTTGCATTTTTTGCTGTTTGAGCCGCTGACTTGCAGGGACGGATATTATCCGTCCTCTGCACTGCTGCTATTTGGATCACCGGGAGCGGTGTCCCCTGCTCACTTCTTTAAGTTAGCCTTTACGGTCTTAACAATATTCTCAGCGGAAAGTCCGAACTCCTTCAGAAGGTCAACAGCCGGACCGGAGTGACCGAATTCGTCGTTCACGCCTATCTTCACTACCCTGACGGGACAGCACTCAGTTACAGCTTCAGCAACAGCCGAGCCAAGTCCGCCTATGATGCTGTGCTCCTCTGCGGTAACGATAAGACCTGTCTCCTTAGCGCACTTGCAGATGAGCTCCCTATCAAGCGGCTTGATGGTGTGGATATTCACTACTCTTGCGGAAATACCGTCAGCTTCGAGAACTTTTGCAGCTTCGAGAGCCTCATTGACGAGAAGTCCGGTAGCCACGATAGTCACATCTTTTCCGTCACGGAGAGTAACACCCTTGCCTATCTCGAACTTATAGGTCGCCGCGTCGTTGATGACCGGCACTGCAAGACGTCCGAAGCGCATATATACCGGACCGTTGAAGTCGAGGGCAGCTTTCACGGCAGCCTTTGCCTCAACATCGTCGCAGGGATTGATAACAGTCATGCCGGGGATAGTCCTCATGAGGGCAATATCCTCGTTGCACTGGTGGGTTGCACCGTCCTCACCAACGGATATACCTGCGTGAGTAGCACCTATCTTCACATTGAGGTGGGGATAGCCGATGGAATTGCGGACTATCTCATATGCTCTGCCGGCAGCAAACATTGCAAAGGTCGAAGCAAAGGGTATCTTTCCGCAGGAAGCAAGTCCTGCCGCAACGCCCATCATATTTGCCTCAGCGATACCGCAGTCGAAGAAGCGCTCCGGGTGAGCCTTCTTGAAAATGCCTGTCTTGGTGGCAGCAGCGAGGTCAGCATCGAGGACAACGAGGTCTTTATACTCAGCTGCAAGGTCTCTGAGAGCCTCACCGTAGCTCTCTCTGGTAGCCTTCTTGATAACATCTGCCATAGTCTTAGTCCTCCAATCCTGCAAGCTGAGCCCTGAGCTCTGACATTGCCTGTTCATACTGTTCCTTGTTAGGCGCTGCACCATGCCAGCTTACCTGATTTTCCATGAAGGAAACGCCCTTGCCCTTTACGGACTTCTGGATTATAGCGACAGGCTTTCCCTTTACGGTATCAGCCTCCGCGAAGGCAGCCTCTATGCTGTCGAAATCGTGGGCATCCATAGTTATAACGTGCCAGCCGAAAGCGGCGAACTTGTCTGTGATGGGCTCGGGAGAGCATACCTCGGTTATCTTGCCGTCGATCTGGAGACCGTTGTTGTCAACAACAGCGATGAGGTTATCGAGCTTGTAGTGAGCTGCGAACATTGCAGCCTCCCATACCTGACCCTCCTCGATCTCGCCGTCGCCGAGAACGGTATATACTCTGTAAGACTTATTGTCGAGCTTTCCGGCAAGAGCCATTCCGCAGGCAGCGGAGATGCCCTGTCCGAGTGAGCCGCTGGACATATCTATACCGGGGGTATGGATACAAGGGTGTCCCTGAAGCATAGCACCGATGTGACGGAGGGACTTCAGTTCCTCCTCAGGGAAATATCCCTTCTGTGTAAGCACCGCATAGAGCGCAGGAGCAGTATGTCCCTTCGAGAGCACGAAGCGGTCTCTGTCAGCGTCCTCAGGAGCCTTCGGATCAACGTTCATTCTGTCAAAGTACAGATAGGTCAGTAGATCGCTTATTGAGAGCGAACCGCCGGGGTGTCCCGATTTAGCGTTATAGGTGCCTTCAATAACGCCCATTCTGACCTTGCAGGCTGTTTTCTGCAATTCCTTTTTTGTTTTAGCGTCCATAATTACCTCCGGGTTATATATTAGTTTTTAGTGCTTAGTGCATAGTGCTTAGCTGCGCTGTCCGCTTGCGCGGGCAGATCTGGATCAGCCATTGAATACTATCTCGGATATACAGGTGTCGCTGTACTTCGAGCGCGAGGAATCAACGTCCTTTATCACAAAATCATAGCAGTCCCACTGGATATAGCCAACGGGTATCGACCTTCTGTATCTCGTATTGTAATTCGTCGGCAGATAATACGTCATATCCTTTACGCCCTCCGGCGCGATGTCCATAGCGAGCGGACGGCAGTTCTTGTAGAAGCCTTCCTCGCTCGTCATAAGTCCGCCATATACCGTGATAAACTTACATTCCATAAGCCTTGATGACCTGAGCGTCACCGACTGGTCTATGCCGACATCGGTCGAGCCCTCGCACCAGCAGGTGTCGAGCCTTCCGTCTATCAGATTGGCGGGACCGTAGGTGTACTTTATCCCATTATAAGTGATATCATCATGGGATGACGATGCGCTCGCCGAAAAGTCCGAGGTATCTATCCTCGGGGAATAGATAATGCTTATAACCCTGAGCTGCGGGTCATAGGTCTTTATGTCAGCAGGAGCAATATCTCTCGACCCGCCGCCTGCGATACGGCCTGCGTCTACTGCTTTCTTTATCGCATCGGTATACTCGAAGTGCAGTCCGACTATGCAGTCATTATTGTAGATGTTGAGATAGTAATAAGCCACGGACGAGGGCTCATAGCAGACCGTCTGTCCGAGATCGCTGACGTGTACCGGGAAGTCGCCGATTATCTTAGCGCAGTCGCTGTACTTCATGCCGACCCTGAATTCATCGAAAACACCGCTGCTGTAATTGATCTTTATGACCTTATTACTGCTCTTTGCGGCTTTCTCGCGTATTTCGGCGTACTTGTCATTCGGGAAGCCGTCCTCGTTCCAGTAGGAGTCCCATGTATGATCCTCGAAGCTGAAATCAACGTCAGGGAGCTTCTTGTAGTTGTAAATGCGGTAGTGTCCCATCATGCCGTCAGAATAGATCTCATAGCCGCTTCCGAGCAGCTCCGCTATATCGGAAACAGACATACCTATCATATCAGATGCGTCTATACATATCTCTCCCGAATCCCCGGGAACAGTCGCAAGCTCGCTCGGCTTCTCGGTAGTAGTCTCGGTTCTCTGCGAGATACCGCCGCTCTTACCTGTTTCGGGCTCAGTCTGAGCCTCGGTCGTATCCTCAGCCGTGATATCCTCGATCTCGTCCGATGCGGCAGGTATACCGCTTTCGCTGTTATCGTCCTCGGTGTCTCCGCAGGCAGTCAGCAAAGTGCCGGCAAGCCCGAGCGAGAGTATCATTGCGATAATTCTTTTATTCATATTTCCCTCCCCGTTCAGCCGTTGAATTTTATCTCGGATATGCAGGTGTCCTTGTAGGTCACGCCGTTCTCATTGACCTGCGTTATCCCTATGCTTATCTCGTCGCCCTGCGCGTATGGTATCGCCCTTCTGTAAGGCTGATCGAAGTCAGTCAGGAGCACATACTCACTGCCGGGCTCGTTATGCCAGAAAATAGAGACCCTCTCGGGACGGCAGTTCTTGTAGAAGCTTTCCTTATCGGAAAGAAGTCCGCCGTAAATGGTAACGAAGCGCATATTTGCGAGGTCAGGGTTGAAAATGTAGATATACTGTCCCATGCCCGGATCGTTCTCTCCCTCGCACCAACAGGTCGAAAGGTCGCCGTCAAAGGTATTCTCAACACCGTAGGTATAGGTCTTTCCGTTATTGGTTATATCCTTCAGCTGTGAGGAGCAGTTTGTAGTTGTCTTTCTGTTGTTTATGTCTATCTCAGGGGCATAGATAACGGAGATGAGCGCAAGCTTCGGGTCATACTTCTCCATTTCGCCTGCGAGTATATCGCAACACTTGCCGAGGTTATACTTTCCCTCGTTGAGATTGCGGTCAAGCTCACCTGTAAGCTCGAAGTGAAGTCCGACTATGCAGTCCTTATTGACATTACTCTTATAATAGTACACCAGCGAAGCCGGAGCACCGCACATGGTCGAACCCATATCGCCTGCGCTTGTCGGGAACGCTCCTATTATCTCCGCGCAGTCCGAATAGAGCATTCCGACCGTGAAGTCATCGACCTTTCCGTCGGTAATGTTTATCTTGGTTATCTTTGCGGTACTGTTTGCAGCGCCGCTGAGTATCGCGGAATTGTCACCGTTTTCGTTCCACTGACCGTCCCACTGGTGGTCGGTGAAGAAAAACTCAGTGCTTTCGAGCGCATCGGTATTGTAAAGGACGTATGTGCCGGCACCTGCGTCTGTGTCTATTTTGCAGTCGTCGCCAAGGTATTTCACAACGTCACCGGCAGTTGAACCGATCATCTTATTAGCGTCGAAATCCGTTATCTTCTCCGGCGAAGTCGGAACGGCGATAGTTGCCTTTTCCGTAGTGGTCTGCTTTTCGGTAGGAGCTTCGGTGGAAGCCTGTGAATCAGACGTCTCATCCGACGAAGCCTCTGTGTCCTCAGTTGAAACGGAAGCAGCAGTGTCCTCAGAGCTGTCAGCATCATCACCGCAGGCAGTAAGCATACTACACATTACCCCGAGTGCAGCGGCAAGCGCAATAAGTTTCCTGTTCATGGTATACCCCTTTCTGCCTGAAATCGGCATTTCATTTCCTTATATCATAGAGCTTTTTGTATACATACCCTCCGCGCAGGAATTTTTCCCCCGGATACGGCGAAGGTATTGCAGATGAAGTAATGTATTCGCCATCGACCGTGATGAACCACTGTTTGCCGCCTTCCTCGGCGAGGTAGTAGGTCTCGCCGGCGTTTGCGAGCTGGTCATAAATATGAATCGTGCCGGCACCGATAATAAAATCGGCGATTCACTCCTTCTTGCTGAGCTTTTTTCGGCGGAACAGCGCCCATATATGCTCAGCCACTGGGAATTTTGCACCTGCACAGGCGTCCTTAGTGCTTCTTTCGCTGCCCTTTGGCTTATAATCCGAAAGGTCGATGTGCTCGCGCAGCACGTTCATCGCCCCCTCCTCCGGACTGAGGAGCTCGTCGATGCTTACGTTGAGCAGGGCTGAGATCGCCCTGATATTCTCAATATCCGGCATTCCCTTCCCGGTCTCCCACTTGGTGACAGCCTGCCGCGAAACGCAGAGCTTCTCAGCGAGCTGCTCCTGCGACAGTCCTGCATTGTTTCTTGCCTTCCTTAATTTTTCTGAAAATGTCATAGTGATCCCTCCGCATAAAAAGTCCGGTTATCCGGCTGCTTTTATTATGCATCAACGGCACAGAAAAGGCAAGAATATATGTGCTTACATCGCTGCTACTTTGCGTAGCATGGCTATTCTACGCCGTTTATAAGCTTATCTATCAGCTCGGCGACCGCGCCCTCCTCGTTGGTCTTTTCAAGGACGAGCCCTGCGGCAGCCTTGACGGTTTCCTCGGCATTTGCCGGACAGGCACCGAGGTCAGCCGCCTGTATCATCTCAACGTCGTTGTCGAAGTCCCCGACGGACACGAAGGTATATCCCTCAAATCCCGGCAGACTGCGGTATTCTGTCAGCGCTGAGCCCTTGCTCACGCCCTCCGGGAGCATTTCCCAGAACATATCCGACGAACGCACAAAGCTGACATTCTGCCAGTTCATGCGGTTCAGGAGTATCTCAAAATAATCCATATCCTCGGGAGACATTGCGAACAGGACTTTCAGCCAGCCGCCGTCCGGGATATCTTCAAGCTCCGCGTAATCCGGAACTATATTGCACAGCTTCGTGTGAAGCTTCTGGTAATCAGTATTGCTGAACACATATGTAGCATCTGCCCTGAGAACCTCACCGCCGATATGCGGCATTTCACGAAGTATAGCCTCTGTGATGCTCCTTGCCGTATCGGGCAGAGGGTGTAAACGGAGAGTTTCACCGGTCGTGTAGTCGTGAATCGCAGCGCCGTTATACATTATAATAGGGTATGGCAGGTCTATCAGCGCACGATATTGCTCAAAGGACTGTATCGTCCTTCCGGTCGCAACGGTGAATTTTCCGCCGAGTGCGGTAAAGCGTTCTATCGCGGCACGGTCGGTATCGGATATCTCCTTCCTGCCGTTGAGCAGGGTGCCGTCCATGTCGCTGAGCAGGATAACTTTGGTTATATCTTCAAACAATGTGCTCCTCCTACATCTTTTCAAGCTTCCGCAGCACTGCCTGAAAATACTCCGGCAACTCGCTCGAAAACTCCATGTAATTCCCTGTTGACGGGTGGATAAAGCCTATTTTACGCGCGTGAAGGCACTGTCCATCAAGCCCCTTGTACGGCTTTCCGTAAACATCGTCGCCCATGACGGGGTGCCCGATGTACGCCATATGTACCCTTATCTGGTGAGTGCGCCCTGTCTCGAGCCTGAGCCTCAGGTGAGCATAGCCGCCGTACTGGCGGAGCACCTCGTAGTGAGTGACGGCATTCCTCGAATTTTCGGCAGTTACGCACATTTTCTTCCGGTCGGTCTTATGCCTTCCGATAGGCGCGTCAACGGTGCCGGACTGCTCCTTCATCACACCTGTAACGACAGCTTCATACTCACGCGTGAAGCTGTGTACCTTTATCTGCTCGGCAAGCTTCAGGTGAGCCGCGTCATTCTTCGCAACAATGAGCAGACCGCTGGTATTCTTGTCTATACGGTGGACGATACCCGGCCGTATAACGCCGTTTATCCCGGAAAGGCTGTCCCCGCAGTGGTGAAGCAGCGCATTCACAAGCGTTCCGTTGTAGTTGCCGTGCGCCGGATGAACGACCATCCCCTTCGGCTTGTTCACGACAAGCAGGTCGGCGTCCTCATAGACAATATCGAGGGGGATATCTTCCGGCACGGCGTCCATAGGCTCCGGATCGGGTATCTCGACTTCGATGCTCTCGCCGCCACGGAGCTTCATATTCTTTGCGGCAGGTCTGCCGTCCGCAATGACAGAGCCCTTCTCCATGAGGGACTGCACCGCCGATCTCGTCAGAGCAATATTGTCCGAAATATACTTGTCAGCGCGTGTTCCGGAAGCCTCCGCAGGAACGGTGAGCGTTACTTTCTCACTCATTGCTCTCAGCTCTGCTTTCACTGGCGGCAGCCTTTTCAGCCTCCGCCTTTTTTGCCTTTTCTATCTTTGGCTCAATGAATATTCCGTAATACAGCAGCATTCCGAATGCAACTGTGACGTAGATATCAGCAACGTTGAATATGGCAAATTTAAACAGCTTTATGTCGAACATATCCACGACGTAGCCCTGACGGATACGGTCGATGATGTTGCCCACACCACCCGCAACGAACAGTGCGATCGACCATGCAAGGACCTTTGAGCGGTTCATCAGCTTGTAGAGACAGAAAAGTCCTGCGATGAGAGTTATCGCTGTGAAGCCGATGAGGAACCACTTCTGCCCGGACATACTTCCGAAAATAGCGCCGTCGTTTTCGAGGTAGGTAAGGTCGATAACCTTGAAGTCCCCGAAATGTATGAACCGCATACTTCCCTCAGCTTTAAGGGAGTGAACAGCCCAGTATTTCACGAGCTGATCGAGTCCGACCAGCAGAATCATCGCTGCTGAAAGCAGTATCGCCATATATCTATCCTTTCAAATAATACGCCTGCCGCCCCATACAGCAGCAGGCAATATAGTACAAATTACAGCTCGATAGCTGCCGCACATCTCTCGCAGAGAGTGGGGTGAGCATGGTTTGTGCCAACGTACTTCGAGTAGCACCAGCAGCGCTCGCACTTGTCACCGTCAGCCCTTGCGACCTCGAACGAAGTCTCGCTTCCGGAATTTTCGACCTCAACGCCTGATACGATAAGGATATCCTTCAGGTGGTCAGCGAGTGCAGCAAATCTGTCGTAGTCCGCATCGCTGCTCTTAATGATTATCTTAGCCTCGAGAGACTTACCGATGGTCTTGGCATTTCTTGCCTCCTCGAGAACCTTGTTTACAGCCTCGCGGGTGCTATAAATGAAGTTCCACTTCTCAATGAACTCGTCACTGAACGAGATACCACTCTTTTCGGGCATCTGGTTGAGGAAAACACTCTCCTTGTCATCATCGGAAGAGTGCGGCATGAACTGCCAGATCTCCTCAGCGGTGAACGAAATGATAGGTGCAGCAAGCCTTGCAACAGCACTCAGAATACGGTACATAGCGGTCTGAGCGGCACGGCGGAAAACTGAATCCTCCTTCTCGCAGTAGAGCCTGTCCTTGATAATGTCAAGGTAGAAGTTGGACATATCAATTACGCAGAAGTTGTGTATAGCATGGAAAGCAATGTGGAAATCGAACTCCTCATAGCCCTCCTTGACCTTGTCGATGAGGGTGTCAAGGCGCATAAGTGCCCATTTATCGAGCTCTGTGAGCTGATCGTCGGACACGCTGTCCTTATCGGGATCGAAGCCCTTGCCGTTGCCGAGGTTACCGAGAATGAAACGTGCAGTGTTCCTTATCTTCTTGTAGGCATCGGAAAGCTGGCTGAGAATTGGCTTGGATATACGGATATCGCTGTGATAATCCGAAGAAGCTACCCACAGACGGAGGATATCAGCGCCGTATTGGTCTGTTATCTCGTTGGGAGCGATGCCGTTGCCGAGGGACTTGTGCATAGCCCTGCCCTCGCCGTCAACGACCCAGCCGTGGGTGCATACTGCCTTGTAGGGGGCAGCTCCCTTGTATACAACGGACGTGAGGAGTGAGGACTGGAACCAGCCTCTGTACTGGTCAGCACCTTCAAGATAGAGGTCAGCCGGCCAAGTAAGGCTCGGGAAGTCGTCGCCTTCCATGACAGAGGTGTGGGAAACGCCGCTGTCGAACCATACGTCCATGATGTCGTATTCCTTGGTAAATTCGCCGCAGCCGCACTCGCACTTCACACTTGCAGGAATGAACTCAGAGGGCTCCTTAGTCCACCATGAGTCGCTGCCCTCCTTACGAAAGAGATCGGCGATAGCAGAAATAGTCTCGTCGGTGATGATCGGCTTGCCGCAGTCCTTGCAGTAAACAACGGGTATCGGAACGCCCCATGTTCTCTGACGTGAGATACACCAGTCGCTTCTGTCGCGTACCATGCCCTTGATGCGGTCCTCGCCCCAGTCGGGAATCCACTTTACGGACTCGATAGCTTTGACAGCCTCTTCCTTGAAGCCGTTTACCGAGCAGAACCACTGCTCAGTTGCTCTGTATATGATAGGGCTGTTACATCTCCAGCAGTGCGGATACTGGTGGACGATCTTCTGAGTAGCGAGCATTGCGCCGAGCTCTGTGAGCTTGGCAGCGATAGCCTTGTTTGCCTCGTCTGTGTCAAGACCAGCGAACTCGCCTGCTTCCTCAGTCTGCCTGCCCTTATTGTCAACGCAAACGATAATGCCGATATCATCGTACTTCTTGCAGACCTCGAAGTCCTCAACGCCGTAGCCGGGAGCGGTATGTACGCAGCCGGTACCGCTTTCGAGAGTAACGTGGTCGCCGACGATTATCGGTGACGGACGGTCATAGAGGGGGTGCTTTGTCTTCATTCCCTCGAGCTCTGCGCCTGTGAAGCAGCCCTCAGTGGTATACTCAGTGATACCGGCAGTCTCCATAGTTGTGCGGACGAGCTCCTCCGCCATAACATAGTATTCATCACCAACATGAACGAGGGTATAGTTGTACTCCGGACCGAGGCAGATAGCAAGGTTGCCGGGGATAGTCCATGTGGTAGTAGTCCAGATAACGAAATATATCTTTGAGAGGTCAAGTCCCATACCGGCAAAGATGCCCTTGTCGTCGGTAACATTGAACTTCACATAGATAGAATAGCAGGGATCGTTGGAATACTCGATCTCAGCCTCAGCAAGAGCGGTATTGCAGTCCGGGCACCAGTAAACGGGCTTGAGTCCCTTGTACATATAGCCCTTCTTTGCCATAGCGCCGAAGACCTCGACCTGACGTGCCTCATAAGCCGGACGGAGAGTGAGGTAGGGGTAGTCGTAATCGCCGATAGTACCCAGTCTCTTGAACTGCTTCATCTGGTTGTTGACGTGTGTCATTGCGAAATCGTGGCAGTGCTTTCTGAGCTCTGTGGGCGGGATAGCGCCGTCCTTGACGCCGATAGCCTTCATAGCCTTCAGCTCGATAGGGAGACCGTGAGTGTCCCAGCCGGGAACGTAGGGAGCACAGAATCCGCTCATATTCTTATACTTGACGATGAAATCCTTGAGGGTCTTGTTAAGGGCGGTACCGATGTGTATCTCGCCGTTAGCGTAGGGAGGTCCGTCGTGAAGGATATAGGACTTCTTGCCCTTATTCTTCTCGATCATTTTGTAGTAAAGTCTCTGACTTTCCCATTTTTCAAGGGTCTCAGGCTCTCTCTTGGGCAGATTTCCGCGCATCGGGAATTCTGTTGCCGGTAAATTCAAGGTATTGTTATAATCCTGTGCCATTTTCACGCGAGCATGACGCAAAAGCGTCAGCTCCTCCTTTCAAGCTTATATTCTGCCGCCAGCCTTCAGCCCTCAGCCTTCAGCCTTTAGCTTTAATTCTGAATTCGGAATGCGTAATTCGGAATTGTGGTGTCCGGCTTACGCCGGACAAATCTGAATAATTCAAACTCAATCTAAAGCAACTGCTGCTGCGATCTCCTCAGCTGTTTCGGGCTCATAGCCGACTGCTTCCTCAAATGTCTCAGGCATAGAGGAAATGAGTTCGAGGTGGCTCTTGTACATATCGAACAGGCTCTTCTTGAACTCGGAAACCTGATTCTGAGCTTCCTTGAGCGCGTCCTTCTCGCGGGCGATCTCCTCGCGGTTGCGCTCCATAGCCTCTGCGTGCTGACGGACAGCCTCGTCCTCGAGCTCGGCAGCCTTAGCCTGAGCCTCAGCGATGATAGATTCAGCCTTCTCATTAGCCTCAGCAATGACCTGATGTCCCTGCTTCTGAGCGCCGAGAAGAGCGTCCTTGAGGGCGTCCTCGTCCTTCATATACTCTCTTACCTTGTCAGCGAGTATCTGTATCTTGTTGTTAGCCTCAGCGCGTTCGCGCTCCATTTCATCGAGTTCAGCCTCGAGCTGTGAAAGAAATTCGTCGATCTCCTCCTGCTTGTAACCGAAGGCAGCCTTCTCGAATCTCTTGTTTCTTACGTCCTTTGAAGTTATCATTTCGTTCACCTCTAAATATATTTGCGAATATCTATGTGTATGCGGCCCTTTCTGGTCAGACCGTCTATACCGTTAAGAATAAATCTGCCGAAGCCCCTGACCGAGAGGATATCCCCCTCCTTCAGCTCATGCGAAACGGAAGCTGTCGGAAAGTGGTTTACCTCCACCCTGTCGGAGCGTATCAGAGCCGCAGCCTTTTCGCGGCTGATATTAGCCGCAAGGCTCACAATGCAGTCCAGCCGCAGCGAAGCGACGGTACCGCTTATATCCTTGAATTCCTGGACCGTATCAAGGCAGAACTCCTTGTCATCGCTTATCCTGACGCCGACCCTGCCTATCTTTGTGACAGACGAAGCAAGCGCCTTTGCAGCGACAACAGTGACAAAGGTCTGTGCCATGCCCTCGCCGACGATGATATCCCCGATCACCTCGCGTTTTACCTGCTGAGCCATGAAGGAGCCGAGCACATCACGGTGCGTGAGCTTATCCTCTTTGCGGTAGGTCATGGTAAGGCATTTCATGGGAAAGCACTCCGCGGCATAGTCCCTGCAATACTCCGGAAAGACCGTGAGCATTCTCCTCCTCGCGTCCTCATAGCCGCCATAGAGGATATACCCAGAATCGCCGGCATTGCGTCCGAGCCACTGTTCTGCGGCGGCACACTGATGCTCGTCAAGGAACGGGGAGTATACCGGAGCTCCGCAGCGTTCACAGCGTTCGGTCATATCGCTGAGCCTTGCCTCAAAAAGCCTGTCCTCGGGAGTGTTCATCAGATGAATACGCCGTTGTTCTCCAGCTCACCCACAAGGTCTTCGCCAATGAAGCCTACGTTGTAAGGAGTGATGATATATGTGAGATTGGCAACAGGCTTGAGGCTGCCGCCGTTAGCGTAGGCAACGCCTACGAGGAAGTCGATTATCCTTCTCTTGTTCTCAGGAGAAGCAGTCTCAAGGTTGAGAACGACAGTCTTCTTTGCGATGAGATGATCTGCGATCTGCTTAGCATCTGTGAAAGCAGAGGGCTTTACGAGAACGACCTGAAGCTGGGCAGTGGTCTGGATATTTACGACCTTGTTCCTTCTGCCGCTGGGAGTATCTCCGGCAGGAGCAGCCGAAACGGGAACATCCTCGGGCTCAGGGCGTGTATAGCCGCCGGGTCTTTCGCTGGGTGCACGCATGGGCATATCGGGCTCTTCAAAATCATCATCGTCTGAGGCAAAGAAAAAATCCTTGATTCCGTCAAAAAGTTTCATATAATACTCCTTCTCCGCACTTTTGTTTTTTATTTTTCTGCCGGCAAGCAATGCGGGCATTGCCGGACTTTTAGAGCTGTACCAAGCCGTTCCCGTGCGGCTCACGCCTTGGCGGGATAGCTTCTTGCGCCGAACAGTCCCGTTCCTACCCTGACGAGAGTAGAGCCGTGGAGGACAGCCGCCGCATAGTCATGGGTCATGCCCATAGAGAGCACGTCCATCGGGAAGCTTTCGGAGAGCCTGTCATAGAGCTCCTTCATTCTTCCCAGGAAAATATCGCTGTCAGTCGGCGGAGGAATGGTCATCAGCCCTCTCAGGCGGACGCCCTCCGTATTCGCAGCCGCTTCGAGCAGAGGTCTCAGCTCATCGGGGGAAACTCCGCTCTTGGAGTCTTCGCCGCCGATATTGACCTCGCAGAGAATATCCATAGTCCTGCCGTTCTTCACGGCGAGACGGCTTATCTCGGCAAGGAGCCTTTCGCTGTCCACAGACTGTATCATGCTGACATCATTGATTATATATTTGACCTTGTTGGTCTGCAAATGGCCGATGATATGCACCTCGGCAGACTTGTCATAGCTGTCCTTCTTTGAAAGGAACTCCTGCACACGGTTCTCGCCGAGAAGGTCTATCCCCTGTGCTATCGCACGGTTCACAAGCTCCGGATCGACCGTCTTTGTGACAGCCATGAGCCTTACCTCATCGGGAGCCCGTCCGGCTCTGGCGCAGGCTTCGCTTATATTTCCGCGTATACGTTCGATATTCGCATCAATAAAGTCCGGACTGCCGGTCATATCAATCAACACCTTCGATCATAATATCATCATACAGTGCAAGGTAGCTGCTGTCGCCGATATGCTCAAGCGACGAGAGAACATAGTCGCTGCCCTCGTATATGACATCTATCTTCTTGAATTCGATCTTTTCACCGTTGAGGACATACACGCCCTTATAGGTAACGTCGGTAGAAACGGCATTCTCACCCTCGCCCTTCGTGACCTCCTCGTTGACAAAGCGTATAGCCTCACGCGGAACCTTGAGACCGCGGTAGGTGCCTCTCACAAGCTCGATGTTCTCGCATCTGTGCTGGACGAGCTCGCTGTTGAACTCGCGGCAGGCAAGAATGAGAACGGCTCTTTTGGGGTCACCGTCATCGCGTATATCCTTAACCTCGGCGGAGAATATCTCCGGGCTCGATTCGGGTCTTATCCTTACATAGTCGCCGACCTTGTACTCCTGACGGGAGTTGTCCACAACGCCTGCAAGATACCAGTTATAGCCGGTAATAAGCTTTCCGACGATCTTCGGATCATCGAGCCTTGTATCAGTGACAGCCTCGATCTCGTCGGCAGTAATGGACGTGAGCGAGCTTTCTGTGAGCTTCTGCTCATAACCGTCGCAATAGCTGACGAAGTATGACGGCTTCGGCGAGGCAACGGTCTCTATCGGCTTTGCAGCCTCACGGCTGAGCTGATCGAGGCGGCTGCGGATATCGATTATCTGCTGGCTGAAATCGCTGACCTCGCTGGTTATTATCTGATATGTACTCATTCCGACGATGAGCTCGTCCTTCACGGATTTTACGCCCGGAAGGTCCATTTTATCGCGGGCGAAAAGGAATTCTCGGTAATTCTGGGCTATGCTCGCAGAAAGCTCAGCTGGCTGGGCAGATTCTCTGGTACCGGGATTCTGTATCTTCTGGAGGATGGCAAGCTCCTTTTCGAGCCTTGCCTTCTCACGGTTGCGGCTTATCTGGGAATCGTCCGCATAAGCAACAGCTATCGTACTTCCGCTGCCGAGCTTTCCGCCGTCAGCGACGCTGTAACTGAGCACTCCCATGCCGCTGTAAGAAACAGGGGTCTCGTCCCTTATGAAAACGCCTCTGAACTCAGCTGAGGCGACCGCCTCGGAGATAAGAGCGCTTTCGGTGTCGCTGTCACGGTTTTTAAGATTATAGATAACGCTCACGAAGATAACGAGGAACAGCACAATGACTGTATTTCTCAGTATCTTCACCAGCGCATTGCTCTCGGTTCCGGAAAAGCGCATTCAGATCACACCTTATTCGCTTTTTTCGCTCGCGTCGAGTATAGAAACAGGTCTTACAGGGATAATTGTGGAAATAGCGTGCTTGTAAACGAGCTGCTGCTTTCCGTCGCAGTCAAAGATAGCGACATAGCTGTCGAAGCCTCTGACCATTCCCTTGAACTGGAAACCGTTTGTGAGGATTATTGTTACCATTATCCTGTCTTTTCTGCACTGGTTGAGAAATACGTCCTGAAGATTTAACGCCTTGTTCATACACATTCTCCTGTCTTTGATTATTCGGCTGATGAGCCGCTGTGTATATCTCCGCACATTTCTGTCATGAAACAGAAATACACACAATACATTATATCATATATTCCAAAAATTTGCTATACATTTTTGTGATTTTTCTGAAATTTCGTTGAATTTAGTAAATTCATCCAAAATAATCCACTGGATGCGGTCATTTTTTCTAAACCATGTAAGCTGACGCTTGGCGTAACGGCGCGTTTCCTGCTGAATTTTCGCTATACACTCCGCGAGCGGCTGCTCACCGCGGAAACAGGGAATGAGTTCCTTGTAGCCTATCGCATTGGCGGAGGTACGCATTCCGCCACTCTCCCAGAGTGACCTTGCCTCCTCGACGAGCCCGTTTTCAGCCATTATCTCCACGCGGCGGTCAATCCTGCGGTAAAGCGCAGCACGGTCGGCGTAATTCAGACCTATTATCAGCGAATCGTAGGGGCTTTCCTCCAGCCTGCTCTCAGCCTTCAGCTCACTGAAAAGCCTTCCGGTGACATGGCAGACCTCAAGTGCCCTTATCACGCGGATAAGATTGTTCGGATGTATAGCGGCAGCGGCTTCGGGGTCAAGCTCCGCGAGCCTTGCATGAAGGGCTTCATTGCCGTTTTCAGCCGCAAACGCAGCGAGTTCCGCGCGGTAAGCCTCATCGCTCCCGCCCTCTGAGAATTTCACGTTCCCGAGCAGACTGTCCACATACAGCCCCGTTCCGCCCACTATCACCGGGAGCTTTCCCCTGCCGAGGACCTCCCTTATCTTCTCATTCGCAAGCCTTACATAGTCCGCAGCGCTGAACGGCTCGTCCATATCGAGTATGCCGATGAGGTGGTGCGGTATCCCCTGCATCTCCTCCGCGGAAGGCTTGGCGGAGGCAATATCCATGCCCTTGTATATCTGCATGGAATCGGCAGATATGACCTCGCCGCCATATATCTTTGCAAGCTCCACACCGAGCGCGGTCTTGCCCGAGGCTGTCGGTCCGACTATCGCAAGGACTTTAGGCTTATTCACGGTCATCGTCATCTTTAATGTCCTCCTCATCACGAAGCCTGTCCTCCAGACGTTCCGAAAAACGCTTCACGCCGACAGTCAGGATAATGGCAAGCACCACCGCAGCTATCAGTATCAGCAGCGCATTGGAGAAGAACCAATTGAGCACGGATTTCGGTATAAGTGCAGAAATATCCATTTTTCCTCCTTACGTCCTTCCGAACTGGTGCTCGATATTGGACTTGCTGAGTGTGAACATCACCGGTCTGCCGTGCGGACAGTGGCGGATATTTTCATCGGAATAGACCCTCTCCGCAAGCGCCTGCAATTCCTCGTGACTGTTCCTGTCATTGCCGCGTATCGCCGATTTACAGGCGACCGTATGCAGAAGGTCGTCGAGGGTGTGGGACTGCGGGTCATGGCTGTACATACGCAGATTTCCGGCTATCTCGGTGATTATCTCCTCCATGTCAAGCTCCATTATGAAGGTCGGAACTGCCGTTGCGACCACGCAGGGCTTCTGCGAAAAATCGAACGTGAACCCGAGGTCCTCAAGCAGTGCGGTATTCTCCTCAAGCGCAGTTATATCGTCACCGGCAAGCAGCAGCTTCACGCCTGTTATGAGCCCCTGACTGTACTGCCGGCAGTTGCGGCTTTTGAGGTCCTCGAAGATTATCCTCTCATGGGCGGCGTGCTTGTCTATCATTATCATGGTCTTGTCCTCAGCCTCGGCGATGATGTATACTCCGAACATCTCCCCTACCACGCGGATCTTAGGCTTTTCCGCCCACACCGAGGGCTTTTCTTCCGGGGGCTGTACGGCAGGCTTCGCCTTTTCAAGGCTCCTGCTGCTGATATAGCTGAAGCCCTCGACCTTATCGGGCACAGACTGTACTTCCGGGACTTTCTCCGCTTTTTCAGCCGTGACAGGTACTTCCGGCACGGGCTTATCCTCAGCCTTTTCGGCAGGAACAGAAACGGTCACGCTTTCAGGAGCGGTATTGGTATTATATGCTTCAAACACTGGTATATCCGCAGCCTCCGGCTTTTCCTCCATAGCTTTCTCGGTATCGGCTATCTTGTTCACCGGAGTGAAAATGAACTCCTGCTGCTTCATTTCGGGCTGCTCCACCGGCTTTGCGGTCCAGTCAACCTTCTTTTTCAACTCGAAATCATAGATAAGACCGTTCTCCATGAAGGCGTTCCTGACCGCGTAATACAGCGCATCGGAGACCTTTTTCTCGTCGGTGAACCTCACCTCTGCCTTTGCAGGGTGGATATTTACGTCCATTGCCGACGGCGCAAGGTCGATGAACAACACGCAAGCCGGGAACTTTCCGGTCATTATCATATTCGTGTAGGCATTTTCAAGAGCCGCGGTACATAGCCTTGAACGGACATATCTGCCGTTCACGAAGAAGTTCTGGAAGCTCCTGTTTGCCCGGGAATAAAGGGGCTTGACCGTGAAGCCGCTGACCCTTATGCCCTCGTATTCATGCTCCACCGGAAGGAGGTCACGCGCAAGGTCTCGGCCGTATACCGCATATACCGCAGAATAGAGCTCACCGTCGCCTGCGGAGTTGAATTCCACTCTGTTGTCGCGTATGAACTTGAAAGCCACGGCAGGGTGCGACATGGTTATCTTCTGCAATATCTGGCTGACCGCATTTCCCTCTGCTACGTCCTTTTTGAGGAATTTCCGCCGCGCGGGGACGTTGTAGAAAAGGTCACGGATTATCATGGTCGTACCGTCGGGACAGCCGGTCTGCTCATGGGATATCTCCTCGCTGCCGGATATCCTGTAAAGTGTGCCGTATTCCGCACCGCGAAGCTTGGTCATCACCTCTACCTCAGCGACAGCCGCCACGGAAGCAAGAGCCTCGCCGCGGAATCCCAGCGTAGTTATATTGTCAAGGTCAGCCTTCCCGCTTATCTTGCTGGTCGCATGGCGCAGGAAAGCCTTCGGCACCTCGCTGTGCTCTATACCGCAGCCGTCATCGGTCACGCGCATATAGGTCGTGCCGCCGTTCTTTATCTCAACGGTAATATGTCTCGCTCCGGAGTCAATAGAGTTCTCCACGAGTTCCTTTATGACCGATGCCGGGCGCTCTATGACCTCTCCGGCAGCGATAAGCTCTGCCAATTCCTTATCAAGGACGTTGATAACTGACATCTTTTTACCTCCAAACGTGCCGGCGGAATGTCATCTGCCGACTATCCTTCCTGTTACCGCCCAGTTCATAGCGCCGGTTATCTCAACATCGACGAACTGTCCGATGAGGGACTCGTCCCCTTCGAATTCAACGATTATGAACTCATTGCTCTTGCCGGTCAGGAAGCCTTTTTTCTTCTTGGATACGTCATCTGCGAGCACTCGCATGGTCCTTCCGATGAAGCGCTTGTAGTGCTCTGAGGATATCTCTCTCTGCACTTCAAGTAGCTCGCGCATACGGCAGCTCTTTTCCTCATCGGACGTACTGTCCGGCATTTCCGCAGCCTTTGTGCCGGAGCGCTTCGAGTATATGAACGAGTAGATATTGTCGTATCTCACACGTTTTATTATATCAAGAGTTGCGCGGAAATCCTCATCTGTTTCATCAGGGAAACCGACAATTATATCTGTCGTCAGTGAGAAATCCGGGTCGCGTTCGTATATCCTGTCAACTATAGAGAGGTACTTTTCCGCAGTATACCGCCGGTTCATTCTCCTCAGCACATCATCGCTGCCGCTCTGAACGGGAAGGTGCAGGTGCTTTGCGACCTTTTCGCAGTCAAATATCGCGTCTATCAGCTCATCGGAAGCGTCCTTCGGGTGGGAGGACATGAAGCGTATGATAAAGTCGCCCTCTATCGCATTTATCTCCCTGAGAAGCTGCGGAAAGCTCATCTCACCGCCGAGGTCATTGCCGTAGGAATTGACGTTCTGACCGAGCAGCATTATCTCATTGTAGCCCTGAGCGGCAAGTCCCCTGACCTCCGCGATTATATCCTCCGGACGGCGGCTGCGCTCCCTTCCGCGGACATATGGCACGATGCAGTAGGTGCAGAAGTTGTTGCAGCCGAACATTATCGGAACGGAAGCCTTGAAAGCACTCTCGCGTATCTGTGGCACGGCCGCCGAAAAATCGCCGTATTCCGCAATATCTTCACCGAAGCGCACACCTCTCAGCCTGTCGAGGAGAAGTGCCGGAAGACCGCTTATCGCCGATGTTCCGAGGACGATATCCACCTGCGGATAGGACTTCTTTATCTTTTCCGCAATATGGCTCTGTGCGGTCATACAGCCTGCGATGCCGATTATTAGCGAAGGCTTGAGCTCCTTGAGCTTCTTCATGCTGCCGACGATGCCGAATACCCTGTCCTCCGCGGATTCACGCACCGCGCAGGTATTGAGTATGATAAGGTCAGCCTTAGTCTCGTCCTCAGTGAAGCCGAAGCCCATTTCGCTGAGCAGTCCCTTTATCTTCTCGCCGTCGGAAACATTGAGCTGACAGCCGAAGCTACGCACATAGGCAAGTCTTTCGCGTCCGCCGTAAATACTGTTTATCTCCTCAATCACAGACCTGTTATCGTTCATTGACCGCACCTCTTTCAAAAAGCATACACAGTTATTATAACACATCTGCACCGGTATTTCAAGTGGCTGCCGTAACGCCTGCCGTGTGCGGAGCGGCGTCTCCTGCAAGGCACAAAAAAAGTGCACACCTGTCCGGAGACCGGTATGCACCGCGTTAGTTTATTTGTCAGTTTTCTTGCTCTCCCTTGCGAGAAGGAATTCTTCAAGTGTAAGGTTCTCATTTTCTGCGAGGTTAGCGCAGTATGTGAGGAGGAGCGAAGCATCAACGGCTGTAACAAGTCCGTCGCCGCTGATATCGTACTTCACGATAACGTCCGTTGACGGAAGTGGTGCATCGGGAGCGGATAGCTCTGCACACTTCACAAGTATCTTTGATGCGTCAACAGCGTTAATCACGCCGTTTCCGTCGATATCGCCGAATTTTCCGGCAGTGACTTCCTTCTTTTCAAGGAAGAAAACAGAATTTGATTTAGTGTCAGCGATAGTCATTGTTACAAGGTCAAATACTGCCGGTTCGGTATTATCGCCGTAGATAAGCACCTTGTCCTTGCCGCCGGCAGCAGTCTCGTCCGCTGTCCATGAGAAGGTATTCATTACCGGGTTCTGACCGCCCTCACTCATGAATGAATCCATCGTGAAGTCATCATTGAAGGTGAGCTCAAAGGTTATATCGTCACTAAACAGGAGCTCGGCTCCGTTCTCATTGTTTACGCGCTTGTAGATGCTCCATGTGCCGAGGGCCTTCTCGTTCATGACCTGCTCATATCCCGTAACTGTGGAAGTAGTGGTCGATGTGGTAACTGTTGTTGTGGTAGTTGTTGTTGTTGTAGTGCTTGTGGTGGAAGTAGTTGTATTCAGCACCTCTATCTTGGAGATATCAACGATTACTCTTGCGAATGAGTCGATAGTCGTGCAGGTGAGCTCAACATCATCGCCTTTCTTGAGTGCGGCAAGCTTGGCGTTTGCTTCATCTGAAAGATCAGCTCTGCTGTAAAGGTACTTTGAACCGGTCTCCATGTAGATATAGCTGCCGTCGATATGGTCGAACACACCTGTAATAATGAGCTGCTGCTGATTGTGATAGCCGGTAGTTATGGTCGTAGTAGTTGTTGTAGTAGTTGTTGTTGTAGTGGTGCTTGTGTTCTTCTTTGTAGTTGTGGTGGAAGTTGTAGTAGGCTTCTTTGTGGTGGTGGTGGAAGTAGTTGTAGGCTTCTTTGTGGTAGTAGTCGAAGTTGTTGTAGGCTTCTTGGTAGTAGTTGTGGTAGTTGTGCTTGTGGTGGAAGTCGTAGCGGGCTTCTTAGTTGTTGTGGTCGTTGTAGTAGTTGTTGTAGTAGTAGATGTTGTGGTAGTAGTTGAACCGATGACGTTTACCTTGAACTCGAAGTCAGGGAAATCGCTGCCCTTGTAGAAGCTGTAATTTGAAGCGTCATAGAGAATGTTTCCGAGCTGGATATTGCGCAGAGCAACAGTAGCATCGCCGAGCTTCGCATTGTCAGAAACATAGCAGTCTAAAAGTATGCGGCTGATGCCGTAAGGCGATGCGATGAGGCAGTAGGTCTGACCGTCACCCATGGTACATACACTTTGATTGCCTTCATAATCATAATAATTCACAGTTGAGATGCTTACACCGTCAGTATCCTCCGGCATGAAGTAGAAATAATTGATATCACTTTCTGCGTCGATATCGACAGCAAGTGTTACAGAAGTACCAGGGGCGGCATCGTGGTCGAAGCCGTTTTCCACTTCTCTGTCAGCGAGCTGGGGAAGCTTAGTGAAAGCTCCTGCCTTTTCAGCCTCGCCGTCAACTACACTGGCAGACAGGTTGTACAGCATGATACCGTAGAAATCGCGGACTGAGCTCTCGCCGTCGCAGTTTACGTCAAATGAAAGGTCAACATACTCAGTAGTCATGGGCATTGTGAGGCTGTTGAGAAGAATGCCGACATCCAGTGCATTGAGTTTGCCGTCCTTGTTGACGTCGCCGGCATCCCAGTTCCATGTGGAGGGCTTCTTCGGGTCAAAAGCCGATGTGGTGGTGTAATAAGGGAGCTTCGATATCACACCGCTGAGGTATTTGGTGAGCGCATCGCTGTCGGCAGCAGTAATACCGTCACCGGGGTCACACACATCAGCGTTTGCCAGACCCTGAGGGCTGAGCGGATTGGACTTGCTGTCGTGTAAGTATTCCATGAGCGCAGTAGCGTCCTTGGTATCGACCTTGCCGTCGCAGTTGACATCACCGTAGAGTGAGACCTGAACAGCGGTCGTAACTGTTGTTGTGGCAGTCGAAGTTGTGGTCGTTGTAGTTGTAGTTGAAGTCGTAGGAACCTCGCCGAGGGAAACGAACTCAAATCCGTTGTCCATAGCGTATATCTGGGCTGTTGAATACTCATAGCCGTAAACCGTGGGGAGGGGCTCCTCGCCGTCATAACAGAATACCCATTTGCTGTTGTCGATATCGCAGTCAGGGTTGAGGATAGTCACCTTTGTGAGATGATTGCCCTTGAAGGCGTGATAGTCGAGGCTGTGAGTGGTCGCCGGAAGCGTTATCTCAGTGAACTGGCAGTCCTCAAATGCGGACATACCTACATTATAGAGATTTATATCGAACGATTCAAGTCCCGAGAATTCAAAGGCTGAATCTCCTATGTTCACATAGCTGCCGGGCAGACTGATAGAGGTGAGCGCGGTGCAGTTCGTGAACGCCTTTTCACCGACATAATAGATTTCACCCGATGAAGTGACAGAAGTAAGGGCGCTGTCTGCCGCAAAGCAGAGCATGGGTATTTCGGTCACGCCGCTGCCGATAGTAACGGCGGTAAGCTGTTCGCAGCCCTCGAAGGCGCCGCTCTTTAAAGTTGTAACGCTGTCAGGGATGACCAATTCCGTGATAGATGTCCCTGCAAAGGCGTCTGAATAGATCCCCTCAAGGGAATCAGGCAGAGTTATCTTAGTCAGCTTTTTGCAGTCGTGAAAGGCATAGCCGCCTATCCTTTTAATGCTGCTGCCAAACCTGACATCTGCGAGTTCAGCGCAGTCGGCAAAGGCGTAATTGTCGATATAGGTCACGCTGTCGGGAATGTTTATCTTTGTGAGATGCTGACAGTGTGTAAATGCACTGTCGCCGATCTTCTCGATAGTATCCGGGAGATTTATCGTCATGAGATAGTTATGATTGCTGAATGCCGCCTCGCCTATCTCAGTTACCGGGACCCCCTCTACCTCAGCAGGAACGATGATACGGGTCTTTGCAGAGCCCACAGCGAGTACAGCGTGATCGGAATAAATTTCATAGGTGCTGTCATCGACCGTGAATAATCCGTTCAGATCCGCCGAGTTTGCAGTAAGGAAGAAGTCCGGCGAATTGCGGAAAACTGCCGGAGCGCTGCCGCCGACGATGCACAGGGACATAGCCGCGGCGATGATTTTCTTCAGGTTCATTTCCATTCCTCCATATAATAAAATTTATATACACATTATACCACTTCTATGCTAAATGTCAAGGAAAACAAAAAAAGCTACGCAAAAATGCGTAGCTTTAAATCTGTCTGGGCATGACTTAATTGATGACATAGGATAATACCATTTTTAGCTTATTTAAGCCACCAGATGTTTTCTAATGATTTATCTTCTCCCACTTGTTTTATAATTGAGCCAATATCCGGAAAATCAGACATATCTATTCCGCTTGCATCTATCTTATCTCTTACTAATGCAGACATAACGCTTCTATCAATGCAATTGATTACTTTTCCATTCTTGAACTCTAATTCTATTAATGTTTTATATGTATAAAATCTCTGGAAACCGCAATGAATATAATAATTTCTAAGGAAGCCTTTCCCAATCACAAGACTACCTGAATAATTTATCGGATACATCAAGCCTTTATACTGCCTGTGTCCTCTATATTTTTCATACTTATAAGGGAAGCTTACTTTTTTTCCATTATCGTTCCTCGTAGCCATACATTCAATGTATTCAATATCCGAAACCTTAACATTCAAAATATCCGGATATTCATCATCATCTGTATGTATATATAGTTCATTCAAATAAAAACCGCTATCGGAGATATCATATGTACACCAAAAGCCTCTCCAACAAGACGTTAAAATACTTGATGGTGTCAGATCAAATACTTGTGGGGTAAAATCCAGTTTTGGTTGATAAGCGACAAATAGATACTCTTCACCATTATAATAATACTTATCTGCAATCTGTCCTGTCATTCTTTAGACCTCCTCTCAGATTTACTATTCTTATACCAAAATGCATTAAAATGTCAAGATAAAACAAAAAAGCTCACGCAATTGCGTGAGCTTACTGGTTGGGGTGGAAGGATTTGAACCCTCGAAATAACGGAGTCAGAGTCCGCTGCCTTACCGCTTGGCGACACCCCAATATATCAGCTGAAGTATTCAGCTTTATTATTATATCACTGAAACGGAGATATGTCAATAGCAAAAGATATATTTTTATATTTTAATTATATACTGCCGGTATTGAAAAAAACTGCCGGAAAGTATATAATGTTATTATATGGATAAAATCGACATAACGGGAGGGATCTGATGAAAAAAGCCTACTTTATCGTCAATCTTATCGCCGGAAAGGCCATGATCGCCGATAAGCTTGGTAAGATCGTTGATGAACTCACAAAAGCAAGCTTCGAGGTCACTGTTCATACCACCCAGAGCAGCACCGACGCTGCCGAAGCCGCGGAATACGCCTGCGCCAATGATTTCGACCTCATCATCTGTGCCGGAGGAGACGGTACTCTCAGCCAGTGCATACAGGGCATAATGAAAAGCGAGAACAGGATACCGGTCGGCTATATCCCGGCAGGTTCAACCAACGATTTTGCAAAGACCCTTGGCATACCCAAGGACATTATGTCTGCGGTCAGGCTGATAATAAACGGCAGACCTGTTGCCTGTGATGTCGGCGGCTTCAATAAGGAGTTCTTCTCATATATCGTTGCATTCGGAGTTTTCACGAATATTTCCTACGAAACTCCGCAGAATATCAAGAACGTTCTCGGCCACGCAGCGTACTTCCTGAACGGTCTCATGCAGATAACGAATATACGCTCAAAGCGGATGCGTGTTGAGTACGACGGCAATGTCATTGAGGACGACTTCATCTTCGGAATGGTCTCCAATACCGCTTCCGTAGCCGGAATGCTCTCGATGAAGGAGTTTGTGCTCGATGACGGACTTTTCGAGGTAATGCTGATAAAGAAGCCCTCCAACCCGATACAGCTCCGTAACCTCGTAAGGTCTGTGATGAAGCTTGAAGGCTGCATCGACAAGTCGTACATAAAGTTCTTCAAGACCAACAGGATACGCTTCACCTCGATAGGCGGAGAGCCTGTGACATGGACGCGCGACGGCGAATACGGCGGCAACTGCATAAGCAATACAATAGTCAACAACAACAGGGCGATATCTTTTATCGTCAACCACAGGATAGTCAAGATATCACCGGAAAGCGTCCGGGCGCTTGTCAGTATGTCCGACTATTAACAGATCATCAGGGCGGACACAGCTTCCGCCCTTTTAATTTTCCGCAGGGATACTTTTAAGGAGAGTATATGGATATAGAATATGTGCATGAGCCTGACGACCTCCGGTGCGGACAGGCGGTGCTTGCAATGCTCACGGGCATACCGGTGGACGAGGTCAGCTGGGAACTGGACAACTTCCGCGAGACTGTGCTAAAGGAGATGAAGCAGTACCTCCGCGGCCACGGCATTGGGATATCCGATGTCCGGGTGCAGGTCAGCAGCCGTGAGGAACTGCCGGAGATATGTCTGCTGAGCCTTGAAACTCCGCGCTGCTGGCACTGGTCGCTTTACTGCCGGGGAGTTTTCTACGACCCCGAGCACGGCGTTATGGACGATTTTCCGGTCTCCGTAAGAAGATACTGCTGGGAGATAACTGCCGGCTGAAACTTATTAACAAATTGTTTACAATTTCTGCCGCACATTCTTATCCTCCCGTCCGTTAATGTTTATAGAAACGCTGTTACACTTACCGTGTGATGCGTGGGCAAGACATGAGCGCCAGACTTGTCCGCCCGGTCATTTTAAAGGAGGGACGCTGAACCAAAGCCACACTTACATCTGTTGAATGACCGCTCCTGCACGGCGGTGATCATAAATTCTATGGGGACAAATCAGAAAGAAAGCGCACTGCATAAACAGTGCGCTTTTTACTTTATTACATAAGCTCGCAGATGAGATTGGAGAATTCTACCGGGTCTTCAACGCTCAGACCTTCGATGAGGAGTGCCTGATCGTAGAGGAGCTTGGCGTACTTGCCGAGCTTGTTCTTGTCGTCGCTGATAGCCTTGAGCTTTGTGAATATATCGTGCTCCGGGTTGATCTCGAGCACTCTCTGTGCCTGTATCTTCTCGGTATTCGGCAGAGAATTGAGCACCTTCTCCATTTCGAGGGAGATGTCGCCTTCGCTGGTAAGGCATACCGGGTGCGAACGGAGTCTCTGCGAGAGGACTACCTTGGCTACCTTGCCGCTGAGAGCTTCGGAAAGAGCTGTGAGAAGTCCGGAATTCTCCTCCTCCTTGGCTTTGAGCTCCTCCTTCTTGTCCTCAGTCTCGATGCCAAGGTCGTCTGCGGAAACTGAACGGAACTCCTTGTCCTTGTACTGGTGGAGAGCCTTTACTGCGAACTCATCCACGCTGTCGGTGAGGTAGAGTATCTCGTAGCCCTTGTCGCGGATAAGCTCGGTCTGCGGAAGCTGCTCGATACGGGCAATGCTCTCGCCTGTTGCGTAGTAGATGTACTTCTGCTCCTCGCCCATACCGGTGACGTACTCATCAAGAGTAACGAGCTTCTTCTCCTTGGAGGAAGTGAACATGATAAGCTCCTGGAGCTTGTCCTTGTGCATACCGTAATCGCTGTAAACGCCATATTTGAGCTGTAAACCGAAAGCCTCCCAGAACTTTTCGTAGTTCTCGCGGTCGTTCTTCATCATCTTTTTGAGTTCGCTGCTGACGGTCTTTTCTATGCTCTTGGCAATGGCTTTGAGCTGACGGTCATGCTGGAGCATCTCACGCGAGATGTTGAGGGAGAGGTCCTCAGAGTCAACAAGTCCCTTCACGAAGCTGAAATAGTCCGGAAGAAGGTCGGCGCACTTGTCCATGATGAGGACGCCGTTAGAGTAGAGCTGCAAACCCTTCTCGTACTCCCTTGAATAGTAATCGAATGGAGCTTTTGACGGTATATAGAGCAATGCGTTATACGCAGGCATCTCATTGCTGATGTGGGAATACTTCAGAGGCTCGTTGTAGTCGTAGAACTTCTCGGTGTAGAAGTGCTTGTAGTCCTCATCCTTCAGCTCGGAACGGTTCTTTTTCCAGAGCGGCACCATGCTGTTGAGGGTCTCTATCTCGATGTAGTCCTCGTATTCGAGGGGCTTGTCGGCTGACTTGTCCTCCTCGGACTGCTCCTTCGGACGACTGTGGGACATCTCCATTTTAACGGGGAAGCGGATATAGTCGGAATACTTCTTCACGAGTGCCTTTATCCTGTACTGGTCGAGGAACTCGGAGTAGCTCTCGTCCTCGGTATCGTCGAGCATTTCGAGGATTATCTCCGTACCGGCAGAGTTCTTTTCAGCCTCGGTAATGGTGTAGCCGTCAACGCCCTCACTCTCCCACTTGTAAGCCTTGTCGCTGCCGTAAGCCTTTGAGATGACGGTTACCTTCTTGGCGACCATGAACGCGGAGTAGAAGCCAACGCCGAACTGACCGATTATCTGGCTGTCCTCCTCGAGCTTGTTCTCGTTCTTGAACTTGAAGGAGCCGCTGTTTGCGATAGTACCGAGGTTGTTCTCGAGTTCCTCCTCGGTCATACCGATGCCGTTGTCAGTAATGGTGAGGGTCTTTGCATCGGGGTCTGACTTTATCCAGATAGCAAAATCGTCCTTGTTCAGACCGACCTTGTCGTCGGTGAGGGACTTGAAGTAGAGCTTGTCGATAGCGTCGCTGGCGTTTGATATGAGCTCTCTCAGGAATATTTCCTTATGAGTGTAGATAGAGTGGATCATCATTTCGAGGAGTCGTCTGGACTCCGCCTTGAACTGCTTAGTTTCCATTTAAAACATCTCCGTGTTAATTTTTAGCACTCACTATATTTGAGTGCTAAATATAGTATATACCTTCCGGGAGAAAAAATCAAGACCCCGGAGGAAATTTTTTTATTGAACCGTCCGGACTTGCAGTGCAAGCCGTTTGTATTTACTACGGCGGAGCGGCATAGCCACGCTGCTCCGCCAAACCAGAGGTCGGCTGGCGTCGTAAGTCCGGACGGAATGTGCACCAAAACGGCGTCCCACAACACATTAAAAAAGCACCCCGAAGGGTGCCTTTAATTATTCAACCGGTACGACCCAGTTGAAAGTATCCTCGATCTTGCCCCACTGGATACCTGTCATGGTATCATAGAGCATCTGGGAGATCTTGCCGATCTTGTTGCCGTTGATCTCCATTACCTTGTCGTTCCACTTGAGATGACCAACAGGCGAGATTACTGCTGCAGTACCTGTACCGAATACCTCATCGAGCTTGCCTGCATCGTAAGCATCAGCGATCTCCTGGATGTCGATGCGTCTCTCCTCAACGGTAAGGCCCTTGGACTTGCAGACCTCGATAGCGGACTTTCTTGTGATGCCGGGGAGGATAGAGCCCTGGAGCATAGGAGTAACTACCTTGCCGTCGATAACGAAGAAGATGTTCATAGCGCCTACTTCCTCGATATACTTCTGCTCAACACCGTCGAGCCAGAGGACCTGTGAGTAGTTCTGCTTGTGTGCCTCGTCCTGACCGATAAGGGAAGCAGCATAGTTTCCGCCGGTCTTTGCAAAGCCCATACCGCCTCTTACAGCGCGTACGTACTTGCTCTCAACGTAGATATTTACAGGGTTGAGACCGCTCTCATAGTAAGCACCGGAGGGTGAAAGGATTATCATGAAGAGATAGTGTGCACCGGGCTTAACGCCGAGGAACGGGTCAACTGCGATGATGAACGGACGGATATAGAGGGACTCGCCTTCCTTTGCAGGCACCCAGTCCTTCTCGATCTTGATGAGTTCCATAAGGCACTTCATAGCGAGGTCTTCGGGGAGCTCCGGGATAACAAGTCTCTCGTTGGACTTGTTGAGTCTCTTGAAGTTCTCCTGCGGACGGAAGAGCTGAACCTTGCCCTCAGCAGTTCTGTAAGCCTTCAGGCCCTCGAAAACTTCCTGACCGTAGTGGAAGCACATAGCAGCAGGTGAGAGATCAATATTGCCGTAAGGTCTGATCTCCGGATCATGCCAGCCCTGACCCTCGTCATAAGGCATAACGAGCATATAGTCAGTGAAGATGTGACCAAAGCCGAGCTTGTCGCCGGGCTTGGGCTTAGCCTTGAGCTGATCTGCTTTTACGAATTTGATTTCCATTTCATTCAACCTTCTTTTCTGATATTAAGCGTTGCCGCCGAGATCGCTGACGGGGATATAATGCTTTTCAAAGAGCCTTCTGCATATGATAATGCAGGCTGTTGTCAGTCCTGCCGCGCAGACGGTAGCAGCGGCTGCGGCAAATATCACCTTACCGTGGTTCATAATATCTCCTCCAGTCAGTATTCTGTCTCGCCATTGAGACGAACTACAATATAATTATAGCACAGTCCTCCGCGTAATGCAAGAGGAAAAGTGAAAATAGTTCTCAAAGAGCAGCGTACTCTTGTACACTTGTTTTTCATCACAAAGCAACCGTACAGCGGCGTTCCCGTCAGTCGTCGAATTTGCGGACGCGCAGGGTCGCTCCGAGGCGCTCCGCTATCTCACGCGCGGCTTCTATCTGCTCCTGAGGTATAACGTCCACCACGGACATAATGACCTCTGCCCTGCCGGTCTTCACGCAGTCGGCAGTGAACTTCTGCATCGCCTCAAAGGCGTTCTCAAAGCGCGGACGCGTCACCTTCATATACTCGTCCTCAGTGCCGGCGTTGAGGCTTACCGAAATGGTATCGAGGACTTCGCAGAGCAGTCTTGCCACAGCTCCGGAAGTATCATTGACCAGCTCGCCCAGACCGTTCGTGTTGATGCGGAGCTTTTTGCAGCCCTTCTCCCTCAGCCACATGGCAGTGTCAACGACCGTTACAAGGCGCTCGGTAGGCTCACCGTAGCCGCAGAACACTATCTCGTCATACTTTGTGAGGTCACGCTTTTCAAGGTCAGCCCTTATCTCCGCCATTGAAGGCTCATGCTCGAGCCAGAGGGGGTCAGAGCCGTAAGCACCGTCGGCGTGGCTGCGTATGCAGAAAGTGCAGGCGCAGGGACATTTATTCGTAAAATTGAGGTAGAGGTTGTTCCCCACCTCATAGGATATGGTCATTGCCTTCTTCATGGTATCTTCTCCTTGTGGCTACATTATTATATAGTTGAGGTTAGTGAGGATTATTCCCCCTACATGGAACTTCTGCGCGTCAAAATACCCCTCCGGCAGCTTCCTGAGCTGTATCTCAGACACAAGCGCATAGGGATTTGCGGCAGGCAGCTTCCACTTGCCGAATTCGGAAGCCGGAACGAGCTCGCCCTTCATTTCCGTTGCAGTCTGAATGGTCTGCACCGAGGGCATATGCCATACCCCCATGAGGAAGCGGAGAAGGCGTTCTGCCGGTCCGCGCATGACTATGCCCTTTTCGTTTATTATCTCGTCCTCCGGTATCAGCAGTTCATAGGCAAAGCTGCCGTTTTTCGGGTAATTATTCAGGAAGAAACCGCGCACCGAGGTAAATCCGTCAAGGTCATAGACAGATTGGAAGTAGTCGTCCTCCTGCTCCGGGTCGGGCTCGAAATCAACATCGAGGAGGAGCTGATTGCGGCTTATTATCTCATTTTCCGTCATTCCGGCAGCAGCAAGCAGACCGTCCCGGAAACTGAGTCCTGCGTGTCTGAGATAGAATGCAAGTTCGCCGACGGTCTTCTGTGTTAGGGATCTGCGCTCAAATTCTATGAATATACTGAAATATGCAGGCATATATTCCCTCCTTTATACTCTGACAGCTTCGAGCATATCTTTCAGGAGCTCACGGCATTCCGCATCGGTAAGCTCGTCGATATTTGTCTTTTTAAGCATGGAAATGGCGTTTTCACTGCCGACAGTCCCGAAGCTCATCTGTCCGCTCCCGGCTGCTGCCGGAGCTGTCTGACCGGAAGCATGGCTCCTTTCCATTTCCTCGAGGAGTTCCCTCGCCCTGCCGACTACCTTCGCGGGAAGTCCGGCAAGCTTTGCTACGTCAACGCCGTAGCTCTCGTCAACGCCTCCGCGCACTATCTTCCTCAGAAAGCGTATCGTGCCGCCGTGTTTGTTCACGGCAATGCTGTAATTCTTCACGCCCTCAAGCTCGTTCTCGAGCCCGATGAGCTCATGGTAATGCGTTGCGAAAAGGGTCTTGCAGCCAAGCTTCTTCGAGGTGCAGATGTGCTCTGCGACCGCACGCGCTATGCTCACGCCGTCAAATGTGGACGTTCCCCTTCCGACCTCGTCGAGAATGACAAGGCTGTCCGGAGTGGCATTTTTAAGTATATCCGAGACCTCGCTCATCTCCACCATGAAGGTGGACTGTCCTGCGGTGAGGTCGTCCGAAGCGCCCACACGGGTGAATATCTTATCGACCACCGATATCCTTGCGCTGTCAGCAGGCACGAAGCTGCCGATCTGAGCCATGAGCACGATAAGGGCAGTCTGGCGCATATATGTGGATTTACCGGACATATTGGGTCCCGTGATTATGGACATCCGGTCGTCCTTCTTGTCGATATGCACGTCGTTCGGAACGAACACCTCATCGCTGAGCATGAGCTCGACAACAGGGTGTCTGCCGGCTTTTATGTCAATGGCACCGTCAAGCACGATATCCGGCTTGACGTACTGGTTGCGGAGAGCTACCTCCGCGAAGGAGCGCAGAACATCGACCGCTGCAACTGCCGCAGCTGTTTTTTGTACCGGAACGAGCTTGGTCGCAAGGAAATCGCGCACCTCGGCAAAAATATCAGCTTCAAGCGAGAGTGCCTTGTCCTTTGCTCCGAGAATGGTATTCTCCGCGTTTTTGAGCTCCTCGGTAACGAAACGTTCGGCGTTTGCGAGGGTCTGCTTTCTTATCCAGCCCTCCGGCACGAGGTCGTAGTAGGAGCGTGTGACCTCGAGGTAGTATCCAAACACGCGGTTGAAGCCTATTTTCAGGCTCTTGATGCCGGTGGCGTCCTTTTCCTTCTGCTCTATCTCGTCAATGATGCCGCGTCCGTTGTTCATGATATGTCTCAGGCTGTCAAGCTCCTCGCTGAAGCCTTCCCTGATGACGCCGCCGTCCTTGACGGATACGGGAGGTTCGTCCATTATCGCGTTCTCGACCAGGTTCACAAGCTCACCAAGGTCGTCTATCTCACCGCTCAGCCTTGCAAGCAGTCTGGACTCCCCCAGCTTTGCAAGCTCTGCCTTTATCAGCGGAAGCTGCTGTGCCGTTGCGGAAAGAGCCTTCAGGTCGCGCGGATTGGCGGTCTTGTACATCACCTTCGTCATGAGCCTTTCAAGGTCGTAGACCCTTTCAAGAAGCTCCGCGATATCCGCTGCCGCAACGCTTTTCTTATAGAATGCCTCAACTGCATCGAGCCTTTCGATTATACGCGCAGGGCTTTTGAGCGGCTGCTCTATCCAGTTTTTCAGCATACGCCTGCCCATCGAAGTTCTTGTGGAGTCGAGCACCCACAGCAGCGAACCCTTCTTCTCCTTGTTTCTCAGCGTCTCGGTAAGCTCAAGGTTACGCCTTGCATTGAGGTCAAGTCCCATGAACTGCTCCTCGCCGAGCACGTCTATCTGCGTAAATCTCGCCACCGACGACTTCTGGGTATCGTTTATGTAGCCGAACAGTCCGCACACGGCTGCACGGTCCGCTCCGTCAGGGCTGAGTTTCAGCCCTGACGCCGCCGCATCACCTATCAGGGCTCTGAGTTCATCTTCCGACTGCGGCGGCGTGAAGCGTTCCGCTTCACGGAGCGTGACAGCGCAGCCGAGCCTGAGCTTGACGAAATCGGCAACGCCTTTCAGGCTGAGAAAGCTCTCGGTAAAAATTATCTCCGCAGGCTGTATACGGCTGAGGTCGTTTATCACTCCGGCTTCGAGGTCCTTTCCTTCGTGAAGGGTAACGGAAGCCTCTCCGGTCGAAATATCGGCAGAAGCCACTCCGCAGGACTTGTTCTTCTCATCGTAGAATATGCTGCAGATGTAGTTATTCCTGCTGTCGTCGAGCATACTCGATTCGGTAAGAGTACCCGGAGTCACGACCCTTATGACATCGCGGACGACTATGCCCTTTGTCTCAGCCGGGTCGGTGAGCTGCTCGCAGACCGCGACCTTCCAGCCGAGGTCGATCAGCTTCTTGATATATATGTCAGCGGCATGATAAGGCACACCGCACATCGGAGCGCGTTCCTCGAGACCGCAGTCTCTTCCCGTCAGGGTAAGTTCAAGCGCCTTCGATACCCTTAAAGCGTCGTCAAAAAACATCTCATAGAAGTCCCCGAGACGGAAGAACAGCACACAGTCCTGATACTTGTCCTTGACCTCGAGGTACTGCTGCATCATCGGGGAGATCCTGCTTCTGTCGATATCCATTTAATGCTCCTTCAGTAAAAGAATGTACGGCATCAGCCGCAGCCGCCGCAGGTTGCGCAGCTTCCCGAACAGCCGGAAGAAGGCTGGCAGGTCTCGGGGTCTTCGCCGTTGGCGCACATCGAGATGATCTGGTTTATGTTGTTCACGAGGTCCTCAAGTCCCTTCTGGGCAGCCTGAAAGACTATCATGTTCTTGTTGCTCATTATCTTCTTGTAGGCGGACTTGATGTCCTCATCGAGCTTCTGGAGGAGGTCTCCGTCCTTTTCCTCACAGCTCATGGCGTTGGTGAGTTCAAGGCGGAGCTGGGTGAATTTATCAATGTCCTCGTTGAGCTCCTTGTCCTCGTCATTCACCTGCTTTGCAAGTGTGTAAGCGATGTATCTGTCGTCCTGCTGGAGAGCCTTTCCGAGCTCCCTTGTAAGTTCGATAACGTCCATTTTTTATACTCCTTCTGGTTTTATTAACAATAGTTCAGTCCGCGTAAGCGGACACCACAATTATACATTATGCATTACTGATCAATCAAAGTAGATGCGCGGTACACGCTTGGATATGCCGCAGACTACCTCGTAGCCGATAGTGCCGTAGACCGATGCGAGCTCGTCGGCAGTTATACGGTCATCGCCGTCCCTTCCGATAAGCGTCACTATATCCCCGGAAGCCGCCTCGGGTACGTCCGTCACGTCTATCATGAGCTGGTCCATGCAGACCCTTCCCACTATCCGGCAGCGCTTTCCGCGGACAAGTATCTCGCCCTTTGAGCTGAGAAGCCTCGAATAGCCGTCCGCATAGCCGATAGTCACCGTCGCTATACGCATCTCGCGGTCGGTGGTAAAAGTCCTGCCGTAGCTGATACATACCCCTGCCGGCACGGTCTTGACCTGAGAAATGACCGCTTTCAGCTCCATGACCGGTTCAAGTCCCTCCGGGATATCAAGGCTGATGTCCGGGTGAAGTCCGTAGATGATTATGCCTGCACGGGCAAGAGTGCTCCTGCTGTTGTTGCGGTAGCAGGTCGCGGCACTGTTCATGAAGTGCATATGCGGAAGCTTTATCCCAAGCTTCACCAGCTCATCGTAGGTATCGGTGATGAATTTCTCCTGACGGTCAGTGTACTCGATATTGTCCGGGTCATCGCTGTCCGCGACTGCAAAATGAGTGTATATGCCCTCGGCGGAAAGTCCCTCTATGCCGCAGATACGCGCAGCCTCAGCGGCGCACTCAGCCGGTGAGGCGTACCTCAGACCTATCCTTCCCATGCCGGTGTCTATCTTGATATGGCAGCGCACCTTATCGGGACTGTTTTTGCACAGCGCCTCGGCGTATTCCATAGAGACTACGCCCTGGATTATGTTGTTCTCCGATATCTCATGAGCGTACTCAGGCGGAGTATAGCCAAGAATGAGTATCTCAGCCCCCGGACAGAGCTTCCTCACCGCGATCGCCTCGTCAAGATTTGAAACTGCAAAATACTTTATGCCGCATTCATGTGCAAGGCACTCGCATACCCTGTCGTAGCCGTGACCGTAGGCATCAGCCTTAACAACAGCCATTATCTCGGTCGCAGGGTCGCACAGACCGCGTATCACAGCGATATTCTTTCTCAGCTGCCGCAGGGATACCTCAGCCCACGCTCTTTTAAGATACGGTTTCATTCTGTTATCAGTTCCTTTCAGTCATCGTCTGCCGCACCGCCGCCGCGGTCACAGAACAATAAAAAATTATTACATATCAAAAAACGCCTTGAAATATTATATTTATTATGATATAATTTTATAGGCGCGTTCAGAACAGCCTGTTCAGCGCACACATCAGTATGCGGAGGTGCTTTATGCTGAGATCACTCAGCTCCGGGAGAACTATCACTGCGCCGGAGCAGTTCGTTCCTGTTCCGGAGAAGACAGTCTGCATCACCGGACACCGCGAAAAGTATATCCAGCCGTATGCAGGAGACCCGGATATGTTCGGGCAGACCGTGTGCTGTGTGCGTATGCTCCTCGGAAGATATATCGACCTCGCCTATGAAGCCGGCTGCACCTTTTTCATGGACGGTCTTGCGCTCGGCACTGACCTGTGGGCTGCAAGCCATATCCTCCGCCGGAAGAAGGAGGGCTGGGACATACATCTCATAGGGGTGATGCCTTTTCTGCACCACGCGGACTATTTCCCGGAACGGGAGAAGGCTTTCCTTGCGGAAGCCGAACGCTTCTGCGATTCACTGATATGCACCGAGAGCGATCCAGGCACTGTTTACACCAGACAAGGCAGCGGCAGCACGCTTTACCGCCGCCGGAACTGCTTCATGGCGGACTGTTCTTCAACAGGCATCGCATTTCTCAACAGTGATGCAAGACGCTCCGGCACCGGTCAGACGGTCGCCTATCTCCGCTCACAGGGGAAGCCTGCGGCGGTATTCGGCTGTGACGAAGTTCACCGGCTGATGAAGCTCTCAGGAGGGGGTAAAGCGGAGTTTTCGCGGTATATTGCGGATATCCCCGACCCGTTCAGCCCGGCTCAGCCGTTTCTGCCGGGATTTGCATAATTTTATTATACCACATTTGCAGGATTTTGCAAGTAATTATACAAAATTCCTTGCGAGGATTTTGACTGACCATAATTGAACATTCAATTCAACAGACTGTTGAATTGTCTGTTTAAACATTCATCCTGTGGAATAAACGTTGAAAATGTTGAAAACCCTGTTGATAATCGGTAATGTGCGGACAGGTTTTTAACACCGGCTTTGGAAAAATCATTTATATTCATTCTAAAATGAATAATCCGTGTAAAAATATACCATCGGTAAAAAAGGAGAGTACACACAATGTCAGAGCATAAGAAAAAGAAGACCGGAAGTATTGCCATCCCCTTCCTCGTGACCATTTTCATAGGCCTCATTCTCGTCGGAAGCGCCGCTTTCTTCATCTATCAGAAGGTACGCGTAAAGGAGAAAACGCCCTCGAAGCCAAGTCCCCGTTCCGTCGATATTTCGGTATCTCCCGAGGACAGCCACACCGTCCTCTTCATCTATGACGACCCCGAGACCGGCAAGGCTTCGACCACCTTCCTCCTCATGCGCTCAGTCCCCTACAAGAAGGAGATACTCTTTATCGGCATCCCCTCGAACGCTATCTGCTACTCCGAGACCGAAAAGGCTCAGGTAGTCCTCAAGGAAGCCTATGAGCGCGGCGGTGCTCCGGCTGCCGTTTCATTCGTCGAGCAGATACTCGACTTCAAGTTCGAGCACTATATGGTCCTCAACAAGAGCAGCTTCATGAGCATCTGCGATTTCTTCGGCGGAAGCGTTGACTACCCCGTTGACATCGACTTCAACACCTTCACGGGTGACGGCTCTATCCAGAAGCTCGGCTCAGCCGACATCATAAAGTACCTCACTTACAGCAAGTTCAGCGGCGGTGAGGCTGACCGCGCATTCAAGACCGCTTCCCTCATGTGCGAAATGGTCAACGGCACCAGCGGCGCATATATAGCCGAAAACATCGACACTAAATTCTCGCAGATAAGCAGCTCCGTCTCGATAAGCAATATCACCGACAAGCTCTACAACAAATACAGCGGTGCCGTCAAGTATATGTTCACCTTCGGCATCGACCCCGAGCTTGGAAAGAGCATTGCCTTCCCATGGAAAATGGACGGTACGAACGACGGAAAATACTTCATCCCGAGCACGAACGTAAGGGAGAATATCCCCGAGGAATACTTCGGAGAGCCTAAAGAATGAACGGATATACTGACATTTTCGACACCCACGCCCACTATGCCGACCATGCCTTTGACGAGGACAGGACTGAGGTGCTCGCATCGCTCCCGGAAAAGGGCGTGAAGTACGTCATGCTCGCCGCCTCGAACCTTGAAGACACAAGTGAAAACGCTGCTCTCGCTTCTGAATACGGCTATATCTACGCGGCGGCAGGCGTTCACCCGGAATTCGCTGGGGAGGTTCCCTCCGGATACATTGATACCGTCAGGGAGACCGTCCTCAATAACGAGAAGGTCATGGCAGTCGGCGAAATAGGGCTCGATTACCACTATGAAGGCTATGACCGTGAAAGGCAGCTCGTTCTTTTCCGTGAACAGCTCGCGCTTGCGAAAGAGCTTGACGTACCGGTCATTGTTCACAGCCGCGATGCCTGCGAGGACACTCTCGCCGTTCTCAGGGAGTTCCGTCCGCGCGGCGTAGTCCACTGTTTCAGCGGCTCGGCTGAGACTGCCGCCGAGATAGTAAAGCTCGGTATGTACATAGGTTTCACGGGAGTGATAACCTTCAAAAATGCAAAGAAAGCCATCCGCGCACTGGAAGCAGTACCCCAGGGCAGGCTCGTCCTCGAGACCGACTGCCCGTACATGGCACCCGTCCCCTTCCGGGGAAAGCGCTGCGACAGCTCGATGATAGCCTATACAGCCGAAAAAGCAGCTGAGATAAAGGGTATGCCGGTGCAGGAGCTCATCAGCCGGACCTGCCGCAACGGTCTTGAGCTGTTCAATATCCGATAAGAGGTCATGATATGTATTATTGCTGCGGTATAACCGATAAGGGCATCATGCCCCACAATGAGGACGCGCTGCTCATCGGCAGGAGCGTTCTGGACGAGGGTACTTCCGAGCAGACGCTCGAAGCCCCGTTCATTATTGCCGTCTCTGACGGCGTTTCCGGCGAGAACTCAGGAGAGGTCGCCTCAAAAATGTGCCTTCAGATGCTCGGCGAGCTGCACTTCAACAGCCGTACCGATATCCGTCAGGAGCTTCTCGGCATACACACAAAGCTCACCCAGCACGGTGCCGAGAACCCCGAGCACCGCAATATGCAGGCAACCCTCTGCGGAGTTGCCTTTGACGAGCGCGGTAACGCAGTCTCGTTCAACGTTGGCGATTCAAGACTCTACCGCTTCCGCGGCGGAAGAATGACCCAGCTCTCGCGTGACCAGTCGCTCGTTCAGCTCCTCTATGAGGAGGGTACGATAACTCTTGCCCAGCGCCGCACCCACGTCCACAGAAACATCATCTTCCCGGCGTTCGGCAATATCAACACTCCCCCGAAAATTGACACCTTGCCTATCGAAGGCGGTCTCTGCTACGGCGACGTCCTGCTGATGTGCAGCGACGGTCTTTCGGATTATGTCTCACCGATAGATATGGAGGAGATAATGGAGCTTCCGGCAAGTCTTCCGGAAAGGCTTTCCCTTCTGGTGAAAAAGGCTTCTGAGAATAAGAGCTCCGACAATATCACAGCGGTCGCGGTGGTGTATGTGGATAACTGACAGAAAGCAAAATAGCTGAGGCTGTCAAAAAAACCAGAATGAGGCGGGGCGATGCGGACATCGCCCCATATACGGCAAATACGTTGCCGGTACGATCATTCACTGTTCATTATTCTTTATCCATTCAGCGTCAGCGCTAAGTTCTTATCCACGGTTTTCCGCTTGACATATCATCAGAATTGTTATATAATTGTATCAGGGAAGTGATTCCCGGAAGGAGTGATATTTATGAAGAGATTCGTCTCATTTATAGTCGCTGCTGCCATGACTGCCGCTTCTGTCGGCAACTTTGCCGTTTCTTCCGCAGGTTCAAAGGATACGGACAAGGACATGGTGCTCTTCGGCGACAGCATCTCTGCCGGCTATTCAGTCGATAACTCGCTCGAATACAACTACGGTGAGATTTGTGCTGACTACCTCGGCGGCAACCTCAATAACTACGCAGTTTCAGGCGCTACAAGCGATGACCTCATCAAGGTGATAGACTCACTCAGTGCCGAGAAAAAGGAAAATGTCAAAAACGCTGAATATATCGTTATCTCTGTCGGCGGCAATGACCTCATGCACTATGCTGCAAAGTTTATCCTGAACTTTGGCGCTGAGAACAACCTCCTGAAAGAGGGCTTTACCGCAGCTGATATCCCCGACGAGCCGGGTATCTCCACCCTGCTCACTATGCTGGATACCGATAAGCTCCGCGCTTACGCTTCTGATGTCACCAGAGCTTCCGAGCTCATCGCTGTGCTCAAGAACCTCTGCAACAATCTCATGGTCAAGACCAGCAAGTACGAGGGCGTTATCCCCGAGAAGATAATCCCCAACATCAAGACAGCCGCAGCCAAGCTCAAGGCTATCAACCCCAACGCCCGCATTATCGTCCAGACCATCTATCAGCCGGTTGAGTTTGAAAAGTCATACCTCACCAAGAACTACGGCTCCTCCGCTTCTATCTATACCACACTGTTCGGCCACGTCCGCACCAACTTCGGCGATGTGCTCAACAAGTTCAGAAAAGACCTCAAAGCTGTTGACGGCATCGAGGTCGCTGACGTTCTCTACAACTTCGATTCACTGAAGGACGACGAGATACAGAACAATGACAATCCCGGACACTCCGCTTATTTCACCAACCTCCAGATGTCCGGAAGCGCAAGGGATTTCCACCCCAACCAGAAGGGCCACCTCACCATTGCTTCCACAGTCCTTGAGACTATCGGTGATCTCCACGACGATACCGGTCTCCTTTCCAAGATATACAAGGGACTTCTGGACAGCTCATCGTTCCCGCTCATCGCTCTCGATACATACAAGAAGGTAGCAGGAAACCTCAAACTCGGCGATGTAAATTTCGATGAGAAAATAGACGCGCGTGACGCGAGCCTCATTCTCAAGAGCAGCGCTTATCTTGCATCAGACCCGCCCGTGTTCATAATCTCCGAGTATCAGAAGAAGGTCGTTAACGTAAATCAGGACGAAACCCTTTGCGATGCCAAGGACGCAAGCTCTGTGCTCCGCTATGCTGCATTCCTTGCGATAAATGAAGACGTATCCATCGAGGATTTCCTTGCAGGAAAAACCGGCAAATAACAATTAAAGCCTCCGGTAATGCCGGAGGCTTTCTGTTTTTAACTTACTATTTCAAATTCGTCCGGACCTTCACCGCAGACAGGGCATTGATAGTCCGCCGGGAGTTTCTCTCCCTCATACTCATAGCCGCATACCTTGCACCGCCATACCTTCTTGCCGGCGGCAGGCTTTTCCGGCGCAGGTGTACTGCCGTTCACTGCCTTCTCAAAATCAGATGCAGGGTGCTTGCAGATGGGACAGATAAAGTCCTCCGGAAGCTCCTCCCCTACATATTCATATCCGCATATAACGCAGCGCCAGACCGTCTGACCGTTTGGAGTTGTGCCGACCGCCTGAGGCTTCGGCTTGATATTACTGAGGTAGTATTCATAGGTACACGAGGGCTCGCTGCTCAGGACCTCCATATCCGTAACATCGGCTATGAACATGGTATGGGTACCGAGGTCAACGCTCATTGCGACCTTTGCCTCCAGCCACGCGTTTGTGCCCTCCGTAACATAAGCCCTGCTGTCCCCGGAACGTCCGAAGGCGGTATAGTCCGCGAATTTATCGGTATCCCTTCCGGACTGGAAGCCGAAGCGCCTGAACAGAGCGAACTCCGCCGCACGGCTGATGACTGAAACGTTGAATTTGCCGGTATTCTGTATCATTTCGTGTGTGAAATTGCCCTTGTTGACCGTCACGCTTATGCGGTTGGGCTTTGAAGTCACCTGTCCTACGGTATTTGTGATGCAGCCGCTGTCCTGACCATCCATAAAAGCGGTCACGACATACAGTCCGTAGCTTATTCTGTGCATTGCTTTCGTGTCCATAAGATACCTCTTTTCTGTACAAAAGTTTGTAACACCATTATATCTCATTTATACAGAATTGTCAAGTGGAAGGTCATACACGGACGGCAGAACGCTCCCCCCCTGCAATCTCAACTCCGTCCGACACCGCAATCACACATTAAAAAAGGGACTGCCGAAGCAGCCCCTTATCATTATGTACGGATAACTCAAGCCTTGTTTACGCTTCCGAAGAGTTCCATCTTTTCCTTTACCTTAGCCTTGATAGCCTCGAAGCCGGGTGCGAGGAGCTTTCTGGGATCGAAGCCCTTGCCCTGCTGATCCTTGCCAGCCTCGATGTACTTTCTTGTAGCCTCTGCGAATACGAGCTGGCACTCTGTATTAACGTTGATCTTTGCAACGCCGAGAGAGATAGCCTTTGTGATCATATCGTCCGGGATACCTGTACCGCCGTGGAGAACGAGGGGCATATCGCCTACTGTCTTGTTGATAGCCTCGAGAGTCTCAAAGCTGAGGCCTTCCCAGTTTGCGGGATATACACCGTGGATATTGCCGATACCTGCTGCAAGGAAGTCAACGCCGAGATCAGCGATCATCTTGCACTCTGCGGGATCAGCACACTCGCCCTTGCCGATAACGCCGTCTTCTTCACCGCCGATAGCGCCTACCTCAGCCTCGATAGAAAGGCCGAGACCGTGAGCAACGTTTACGAGCTCTGTTGTCTTTGCAACGTTCTCGTCGATCGGGAAGTGTGAGCCGTCGAACATGATAGATGTGAAGCCAGCCTTGATGCACTTGTAGCAGCCCTCATATGAGCCGTGGTCGAGGTGAAGTGCGACCGGTACAGTAATGCCGAGAGACTTGTCCATAGCTGCAACCATAGCTGCAACTGTGCCGAAGCCTGTCATATACTTTCCTGCGCCCTCGGAAACGCCGAGGATTACGGGAGAATTGAGCTCCTGAGCGGTGAGGAGTATAGCCTTTGTCCATTCAAGGTTGTTGATGTTGAACTGACCAACTGCATACTTGCCTTCTCTTGCTTTCTTGAGCATTTCGGTAGCTGAAGTTAACATAGATAAATTCCTCCTGAGAATTTCATTTAAGGGTAACGTGACCCCATCGTTATTATTATATCACACTCCGGCGACAATTGCAAGGGGGAACGGGAAATTTTTTGTGTACGGTTCATCGTATGCTCCGACGGCGTCCCGCGCCGTCCGCAAGCACAATGCACTAATGAACGACTGCCTATTGACGTTTCCGGAGTTATGCTATATAATAGTAGTATATCGCGGAAGGGAGCACTTATGGAAGAAAATACGGTTTTTGTAAAGATATATCACGGCAGCGAGCCTGCGCTCGCGCTCAACAGCCGGGAGCTCCGCCGCTACTCCGGCTATATGCAGTCCGGCGAAATGGATGACGCCCTCCGCGAGCTGTACGCTCAGGTCGTGGACGAGCTCCTGCCCTCGGTCGAATACAAGGTCTGCTACCGGCGCATGAAGCTGGAACGAAGCGAGGGAAAGCTCCTTCTGCCCTTTGACTGCACTTCCGCCGACCTCGAAAAGCTGCTTGCCTTCTCGCAGGAGGTCGTGATTTTCGCTGCGACCGCAGGACTTGCCATAGACCGATATATCGCAAAATACCAGCTCATCTCCCCGGCTAAGGCTCTCGTTGCACAGGCTCTCGGCGCCGAAAGGATAGAGACCCTCTGCAATGTCTTCTGTGACGATATACAGAAAGCTGCCGCCGGCGAAGGGCTTTCCGCAACTCCACGTTACTCCCCCGGCTACGGCGATATGCCGCTCGCCACCCAGACAGATCTGTTCAGACTTCTCGACTGTAACCGTCAGATAGGGCTCTCGCTCAATTCAAGCCTTCTCATGATGCCCTCAAAATCCGTTACAGCCCTTTTTGGTCTTGCGCCTTCAGAGCGTTGCAGGACCGTACATAACAACAAATGCAGCTCATGCAGCAATACCGGCTGTGCTTTCAGAGATACCAGCCGCAGTTAAGAACGGAACGGTGATAAAATGGATATAAGAGAATTTATGAAAAACAGCTTCGTCTTTCTTGACGGCGGAATGGGTACTATTCTCCAGAAGCGCGGCCTGAAGCCCGGAGAGTTTCCCGAAAGGTGGAACCTCAGCCGTCCGGACGATATTACCGCTATACACAGGAACTACTACGAAGCCGGCTCGAACGTTGTGCTCTCCAATACATTCGGCGCAAACTGTCTCAAATTCAGCGATGACGAGCTCGATGCGATAATAAGGGCCGCCGTCCGCAACGCTCAGAGGGCAAGGGACGAAAGCTCCGGCAGTCACGAAAAATACGTTGCCCTTGACATCGGTCCGCTCGGCAAGCTCCTCAAGCCCTACGGCGACTTTGAATTTGACGACGCTTACAATGCTTACGCCCAGATAGTGCGTATAGGCACTGACGCCGGTGCTGACCTCATCTTCATCGAGACCATGAACGACAGCTACGACACAAAGGCAGCTCTGCTCGCGGCAAAGGAGAACTCCGACCTTCCGGTATTCGTTTCCAATGCCTACGGTGAGGACGGCAAGCTCATGACAGGCGCTTCCCCTGCGGCTATGGTCGCTATGCTCGAAGGCATGGGGGCTGACGCCGTCGGTGCGAACTGCTCGCTAGGTCCGAAGCAGCTCCGCGGAGTTGTTGAGGAATACCTTGAATACGCCTCCGTGCCTGTTCTGCTGAAGCCTAATGCGGGACTTCCCAAGAGCGTTGACGGCGTCACGGTGTATGATGTGTACCCGGAGGAATTCTCAGAGGATATGAAGGAATTCGCCTCTATGGGCGTGAGGATAATGGGCGGCTGCTGCGGTACCACCCCGGACTATATCTCCGCGACAGTCGGAAAAACTACCGGTCTCTCACCTGTTCCCGTGACCGATAAGGACAGGACGCTCATAAGCTCCTACACCCACGCGGTCGAGTTCGCACAGTCCCCCATACTCATCGGCGAAAGGATAAACCCGACCGGCAAGAAGCTCTTCAAGGAGGCTCTCAGGAACAACGATATCGGCTATATACTCGGCGTGGGTCTTACCCAGCAGGAGAAGGGCGCTCATGTGCTCGACGTGAACGTCGGACTTCCCGAGATAGACGAGCCCGAAATGCTGCAAAGGGTCGCTTTTGAATTACAGGCGATAATCGACCTTCCGCTCCAGATAGATACCACTGATGTAACTGCTATGGAAGCCGCTCTCCGCCATTACAACGGCAAGGCAATGATAAATTCCGTCAACGGCAAGGAGGAGGTAATGCGCGAGATATTCCCCCTCGTCAAGAAATACGGCGGACTTGTGGTATGTCTCACCCTCGATGAGGACGGTATCCCCGACAGCGCCGGAAAGCGCGTGGAGATAGCAAAGAAGATAATAGCGACCGCGGAGAGCTATGGCATCAGCCGCAAGGACCTTATCTTCGACACTCTTGCTATGACCGTCAGTGCGGACAACCGTGCCGCTCTCGCAACGCTCAGCGCCCTGCGTACTATCAGGCATGAGCTCGGCTGCCACACCTCCCTCGGAGTTTCCAACGTCAGCTTCGGTCTTCCCGAAAGAGAAATGATAACCGCCGCATTCTTCACGCTTGCTATGGAGAACGGTCTTTCGGCTGCAATAATGAACCCCAATTCCGGCGAGATGATGAAGGCTTACTACTCCTTCCGCGCCCTGCACGGTCTGGACGAGAACTGCACCGACTACATTAACAATATCGGCAAATATATTTCCGCCGCTCCTGCCGCTCCGCAGAAAAGCACCTCTCCTGCCGCAGGAGAGGCCTCATACGCAAGTGAACTCCAGAGGGCTATCGTCAAGGGACTGAAGGAACAGGCTGCCGCTATAACATCGGATATGCTCCTCTCGGAAGATCCCCTCGTACTCGTGAACGAGCATATCATACCTGCCCTCGACATCGTGGGAAAGGGCTTCGAGAACAAGACCATGTACCTGCCTCAGCTCCTCATGAGCGCGGAGGCTTCACAGTGCGCCTTCGAGCGGATAAAGGCTAAAATGGCTGAAACTCCCGGTGTTCAGGCAAGCAAGGGCAAGTTCGTCATCGCCACCGTTCACGGCGACGTCCACGACATCGGAAAGAACATCGTCAAGCTCATTCTCGAAAACTACGGCTTCGATGTATGTGACCTCGGCAAAGACGTTCCGCCCGAAAAGGTCGTTGATGCTGCGATAGTGACCGGCACCAAGCTTGTGGGACTGAGCGCCCTCATGACTACTACCGTTCCGGCAATGGAGGAGACTATCAGACAACTCCGCGAAAAAGCTCCCGGCGTGAAGGTCGTGGTCGGCGGTGCTGTGCTCACTCAGGAATACGCTGACAGCATCGGCGCTGATTATTACGCAAAGGACGCTATGGCTACGGTGAGGTATTCGCTCGGCATTGTGGAAAACGCGGAGGGCTGAGCCTATGGTATGGATAATACTCCTGCTGGCAATACTCGTTCTCTTTGCCGCAGGTGTCCGCTTCATCAGCAGCAGGGCACTTCGCTCCGGCTTTGCAAAGAAGCTGTACGCCGAACATAAACGGCTCGGCAGGCTCGTTTCGCTCTGGCCGCTGGCACTGTGTGTACCGCTTGGCATAATAGCAGGCACAGTGGGGGCGATAGTCGCCTTCCTGCACATTGTCGTTATCTGGACGCTGTGCGACCTCATCGGCTTCATTGTAAACAAGATAAAAAAGCGTGAACGCAGCAGCAGATACCTCAACGGATATATTGCTGTCGGCATTACGGCCGTCTACCTCTGCGCAGGCTGGTACTTCGCCCACCATGTTTTCCGTACGGATTATACGCTGCACACCGGCAAGACACTCGGGCAGGAAAGTCTCAGGATAGCCCTTATTGCGGACGCTCACCTCGTCACCACCCTTGATGAAGACGGACTTGAGGACGTCATTGACCGAATAAACGATGACGAACCGGATATAGTTACAGTCTGCGGAGACTTCATCGATGATGATACTTCAAAATCAGAAATGCTTGCCGGATGCAGTGCTCTCGGCGGTCTCCATGCCAAATACGGCGTGTACTTCGTCTACGGCAACCACGACAAGGGCTATTACGACAACAGGGGCTACAACTGCGATGAATTTGAAGAAGCGCTGAAAAACAGCGGCGTCCGTATTCTCTGCGACGAGACCGAGCTGATAAACGACAGCATCTACATTGTCGGAAGAAAAGACCGTTCGGACAAGAGCCGGCTCTCCGCGCAGGAGCTCACCGAGAAGCTCGACAGGTCAAAGTACATAGTCATGCTCGACCACCAGCCAAACGACTACAAGAACGAGGCTGAGTCCGGCGCTGACCTTGTGCTCTCGGGGCATACCCACGGCGGACATATCTTCCCGATCGGACCGCTGAGCCTGCTGTTCGGCGCGAACGACAAAGTCTACGGCAAGGAGAACAGGGACGGTACGGAATTTATCGTCACATCAGGCGTTTCCGGCTGGGCGATACCGTTCAAGACTTTCTCCAAATCCGAATATGTCATTATTGACGTAGTCGGTCAGTGAGCAGTCAGAAACAAGATAAGGGACGCTTAATGCGTCCCTTTATTTTTATATCCGAATTCAGGAAAGATCTGCTACGGTCACAAGCACCGCAGATGCATCAGTGGCAGTTATTTTGCCGTCACCGTTGAAGTCGGCTGCAAGCTCCTCACCGGCAGAAAGTCCGGTCTCGCCGCTCTCGGCAAGGTTAGCTGCGACAATGAGTATCTTTGAAGCATCAACAGCTTCAAGCTTCCCCGAACCGTTAACATCTCCGAGGTCACGGTCTGAAACCGCTATATACAGGCTTTTCGCATGGTCGCCGGAAGGTCTTATATCCCTCAACGGCTCGCCGTATGAAGCGTTGCACCTGTTGCCCGAGTTGTCTGTTATGAACGATACCTCATACAGTCCGGCAGGTGCATCACCGGGTATCACCGTATCAAAGCAGGCAAGCGGATAGCTGTCCGAGGAATCGCCCGTAAGTGCAAGAGGACTTGCGCTTGTAGACGCATAGCTCACGCTGAAGATATTTTCGTGCTCGGATATGTTTATGCTCTTCGCAGTTTTCCACCGCGAGTACGGACAGGCTCCGGCAGCGGTTATGGGATCGGTGTTGTTCGCAAGGCTTATGATGTCCCCGTTGGACTGCCATTTCACAAAGACCATATTCGTTGCCTTGGCTTCGTCAAGGTAGTATACCCCGGAATTCACATTCACGCCTTCCGGGTGCTTTTTTATATTCACGAAGACCCTTCCGCTCGGCTGAACGGTGATATTTTCGTCAGCGGAAGCGCGGAAGTACAGTGTAGGCTCATAGGTATTTACATCAACGGCAGAAGCGCCGAAGCACACCGGTGAGGCTGCAAGGAGCAGTCCCAATGCGGCAGAAACAGCTTTTTTCATGGTATTGACCTCACAGCAGTTCAGTCATTCTGAGGACTATCTCAGCGACCTTCTTTGCGGCTATCTTCTCAAATTCATCGAAGGACATAGCTCCCTCGTCGTCGGCGTTGTCGGAAATGCAGCGGATACTTGCAAATGGCATGGAGTTGAGGTAGCAGCAGTGTCCGACCGCCGCGCTCTCCATATCAACGGCAGAGGGCTCGAATCTGCGCTGGATATCAGCCTTGACCTCGCTGCTCGTTATGAATGCCTCGCCCGAAACTATCCTTCCGCGGAAGCTCTTTACCGAATATTCGGCGCAGGCCTTCTCAGCAGCGTCCATGAGCTTTTCATCAGCCGGGAATACTCCGCAGTAGGGCGGATAGTCCTTGAGGAAGTGGGGGTCGAGGTCATGGGGCAGCACCTCTGTGGAGATCACCACATCGCAGACATTTATCTCGTTTTTCATGCCTCCGGCGATACCGGCGTTGATAACGCAGTCCGGACGGAAGCTGTCAATGGCTATCTGGGCGCAGAGCGCGGCGTTTACCTTGGCTATGCCGCTGCAGGCGTTGATAATAGTCTTTCCGCCGTAGGTGTTTATGTAGTAATCAAAGCCGGAGATATGCTTTATCTCAGCCTTTCCGAGAGTCTCTCTGATGTCCTTGAGTTCAGAGGGCATTGCTCCGATAATGAATATTTTTTCCATATTATCACTCCTAAAACAGATGATATGTTCATTATATCACACTTCTCTTTTTTTTGCAAGCCCCGAGTGGAGGAAATTGCCGGCAGCGTCCGGCGCGCTCCCTGCTTTAACAGTAAGGCAGGGAATGTCCTGTGAAAAATCTGAAAAACCCTCTCGACAAATCAGAAATAATGGTGTATAATAGTATTATCCGCTTTTCATCAGGGCGGACAGCATTTTAATGATTGGAGCGATTTTATGTCAAAGAAACCCTTTTACATCACTACGCCTATCTATTATCCTTCCGGCGATCCCCACATCGGTCACTGCTATACGACAGTTGCCTGTGATTCTATCGCCCGTTACAAGCGAATGCAGGGCTATGACGTAATGTTCCTCACCGGTACAGACGAACACGGTCTTAAAATAGAACAGAAGGCTGCCGAGCAGGGCATCTCTCCCAAGGAATATGTTGACGTCATCGTCGATAAATTCAAGAAGCTCTGGAGCTACATGAACATTTCCTACGACAGATATATCCGTACCACTGACGATTACCACGTTGAGGCGGTACAGAATATTTTCAAGGCTCTCTACGACAAGGGCTACATCTATAAGGGCGAATATTCCGGCAAATACTGCACTCCCTGCGAGAGCTTCTGGACCGAGTCACAGCTCGACGAGAACGGCTGCTGTCCCGAGTGTCACAGACCCGTGAAATTTGCCAAGGAGGAAGCTTACTTCTTCAAGATGGCTCCCTTTGCAGAGCGCATCGAGAAGCTGCTCCTTGAGACCGACTACCTCCGTCCCAAGACAAGAGCTGTCGAGCTTGTAAACAACTTCATAAAGCCCGGTCTGGAGGACCTCTGCGTTTCAAGAACTTCGTTCACATGGGGCGTTCCGGTATCCTTCGACGAGAAGCACGTTGTGTACGTCTGGATAGACGCGCTTTCAAACTATATCACAGCCCTCGGCTACGAGAATAACGCCCACGATGACTACGCTAAATACTGGCCTGCTGACGTTCACATGGTAGCTAAGGACATCATGCGTTTCCATGCTATCATCTGGCCTGCAATGCTCATGGCTCTTGACCAGCCGCTCCCGAAGCACCTTGCCGTTCACGGCTGGATCACTATGGCAGGCAAAAACGGCGAGAGCGAGAAGATGTCCAAGTCCCTCGGCAACGTCGTTGACCCATTTGTACTCGGTGAGAGATACGGTCAGGACGCTATAAGATACCACATTCTCCGCGAAATGGCTCTCGGTGCGGACAGTCTTTTCTCCAACGAGATAATGATAAACCGCATAAACTCCGACCTCGCAAACGGCTTCGGAAACCTCGTTTCGCGTACCGTTGCAATGGCTGACAAGTATTTCGGCGGTACCCTCCCCACTGAGCGTGAGGGCGCTGACATCGACGAGGACTTCAGGTCCGTTATACTCGGTCTCCGCTCCGCAGTTGACGGCTTCGTTGACGAAACCAAGATAAAGCAGGCTCTTGAAACTATATTCGAGGGCGTTTCACGCGCTAACAAGTACATCGACGAGACTGAGCCGTGGAAGCTCGGCAAGGACGAGGCTATGAAGCCGAGACTTGCTGCCGTACTCTATAACCTCCTTGAAGCTATCCGCATAACATCGGCTCTGCTTGCCCCCTTCATGCCTACCACGATGCCGAAGGTATGGGAGCAGATTGGCGCTTCCGCCGAGGACGTCAGTTACGATAATCTCGGCAGTTTCGGCGTTCTTCCCGCAAACGTCACCGTTCACAAGGGCGAGATACTCTTCCCGAGAATAGACGTTGACAAGGAGATAGAGGAGCTCAACGAGATACTCCGCAAGAATATGGAAGCCGCTCAGGCAAAGCTCTCCGCTGAGGAAAAGGGCGAGGAAGCTCCGGCTGAGGAGATAGTCCTTGCACCGGAGATCACCATTGATGACTTCGCCAAGGTCGAGATAAGGGTGGCAAAGGTCGTGTCCTGTGAAAGAGTGAAGAAGTCCGACAAGCTCCTGTGCCTCCAGCTCGATGACGGCATGGGCGGACGTCAGGTAGTTTCCGGCATTGCTCAGTATTATGCTCCGGAAGACCTCATCGGCAAGAAGCTCCAGCTCATTGCCAACCTCAAGCCCGTGAAGCTCCGCGGCGTTGACAGCAATGGCATGATCTGCGCGGCTGATACTCCCGACGGCGTGAAGGTAATTTTTGTCGATGACAGCATCCCCGTCGGTTCAAAGATAAGATAAATCAAAGGCACTCTCAGGAGTGCCTTTTTTCTTTCCAGACAGCGCTTATTTCTGCCGTTTCCGCAAGCCGTGCATCTGCACGGCTTTTCCTGTTCTGGTGCGGCATACCCAAGTGTGTTATTGTTATATATATCAAATAATTACTATATTATACAAAAATTGTCGTTATTTAACAAATCCACAAGTGCTATTTTTCTGTTTTGTCAATTGAACAGGAAGGTATTTATATGATATAATTAATTTAATTGAAAAGTCCGTCACTCTTCGTCCGGAAACAGCTGCCATCAGCGCATTTCCCCTCTGAGTTCACCGGGCTTATCACCGTAAATAAGGCATGATCTATTCAAATGCCGGATCAGGAGGTATCAATATGGCAATCACGATCAGAAACGATGTTGATATCAATGTCTCCCCCAAGGACCTTTTCAGAAAGATCAACCTGAAAGATCAGAAGGTAGATATTGATATTGAGATCCCCGACAGTTTTTATCTGAGTCTTCTTGAAGAATTCTTTGAAAGAGAATATCTCAGCGAGGCTTCTGAGCACACCTTCAATGTATCCGGCATTAAAAAATACAAGAAGATAGAGTGGGTGCAGATCGAAAGACTTCCGATACACCCCAACCAGAACGCCAATTACGACCTTCTGACAAGATGGCAGGGAGCGCTCTCCTGCCTGCATACATGGGGCTACAAGCTGGTGTTCCTCCTTCTCAGGTCAAACGGAAAAACAAGGATATTCCTCGGCACCGTCTCCGATAAGCAGAACATCAACAGCACTCTCGCGGTCGAACAGATAAGAGAAGCCACCTTCGGCTCTATGCCCGGCGTAGGTCTGAGATCACTGACAAAGGACGAGGAACTCGAACTCTCCACGATACTCCGCGGAAGCAGCAATGATGATGTGAACTGCCTCACGGAGATAGGTGCTATCACAGGCATCCCCTCCTTCATAAACAGCGAGAACGGTGAGCTTATCCAGACACTCGACCAGCTTGCCTTCGGCATACGCGACCATCAGGGACAGGACAGGGACTACGCTCTCATGGTCATTGCCGATCCTATCATGGATCAGGAGATATCAAGGATAATCTCAAGATACCGCTCGATAGGCAGCCAGATACATACTGCCGTCAAGACCACGGTCACTGAGGGCAGCTCTCTCAGTTCAAACAAGGGCTCTGTAATCAGCGGCGGTCTCAGCATACTCGGCTCCGTTCTCGGAACAACTATCGGCGCATCAGCCGGAAACGCCTTCATCGGCGCAAATATAGGCACTTCCCTTGCGGCAGGCATCGGCAGCATTCTCGGCATAAGCACCGGCAAGTCTGCCGGCGGTTCAACAAATGTCAACACCGAATTCCTCGATCAGTTTGCGGAATACGCCGAACAGATGACGCAGATGAATATAAAGAGGCTCATGGACGGAAGAAATTTCGGCTTCTGGAATACCGGCGTGTACGTTCTTGGCGCCCAGCCAAAGGATATCACAACTGTTACCGGTATGCTCAGGTCGATATACTCCGGCGACCAGACCTATCTCGAGCCGATACGCATACACCACTTCAAGAACAAGGATGCTGCAAGACAGATAGTCTGCGGACAGTTCGACCTGCTCCCGCTCGTTGATGTTGACCTTAAAAGCGAGCCCGACAGGTTCAGGGAGTACGGCAGCAGCGGCGCGAACTGGCATATCCTCGGTGAACGCTACCAGTATGTCAGCACTCCGATAAACACAAAGGAGCTCAGTCTCACTACCTCCCTCCCGAGGCAGGATGTTCCCGGACTAAGGTTTGTTAAAACTGCGGTTCGCTTTGCGAACAATCCCTCTGTATGCCGCACCGATTCAAGGATAAGCATCGGCAATCTCGTGGATATGGGTATTGTCCACGGCACTACCTACGATATAGACGTCAACTCCCTCGTAAGGCACGCTCTCGTTGCAGGCAGCACGGGAAGCGGAAAGTCCACTACCTGCAAGAAGATACTCAACGAGGTGCTCCGGCGCGATGTACCGATGATGATAATTGAGCCTGCGAAGGACGATTATGTAAGGTGGGCGCTTGAAATGAACAAGGGCCTTCCCCCGGAGAAGCAGTTCAGGATATTCATGCCGGGAGTTACCGAATTTGAAGGCACAAAGGTCGAGGAGCTGAAGATAAACGGCTACCAGCCTGCCTGCATAAAGGGCGGCACTGCCGACCTCCTCCAGCACAGCGAGATATTCGCTACCCTGCTCAATGCCTGTCTCCCCTCCGAGGACGTTATTTCCATACTCATCGAGGAGGTAGTACACGCGACCATAACCGAGGCGATGAATGCTTCTGGAATCGACATCGAGACCGAATTCGTTTCGCCGGAGAAGATCAGAAGCTACCCGACCATAGACGATATGCTCGATACCGCCAAAAACGTCATGGCGCGCAAGCAGTACGGCAAGGAAAACAAGGACAACCTTACCGAGATACTCACGACCCGTTTCCGTTCACTCAGCCGCGGTATGCGCGGAAAGATAATGAACGTCCCCAATTCAGTTGATTTCGACGACCTTTTCAGCTCGAACGTCATAGTCAACGTCAGCAGGCTCTCCGGCACTAAGGACAAGGCGATAATGATGTCCCTGCTGATGAATGCGCTGTATGAATACCGCATATCCAAATACACGTTCGACAACGAATACCGTGCAAGGGCTCAGCGAAACGAGCTGCTGCACATATGCCTCATCGAGGAGGCTCACAACGTTCTGCTGAAGCCGCATGATTCAGGCCGCGGAGGAAGTCCCCAGAGTGCGGCTGCCGACCTCTTCGGAAATATGCTCTCTGAGGTAAGAGGCTACGGTCAGGGCTTCATCATAGTAGATCAGGTGCCGACAAGACTTATCGACGATGTTATCAAGAACACCAACTACAAGATCGTTCACCGTCTTACTGCACCGGACGACCAGAAGGTCATGGCTTCCTGCATGGCTTTCCGCGATGACCAGCAATACATGATACCTGCACTCGAAAAAGGAAACGCTATCATCTTCGGCGACGAGGACGATGCGGCAGTGTGGGTAAAGATACCGGCACCAAACAGATCGTAAAGAAAGAAGGTATTATTATGACATTTCAGAACCCGGAATTCACATTTTATGAGTACGAGTATACTCCCGAGGAGGATATCAATGACTATTCTCAGGGCTTGTACAGCGACAACGCTTACTGGGACACCGTTGAGATAAATATGGAAATGAAACAGATCTATGAGCTGCTCGGAATAGATACCGGCGCCGAAAGGATCACTGCCGCAGAGCTCGACAACTTTGATCCCGAATCACAGGAAAACCTCTGCATCTACGGTAATCCCGAATACGCTACGGAAACGTGGGAATGGCAGGAAGGTCCGACCTGTGCACTCCATGCACAGAGATCGATAATCGAGGAGGTCACAGGCGCAAAAATAGATATCGAGGACATGAAGGCTGTTTCTGAAGCTTACGGCTGGTACGATGATGAAGGCGCTACTCCGCTGGAATATATGGACAAGATGCTCGATTACTGCGGCATCCCGAATGAGACCTTCTACGGCATGACCTATGAGGATCTGAAGGAAAGCCTTGCACAGGGCGACAGGGTCATTGCAGCAGTTGATTCAGATGAATACTGGTACGGCGAATGTGACGATATATTCGGATTTAACGGTGGTGAAGCCCCCGACCACGCTGTTGAGATCATAGGCATCGACGAATCTGACCCCGAGCACCCGATGGTGATACTCAACGATTCGGGCATACCGAACGGTCAGGGTGTAAGGATACCTGCCGAGACATTCATGGAGGCATGGGAGGACAGCGAGTTCTACGGCGTAAGAGTACCGGTATACCGTGATTCTCTGCCTTCCGGCGAGCTTGACGATTACTATGATGAAGACTTTGACGAGGGCTACGATGAGGACTTCGATGAGGACTTTGACGAGGATTTCAATGATGACATTGAAGATGCTGAGGACGGCAATGAAGGCTGTGAGGGCACCGAGGACGATGATGAAGACGATGAGGACTTCGACGAGGACGATGAAGACGGCGAAGATGATGACGAGGACGATGAAGATGATGACGACCTCGACCTTGACTTTGACTTTGATCTCGATTTCACATCAATGTTCTTCCAGAGACTTATGAGCAGCGCACTTGAAAACGGCGACAAGACTGCCTACGAAGAAGCCAAGGCAGAATGGATAAAGGCTGTTACAGAAGAATATGACTATTGATTATGATATATCTATACCGAAAGGGGTTTTGTTATGAGACAGGATTTTTCTATTGAGAAGTTTCTCAGGAAGATGAAAAGCGATAAATTCATTGCAGGCATAGGTATGCCTATGGAATACGCTCCGGGACTTCCCGTTATCCGCAGGATAAACGATACCGACTGTATCACCGTTCCGTTCCTTCGCAGAAGAAGGGCAAAGAAAACAGTCCGGGAGGACGGCAGCCGCTTCACGGTCATTGAGACCTACCCTATCCGCTATGCCGTTACCTATGCGCTCAGACCCATAAACCTTCCCGAGCTCAAGGGCAGCGCTGCTATCGTCATGTCAGGCGACCCGGAATTCCTTGACAGCACCATAACCGAGGGCAGACCCATCGCCTTCGAGGACCTCAGCTTCCGCAGCGATTATACTGTTCCCGGAAGCGATAAGAAATTCGACCCGCGCAAGCCTGTCGGCGTATTCGCCCCCTGTGAAGATTACGAGAAAAAGCTCGGCGATTTCTACAAGCTGTTCGATGAGGCTGTAAATATCAGGCTCTATGAGAAGACTATCGACGGTGCGCTCGAAAACAGACTTATCAACAGGCTCTCGGAACTCCTGAACTGCGACAAGGCCCTCAGGCCCTTCTACGCCCTGCTCGATAACGGTCATCACGGAAAGAGGATAGCTGAACAGAAATAATACCATGACCGAACAGACATTAATTATATCTGCCGCTGAAAGTTCCGGCGGTTAATGGTCCTGCACTCTGAGCTGTACATATTGTAACAGAGCAAGTATATCAACGCACCACATCATAACAGGAGGAATAGATATGCCGGAAAAAAGAATTATAGGTATTGATTTCGGTACGAGCACATCTGTTGTCAGAGCCAAGAATTACAACGTTACCGGCGAGGGCGAAAACGAAAAATGGATGTCACAGGAACGTGACGTCACTCTTGCAAGAAGCATCACCTTCAACAACGGTGCAGTAATGGTCCCTACTCTCGTCCAGAAGGGCGAGGGCAAGGTGAATTACGGTTATGACGCTGCCATAAACAGGAAGGGTCAGACCATCTACCAGAATTTCAAGATAGACCTTGAAGGCGAGAATTCCGAGGAAGCCCGTGCGCTTACCGCCGAATTCATAAAATACCTCTACGAGCAGTACAAGGACCAGCGCGACGGCGGTCATATCGGCAATGCAGAAGCCGAAGAAAAGACTATCGTCAGCTATCCCGTAAAATGGAGCGAGGCAACAAGGCAGTTCATGATACAGGCTGCTGTTGATGCCGGTTTCAGGAACGTTGAAGGCATGGACGAGGCTAAGGCTGCGATAACCGCAGTCATCACACTCAGTCAGGGAATGCTCGAGAAGAAGAACTATATCCAGCCCGGACAGTCCGCCAACATCATGCTCATAGACATGGGCGCCGGTACTACCGATATTGTGATAAGCCGCTATACCCACGGCGAGGAGCCGAATAACGAGATACTCTGCACATGGCCGCAGGGCGGTGAGATACTTTTCGGCGGCAGGGAGCTCGACGAGATATTAAGCAATTATATAATCGAAAAGGTGCCGGACGATGTGAAGCCTGTCTTTGCAAAAAGAGTAAAGCTGAACGACTACAAGGCATGGAAGGAGAATAACGTTTCCGGCTCACTCAGGCGCAATGAGAGCGTTACTACCTACGCAGCCGGTGACAATGTGCTTGATATCCTCGATTCGGAAATGGAGCCGTTCGAGCTCAACAGGGCTGAATTCGAGCGTATCGCAGGCGATTATCTCGCCAAGTTCGCTGCTCTTGTCAACGGAAGTCTGGACGAGTGCATAAAGACAGGTCAGATAGCTGACAAGAACGATATCGACCTCATAATACTCACAGGCGGTCACAGCCAGTGGTATTTCGTCCATGAGATGCTCAGCGGCGCACCGATCGGCGTTCCGGACGATAAGGCGGTCTCTCTCGGCAAGATCATGGCTGACCCGGGCAGGATAATCGACATTGCCAAGCCGCAGGAGACCGTTGCCCTCGGTCTTGCATACAGCAAGCTCCAGATAAGAGTATACAATTCCGGTCAGAACAGAGCTGCGGTGACGGCTGATGCTCCTTCGCCTGCACCTTTCCCGGTGCCTGAGACTTCCGGTGTCACTGCCGATGAGGAAGAGGAAGTCTTCTTCGCCGATGAGCCGTTCGACCCGGAGACCTATCAGCTCCCCGAATTATCGCGGTATGACAGATATATCCCGTATGATATGTACGCTGTACCAGTGAGTGAATACACAGCTGCCATCGAGAAATGCAATGTGCGGCTCGGCAAGTCAGTGGAAAAGTACAATAGCACACTTTCGGCATACAGCCTTTACAGTCCGGAACTGAAGCCTACTTCAAGGCCTGATATACTTGTGAACGTACTCGGCATCCCGAACGGCGAGACCATACTTTTCCTCGGTGATTCCTCATGGTTCCAGAGAGGCGCGAACGGTATCGCCATAACCACATACGGCATCCGCTACAAGGAGTCCTTCGGCACACTCCACGCGCTTTCGTGGGCAGAGCTTATTACAAGGTCGATGATAAAGCAGAAGCACCTGCTCTCCGGAGGCGAGCGCATCGCGGAGGCAAATGTTGACGGTATCGCCGACTACCTCGAAAACCTCTTCCGTGAACTCAGAAAAACACAGGCATATCAGAAAATCAACAGCATCTACAGGGATTCCTTCATCAATCAGCTCATTCTTCACGAAAAGATCGAGAAGTCTGTCACTAAGAAGTACGGAAAGTACGACGGCACGCCCTGCGTTCACCCGAAATTCTTCGCTCAGAAGGGCAATATGCAAAACTACATCTACACTCACTCAAAGGCCGACAAGAGGGAGTTCTTCGTATCCGATGCCGGTGTTTATCTCTGCGAGCTTTTCAGCGATGATACTATGAAGTTCAGATACAGTCCTCTGAGCAAGATGCGTCTGAACTATGCTACGGTAAAAGGCGCCGAGAGCGATCCTCTTACCGACCTGATGTCCTGCATAACCGACGCTTCCAAAGACCACATCATAGGCGAAGTTTCGCTGCTTTCATCGTATCTGGTGAATGAGATCATCACACGCAGAAAGCTCATCGAGCAGATAATAGCCTCCTCATACCTCAAAGGAGATGAACGTGACAATTGAGCATTTTCTCTAAATTTAAAGCATTTTTCTCCGGCAGGAAGGGACTTGACAAGCCCTCTGAAAGGAAAAAATTCATCGCTCTCTGGACAAATGAATTAGCTGCTGCTCCCGAAGTATTCACGGGACTGTATAACGGTCTGCTCGACGTTTCAAACGGCAAGCTCAAGCGTCAAGCAACTCTGTTCAAGGAGTGGAGCGAGCGTGTTGACAACCGTCTTGACAGCGACGCAAAGGCGTCGTCCGTGAAGTATATCGTCCCGATGATCGGCAGCAGTGAGCCTGAAAAGGTCAGTACGCTTGCCGGTGCGCTTCTGGAAGCCGCCGCGGCTGCAGGTATCATATATGAACAGGGCAGCGAGGTAGTGATAAACGAGACTAATCTCGACCACTATACCCCGATGAGCTCAGACGAAGCGCTGAGTGCAGGAGACGTTGTCACTGTCATAAAACCGGCATGGTATTTCAGCGGAAGGGTCATCGAGAACGGTTTTGCCGATCTGAAATAGCTGAACGATTTCGTGCGGAGGCAACTCCGCACGAAAAAGCTCTCTGAACAAACAAAGACTGACTCCATATACGCTTATCCCCTCTTGACAAACAGCGCAGATTATGTTATACTTCATTTATCGAAACAGACCCATCATGCAGATATAGTATAGCGGCTATTACTTCAGTTTCCCAAACTGAGGAGGCGGGTTCGACCCCCGTTATCTGCTCCACCGGCGAGCTGCCGGGCGCTTCCACGTTGGCGCTCGCAGGCTCGCTCTGTTTTTTATGAGCGGAAGTCTGCTTTCGCTCACGGCAGTGTCAACAATTTTGTACAGCTAACACACCGGCGAGCTGCCGTTCACGGCGCTGTCTGAATCCGTTGCAGATCAAACGCCCCGCTCTTGCGGGGCATTTCGTTTGTCTGAGATCATTACTGTATAATAAGTAAGGGCGCACAATGTGCGCCCGTTCGTTTATGCACTTTCGATGCTGTTCCTCATGAACGTAAGAAATTCCGGAACAGGTATCGGCTTCGAGAAGTAATACCCCTGTATATAGTCAACGCCAAGCTCCGACAGTGCTTCGAGCTGGTATTTCTCCTCAACGCCCTCCGCAACTATCTTCATGCCCATCTGCTTTATCATACCGGTCACGGATTCAAGCATAACCCGTGCACGGTCGTTGTCAAAGTAAGCTATGGTCATCGTGCGGTCTATCTTAATGATATCCACAGGCATATTTACTATATAATTAAGGTTGGATTCACCGGTGCCGAAATCATCGAGAGAAAAACTGCACCCGAAATTCCTGAGATTTTCCATGTTGTCAATGAGCACCCGGTTTTGCTTTATCGAACCCGATTCCGTTATCTCAAGATTTATCGACTGCGGCGATATACCGTAGTGGTCGATGATCCCGGAATACCTCTCGGCAAGGCTCTTGTTCTCGCACTGCACAACGGACAGATTTACCTCGATATACCGCAGTCCGAAGCGCTTGACATCATGATTGCGTATAAGGGCGCACACTATCTCAAACACCCGGTCGCCTATCGGCTCGATAAGTCCGCTGCGCTCTGCAACGGGAATGAATTTTCCGGGCATTATAAGTCCGCCGTTCCTGTCACGGAGCCTTACAAGAGCTTCCGCAGATACAAACGCGCCCTCCCGGACAGAGTATATCGGCTGGAGGAAGACCTCCACCCTGTCCTCTGCAAGCGCATCGCGTATCTCACGCTGCATAAGGCGGAAATTCCTCAGTTCTTCAAGTGCCTTCACATCAAGCACCCTGAACTCATCATCGGCAGAAACGCTCAGGTTTGCGTAATACCGGTAAAGCGAAAGGAACTCACCGGAATTTGCAAATACCGAAATATCCGGTACTATCATGAAATTCGGAGCTATGTACAGGTCTTCGAGCCAGTTTGAACGGAAACGCCTTGCGATCTCGGGAGCGGTCGCTTCGGCTTTTTCAGCGGAAGGGAACGCAACTATAAAATCCTTTCCGCCGCCGCGGAAGACCTTTCCGTCCGACAGCGAGATCAAATACTGTGCAACATCGCGGAGAAGCCGGTCTTCAACATCCGGATCGTCCTTAATATCCTCACTGCCGGATATTATTATGAATGCCTGCTGTTCGCCGCTGTCATAGAGCTGATCGAGATAGTCCCTGAGGATATGCGTACGGAAAGCGCCGGTCCTGCTGTCGATACCGGCTTCCGGGTTCTCAAGTCTCGCAAAGAGCACGGTAACGCCGAGAGCCATCATGAAGCCTATGAGCAGAAGCTCACGCCTGTTCACCTGAATAAGCGCTGCGGCAGCTTCAAGAGACATCCATATACGCACAGAATTTCTGCGGTAAGGGTTCATTTTCTTGCTGAAAACAAAGGTCAGCGCCAACGCTCCCAATATGTATATCGGTGCAAGTATGAACGCGAAATTGACCGCCATACCGTCGCTGTAAACCGCTTCTTCGTTATGCAGGTTTATCGGCATGAACAGCACGGCGATGCTCCAGACAAATGTCAGACCGACAAACATCCATCTGAGCATTTTCATACGCTTCTTGCCGGATATGTCATAGCACACATAGTTGAACGAGAAAAAGCTCGTCCAGAGCACCATGAAGAGGTAAGCCTTGCAGCCCGCGACAGCGAGCCTGTGAGGTGCATAGACTATGCCGATCACCGACAGAATATCCGCCATTATACAAACGGAGGTAACTATGAGAAGATATCTGTATATAAAAGAGCTTCTGAGTACGATGCTCTGTTTTTTAAATGTAAAGAAGCATATCAGACAGATAAGTATCAGTCCGCAAGCCTGGACCGAAATATTGGGCAGCATAGTTGTCACCTCTCTTATGCAGAATAGCCTGCGCCAAGCCTCCGGGCGCAGTCCCCTTTATATATTATATCACACCAAAAAGCGATTGGTATTACAATTTAGGCGTGACAATGTAAACTTTCTGTGAATTAAAGCAGGAAATATTTTTAATGTTAGCACAAAAATGTTATAAATCCTGCATGATTATTTATTGACTTTTTGATGAGTTTTGTTTAGAATAATATTGCTGACGAAAAAATACTGTGCATTTTCTACTCAAAATATTGATATTGTCCACCTAATCTACACAATGTGGGTTGTGAACAAAAAATGAATAGTGTATAATTAATTCAACCATACTGAATGTTTATCTATCAATCTTAAAAAAGGAGTGATCTGCAATGAAGAAGACAAAAATTGGTGCAGCCATAACCGCAGCTATGTGTTTCTCAACCGTTTTCGCATCAATGCCTGCATATTTTTCAAACACTTATGCAGCAACGATCGTAGAGAACGAGTTTGAAGCCAACTTCGACGGATGGTACAACACAAATACCGACACTGTATTTAATGCAGTAAACGGCGGCGGATTCGGCGGTTCAAGAGGTATGAAACTCTCCGGAAGAACATCTCCCGAGGACGGTGTTGCTTCCTCAAAGGGACTCTATCTCTGGGGCGGCACAAAGTACAATTACAGCTTCGACGTTTTCAGTGAGTACGATGAGACCTTCCACATTTCCCTTCTCTACATTGATGAGGAAACACAGGAGGAAACTACTGTCGAGCTCATTAACGAAGAAGTTAAGGGCGGCGAGTGGGCTACCCTCACAAAGAGCTTCAAGGCTCCCAAGGGAAGCTGCGAGTTCCTTATTACTATCAGAACAGACAGCACGAACGACTTCAGCTTCGATAATGTTCGCATTACCGAAAAGCGCGATGCAAACGTTACCTACGCTGCTCAGTCCCAGAAGGGTCTGAAGGACGAGTTCGGCGAATACTTCCGCGTTGGTAATATCTTCAACGGCGGTACTATCAACAATTCAGCAATTCAGGGCATTATCCTCAAGGATCACAATGCTATCGAGTGTGAGAACGAGACAAAGCCTGACGCTACTCTCGTTCAGAGCGGCTCTTCAAATACCAATATCAAGGTAAAATCCAGCAGCTTCGCAGCTATCGCGGACTTCTGTGTCAAGAACAACCTCAGTTTCCGCGGACATACTCTTGTATGGCACAGCCAGACTCCTCAGTGGTTCTTCAAGACCAACTTCCAGGACGGCGGTCAGTGGTGCGACAAGGCTACGATGAATCAGCGCCTTGAGAGCTACATCAAGAATATGTTCGATCTGTACAAGACGCAGTATCCTCAGCTCGACCTCTACGCATACGATGTATGTAACGAGTGTATCTCTGACGGCGGCAACGGAGGTCCGAGATCAGGCGGCTACGGCAACGGAGCTTCTCCCTGGGTACAGATCTACGGCAACAACGACTTCATCGAGCAGGCATTCACCTTCGCAAGGCAGTACGCTCCTGAGACCTGTAAGCTCTTCTACAACGACTACAACGAGTACGCAGGCGGCAAGAAGAGCAGCATCATCAACTCCATCCTCAAGCCCCTCAAGGCTAAGGGAGTTCTCGACGGTATGGGTATGCAGTCACATATGGACTGCTCAGACAAAAACGCATGGGGCTCCACCGAGGAATATATCAAGGCTATGGACGAGTACCTCAGCCTCGGCATCGAGGTCCAGGTAACCGAGCTTGATCTTTCCCGCGACAACAACAAGTATACAGACGCTCAGCAGGCTACAAAGTACAAGGCTATATTCCAGCACTGCGTTGACGTAAACAAGAACAACACATACCCCGGCAAGATCACTCTTGTTCAGGTATGGGGTCCTAACGACAGCAACTCCTGGGTTCGCATAAAGGACAGAGATGAGAACAAGCCCAACTATCCGCTCCTCTACAACGGAAGCAATCAGCCTAAGTCAGCTTATACGGCTATAACAAGCATTATCCCCACAAGCGAGTGGACTACCGGTATCCCCTACACAGGTCCCGGAAGCACAGGCTTCGTTCCCCTTCCTCCCAAACTCATTGAGCCCGATGAGAACGGCTACTACTTCCACCACACATTTGAGGGTGACACCTTCAATTGGTCAGGACGCGGCGCCGCTTCCGTAAAGGTAAGCTCAGACACAGCTTATGCAGGAACACAGTCACTCTACTGCTCAGGCAGAACAGCTTCTTGGAACGGCGCAAGCTACTCCATCAGCACAAATCCCTTCGAGCCCGGCAAGACATTCAGCTTCTCAGCTCTCGCCTGCTCGACATCTCCTACACTTGACACTGTAAAGTTCAAGTTCACTCTCCAGTACACAGGTTCTGACAACGAGGCTCATTACAGCGAGATCGCAAGCGGCACTGCTCCGAGCGGTTCCTGGATTCAGCTTGCAAATCAGAGCTATACAATACCGGAAGATGCTTCCAATCTTCTGATCTATGTTGAGACCGACGATGAGTCTACCGGCGACTTCTACGTTGACGAAGTTATCGGTGCTGTTGAAGGCACAAAGATCGCTGGTCCGAAGGCTCCCGTTGTACGCACACTCAACATCGGTGATGTTACATTCGACGGCAAGATCAACGTATTCGACGTTATCGCTATCCGCAAGGGCCTCAAGAACGGTATAAGCGACGTGCTCGCAGCAAGAGCTGCCGACGTTGACCAGAACGGTTCTCTTGAAGTTGCTGACCTCGTTCTCGAGCAGAACTTCGTGATGGGCAGGATCAAGGAATTCCCCGAGCCTCCTATAACAAAGCCCAATGTTAGCGAATTCGTGACCGCATTCAGCGGTATAACTGCTGCTTCCACATGGAAGAAGGACGGCGAGAACAACCCTTGCACAACTCAGCGTTTCGGCGCTGACCCCGGCTGGCTCGTTTATGACGGAAGACTTTACCTCTACACGACAGCTGATGAATTCGAGTATCAGAACAACGGCAATATGCAGGAGAATACCTATGCTTCAGGCTATATCAACTGCATCTCAACAGCAGATATGGTAAACTGGACCGACCACGGTCAGATCCCTGTTGCAAAGACAAGAACTTCCGGCGCTATCGCTTCATGGGCTAATAACGCATGGGCTCCTGATGCTGCTTGGAAGAATATCGGCGGACAGGATAAGTTCTTCCTTTACTTCGCAAACAACGGTTCAGGTATCGGCGTTATCACAGCAGATGACCCGACATTCACCAAGAATGTAAAGGATCCTCTCGGTCACGAGCTCATTTCAAGAAGCACCCCCAACAGCAACGTAACATGGCTCTTCGATCCCGGCGTTTACTATGATCCTGTTACTGATACAGGTATAATCGCATACGGCGGCGGTGTTCCGAACGGAAAGGCTGCCAAGACAGAGCAGGGACGTATTGCTAAGCTCGGCGATGACATGATCTCAATCGTAGGTACACCTATTGATCCCGGCACACCTTACCTCTTTGAGGACTCAAGCATGATCAAGCTCGGCGACACATGGTATTACTCATTCTGCCACAACTGGAACGTTCCCGGCGGTGCAAGCGAAAACGGCAATTCATTCAGCAACGCTGATATCGGTTACATGACATCAACAAATCCTCTCAAGGATTACAAGTATCAGGGCGTTGTATTCAAGAATACAGGCTCACAGAGAATTGATAACGGCGGTAACAACCACCACTCTATCATCTCATTCAAGGATAGACTCTATGTTGCTTACCACAGCCGCCAGCAGGCTATCCGCATGACACAGGCAAACGGCTATAAGTTCTATAATACAAAGGGCGAGCTTACTGACAGCAAGGACGGTAACTACCGTTCAACTCAGATCAATGAAGCTACCCTCAGCAACGGAAAGATCACCTGCAACGGCGACATGAAGGGCTGCACACAGATTGAAAAGCTCGATGTTTATTCAAAGGTTCAGGCTGAGACAATGTCCAACCAGTCCAAGAACATTTCAGTAAGCGGTCGCGGTGACACAACTGTAAAGGGAAAGAAGGGCGACTGGATCAAGGTTTCCGGCGCAGACCTCTCAAAGGGAGTTAAGTCCATAACAGCCAAGGGCTCAGGCGGCAAGCTCAAGTTCACCACCGGCTCAGTAGACGGCGACGTTATCGGATACATCGACCTCTCAAGCGGCGCTGAGAGCACTCTCGGTTCTGTATCTTCTCCCTCTGGCACAAAGGACATCTACATCGAATTCAGCGACGACGTAACACTGGATTACTGGTTCTTTTCTTAATTAGTTAAGGCCGCTGCCGTCATCTGCACAACGGCGGCAGCGCTCTTATAAACTGAATTTTCATATGTAAGGGTATGGACAAATCAGACGATCAGCCGTGAAGTATTCACGGCTGTATTGTTTTTATGGGGGAAATCACATTTTTTCAAATACTGCAAATATATGTCAAAAATGTCATGAATTTGATATATTTCCCACCTGTAAAATGCTATAATCAATGTGACCTCAGTAACCGCCACAGGACGGTTATTGTTCCGGACTTTGTTCGGGGGCGAGTATTCTTTATATTTTTAGCACACTGATTGATGTCAGGCACATTTACCCGGAAGGGCAGACATAGTGCAAGAAAAATCTTTCATTTTATTGCATTTTAAGTTTAGCCGACATTAAATTCTAATACCAGTTGGAGGTAGATATCATGCAGGCTATCAGCAATTTTCACAAAGGTCTGAATTTCGGCGGCTGGCTCTCACAGTGCGATTACAGTGAGGAAAGACTCAACGGCTTTATCACAGAGGAGGACTTCCGGACTGCCGCATCATGGGGCATCGACCATGTCCGTATCCCATTTGATTACAATATTATCGAAAACAGCGACGGCACATACATTGAGGAAGGCTTCGCAAGACTTGCAAGAGCTGTTGAACTCAGCAGAAAGTACGGTCTCAACGTTATCCTCGACCTCCATAAAACCGCCGGTTTCTCGTTTGATTACTACGGCGAGAACGAGAGCGGCTTCTTCGACAGCGAAAAATATCAGGAACGCTTTTACAGGCTATGGGAGGAAATAGCAAAGCGCTTCGGCAGCGATCCGGAGCACATCGCCTTCGAGCTCCTCAACGAGGTTACTGACGAGCAGTATATCGGCAAATGGAACGAGATCGTAAGCATCTGTATCCCCCGTATCAGAAAATTCGCTCCGGACACTCTCATTCTTGTGGGCAGCTACCACAACAACGCTGCCGATACGGTTTTCGCACTCGACCCTCCGTATGATGACAAGGTAGTCTACAATATGCACTGCTATGAGCCGCTGAAGTTCACTCATCAGGGTGCTTACTGGACTAACGATATCGTCCCCGAGGAAAGACTCAGCTTTGAGGAATCCGGCTGTGACGAGGCATATTTTGAAAAGCTCTTCTCCACAGCGATAGAGAAGGCTGAAAAGCACAATGCTTCCCTTTATTGCGGCGAATACGGCGTTATCGACGTTGTTGGTCCCGAGGACAGCCTCAAATGGCTGAAATGTATAAACTCTGTATTTGAAAAGCACGGCATCGGAAGAGCAATATGGAGCTATAAGGAAATGGATTTCGGTATCTCTGACAGCCGTCTCGACGGTGTAAGGGACGAGCTTTTAAAATATCTGTAATGCAAAAGGACGGCTTTATACCGTCCTTTTTTTGTACTTGAAAAATAACAGGAAATGTGGTATAATACTATTGTCAGGAAAGGGGGACTTTCTATGGACAACAACACTGAAAAAATGATAGCGCAGCACTTATTCTCTCAGCACGAGGACGACTTTGAGCACGCCTCGTTCGACCGCGAAATAGCCTTCTATGAGGCGATATGCTCCGGCAATATGGAGCTCGTCCGCCTCTTCATGAAGCCGCTCAACTCCGAGGGCTGCGGTATCCTCAGCGAGAACCATATCCGTAATCTCAAATACCACATGGTAGTGCTCGCGGCTATTATCGCCCGATACTGCATAAAGGGCGGTCTCACGCCCGAAGCCTCGTACAGTCTCAGTGACTTCTACATCATGAAGACCGACAAATGCACCACCGAAGACGAGCTGCGTGCCGTTCACGCCGAGATGATCGAGGGGTATACCAACAAAATGCGCCAGCAGAAGCTCGCCGGTGTCTACTCAAAGCAGGTCGTCCGCGCGATAGACTATATCATCCGCCATCTCCACAGCCGCATAACCCTCGAAAGCACTGCCTCTCACCTTAAACTCAGTTCTGCTTACCTCTCGCGCCTGTTCAAAAAAGAGACCGGCTGTGCGTTCGGCGATCATGTGAACAAGCTCAAGATCGAGGAAGCTGCCGCTCTTCTCCTCTACACCGAATACACCGATACCGAGATAAGCGCACTGCTCGGTTTCAGCTCTCAGAGCTACTTTATCAAGATATTCAGCAAGTATATCGGCACGACCCCGAAGCAGTACAAGAAGCAGTACGACATCAGGGTCATACCGCAGAAATGACTTCTTCCCTGCCTCCGTAAGCTCACGGGGCAGGGCTTTGTTTTTATGCGCCTACTATATGTCATGATATTACCATTTTTGTCATAAATCTTATATACTTTCCGGCTATGATACGTTATAATTTAAGTGCAAGTAATACGACCATCCCGGCTTTAGCACTGCCGGAGATTTAATTTCGAGAGGGGAAATTCTTATGAAGCTCAAAGGTTTGAAACGTTTCGCAGCAGCTGCGGCTGCACTGACCATCATGGCTGCTTCCATGCCTGTCATGAACACCGTTACTTTTGCCGCAGGAAACATCATCAAAAACGGTGAATTCGCAACCGGTACATCCGGCTGGGGCACCTACAAGGAGTCCGGCGGTAAGTGTACACTTTCGACCGAAAACGGCGCGCTTGCTCTCAAGGTATCCGATGTCGGCGAAAAGAACTATTCTGTTCAGGCATTCTACGATATCATACCGCTCTACCAGAACGGCGTTTACCGTCTGAAGTACGATATCTCATCTACTGTTGACCGCTATGTTGAAGGAATGATTCAGCAGAACGGCGGCAAGTACACCGCTTATGTATGGGACGGTCTTGAACTGACCTCAACTCCGCAGACTGTGAACCACGTTTTCACTATGAAATATGACACGGATATCATGTCCAAGCTCGTTTTCAACTGCGGTATCCAGGAAGAACATGAGGGAGTTCTTCCGGAGCACACTATCTATATCGACAATGTTTCTCTTGAACTCATCGACGACAGTGCTGTTGACTACTCGTCCACACAGACCAAGGAGAACAATATCAATATCAACCAGGTAGGCTACACTCCCGACAGCAAGAAGATCGCTGTATTCCGCGGTGTCACCAACCAGACACAGTTCAAGGTGATCAACGCTGACACAGGCGCAGTTGCTTATACAGGCAATCTCAGCAGCTCTATCTCGAACAGCTCCGCCAACGAGACCAACTGGCAGGGCGACTTCTCGACAGTTACCGTTCCCGGCAAATACTACATCGAGTGCGAAGGTCTGGAGAAGTCCTATACTTTCGAGATCGGCAGCAACGTTTACAATAACCTTCTCACCGACTCAATCAAGATGCTCTACCTCCAGCGCTGCGGCGTTCAGGTAAGCGATCCCGACTTCGGTCACGCTGCCTGCCACAATACTCTCGCTACTGTTTACGGCACAGACCGCAAGATAGACGTTTCCGGCGGCTGGCACGATGCAGGCGACTACGGCAGATATGTAGTACCGGCTGCAAAGACTATCGCTGACCTCTTCTATGCTTATCAGGAGAATCCTGCCGCTTATGGCGACAGCACAGGTATCCCCGAGAGCGGCAACGGCACTCCCGATATCCTCGACGAAGCACGCTTCGAGCTTGAGTGGATGCTCAAGATGCAGGATACCAACGGCGGCGTATTCCACAAGGTAAGCTGCAAGACCTTCCCGGGCTATGTTGCTCCTACCGCGGAAACAGGCGAGCTTTTCGTTACTCCCGTTTCTTCAACTGCAACTGCTGATTTCTGCGCTTCTATGGCGCTCGCATATGAATTCTTCAAGCAGTACGATCCTGCATTTGCAAACACCTGCAAGAGTGCTGCTGAAAAGGCTTGGGCTTGGCTCGAGTCCAACCCGAACTACGTTCTCGTTAATCCCGAGGACATCGTTACCGGTGACTACGCTGATTTCTACAAGAACGACAAGGACGAGAGAAGCTGGGCAGCTGCTCAGATGTACCGCATGACAGGCGAGACTAAGTACCTCAGCTCCATTACCACTGTCAACTCCGAGCTCGGCTGGTCTGACATGGGCGGTTACGGCGCTGTTGCTCTCCTCACAATGCCCAATGCTGACAAATCCTCAGCAAGCTACCAGAAAGCTTCCGATGCCGTTATCTCAGCAGCAGATACCTACCTCAAGACAGTTGACAGCTCTGCATACGGCGTTTCTATCACAAAGTATGACTGGGGCAGCAATATGAACGTTGCTGACAGAGGACTTATCCTTTCCCTCGCTTATAAGCTCACAGGTCAGGAGAAGTACCTCACAGCAGCTCAGAAGCAGCTCGACTACCTCCTCGGCACTAATCCCCTCGGCACAAGCTTCGTTACCGGATACGGCACAGTATCTCCTCAGAATCCTCACCACCGTCCTTCTATGGCTGCCGGCAAGGCAATGAAGGGTATGCTCGTAGGCGGTGTTGACCAGAGCCTCGAGGACAGTGCTGCCAAGGCTTACTGCGCTGACGCTCCGGCTGCAAAGTGCTGGATAGACAACTCCGAGAGCTATTCCACAAACGAGATCACTATCTACTGGAATTCTCCTCTCACATACCTCATCTCCTCTACTGCTTCAAGCAACAGCAGCATTATTGATCCTCCCATAGGTATCCTCTGGGGCGACGCTAACTGCGACGATCAGGTAAATATGGCTGACGCCGTACTCATCATGCAGAGCATAGGCAATCCTGATAAGTACCACCTTACTGACAAGGGCGCGGCTAACGGAGACGTTAACGAGAACGGCAACGGCATCACCAACAAGGACGCTCTTGCTATCCAGAAGTATAAGCTCAATCTTATCCCCTCTCTCCCTGAGTCATACTCAACAAATCCTCCTACTACTTCCACAACAACAACTCAGACAACTACTACAACTACGCAGACCACAACATCTACAACAACCACAACAACTACTACATCTCCCGTAAACGATGAATTCGTTGCAGGCTTCCCCGTAAAGGGTACTCCCATGAACAGCAACGCTACTATGGTATCCAATTTCCACGCCGGTCAGGCAGGCGACTTCTTCGCTTCCGACGGCTGGACAAACGGCAGCGTTTTCGATAACTGGTGGTACAAGAAGAATACCGGCATCAAGGACGGCTATATGTACCTCACGATAGATCAGGACTGGGACAACCACAGATACGATGAAGACAAGAGACAGTATTCCGGCGGTGAGTACCGTACAAATGAGTTCTATCACTACGGCTACTATGAGTGCTCAATGCAGGCTATCAAGAACGACGGCGTTGTTTCTTCGTTCTTCACCTACACAGGTCCGAGCGATGTAGTTAACGGTCAGAAGAATCCCTGGGACGAGATCGACATCGAGATCCTCGGTAAGGATACTACAAAGATGCAGATCAACTACTACCGCAACGGACAGGGCGGTCACGAAGTAATGATCGACCTCGGATTTGATTCATCTCTCGAATTCCACACCTACGGATTTGACTGGCAGCCCGACCACATCACATGGTACGTTGACGGCAATCCGGTACATACAATGAACGGTGATGTGCCGAAGACCCCCAGCAAGATCATGATGAACGCATGGCCCGGCGTAAGCGATTCCAGCGTAAAGGACAATACTGTTGCATGGCTCAAGCCCTACGACGGCAAGACTCCTCTTACAGCACGTTATCTCTGGGCAACATACACTAAGAGCAACTAAGCGTATCCTTTCTCCGCCGTCTTATGGCGGCGGAGATCTCACTTTCCTGTTCGCAGCGAGCCCGTAAGCTGCGGATATTCACGAGGTCCCCGGACTTCATGACTCAGCACGATCGGTGCTGAAGCAAGGTTAGCGGATTTATTTCGCCCGCTTTGCTCCATCACCGATTATAATGTCCCCCAAAAAACGAAGCAGCTGCCAGGAATGGCAGCTGTTTTCGTTGTACTGACATATGCGTTCCGGTATGCGTTATACTCTTATGGAAGTATTTCAGTAATTATTGAGGGGCTCCTTTTGAGAAAGGAGCCCCCGATATCTGCTGTAATAATTCTATAAGGATAAGACGCGTACCGGAATGCTTACTGTCAGTTCTTCCATGTAGCTGAGCCTTTTTCGGAAAGGTCAGCGCAGTAGACAAGTATTGCAGAGGCATCCTTGGCAGTAAGCTTGCCGTCCTTATCGACATCGGCAGCCGCGGTCTTTCTCGCATCAAGCTTGCCGACGCCTTTTTCGGAGAGTTCAGCGCACTCAACAAGGACAAGCGAAGCGTCAATGGCAGTTATCTTGCCGTCACCGTTCACATCGCCCATGAGCAGAGCATCAAAGCCTACCGCAAAGGTCGTGGGATAGTAGACATCTCCTATCTTGTCATGCTGAGGTGCATCCTCAACAACTCTGAAAGGCTCGTCATGCTTCTCGCTGTCAATAATAAACGTATAGTCATAGACGGTATATGTTCCGGGAGCGTCAACGCCGTCCGGCACTTCAAAGCTCAGGTCAAGGGGTGAAGTAACACTGCCGCTCGCTGGGTCGGTGAAGGAGATACTGAGCATATAATGACGGTAATCCTTTGTAGTATTGTCCCTTCCCTCAATGGCAAATGAATACTCCTCGCCGCCTTCGAGTGCGCTGTTGTAGTAGGCAACGTTTCCGCTTTCCGGCGATGAAAAATAGACCTTCGCTTCTGCGGTGATGCCCTCGGGCATTCTGACTATAACAGCGCCGTTTACATCATTGCGGTCAAAGTCAGCGAGCACAGAGGCAGGCTGTATCATTTCCTTTGCCGTTTCTTTTTCATCTTTCTTGTCAGCCGCAGCTGTGTTCATTACCGGCATTGAAGCCATCATTAGCGCTGCAAATACTGCTGTTATCCTGTTTCGTTTCATCATATTCACTCTTTTCTTTATTCTGTTCTGACCGCGCTGCCATTGCTGCTGACCGCGGTCACTGTGATATCATCAGGACTTATCTCCTCCTCTGAGGAGATGTACATTGAGAAGCCGTTGTCGCTGCTGCCTTCACTGAAAACGCCGTCATCGAAGCAGTTGAACGCCTCGTAGGTCTTTCCGCCAACGGTGACGTATATAACTGCGCTGTCGCTGCTGAAATAGCTGTCCGGAAGAACTCCGCAGATATGCGTGAGCATACCGTTCTTTTCAGCCTTTATGACAACACCCTCACGCGTGCCGGCAGTCGGCTTGATGCCGCTTATATCAGCCTCGGGAGCATTCATGAGCGGCGCGTACTTCTGAAGGTTGCCGAGATTTCTCTCGACTATCTCGATAATGACCGTCTTTCCCTTTACATCGGTAAGGCGGTAGGGTACAGCTCTTGAAAATTCAGCCGATGCAAAGCATTCAGCCATATAAGGGAGGATAGCCTCGCCGTAGGAATCGCGGAACATAAGGAGCTCCCCTTCCCCGCCGGCACACACCGTTTTTATTGTGATATCGTCGAGAGCCTTGAATCTTCCCTGATAATTGTAGGTATACTCATAATCGTTGTAGACGTTGGTATCCTTTGCTTCCTCAGCAGGATAGAGCATAGCCGCAAGGTCGCCGAGACGGTCATTGCGCGTGTACCAGCCGTTTCCTGCCGGGCAGCTCTCTCTGCCGAGCATATCCATAAGGCTCACATGACCGACATAAGCGCCAAGGTTGTTCCAGTGGGTATCGGTCTTGTGGTAGAGCGGAATGCTCGATGTAGTCTCGACAAGTTTCTGCTTCATATCGCAGAACCAAGTGCTGCCGCTGAGTTTTTCCGCAAGCCTTTCGTAATTGCTCCTGTTGTCACTCGGGACATAGTTGAAGGGCATATGCTCCGAGTAGACGGAGTTCTTGTTCGGAGCAACGGTGAATATGAACTCCGCACCGTTATCGCTGCAATATCTGCTTATCAGGTCAATGTTGTGGCAGATATTGTTCACACCGCGCTCGCTGAGAGTGTTTATCCTCAGGAAATCGTCAACGGTCTTGCCGTAGTAGAGCCAGCCGTCGCTCCCGACTATTACATCGGAGTTAGCAGATGTACAGAACAGCGCTGAACGCAGTCTGCCGTCCGCGGTAACGAGCTGCTGACGCAGAGCCATATGGTCCGAGAACCAGTCCTCGAACTGGCTGAAATAATCGAAATTGAGGCTTCCGTCCTCGGTTTTTGCCTTCGGGAAGGAAGCAAGCGTGCGCTTTTCCTTGTTGGAGCTGTTCCTGAACACCGGCATGAGCGCCGAAGGTACAAGGCATACTCCCACAAAAACCGCCGCGTAGAGGCGGTATAAAACGTTCTTGTTCATGTCCGCCTCCTAAAATCTGAAATATATGAACGGGTTGTAGGTCGCTGATGAAAGTGCCGCAATGCAGACGAAAAGCATTGCAAGGGACAGCACATACGAGCATACCTCCCCTGCTGCGGCAGTCCGCTCTGACTCCATTCTGCCGCGGAGCTTCTGCACAACAGGCATTGAGAATATCACTGCGAACACCAGCATTATCAGGTACATCGGTGTGAGCTGGCTCAGCAGCATCGAATGCTCTGCGCTTCCGCCTGACGACGGGCTGAACATCTTTCCTATGAAGCGGCAGGCTTCCGTGAGGTTATCCGCGCGGAAGAATACGAATGCTATGAGCGTTACGAACACCGCATAGATATGCCGGAAGGGTCTGAGCCACTTCTTCGGTTCAAGTATGCTGTAAGATTCAAGCATCATGAATGCGCCGTTGAGAAGTCCCCACACTATGAAGTTGAGGCTCGCACCGTGCCAGAGACCTGTGCAGAAGAAAACGATGAGCTTGTTCATCGCTGTTCTCACCTTGCCCTTGCGGTTGCCGCCGAGCGGGATATACAGATACTCCTTGAACCATGTTGACACGGAGATGTGCCATCTGCGCCAGAATTCCTGCATACTCTGCGATATATACGGGTAGTTGAAGTTCTCGCGGAAGGTGAAGCCGAACATCAGTCCGAGACCGATAGCCATGTCGCTGTAACCGCTGAAATCGAAGTATATCTGGAAAAGATAGGATACAGCGCCGAGCCACGCAATTCCCATGGACACATTGTCAGCGCCGAGACCGTAGGCATAATCAGCCGCGACCGCCATAGTATTCGCTATGAGCAGCTTCTTGGAAAGCCCGAAGATAAATCTCCTTATGCCCTGAGCGGTCCTCTCGGGAGTACACTGCCTGTGGTCTATCTGGTCGGCAAAGTCGTAATACTTTACGATAGGTCCTGCAACGAGCTGCGGGAAGAAGGTTATGTACAGCGCAAGCTTGTAGATGTTGCGCTGGACGTATTTCGGCTCCTTATAGGCGTCGATGACGTAGGACATAGCCTGGAACGTATAGAAGGATATGCCTATCGGGAGCGCTATTTTAGGCACCGCCACGCTCACGAACGGCAGCTTGTTGAGCATTTCCGCACCGAAGCCGGCATACTTGAATATACCGAGCATGGTGAGATTTGCCGCTATCGCCGCCGCGAGCACCGGCTTCTTCGCCTTCGACTTTCCGCCCATGACAAGTCCGAACAGGTAGTTCATGACTATGGATATGAGCATCAGGACTACTGCCTTCGGTTCGCCGAAGGTGTAGAACAGAAGGCTGAAAACCAGCAGCAGCACGTTCTTCGCTGTAACACCGGGTATCACCCGGTAGAGTATGTATACTGCCGTCAGGAATATGAAAAGGAATACGGGACTGCTGAAAACCAATACAGCTCCCCCTTATCAGTAGTTGAGTTCGTAATCTATCTGAGATACGGTATCTCCGTTCATCGTCAGATATAAGTTGTAGCTTCCCTTGTTGTAGAGTATATCTCCGTTGCCCTGAACCATGCCGGTGCCGTAAGCAGCCTCAGCAGCGCTCTTGGACGATCCGACTGTAATGCCCTCGGGAGTGGAGTAATTACTGCCTGTTATCGCAACAGTTGCGGCATAGTAAGTGCCGGACTGGCAGTAGCAGTCTACCTTCAGACCGTTGAACTCATAGACGTAGGAATTGCCGTCGTCACCGATAGGCATACAGGCTGGTGCCATATATGTCATGCTCGGGGTTCCGAAGACGTCTGTTATCTCGCTGATCTCAGTGCCCAGGTAGTAGGAGCCGTTCACGGCTGTGCCCGAAGGTGCCTGTGTGGGAGCCTCGGTCTGACGCTCTGTGGGAGCTTCTGTCTGCTTTTCTGTGACCTCCTCAGTCTGCTTCTCAGTTGCTTCCTCTGTCTGATTTTCGGTATCAGCCTCAGTTGAGCCCTCTGATGAAGCTTCAGTGGACTTCTTTGTTGTCTTCTCCGAGGTCTTTTCCTCAGAGGAAGCTTCAGTGTTTTCTGATGAAGCCTCAGTCGAAGCCTTTGTTGACCGTGCTGTGTCAACAGTAACGGAATCACTTCCGCTTCCGACCTCTCCGCACGATACGGACGCCGCCGCAAGCATAAGCGCTGCTGCCGCGATAGCTGTTATTCTTCTTTTCATATTTTCTTTCCTCCGTTATCCTGTCTCATGAAAAATCAGGATAAATATAATCTGAGAATGTGTAGCCGCTTCCGGTAGCCCAGCCGCCGCAGGACGGTACACGGTTGGGGGTCTCAAGCTCCCAGTCCTCAATGCCGTAATAGCCGTTGCAGGTATCGTAATTGAGCCATTTGCCGTCGATCTTTACCTGATTCCAGTAATGCTCGCCCGAACCTCTGCCTGTACCGTAAACTATGCGGCATTCAAGTCCGCACTGCTGGAAAAGAAGGGCAGTCTCAGCTGCGTAGTAATAGCAGGTGATGTAGTAATTGTCGAGGGCATAGTTTGCGAAATAAGTCCAGCCTGTTGCTGCTATCTGTGCGCGAGACCTTGTAGCCTCTATCTCCTTGTACTTATTGTGGGTGATGATATAGTTCCATGCAGTAGTAAGTGTCTTTCCGCCGTTTGCTTCGAGAATGTCGTTAGCCCTCTGCTGGATAGCGCTGAGTTTCTTGCCGACACCGTTCTCATCGAAGAAGTAGCCCTCATATGACTGATTCTTTGCCATAGCGCCGCTGCCCTCGATGAAGTAATAGATTTTGCCGTCTATCTCCTGTAAGCCGAACTGCATCACGCCGCCCTCGCCGAAGAGGTAAGTGCCGTCCGCGAGCTCTATAAGTCCCTCCTGAACGATTCCTTCCTCGTTCATGTAATACTTCTTGCCGTCAACGAGAACTCTTCCTGTGAGCATCTTGCCGCTGTCATCGAAGAAGTATTTGTTTTCATCAATTACCTGCCAACCAGTAACAAGTGCAAAATCTTCGGGACTGAAATAGTATGTACCGTCATCGAGCTTGACAAAGCCGGACATGATAACGCCGTCCTCGCCGACATAATACTTCTTGTCGCCGTACTTGCGGCGTCCGACGAGCATCTCGCCCTTGTCCGAGAAGAGGTAATTCTTTCCGTCTATCTCGGTAACTCCGGAAGGAGTTGCAAGTGTGTCAGCATAGTAGTAGTGCATGGTATTCTGGACCATCTGCCAGCCGGTCTGGATAACGCCGTTCGCATCGGCAGTGTAGTAAGTGCCGCCGACCTGGAACTCTCCGGAATATCTTCCGTTTTCAGCGTCGGAATAGTACCAGTCAGTGCCGAACTTCATGAAGCCTACCTGTCTGGTATAGTCTTCCGGATAATAGTAGTAGAACTTTTCTCCGACTTTTGCCCATCCCTTTGCAAGAGCACCGTTTTCATCCGCGAAATAGAAGCTTCCGTCAAGCTCGAACTCTCCGGTCTTTCTTCCTCTCTCGGAATCCGTATAGCAGAGGTTTTCACCGTCTGCGATGAAACCGGTTATCGTATAGTAATTAACAGGGTCAAAATAGAACCACACGCCCTTGACCTGTTCCCAGCCTGTAACGAGAGCGCCTTTATCATCGGCAAAATAATGCTTGCCGTCAAGGGTGAGTATGCCAATGTGCCTGCCGTTCTCGCCATCTGCATAGCACATCTTTTCGCCGTCCGGGAAGAAACCGGTCTGAGCGGTATGATCCTCGGGGCTGAAATAGTAATACTTGTCGCCGCTGAGCGTCCAGCCGGAAGCAAGAACGCCGTCCTTATCGGCAAAGTAGCTCTTTTCGTCAACAGTGAACGCTCCTGTGAGCATTCCTTCCTTCGGGTCGATATAGTAGTCCTTGTCGTCAACGGTAAGGAAGCCCTTCACGAAAGCGCCGTCCTCTCTGTAATAGAAGCGCTTTCCGTCAACCTCCTGCCAGCCGGTAGCAAGGGTATAGTCCTCGCTGCTGAAAACAAAGGGAGTGCCGTTGATATCTACTGCTCCGGAAGCAAGAGTGCCGTCCGCATTCACGAAGTAGGTCTTGCCGCCGCTTTTGACAACGCTCTCCTCACGCAGGAGAGAGCCGTAAGACTCATCGAGATAATAGCCCTTGCCTTCGCCGTCGATGAATACGCCCTTGAGCTTGCCCTCCTCGCGGTCCAAGTAGTATTTGTCACCGTTATAGTCGAGCCAGCCGTATACTGCCTTGCCGGTCTCGGGCGAGAAATAATATCTTGTGCCGAGGACTGTTCTCCAGCCGGTCCTGAGCACTCCCGATTCCGAGAAAAGGTATTCCTGACCGCCTATGGTCTGCTCACCGGTAAAGAGATCACCGTTTGCATCTGTGCAGTATATCCTGCCGCTTTCGTCCTTCGACCATGTGTAGGCAGGCTTTTTGCCGTTCTTTGCCGCAGCATCTTCTGCTGCAGAGGAAGTCATCGGTACTGCTGCAAGAGCAGTCAGCACAGCAGCGGAAGCAGCCGCTATCAGGAAATTGTTCTTTTTCATTTTGTTTCCGTTCTCCTTTCAGCATTTTTATTGATTGTCAATACTTTCACATTAAAATCGGAAAGTATAGGTATGTACATATAAAACATTCGTGCATGGACAGAGAAATCAGACAGATGACCTACCCATGCACTTTATATTATATCAAATTTTTCTCGCTACTGCAACCGTTTTTTTGATTTTTTGCAGTTTTTTTGCCGGAAATTTACGGTATTGCTTAATTTCCGTTATATGACTTTCCCTGTTCTGTTTATTCTGGCTGAGGCTTGTTCATATCTTCTCCCTCGGGCATTGATTCAGACTTGTTTCTGACGAAGCGCTCGAAGCTGTCGCCGCCCTGACGGATAGGAGACTCCGGCTTCCACGAGATGTAGAAGTTGTCATCGGTTATCCACACAACATTGCCTGTGCCGTAGAGTTCACCGCTGTATCCTATCTCGCGGTCAAGCACCGAAAGCTCGATACGGCTGTCGCTGGTGTAGTAATTGTAGTTGAAGTGGAAACCGGAACAGGTGTTGGAGTTATAGTACGTTCCGCAGCGGTTCTGACTGTCGAAATACCAGTAGGAGCTTCCGCACCAGTCGGATGTCCAGTAGCCGTCTATGGGCTGTATAACAGCCTGATTTGTCATGGGATTGTACATATCCGGTGTTTTTTTAGTAGTCGGCTCTGTGTCCGGCTCAGTCGTGGTCTGCGGCGGAACTGTTGTATCGGGCGGAAGTGTCGTGGTCTGCGGTGGGCAGGTCGTTGTCTCTCCGGAATCTGTCGGTATCTCCTTCACCGGGAAACACGGCAAGTGAATGACCTCACCGGGCTTCAGGTTCCTTACAACGTCCCAGTACTCCTCAGGCACCTGTTTCATCCATGCCTCATACTGCTCATTGTCAACATTCTCAGGAACTTTGTACTCCTGATAGCTTGCAGGCTCGGTGCAGTCCGGCTGCTGTACCGCAGGTCCCTCGGTATCTGTCTGTACCGGAAGATCGACTTCCTGAACAGTTGTATTTTCAGCCGCACCATTTACTGCGCCGTCCTCATCAGTGGTTATAAGCGCAGTATCACTCTCGGAAGTAGCGTTCCTGCTTATCTTCCTGCCGACCGCAAAGGCTCCGCCGATGCCGCCGACGAGCACCAGTGCTGCTGCCGCTGCCGCAAAGCTGCGGTATTTCGGGCGGACATAGCGCTCTGTGCCGGAAACTGTTATCTCATCTCTGCCGGATGTGTTGTCAAGGCATTTGCTGAGTATGCGCTTCTGAGCCGCCTTGTCAAGCTCCGGAGCATTCTCGGCTATCTTATCCACTGTCTCAGGATCAAAGCCGCTGAGTTCATTAAGCATATCCTTTTTCATGATCGTCACCCTTTCATAATTTCACTTAGTTTTTTCCGCGCTCTTTCGCTGCGCTTCCGGACCGCTCCGGTCGTCAGGCCGAGCCTTTTGGCTATATCGTGCGGTCTCATGTTATAGTAATACTGCATTATGATTATATCGCTGTCGGGACTTCCGAGAGACTGCACAGCCTCCCAGAGCCGTTTCTTCATCATTCGCTTTTCAGTCTCCGCCTCAGTGTCAAACTCCGAGGGAGCTTCCGGAAGCTCATCATCGCTCGCTGTATTGCTCTGGCGGTAAGTCAGCCTCCGGAATGCGTCAACTGCCCGGCGGTCGGCTATCCTGCCGATGTAGGACTTGATGCTGCCCTTTTCCGGTGTCATGTCCTCCAGCGATGTATACAGCTCCACAAAGACCGCACTCACGCAGTCCTCAACGTCCTCGCGCGTACCCACGCGGTTGAGGCGGTTCATCACTACGGCGTAGACGTAGCCGCCGTATGTGCTTATAAGTTCGCGGTACACCTCCTCCGGCGAGCCTCCGGAAAGCTCTGACCGGTAAGCTCCTGCCATACACATCACCTCCGTTTTGTTCCTTCACTGATATACTCGCACCGGAACTAAAAATGCGACAAAAATGGGCGGATAATATCCGCCCCTACTTAGTCTGCATAACCAGTGCAAGACCGCTTTCTATTTCGAGGAAAGCCTGTCCTTCGGTTATCTCGTTGCTCACTCCTATGGGATACGAAGCCTTCATCTCGTAGTTTTCGAGGGGGTACTTCACTCCCCGGAGGCTCTTTATCTTCACCGTCTCGGTCAGCGCAAATACCGAGAGATACCGGAATCCCCAGCGCTTGCTCTCGTCGCAGTACATCGCATCGCCTTCCTCTGCGCCCTGTAATCCAATAAACTCGTTTCCCACGAGCATAAGTCTTGCTCCGTGCTCACGGGCATAAAGCATGGTCTGGATATTTGCAAAGGCGTGGTCGAACCTCGCCCCTCCGAGCGCACCGTAGAGGTAAATGAGGTCATATCCGCGCTCAATGGCTATTTTCACAGCCATTATAGTATCGGTATCGTCCTTCTCGGGAACTGTCCGGATTATCTCGCAGTCAGCCGGAAGCTTTCCCTTGTAGGAATCAAAGTCCCCGACTATGACATCAGGCTTCAGCTTCAGCTTTTTCGCGTGCTTATAGCCGCTGTCGGCGCATATCACATAGCCGTGGTGGTTCGGGAACCAGTATTTCGCAATGTCCCCCAACTCTCCCCCGGCAAAAATATGACATCTTTTCATTTAAGCTCCCACTCCTTCAGCTGCTTCGCTTCGTCATACATCGTGCAGTAGCTCTCGTGACGGCTTTTAGGGATATCTCCCCTGTTCACCGCCTCAACGACCGCGCAGCCCTTCTCGCAGACATGGGCGCAGTCCTTGAACTGGCAGTCCCCGGTGAACTCAGCGAACTCCCGGAAGCAGCCTGCAAGCTCCTCCTTGCGTATGATATCGTAGCGGTTGGTCTCGAACGTGGAAAATCCCGGCGTATCGGCTATGTAGCCGCCGCCAGCAAGCTTGTAGAGCTCCGCATGGCGCGTTGTATGGCGTCCGCGTCCAAGCTTGCGGCTTATCTCAGCCGTGGGGATATCAAGGGTCGGGTCAACCGCATTGAGAAGGGTAGACTTCCCTGCTCCGGAATTGCCCGTGAACGCGCTTATCTTCCCAGTCAGCATATCCCTCACCGCCTGCACCGAAGCCGCGTCGTTATAATCGACCTCGAGCACGATTATGCCTATGCTTCCGTATATCTCCTTGACCGGCGCACTGTCGCCGAGGTCGGTCTTGGTTATCACCACGACCGGCGTTATGCCCTTATACTCCGCGATAGCTATGAACTTGTCGAGGATAAGGTAATTAGGTGCCGGACTGCACGTTGACACCACGAAAACGAGCTGGTCGAGGTTTGCGAGCGGCGGTCTGATTATACTGTTCCTGCGCTCGGCTATCTCAGTGATAACGCCGTCCTCGACCGTGACGCGGTCACCGACGCAGGGGCTTATGCCCTTGTTGCGGAAAACTCCCCGCGCTTTACATTCATATATACCGTCAGGGGACTCTACTGTGTAGAGTCCCCCTAAGCATTTGGTTATTAAACTTAATTCCATACTGTCTCCGGACCGTTGCTGACTACAACGCTTATACGATCACCCTTCTTGACTTCACCCCAGCTCGGATTCTGGGATATGATAGCACCGGAAGGATAAACGTCACTGTACTGCTGTTCAGCAATATCTACATAAACACCGTTGTTCTGGAAGTAAGCCACTGCCTCATTGTAATCCCTGCCGACGAAATTCTCGACCTTTACAGTAGGCTCTGTGGGCGGATCGGTAGGCTTAGTTGTCTCAGTCGGAGTCTCGGTAGGCGCCTCAGTTGTGGGCTCAGTGGTTGCAGCAGGATAAGCGTCTACCTGTCTGAGTGCATCCTCAACGCTCTCCGATTCGGTAGTGATGTTCTGGTCTGCAAAGTTGAAGATATAATTACCGAGCGTTGCGTTCTTGTTGTTATTAAGGTTGGTGATTACTGCCTTTACCTTAACATTCTCGCCTGCGCCCTTGATAGTCTGAGTGTGCTCGCTGTAAGCCGGAAGAATGATGGTCGGAGTGCTTACAGTGTGCATATTGCCCTCTTCCTGAATGATGAAGTCGATGACATAACGTCCGTTCGGCTGCTGTCCGTCAGAATTGGAGGGGAACTTGACTGTGAAGTTGATCTCGCCCTCGGGTGACTGACCGTCGCTGTAATAGAGAATGATAGTCGTGCCTTCATCGACCATTGTATCCTTCTCGATGCTCTGGCGGATTACCTTGTTCTCCTTCTCGTAGGAGTGCTCGGGCTTGCTGTCAACGGTAAGACCTACATAGCCGGCAGCATATGCAGCGTCCTCTATGTCCATATTGGTATAGTCCTTGACCTTGATAGTACCCTTGTTAACGCCGGAGCTTACCACGAGCTGTATGGTCTGTCCCTTGTGTACCATTGTACCTGCGGGCGGATCGGTCGAGATAACGTTGCCCTCCTCGATATTCGGGTCGGTCTTGCTCGTTACGCTGAACTTCAGACCGCGCTTTGTGAGCTGATCCTTTGCGAGCTGCTGGTTCATCTTTTCGAGCGGAGGAACCTCGACCGTTTCCGGACCTGTACTTACCTTAACCTTGAGGGTATCGCCCTTGTTGAATTCCTTGCCTTCCTCGATGTCCTGCTCGTATATCCTGCCCTCTTCAAGCTCGTTGTAAGCCTTTTCAACTACCTCGAACTTGATCTTGTCGCCGTAAGCGCTGAGAGCCTCATTGTAGTCCATGTTGATGAAGTTCGGCATCGTATAATCCGCCGATGACTTCTTGTTGTTCTTTATCATATCGCTGAACATGAGCGCTATGAATATTACCGCTACCACTATGACAACGACTACGACCGCTGTGAGCACCGGAACTACGAGAGAGGAACGCTCCTCCTCTTCCTCATCGTCGTCATACTCATTGTCAGCGTAATAACCGTCCGCATACGCCGGCTTCTGCGGAGGTGCAGCGTACCTCTTGGACTGCTGACCGCCCTGATATGCCGCAGCCGCTGCTGCACCTGCTGCAGCGCCTGCATAGGCGGCTGACTTCGGAGCATAGGGACTCTCTGCTTCAGCAGGGCTCTCGGGCTGTATTTCTGCTGCTGAGGGTACTGAGAAATTGATAGTACCGTCAGCAGGCTCGTCTTCTTCCTGATAATAGCCGAATGTGCGCGAAGGGTCAGCCTTGAAGGCCTCGATATCGCTTATCATCTCGGCAGTTGTCTGGTATCTGTCCTCGGGAGCCTTTTCCATAGCTCTGAGGACTATCTCCTCAAGGCCGTCCGGGATAGCCGGATTGACAGCTCTCGGGCGCTCCGGGATATCGTGCATATGCATTACTGCGATAGCAACGGGGTTGTCACTGTCGAAGGGCTTCTTTCCCGTCAGCATCTCATACATCATAGCGCCGACGGAGTAGATATCGCTCTTGGCATCGGTAACGCTGCCGCTTGCCTGCTCGGGACTGATATAGTGTACGCTGCCGATAGCCTGATCGGTAGCAGTCTTGCCCTCCTCGCGGGCGAACTTGGCGATGCCGAAGTCCATGACCTTGATAGTGCCGTCGGTGAACATCATGATGTTCTGGGGCTTGATATCACGGTGAACGATGCCCTTATCGTGGGCGTGCTGGAGAGCGCGGAGTATCTGTATAACAAAGTGTACGGTATCCTTCCATGTGAGTATCTTCTCTTCCTCGATATACTCCTTGAGAGTGATGCCGTCGATATACTCCATTACGATATACTGGATCTTTTCGGAGAAGCCGACATCGTAAATCCTGACGATGTTCGGATGTGAGAGCACTGCTATCGCCTTTGATTCATTCCTGAACCGGCGGAGGAATTCTTCATTCTCCGCATACTCCTTTTTAAGAATTTTGATGGCGACTGTCTTGTTGTCGATGACATCAATGCCCTTATAGACCTCAGCCATTCCGCCAACGCCGATAAGCTCGGTGATCTCATATCTACCGTCGAGCTTCTTGCCGATATTCTTGTCCATTTCCTTTCCTCCTGAATCAATCGGAAATTACCGCGACAGTGATATTATCGCGGCCGCCCTTGCTGAGGGCGAGGTTGATAAGTTCTTCTGCGACATCGTCAAAGGAAGAATTGAGGATGACGCTGTATATTTCTTCATCGCTGCAATAACCCGACAGCCCGTCGGAACACAGCAGCAGACTTATCTTATCTTCATAGCCGAAAATAAATGTATCTGTAAGCACGGTCTTTTCAACGCCGACCGCCCTTACGAGCATATGACGCTGGGGGTGGGTCTCGATCTCCTCCTCGGTGATCTTGCCCTGCTCATAAAGCATTTCAGCTACGTTATGGTCATTAGTGACCTTATGAAGACCGTTTTCCATGATCAGATAGGCGCGGCTGTCGCCCACATTGGCGATAAAGGCGGCGTGCTTGTTGATGAATGCCGCAACGCAGGTCGTACCCATTCCGAAGTTTTTGAAATCGAGACGCGCGCGGGTATATATCACGGAATTTGCCGCCGAGACAGACGATATAAGGAGCTTGCGGATATCCTCATCGCTCATGCTCTCAGAATAGCCTGCCGAGAACCGCTGGAAAAACTCGCTTATCGCAAGAGAACTTGCCTCTTTGCCTGCTCTTTCGCCGCCCATGCCGTCGCACACGACAGCGAGGACGTTATGTCCGAAGTATTCACACCTGACGGCGTCCTGATTTTCCTCGCGTTTCAGACCGATATCAGTACCGTATCTGAATCTCACCTGCCCGCACCTCCGTTCTTGTCCTGCTCTGCGGCGTCGCGTCTGAGCTGACCGCAGGCTGCTTCTATATCGCTGCCGAGAGTTCTTCTGACGGTAGCGTTTATGCCGCGCTTACCGAGGCGTTTTGCGAAGTCCGCAACGCCTGTCCGCACGGTGTGGTAATCTCTTTCCCTAACCTTATTCACCGGGATAAGGTTCACATGACAGTTGATGCCCCTGAGCAGAGCGGCAAGCCTGTCGGCGTCGGCGTCAGAGGAATTCACCCCGTCAATGACGGCATACTCAAAGGTTATGCGCCGTCCCGTCCTGTCGATGTAGTAGCGGCACGCCCTGATAAGCTCGTCTATATTATATGTCCTGTTGACCGGCATTATTTCGCTTCTTCTGTCGTTATCTGCACTATGGAGGGAAATACACAGCGTGAGCTGGAGCTTCAGCTCAGCGAGGTCGTATATCCTCGGCACGATGCCGCAGGTGGAAAGTGAAACGTGGCGGAGGCTCATATCGTTCCCGTCCTTGTGTGAAAGGATAGTGAGGAACTTGACAACGTTGTCGTAGTTGTCGAGCGGTTCGCCTATGCCCATGAGGACTATGCCGGAGACCTTCACTCCGGCGTCGCGCTCGGTCTCATAGATCTGCATGAGTATCTCCGAGGGCGCGAGACTTCTGACGTATCCGGCGATAGCAGAAGCGCAGAACCTGCACCCCATTTTGCAGCCGACCTGAGTGGACACACATATGCTGTGACCGTAGCTGTATTCCATGAGGACAGTCTCCACATAATTGCCGTCAGAAAGCCTATACAGATATTTTACAGTATTATCTATGGCGGATTCAAGCCTTTTTTGCACAAATAGTCCATTTATACAAAAAATTTCACTTAGCCGCTGTCTCAATTGGACAGATATATCAGTCATTTTGTCGAAATCAAGCACTCTTTTAATGTGGAGCCACTGAAAGATCTGCTTTGCGCGGAATTTTTTCTCGCCGTTTTCAACGAGTATAGCTTCCAGTTCTTCAAGTGTCAGACTGAGAATATCTGTTTTTTCCAACCGCCGCAGCTCCTTTCTATCTTGTCTTTCTGAATTTCGCTATGAAAAATCCGTCGTCAAAACCGTACATCGGTGAAAGCGTTGCCATGCAGCCGAAACGCTCCCGCATCATTTCCGGCAGTTCCACCGGTTCAAGCTCCGGGTGCTCACGGAGAAGCCTTTCGCAGACCTCCTCGTTCTCAGCCTTCCGCACCGTGCAGGTCGAATAGACCAGCTCTCCGCCTGCCGCAAGATAGTTCAGCGCGTTCTGAGCAATATTGTACTGAATTTCCGGAAGCCTTTCAAATTCTGACAGTTTCTTGTACTTTATCTCAGGCTTCTTCGCAATGACGCCGAAGCCTGAGCACGGCACATCGCAGAGTATTTTCGTGAACTTCGGCAGCTCAGCGTTGAACTTAGTCGCATCACCTGCCGCCGCCTGTATATTGGTAAGTCCCAGACGTTCAGCGCCCTTGCGTATCAGCTCGGCGCGCTTTTCGTGCAGGTCAAAAGCGTAAATCTTACCCTTGCCGTTCATCATCTCCGCCATTGTGAAGGTCTTGCCCCCCGGCGCGGCACAGATGTCCAGAACAAGGTCATTTTCCGTCGGCGCGAGTGCCTTGCAGCAATACTGCGACGCCAGTCCCTGAACGTGGAAAAATCCCCTGCGGAACGCCTCAGCCGCAGTAACGTCGCCGCCTCCGGTCACTTCAGCGCTCTCCGGAAGTTCAGCGTTCCCGCCGCTCAGCAGCTTTATGCTGCCCATAGCTTCCTGAAGCTCCTCCGCTGTGCAGCGGAGCTGGTTCCGCCGCAGATACACCGCCGGCTTGTCGACGGAATGTGCCAGAAACGTTACGGCAAAGTCCCTGCCGTAGTCATTTGTGAGACTTTTAACAAGTTCTTCCGGGCAGGAATAAAGAATTGAAAGTGCCTCTGCACTGTCCGGCTCGCCATCGAATATTTTCTTGCCCTGACGTATAAAATTACGCAGTACGGCATTAACCATACCGGAAGCGCTGGTCTTGCCGAACTTCTTCGTAAGACACACACTCTCGTTCACGGCAGCGTTGTCCGGAACGCCCTCCATATACGCGATCTGGTAAATTCCTGACCGCAATATATTTACAATTATGCTGTCCATCTTGTCAATTGGACGCTTTGAGAGCCTGCCGATAACATAGTCAAGGCTTATCCTGCGCTGTATAACGCCGTAATAAATTGCCGAACAAAGTCTTTTCCCCCGATCGTCAAGACCGGAGGAATCAAGACCTGCATTAAGCTGGATATTTGAATAGCTGCCGCTGCTGAACGTCTTGTCGAGCAGCTTCACAGCAAGATAGCGAGGGTCAGTCATCAGTCCCTCTTAACGATCATGAGCAGTCTGATGAGCTGGAGGATAGCTGTTACAAGTGCAACAACATAGGTCAGAGCAGCTGCCTTGAGCACCTTGCGTGCCTTCGGTATCTCGGACGAATCGAGTATCATGTCGTTTTCGAGCGTTCTCAGTGCCCTTCCGCTTGCGTCAAGCTCAACAGGGAGCGTAACGAGCTGGAAAAGAACTACCGCGCTGAACATGATAACGCCTATCATTGCAAGCTCGGGGAATGTTTCAAATACTACAAGACCGATCAGGAATACGACATACCAGAGATAGGAGCAGATGTTCACTACCGGAACGATAGCTGTTCTTATCTTTATAGGTGTGTACTCCTCTGCGTGCTGGCAGGCGTGACCGCACTCGTGAGCCGCAACTCCGATAGCGGAAACGGAAGTCTTTCCGTAAACGGAATCCGAAAGGCGCACTACCTTCGCGCGGGGATCATAGTGGTCGCTGAGGTCGCCCGAGATGTGCTCTACACCTACATCGTAGAGACCGTTGTTGTCAAGTATCTGACGTGCGACCTGATCGGCTGTAAGTCCTCTTGAATTGTGAACGCTGCTGTACTTGCTGAACGTTGTCTTGACGTTGATAGATACCCATATCGGAAGAATGAGCACTGCAATAAGAAAAATGATATAAAATGCCATAATATTACCTCCGTTAATTCAGTTTTGCGCCCTTTTCGAGCTTATTTCCTCTGAGGAAGTCCTCAGTTCCCATGCGTTTTTTGCCCTCCGGCTGCACCTCAAGGAAGGTTACGAGCCTGCCGTCACCGCATTTGACCGAGAAGCGTTTTGCATCGACTATCTCGCCGTCCGCGGCATCGGGAGCAATATTGTCCGAAATCTCGGACCTGAACACCTTCAGGCGCTTGCCCTCCAGCATTGCGAAGCCTGTTACGCCGCGTATGGTATTGTGCACCTCCGCAGCAGTTTTGCCGAAGTCGAGAGCGCTCATTTCCTTGCGTATCATCGGTGAATAGCAGGAAAGCGAATCGTCCTGCTTTATCGGTGAAAGTGTTCTATTTTCAACAGCCTCAAGTGTCTCCGCAAGTACCTCTCCTCCCATGACGGAAAGTCTTGCGTAAAGCTCCTCATATGTCTCGTTTTTGCCTATTTCTGTAGATTTCCGTATGAGCATATCACCTGTGTCAAGTCCCTCGCTCATCTGCATCGAGGTAACTCCGGTCTCAGTCTCACCGTTGAGCAGCACCCAGTTTATCGGGGCAGCTCCGCGGTACTTCGGGAGCAGCGAGGCGTGAATGTTTATACAGCCGTGCTGCGGAAGGTCAAGTATCTCCTTCGGGAGTATCTGACCGTAAGCGGTAACGACTATCAGATCGGGAGCAATATCGTTCAAAATTTTCATTGACTGCTCCGCGTCCTCGCCTTTTCTCAGCGAGAGCGGCTGATAGACCGGAAGTCCGTACTCCTCCGCCGCCGCCTTGACCGGGGTCGGTATCATCTTGTAGCCTCTGCCCTTCGGCTTGTCTGGCTGGGTGAATACCGCCGCGACCTCATGGCTGCTCTCAGCGAGGGTACGCAGGCAGGGTACCGCAAATTCCGGCGTTCCCATAAAGACTATCTTCATTTTCAGTTTTCCTCCGGAACGAAAAATTCCTCCACCTTTTCAGTGAAAACATGGCCGTCGAGGTGGTCGTACTCGTGGTTCACGCACTGAGCGCCGAGGTCCTCGAAATCCTGCTCGAACCAGTTCCCGTGCCTGTCCTGAGCCTTCAGGCGGCACTTCTTTGGACGTGTAACATAACCCCACACATTCGGGCAGGAAAGGCAGCCCTCCTGTACGCGCTGCTTTCCGGAATTCTGCAGTATCTCCGGATTGATAGCCTCTACTGAGCCTTCATCGAGGTGCATGATGAATATTCTCCTGCAAATGCCTATCTGCGGCGCCGCAAGACCAAGTCCCTGAGCCTTGTCGAGCGTTTCGTGCATATCATCGAGAAGCTGTGCGAGCTTATCGTCAAACTTATCCACAGGTCTGCAAACCTTGTGGAGAGATTCGTCCTTGTCAGTAAGTATATTTCTGAGTGCCATTTTATCCGTCCTTTCTCACTCAAGCCGGGTCATACTCCGGTATCGCCGTTCATATCCGCGTAGAGCGATACCTCGCGCATAGCGCCGAGCTTTGCCGAATCTTTCAGCACGGAGCTTATAAATCCGCGCATTTCGGCGTTGTTCTTACATTTCATTATTATTCTCCAGCGAAATTTTCCGCCTATTTTTCCATACGAAGCCTTTACAGGACCGAGCACCCTCACTGGTGTCGCAGGCTGGAGCTTTTTCAGCCCGGAGTTCATCAGTTCCAGAACGGCAAATGCACCATCCCTCACCGTGCTTTCTTTAAGTCCCGAAAAGCAGAATACGCACATATCGCAAAGCGGCGGGAATATCATTGCCCGTCTTATCGCTATCTCCTCGCGGTAGAAGCCCTCATAGTCCTGAGCCGCCGCAAGATTCATGATATAATGTTCCGGCATGAAGGTCTGAAGTATCGCCCTTCCCTGACGGTCGCCGCGTCCACCGCGTCCCACCACCTGAGTGATGAGCGAGAACGTGCGCTCGTAGCTGCGGAAATCTCCTGCATACAGCGCCTTATCGACGGAAAGCACACCGACGAGCGTGACATTCGGGAAGTCGAGCCCCTTGCCTATCATCTGAGTTCCTATCATTATATCGTATTCCCCGTTCCGGAAGGCGTTGAAGCCCTTCTCGTAGGAATACCGCGAAAAAGTGGTATCCGCGTCCATTCTGAGCACCCTTGCCTCCGGGAAGAATACCGAAAGTTCCTCCTCGAGTTTCTGAGTGCCGAAGCCCATGCTCTTGAGGTGCTGCGAGCCGCATGTCGGACATACGCTCACAGGCTCGCTGATGTAGCCGCAGTAGTGGCACATGAGCTTGTCATTTTTCTTGTGGTAGGTAAGCGGAACCGAGCAGTTCGGACAGTATACCGGCTGATAGCAGTCGCAGCAGCTAATGATGGTGTGGTAGCCGCGCCTGTTCAGCAGAAGTATGGTCTGCTCGCCGTTTTCGAGGTTGCTTTTCACCTCCGCAACGAGTTTCCGGCTGAATTCCGAGGCGTTTCCGTCCTCACGCTCGATGTTCATATCTATCATGCTGACCTCGGGAAGGCTCCCACTGTGGTAGCGGTTCTTCATGGTCAGCAGCCTGTAAGCGCCCTTTTCCGCGAGATAATAGCTCTCAACGGAAGGTGTCGCCGAGGCAAGGAGCAGTACAGCGCCGTGGTAAGCGCATCTCTGCTTTGCGATATCGCTGGTGGTATATCTCGGCGAGCTGTCGGATTTGTACGAGCGCTCGCCTTCCTCGTCCATGATGATTATGCCAATATTGTCAAGCGGCGCAAAGACAGCGCTTCGTGTGCCGATAACGATATCCGCATCACCGCGCTTTATCCGCTTGTATTCGTCGAGGCGCTGCCCCTGTGAGAGACCGCTGTGTATAACGGCGACCCTTTCGCCGAAAAGCGACCGGAAACGCCTTAGTATCTGCGGAGTTAGCCCTATCTCGGGTATCAGGAGCATTGCCTGCCTGCCGAGCTTTACGGTGTCGTAGATGAGCTTTTCAAATACGGAGGTCTTGCCGCTGCCGGTAACGCCGTGCAGCAGGAACACTGCCGGCTTCTTCTCGAAAAGCTGTGCGAGCACAGAATCGTGAGCCTTCTGCTGCTCATCGGACAGCACGGTATCCTTCGGGTCTGTGTGTTCTTCGCCGCCGTCCTCAACTCCGCGGAGCACTTCCATGTCGTACTCCTCCGCGACACCGTTTGCAATGAGCCGCTTTACGACCGCCGCCGTAACGCCGCACATATAAGCAGCCTCCTTTTCGGAAGCGCTGCCGCATTCCGCAAGAAGCTCCGCGACCTTTTTCTGCTTGGGAGTGAGCTCAAAGCTTTCCAACGAGGTTGTGTAGCTGTCGGTCAGCCTTACCATTCTCACCTGTGCATCGCCGACCGCCTGACGGAAAATATTGTCCGTGACAAGAGCGCCGGCTTCAATAAGCTCATCAACACAGCTCCTTCCGCTGACGCTGATATAAGCCGGAAGGTACTCATTCGGGTCGCCGCCGCAGACGCGGAGCTTTTCCCACAGGTCAACCGCTCCGTCGCTTATCTGCGCGTTTTCAGGCATTTTCCCGAGCCGGAACTTCTCCTCCGCACTGATGCTCATTGCAGGCGGTAGCATAGCTCTCACCGCATCGAAATATGTGCAGAAGGTGTTTTCACGGACGTACTCAGCCAGTTTCAGAAGTTCATCGGATATCACGGGCTTATCGTCAACGAGCGCGGCAAGAGGTTTAAGTCCCTCTGCGCTGCCCTCGGCCAGTCTCATGATAACGCCTATTCTCCGCTTATTTCCGCGTCCGAAGGGAACATACGCCCGACAGCCGCAGGAAGCGCTTTCCGCCATGCCGTCAGGCACCTTGTAGCTGAAAAGCATATCGAAGGAATAAGCCGCTCCGCTGACTGCGACCTCCGCAATAAGGGACATTATTCAGTATATACAGCAGAGGGGGTAACTATTCTGCATTTTCCGCTTGCTATCTCCTCAACAGCGGTCTTTACAGGCTTTTCCTCGAGAGTCTCGCCCTTTGAATAAAGATCCTCAGAGATCTGTCTTGCACGCTTTGCAACTGCGATAACGAGTGAATAACAGCTCTCGTTCTTTGAAATTATCTGGTTTACTGCTGGTCTAAGCATTTTTCAACACCTCATTTATAGTATTCTCGGAATACTCCGTTCTGAGCTTTTCTGCACGCATTACCGTGAAAAAGTCCTTAACGGCGTCATCGAGATCGTCATTGACTATTATGTAATCGTATTTGCCGGCGAAGGATATCTCCCCTGCCGCCTGCGATACTCTCTTTTCGATAATATCGTCAGTTTCGGTACCGCGCTTTTTGAGCCTTCTGCGAAGCTCGGAAACAGACGGCGGTGCAACAAATATGAATACGGCATCCGGACGCTTCTCTCTCATCTTCATAGCGCCCTGGACCTCAATCTCGAGTATGACGTTTTTGCCCTCACTGAGCTTTCCGTCAACCTCACTGATAAGAGTTCCGTAGTAATTGTCGCAGTATTCCGCGTACTCCAGAAATTCGCTGTCAGCGACCTTCTGGAGAAAGTCACCCTTGCTGAGGAAGTAGTAGTTCACACCATCGGCCTCGCCTTCGCGGGGCTGGCGTGTCGTAGCCGAGACGGATACACAGTAGTCCTCATTTTTGAGTATCTCGGCAAGCATTGTTCCCTTACCGCAGCCGGAAGGGGCGGAAAACACTATCAGTCTCCCATTATTCGTTTTCATCGGTTCCTCCTGTTCCGTTTATTCTCGCCGCAAGTGTCTCAGTTATGAGCGACGAGAGGATTATATGTCCGCTGTCCATTATAACAACGGCTCTTGTTTTTCTTCCGTAGGTGGCATCAATTGCCCTGCCATCCTCACGAGCCTCCTGAACGAGACGCTTAATCGGCGCTGATTCAGGACTTACGATAGTAACGATACGCTCGGCGGAGATCATATTGCCATAGCCTATATTTATCAGTTTCATAGCTTATTCGATATTCTGTATCTGCTCACGGATCTTCTCAATCTCAGCCTTGACATCGACAACGAGCCTTGTGATATTGACGTCCTGAGCCTTTGAACCTATCGTGTTTATCTCACGGTTCATCTCCTGAACGATGAAATCGAGCTTCCTGCCGACCGAATCCTCACTTCCGAGCATAGCCCTTAGCTGGGAGATATGGCTGCGGAGACGGACGGTCTCCTCGTCAACGGCGATTTTCTCGGCAAAGAGAGCCGCCTCGGTGATTATTCTCTGATCATCGATATCCTTGCCTTCGAGCACCTCACTGAGCTTCTGGTACAGGCGATTGCGGTAATTCTCAACGGTCATGGGAGCAAGTTCCTCTATCTTGGATACCATTGCGAGAATATTGTCAGACTTGCTGAGAACGTCATCGCGGAGCTTTTCGCCCTCATTGCGGCGCATCTCTACGAATTTCGCGAGTGCTTCCTCTGCAACAGAGGCGATGTCGTTCCAGACCTCCTCCTCGTTGTCGGGAGTTTTCTGAACGCTGAAAACGTCCGGAAGCTTTATCAGCTTCGAGAGCTTTATATCGTCTTCAAGCCAGTTGCCGTACTCACCGCCGAGCTCCCTGTTGAGTTCGCGGAGAGCGTTGACATAGCCAAGCGCGATATCCTTGTTCACAGCGATTACAGTGTCCTTGCCCTCAATAGTATTGACAGTAACGTTCACCTCGACCTTTCCGCGGGATATGCCGGATTTAAGTAGAGCCTTCAGCTTCTCGTCAATATAGGCATATGTGCGGGGGATCCTTGATGAATATTCGTAGTATCTATGGTTCACAGAGCGTATCTCGATCAGGATATCCCTGCCGTTCAGTATTTTCTGGGCTCTACCGTAGCCCGTCATGCTTCTCAGCACAATACCGCCTTCCTTTCAAAAGTCTGAAATATTACAGTCTCCGGATAACAGATATGCGTTTTCCGGGGCTTATATGATTCATCGCATAACTATACTATTATATTATTATATCACTATTCTTCAAGGAATGCAAGCTTTTTCTGAAAAAAAGAAAAGGGAACGCCGAAGCGTTCCCTTGCGGATAGTTATTACTTAGCCTTGAACTCAGCCTCTGTGATGAGATTGAGCTTGTACTTCTGAATCTTAAGAGCATCCTTGTTTGTGATACCGTCGCCGTTGTTCTCAACGTCGCCGTTCTTCTCGCCCTTGTCAGTGATACCTTCAGTAGCTCCCTTGCCGTACTTGTCAGGGTTGCCGATAGACTGCATGATGAGTACAGCATCAGCCATGTTAACCTGACCGTCGCAGTTAGCATCGCCCCAGAGACCGTCCTCATCTTCACCAGTAGAAGAAGAAGGATCGGGATCTGTATCAGCAATCGGCTTAACATCAGGATAGAGGAGAGCCATTCCGCCGTATGCCATGATAGCATCACCCATATGCCAGAATCTGTGGAGCTTGAACTCGTAGTCCTCGATGTTGATCTTGCCGTCGCCGTTGTTATCCTTAACGGTGAAGCCGTTCATATCCTTACCGTTCTGGTAAGCCTCAGCCTCCTGATACATCTTGTCATTCTTGTAGGACTCACGAATAGAACTGAATGTTGCATTCTGACCGAGCTTGGAGCCGTCAGGCATTGTGCCGGTATATGTAGAAGGAATGTAAACGGGCTCAGTGAATACTCTCTTGAGGCTTCCGTTGTGATCCTTGAATGCGATACCGATATCGTCACGGCCCTTGTTGTACTGAGCAGAGAGGAGACGGTTAGCAAGGTAGAGGCCCTTTTCAGCTACTGTTGAGCCTTCTTCTGTTGCATACTTGGAATCAACCTTGTTAGCAGCAGCATAGTAGATAAGTGTATTACAGAGTGAGGATACGCATCCGATATCTCCCTGGCCGTAGCCGGTGATTGTGCACTTGAGCTTGGAATTAGCGCTCTCGCTGTATGTCTTGGACCATGTGTCAGGAGCAACTGAGTAGTCAGTATCGTCCTTGCCCCAGTCAAGGCTTGACGGGATACAGTAATCGAACTTGTTGCCGTCCTTGTCAGTGTAATTGAAGTGAGTATTCTCTTCGAACCAGCCGATCCATCTCTCAAGGAGCTTCTCAAGAGCTGTCTTGAGGTCGAGTCCACCGAACTTGATATCTGTAGCCTTATCGCCGTTAACGCAAACGTCGTAGTAAAGCTCAGCAAGACGCTGTGTAGACCATACCTGGTTACCGATCCAGTGGTTTGAACCCGGGTCAGCGTATACAGGGTGCGGAACGTATACCATGTCATAGAATGTCGGGTAACCGTCCGGATACTTCTCATAACGGCCTCTGTAAGAGTTTGTACAGCCGCCTGCGAAAGGACCGTCAACAGACTGGAGCCACTGGTACATTTCGATCTGTCTCTGGAGAGACTTCTTATAGTCTGAAGTAGCTACATCGCCTGAAGCCATACCTGCATTGAGCTTTGTGTCATAGATAAGACCGTAAGCAGCAAGAGGATTCTGGTAGAACTGATGTGAATGTGAGCATCCGATCTGCCAAGCCCAGTCATAGTGACCGCCGTAGAATGTATCGAGAGCTCCGCCCCATGATGTATACCAAGCCATGAGGAAGTGCTGGCTCTCAAGACCGGAAGACTCAGTGTGGATATCCTGGCAGCCGATCTTCTTGTAGTACTTATCGAACATATCGTTACGGCACTGGTCACCCATCTTACCAGCAAGGGCAGATACGTCGCCTGTGTCAACTTCGTAACGGTTTGCAAAGTAAACAGCCTGGATAGCACGGTCCTCAGCGTCAGGAGCGTTTGTGAACGCATACTGCTCAGGAACGTTGCTTCCGTTGAAGATGCCCTTGATACCGGAATCCTTATTACCGTAAACGAGCTCTTCTATACACGGATGAGGAACAGTCTCGAAACAAGACTCCTGCTCACCACGCTGGAATGTATTGATGAATGTGAACTTGCCTGTGCCGGCACCAGGTGTGCCGCCGCCGAAGCCATACCAGTCATCAACGTCAGCGAGCCAGTGCATGAGGTAGTAGCCCTTGTCGCTGCCGTATGTACCCTTGAAGGACTCATACAGGGGGTTGATAGCCTCAGCGCCTGCGCCCTCTACCTGCTTTGCAGGATAAGAGCTCGGGAGATCCTCTTCGTTAGCAGCATCAGCCTTGAGCCTCTGCTGTGTCCAGATTGTCTCATACTCGATATCTGTTCTTCCTGAAGCCTTTGACCAGCCAGGGATGATAGCCTCAAGGGTATTCCAAGCCTTCTTGAGGTCGTTAGAGCCTGAGATAACGCCCTTCTTTACGAGTACATCGTGCATTGAAGCCATCCATACGATGTAGGACATAGCCTCAGATGTTGTCTCATGACCGTAGTCAGGAGCCTCAACTACCATTGTTTCAACAGCGTGGTAAGGGATACCGAAAGATTCGCCGTTTGTCTGGCTGCTGAGGTAGCCGTTCTGAACACCGTTTGTTACAACGTCGTCATAAAGTGAAGAGAACATTGTAGCATAAGACTCATTTGCCTTGTTCTCGGTAGCGTACTCAGTAGCAGCACTTGCAAACGAAGGAATAACAGCGGTAGCTGTCATGCCAGCGGCGAGAATTCCAGCAACGAGAGCCTTGTTCTTTTTGCTTATCATTTGATTTTTACCCCTCTCATAAAATATTTTTTGGTTTATAAAGCGGTTTGAAAATGGAGATACCGCTCCCCAGGAGGAACGGTGTGCACCGGAGCGCACGATGTGTGCAGTTTCACGAAGCATACACACAATTCTCAAACTATTTTCAAGATAATTATATTCTACATTCCCCTTTCTGTCAACAGTTTCCGGTCTTTTAAGTATAACGCCGGAGAGATTTTGGTGCAATGCACACATAAGCAAATTCTTTTTTGTACATTTTGCCTACCCGTCCCGAAACGCTCAAAACCGGCTTGTTAACAATTTATGAACAGACAGTTATATTTAACTTTATGCTTCAACATTCATCTCCTGCACAATTGTTTTTCACATAAATCACACACTCAGGCATTATTATTTAGTTGCTTGTCATCACCTGCAAGCTGCCGAACTAACAGTCAGCTTCTCCGATTTAACAATTTGTTCATCAAATGTTCATGAAATGTTCACATTAATCTGAGATAATGAAATAGTGTGTTTTATCGCAGGGCTCTCCTGCGCTGCATCTGCACTATATTATAATATGGAAAGGAGCAGCTCATGATTACTATTGAAAATCTTACAAAGTATTACGGCACCAACCGTGCTGTCAATGATATAAGCTTTACAATAAACGATAATGAGATACTCGGATTTCTCGGACCCAACGGTGCCGGTAAATCCACAACCATGAATATGATAACCGGTTATCTTCCTATGTCCGCCGGAAAGGTCATGATAAACGGCATCGACATCTCCCGCGACCCCGTAAAGGCCAAGCGTGATATCGGCTATCTCCCCGAGATACCGCCGGTTTACCCCGATATGAAGGTCAAGGAATACCTCAGCTTCTGTGCCGGACTGAAGCGTGTCCCCTTCGGTCAGCGACGCGACGAGATCGAGAGGGTAATGAAGCTCCTCAGCATCACCGATGTAAAGGGCAAGCTAATCCACAACCTCTCTAAAGGTTACAAGCAGCGTGTCGGCTTCGCACAGGCACTCCTCGGCGACCCGAAGTTCCTCATACTCGACGAGCCGACTGTCGGACTTGACCCAAATCAGGTTGTCGAGGTCAGAAACATCATCCGAAGCCTCAAAAAGAACCACTCCGTCATTTTCAGCTCGCATATTCTCAGCGAGGTCAGCGAGGTCTGTGACCGCGTAGTTATCATAAACAAAGGCGACATACGCGCTATCGACACTATCGAGAACCTCGAAAAGTCCTTCGCAACAGGACTTGTCCTCCACATCAAGGTCAAGGGCGACAAGACCGCTGCCGCTTCGATAATCGAACTCGCACCCGGTGTAACGGAACTCATCGACATAACCGACGAAGGAAGCGGCATAACCTCCTTCACCGTTCAGCTTGAAGGCGATGCCGACGAGATACGCGGCAATGTCATGTCCGAGCTGCTGAAAAACGGTCTGACCATACTCGAGATATTCACAGACCGTCCGAACCTCGAAAACGTATTCATCGAGCTCATTAACCGTCCCGTGCAGAAAAGCAGTCTGAAGGAACTGCTTGATGAGATCACTCCCACAGAAGATTCCGCGGACGATGAAACGGACGATCCCGCCGACGACTCAAAGGAGGAAAGCTGAGATGTTTCCTATTTATAAAAAGGAGCTGCACTCGTTCTTCTGTACGCCGTTCGCGTACACTATCACGACCCTGTTCCTGCTCCTGTTCACTTACATGATATCCACAAAGGTGGCAAACCTTGAGACCAACATAGCGATCTTCTCTTACACCGAGATATTCTATAAGGTCATTTTCTACTTTATATTCCTCATCCCTATCATGACCATGCGTACATTTGCTGACGAGAGAAAATTCGGCACCGAGGTACTGCTCCTCACCTCGCCGGTAAGCGTACTGAAAATAGTTATCGGCAAGTTCCTCGCAACCGTAACAGTATTCCTTTTCATGATCTCCGGAACTGCCATTTTCCCCATAATCACCGCTAAATACGGCAATGTCGTATACAGCCAGCTCACCTGTGCCTACATAGGCTTCTTCCTCTGGGGAACGATGTTCATATGCGTTGGTATGCTCATTTCCTCCATGACCGAGAACTCTGTAATCGCTGCGATCATCGGAGAGCTGATAATGTTCGCATTCGTCTTCCTCGACGACTTTGCGCGTACAGGCTTCATCGCTCAGTACCCCAAGCTCCAGTCCGTGCTCATGGCCTTCGCGGCACAGCCGAGATTCTCTTACTTCTCTGCCGGCTTCATAAGGCTCTCAGACATAGTATTCTTTATATCCGCAATATTTGTCCTTCTCTCATGGACATACATCTCCATTGAGAAGAGACGCTGGAAGAGAGGTTAATGCCGTGAAGAACAAAAAGAAATTCAATTTTTCCGGTATCGTAGCCTTTGTGTGTGCTGTACTCGTACTCCTCATTTTCGTTCCGGTCAACCTCATTGCAACTTACCGCGACAAAGTCTTCGATATGACCCCTTCAAAGCAGTACACCCTTGATTCAAGGACAAAGGAACTGCTTGATGATACCTCCGACAAGAACATCGAGATCTACTGTATGTGGGAGAAGCTCCAGCTCCTCCAGGACAACCCCGAGCTCCTCGCTCTCTATCACACGCTCACCGAGCTCAAGTCAAGGGACAACATCTCCGTTACCTGCTTTATCCCCGATGAAGACCCTGACCTTGCCCGCTCACTCGACCCCAACGGCGTTCTCGGCATCTCTCAGGGCGATATCTTCGTAAAGTGCGGAGATGTCATCAAGCGTATCCAGAACGACAAGGTATATGTCAGGTCAGGTCCGAACGGCGAGATGAGAGAATACGCCGGTGAAGACCTCATCGCAGGCGCTATCAAGACCTGCACCTCCGGTTCGCTCCCGACTATTTACTTCCTTACAGGCCACGGCGAAAAGAGCGTGAACGACGCTTACAGCTTCTACGCCAATCAGATAAAGTACGACAACTATTCGGTTGCCGAGCTCAATCTCGACGAGGCAGGTGCGATCCCCGGAAATACCGCTTCGATCTGGCTCGTTGGTCCTCAGAATGACATTACTGCCAAGGAAGCCGATATGCTCATCGGATTCCTCGGGAACGGCGGCTCTGTTGCGATTCTTGCAGGTCCTTCCGAGACCGAGGGACGTTTCCGCAACCTCGAAAAGGTGCTCTCAAAATACGGCATCGAGCTCGACTACGACATAGTTTCCGAGACTTACAGCGCAAGCCAGCTCAGAGACCATGACGGAACCCAGAACCCCAATTACTTCCGTGCCGAGCTCACCAATCTTGACAAAGACAGCTTCCCCGACCTTCCCGTCCAGCTCAACGAAGACCTAATGGCTCTGGTAGACAAGGGATACTTCATAAGCGGTATTTTCAATGCACGAAGCATCGGTGTTCTCCCCGAAGATCAGTATGACGCTACACGCATCGAGGTAGCTTCTGCATTCCATACCTCTGGCACATATGCAATTGACCCCAATAAATATACCCACACCACCCTGTGCAAACCTATGGGAGGCGACGCTACTACTGCCGAGAATGCCGAGAAGAACCTCAGCGGCGCTGACTTTGATCTCGACCTTGCGGCTTACGCCTATGACAGGATCTCCGGCGGCAAGCTCTTCGTCATCGGCTCAAACGATCTCATCGACCCCGACTATATGCCGGCTGCCGGGTATGTAACAACACAGCTCGTCATAATGGTAAATACATGGCTCTATAACACCGATGTCGAGATGGGCCTCGGCAACAAGGCTAACGCTTACGACACTATGAATTTCAAGAGTGCCAAGGAAGCCAAGCGCGTAATGGCGCTTACAACCATACTCCCCGGTACTATCATGGTATTCGGCATACTGGTATGGCTCAAGAGGAGATACGCATAATGAAAAGACCAATTGCAGCACTTGCGGTGCTTGTGATAGCTGCCGGAGTTTCGGTCGGATCCTTCATCGCCGTCAAGGACAAGAAGGACAAGGACGATAAGGCTGCCGCTGAAAAGGCTGCCGATAATTACCTGTTCAGCTTTGACAGCTCAGCGATAAACAAGGCTAAGTTCACCTGTCCGGACGGCGAATTCACTGCCGAGCTCATTGATTCCGAGTGGAAGCTCACTTCCGGCGGTTCTTTTACGCTCGATCAGGACTATGTAAAGAACGTCTGCATATATCTGTCCACGCTCAAAGCCGATACGAGCTTTGCCAGGGACGAGAGCAAGCTCGCCTCCTACGGTCTCAACGATGCCGGAACTATCGAGCTTTACAGCGATGACGAGACTTACAGTCTCAGCATCGGCGGCATCAGTCCCACAAATGATTACTACTATATCACCGTTGACGGAAGGGACAGGGTCTATGCGATAAGCTCGCTTTTCGGAAGCGTTCTCAAAACGAATATGTCCCTTCTCGTTGACAAGAAACTCGTTCCCTACGATGATTACAGCGTTGCCGAGATAAAGGTCAGCAAGGGCAGGGACGTGCTCTATGATCTGACATTTGACAAGGATAAGGGCACATGGTCGCTCCCGGAAAAGTATTCCGCACTCCCCTTCAACCAGTCCGAGGCTGAGTCAACACTGACCGTTCTCACCAGAGTTACCGCCTATTCCGACGGCTACCGCGAGACCTCGCCTGCCGACCTTTCGGTGTACGGTCTGAAGGATCCGCCCTTTACAGCTGTTATCACAGGTCTTGACGGCTCAACGAGAACTCTCCTCCTCAACCCCGATTACGACGTCCAGAACGGCTGCACGAGCGTTTACACAAAGGAGACGGATCAGGTGATACTCTTCCCGACCATCGACCTTACACTCATTAAGAAAACCGACTTCTCCTTCATCACAAGGAGCGTTTCAAATGTGACATATGCCGATATCAACGCCCTCGACCTCACCATCGGAGAAGATGTCAAGGCTCAGATCGCAATTGATACCGAAAACCAGAAGGGTACCTGCAACGGAAAGGAGTTCAGCCTCAGCGACAGTACAGTCAAGCTCCAGCTCCAGAATCTTGTAGGTTCTATCGGAAGTGAAAAGATCGACGCGATAGACCTTTCCGCCTCCCCCGAGCTCAAAGACCCGGTGCTCACCGCGGTATTCACCAGAAAAGAAGGCGGCACTCTCACCTGCCAGTTCACAGAAGCAGGCAATGACCTCTACTATGTTTTCATCGACGGCAAGTTCAACGGCGCTCTGACAGGCAAGGACAACCTCAGCGGAAAGAATTCCATAAGCTATTTCTACGACGAATTCCTTGTCGCAGCAGATATGAAATAACAAAATGGCAGTATCATTCGATACTGCCATTATTATTTGACGAAAAATCCTTATTCTAATTAGATACTTGTAGGCTGACGCCCAGCCCACAGTTATCACCTTTTTTTAAAAGCTGAGTCATGAGAAGATAGTAACGCTCCGTATTATTTTGCATTTTTCGATACACGATAGGCGTGTATTCCTGAAACAAGCATAGAAACAGCTCCAATCATCAAAACATAATATCCCGAACCTTTAACTATATACACTTTGTTATCATCGAACGAGCTCCATTCAAATACCGCCATAAGGACACTAAGAATGCCTACTGTTACGAAACCGACATACTTCCGTTTCAAGGCAAACATCAGTGCAAGTGCTGAAAGGAGCACAACGAACACTCCATCAGATTCAAAACCGTCAAGCAGCTTAACGGATACTGATACTCCATGCACAGGCACACTCGCCCAAGTCAGTAGACAAGAGATAAAGAACACTGCTGTTGCACACAAGCACAAAATAGCAGGCACGTCCAACTGTTCGGTGCTGAGGTTATGATTATTCGTGTTTTCCTCAACATTCCGGATATCATTACCAAGGTCTGTCGCCGCACCGCAGTTCTGGCAAAATTTTTCTCCGTCATATAAAGAATTTCCGCAGTATTTGCAAAACATATAATCACTCCTATGGCGCATCAAAAGCAGATACGCTCCGATTTTGTTAGTAACATTATAACATAAAAAAAAAAAAACAAGTGAATATTTGTGAATATTGTTTGACAGCATTGAATTTCATGCATCTGCACAACCACAGTCTTTTGATTTGTAAGGCTTGCACAATATTTGTCAAATACAAAAGGGACGTGAAACACGTCCCTTTTTGTTTATGCACTGTACTTCGGTTCGCAGGTTAGATTGATGCCGAGGCGCTTGAAAATTCTTTCATCGACCTGAGAAAGGATAACGGTGGAATGCACCTCACAGCCGCGGAGCTTGGATATCTGCTCCATTGCAAGCTTGGCATTGCTGTCAGTATTTGCACATATCGAGAGCGCAAGCAGCGTCTCATCGGTATGAATCCTCGGGTTATTGTTACCGAGGTGGTTGACCTTGAGGTCCATGATAGGCTCGATAACGTGCGGCGACATAAGCAGCACCTTGTCATCTATTCCTGCAAAATGCTTCAGCGCATTGAGAAGCAGAGCCGAAACAGCTCCGAGGAGCTCTGAAGTCTTGCCGGTGAGGATAGTGCCGTCCGGAAGCTCCATTGCGGCAGCCGGAGCACCTGTCTCCTCCTCACGTTTAAGGGCAGCCGCAACCACTCTGCGGTCGTCCGGAGTAACATTCGCCTGCTTCATGAGCAGTTCAAGCTTAATGACCTCGTCCTGCGGTATGAGTCCCTTTCTGTAATCGCACTTTGCGGTATAATAGCGGCGTATCACCTCATCGCAGGCAGCCTTGCAGACAACATCGTCGTCGATAATACAGTTGCCGGCCATATTAACGCCCATGTCCGTAGGCGACTTGTAAGGTGATTCGCCGAGTATCTTCTCGAACATCGCATTGAGCACCGGGAAAATCTCGACATCGCGATTGTAGTTGACGGTAGTCTTGCCGTAAGCTTCAAGGTGGAAGGGGTCGATCATATTGACATCGTTGAGGTCGGAGGTAGCTGCCTCATAGGCGATATTGACCGGGTGGCGGAGCGGAAGGTTCCATATCGGGAAGGTCTCGAACTTTGCATATCCGACGTTTTTGCCGCGCTTGTGCTCATGGTAGAGCTGAGAGAGACAGGTAGCCATTTTTCCGCTTCCCGGACCGGGAGCCGTAATAACGACAAGGCGGCGCGAGGTCTCGATATAGTCGTTTTTGCCGTAGCCCTCATCGCTGATTATACGCTGGAGGTCAGAGGGGTAGCCCTTGATGCTGTAATGGTGATATACCTTTACGCCGAGAGCTTCAAGACGGCTCTGGAAGGCGTCCGCTGTCGGCTGGTTATCGTATCTTGTGAGAACGACGCTGCTGACATAGAGACCTATTTTCGTAAAGGCATTGACGAGCCTGATAACGTCGGTATCGTATGTAATGCCGAGGTCTCCGCGTATCTTGTTCTTCTCAATATCATCCGAATTTATGACGATGACTATTTCCGCTTCATCCTTGAGCTGAAGAAGCATCTGGAGCTTACTGTCGGGCTTGAAGCCTGGAAGCACTCTTGAGGCGTGGTAGTCATCAAAGAGCTTTCCGCCGAATTCAAGATAGAGCTTGTCGCCGAACTGTGCGATGCGCTCGCGGATATGCTCTGATTGCATTTTAAGATATTTTTCATTGTCGAAGCCGATCTTATTTTCCGTTTTCATATGCTTTACCTCCTAAACACAATTACTATTATATACCATCAGTGTCAAAAAATCAAGAGGAAAGACAAAGTTCGGCACATAAATTAGTTGTCGGCGCATAGCAGGGACGGATATCAGGACAGCCAGAGTATGATCTCCTCCTCGTCAGCCTTGTTCATTCTCAGTCCTTCGCGCACCTCGCCCTCGCAGTCGGCTTTTATATCCGCGACCGCCTTTGCGATGCCGGTGCCCCTGCTGGTGCAGAAGGGATAAACAGTCTTGCCGGTGAAATCATGCTTCTTCATGAAAGCGGATACCGCCATAGGACAGGTGCCGCACCATACCGGAAATCCTATGAGTATCCTGTCGTACGAAGAAAAATCCTCAGCGTCGCCGACAAGCTTCGGATACTTCCTGTCAGTAAACTCACGCCTCGCTATCACGACTTTTTTCACAAAGCTGTCGGGATAAACGACCTTTGTGCATATACCGTAGAGTTCGCCGCCGGTTATCTCGGCAAGCCTTTCAGCAGCCTTCTTTGTCTTGCCTGAAACTGAAAAATAAACTATAAGGGTCTTCATGACCACACCTCCATTAACAAGTTACTTTGATTATACCCTCTTTTTCCTCAGTTGTCAATCATCACGTCTATTATTTCTAAGCTATTCTCACAAAAAAATCGCCGGATACTATTTACTTATGTAAAATTTTATGTTATAATGATAATGCTTATAAAAATCTGCCGCAGGGAGGTAACACTATGAATGCGGAAAAATATGCAGTGACCGGCGAAAAAAAGGTCGATATCACCAAGCTTCCGACCAACAGCCGCGAGGACAATGTTGACAAGGAAGAGATAATCAAAAAATATGAGGAAAACAAGCTCCGTCTCGCCGAGCTCCAGGACAGGTTCTACGCTGACGGCAGAGAGGGCATAATCGTCGTGATACAGGCTCTTGACGCTTCCGGCAAGGACTCCTCTATCAAGAACGTTTTCAGCGGCATTAATCCGCAGGGTGTGAAGGTGCATTCCTACAAGGCCCCTACCTCTGAGGAGCTCGCCCACGATTACCTCTGGCGCATACACCAGAACGTTCCGCGCCGCGGTGAGATTGCAGTTTTCAACCGCAGCCACTACGAGGACCTCATCACCGTTCAGGTCGAGAATATCAAGCCCCATTACCACATGGCCGAGCGCAATATCGGCAAGGACGACAAGAAGTTCTTCGCAGAGCGCTACGATCAGGTGAAGAACTTCGAGCAGTATCTCTACGAGAACAGCTACCGTGTTGTAAAGATATTCCTGCATATATCTAAGGACGAGCAGACCGAACAGCTCCTCGAACGCCTTGAAGTGCCTGAGAAGAACTGGAAGTTCCGCTCCGATGACCTCAAGATCAGAGATAAATTCGACCCGTATATCAAATGCTTCAACGAGGTCATCAACAAGACCTCAACTAAGAACTGCCCGTGGTACGTCCTCCCCGGCGACCAGCGCTGGTATACAAGATACCTTATTACCGAAATACTCCTCGATACGCTCGGAAAATGCAATCCGCAGTACCCCGAGCTTCCTCCGGAGGAGAAGGAAAAACTCGACGAATGCAGAGAAGTGCTCAGGGCAGCCCTCGGAAAGACCGACTCCCCGAAGAAAAAAAACTCCGGGAAGAAGTCAAAAAAGTAACATATATGTTGTGCTCCGCCCTTTGCGGCACAAAGATATGACGGAGGTGTAATGGATGGAAACGAGAGAATATCAGAAGACTATAAACTACATATTCGACCTCATCGAGGGCGGTCTGCTCAAGGTCGGCGACCAGCTCCCGACCGAGCGGAAGCTTTCAGAGCGCCTTGGGATAAGCAGGAACTCTATCCGCGAGGCTCTGAGGACACTCGAAAACCTCGGGCTCGTCGAGTGCAGACAGGGCTCGGGAACTTACCTTGTAGATCATGTATCAGAGACTTTCAAGAAGGCTATCAACATTATGCTCATGATGAAGCAGACATCGCATTCGGAGATATGTGAGTTCCGCAGGCATATGGAAAAGGCTGCCTGCCGCTTCGTGATAAGCAAGGGTGTAAGTGAAGAAGCCCGCAGCGCACTTCTCAGCGCTGTTGAGCGCCTGAAGCTCTCAGAAGAAACAAACGGTATGGCTGAGGCAGATACCCTGTTCCACTATACACTGATAAGAGCGACCGGAAACAGCTTCATGATAACCATTTTCGATGCCGTTACCGATACTTACAGGAAATTCATAGATGACATCCTCACGCTCTCTGACAGCGCGACGAAATCAGAACTCAACAAAGCTCACGAAAAGATAGCCCGCAGCCTTGTCTCAGGCGATGAGGAAGCCTGCATAGCTGCTATCAATGAGCATTACGATATCGTTGAAAGAATAGAGGAATCGCACAATGCCAAGCATTGAGGACAGTATCGCAAACGTCTTCGGGAAAACTATATGGACGCGCTTCAACAGGAGCGTCCGTGACTATGAGCTGATACTCCCCGGAGACAGCATAGCCGTCTGCATTTCGGGCGGCAAAGACTCGATGCTCCTTGCGCTGTGCATGAAAAGGCTCGCGCGTTTCAGCAGGACACCCTTCACGGTAAGATATCTCGCCATGGACCCCGGCTATACTCCGGAGACAAGGCAGCGCATTGAGGGAAACCTCCGGCTGCTCGGAATAGAGGCGGATATCCTCAGGACGAATATATTCTCATCAGCAGAAAAGACCGGCGACAATCCCTGCTTCCTGTGCTCACGTCTCAGACGCGGCTGGCTCTACAAGACCGCGATGGATATGGGCTGCAACAAGATAGCCCTCGGTCATCACTTCGATGACGTGATCGAAACGATACTCATGGGTATGCTCTACGGCTCGCAGATGCAGACCATGCTTCCGAAACTCCACAGCGAGAACTATAAAGGCATGGAGCTGATACGTCCGCTCTATCTTGTGCGCGAGAACGATATCATCGGCTGGGCTGATTACAACGGACTTGAGTTCATACAGTGCGCCTGCAATCTTTCCTCCGGAGGTGAAGGCTCGTCCAAGCGCCGCGAGATAAAGGAACTGCTCGTTCAGCTACGCAGGACCAACCCCGCTGTCGATATGAACATTTTCCGCAGTGCCGAGAACGTCAACCTACGGAAGCTCATGTCGTACCATTCCGGCAGTGAGCGCCACCATTTTCTCGACGATTATGCGGAGGGACATACCGTCCGCGGCAATATCAACAAAGGAGCTGTAAATAAATGATATCAATTAAATATGAGGATTTCGCCTCGAACAGCGAGCTTTTCGCAAAACTCTGCGAAATGACCTCCGAGCCGCTGAAGCTCACAAAGGAAGGCTGTCCCGATCTCATCGTCATGGAAGCTGACTCGTTCAGCAAGCGCATGAAGGCTCTCGAACTCCGCGAAAAGCTCCTCGACAGCTCCGGCGACCTCAGACTTTCCCCCGAAAAGCTCGCAGGATTTATTTCCGGAAGCACAAAAAAGAGATCCAAATCATGACAAATTATTTCCCAGTGATGAAAATTTGATGAAATAGCAACCGTTTTTCTTGACATATCGTCAAGATTATTGTATAATAATCTCAGCGCCGGAGATACGGCGTACATGATATATTCATTATCTATCTTTATTACAGGAGGATTTGAAAAATGGGAATATTCCGCAGATTAAGCGACATTATCAAGGCTAATATCAACGATATGCTTGACAAGGCTGAGGATCCGGAGAAGATGGTAAAGCAGATCATCATCGAGATGCAGACCGAACTCACAAAGGCTACTCAGAACTATGGCAAGGCAAAGGCAAGCGAGCGTCTCGCGGAAAAGAGATACCTCGAAGCCCAGAAGCAGTCACAGGGCTGGGAGAACAAGGCTAAGGCAGCTCTCTCTCAGGGCAACCAGGAGCTCGCAAAGGCTGCTCTCGCCAAGAAAGTAAAGTGCGACGAGGACGTAGAGAACTACAAGGAGATGTACGATTCTATCTCCAACCAGACCGAGGCTATCGGCGACCAGGTAGAGATCCTCAAGTCCAAGCACGATGAGGCAAAGAGCCGTCAGGCTATGCTCATCGCACGCTCCCAGATGGCTGATACACAGAAGAGCCTCGCTAAGTCCGCAGGCGGCTTCGACGGCAATTCCGCTCTCGAAAAGTTCAACCGCATGGAGGAAAAGATCGAGCGCAAGGAAGCTGAGGCTGCTGCTTTCTCTGAGATAGCAGGCGTTGACAACGAACTCGATGATACATTTGCTCAGCTCGAGACAGATTCCAAGGTCGATTCCGAGCTCGCAAGACTTATGGCTGAAATGAACGGCGGCTCCGCTGACGCTGACGCAGAATAAAATAACTGTAAAGGAACAATTCTATGAGCAGCAAAAATCCCTATACTATGCGAAGATTCGTCAAGGATTCACTTCCGATGCTCTGTGCGATCTTCCTCGCGATCGCTTCAGTCGTGTACGTTATGTTCAAGAGCTGGAGCAACAAGCTTTACGGAGAGATCTGGAAGGATTACGATGAGTGCGGCATAGGCTGAAAAAAGTAAGGCTCCCGTATCCCGGGAGCCTTTTTGCAGTTGATGAGAGTCTGTTCATTCAGCGGTGTTCTCCTCCTTCTTGATGCGGAATATCATCCGCAGAAGTCCGGACAGTACGCGTGGGCTCTTGATAACTACTACCTTCATATGTATCCCCCCTTTGTATATCTTATCATATGCCGGAGCCGGGAAAATGTGATAGCTCACGGCAGGAACAAGGAGAAAAACATGGAATATCATTACAAGACTAAAATGGTCTGTTCACAGCTTATCAATTTCACCCTCAACGGCAACGTGGTCAGCGGCGTTTCATTCGTCGGCGGCTGCAACGGCAACCTCAAAGCTATCTCCAAGCTCGTTGACGGCATGACGGTCGAGGAGATCGAGGCTAAGCTCAAAGGCAATACCTGCGGCAGCCGTCCCACCTCCTGCGCCGACCAGCTCTGCATCGCTATCCGTCAGGCTTACGATTCGCAGAAATAACTGCATAAAAAAGGCGTGATAACATCACGCCTTTTTATTATCTCACGAACTGCTGTGCAACTTTAAGCTTTCCAGCGACTATCTTTTCCTTCATCTCGTCATACGGTATAGGCTTGCTGAAATAGAAGCCCTGTACCATGTCGCAGCCTATCGACCGCAGGAATTCATACTGTTCAAGGGTCTCGACGCCCTCGGTCAGCGATACCATGCCGAGCTGCTTGTTAAGTCCGACGATGTTCTCAAGTATGGTCTTGGTCTTGACGTTCTCCGGGAAGCCGCTGAGGAACTTCATATCTATCTTCATAACGTCAAACTGGTAGTCCTTCAGGACATTCAGCGATGAATAGCCGCTTCCGAAATCGTCGAGCCATACGCTGTAACCCTCGCCGTGCAGTCTCCGCATAGCTTCCTGAAGAAGTGCCTGCTGGTTGGAGAGAGCACTCTCGGTTATCTCGACATCAAGGAAATTCTTTGGAACATTATACTTATCCGCCATTTCGGAAATAAATCCGACGATATCGCAGAGCTCGAAGTCGAGACGCGAGAAGTTGAGGGATACCGGCACGAACGGTTCCTTGTTGTCGAAGGTGCGGCGATAGTCGCGGCATACAAGCTCGATGATCTGCTTGTCGAGTTTGTATATCTGGCGGTATTCCTCGAGAACGTCGATGAATACGCCAGGCGGAAGAAGTCCGTACTTGGGGTCCTGCCACCTTGCAAGCGCCTCAAATCCGCAGAGCGTACCGTCCTTTGTGGACACGACCGGCTGGTAGTAAACCTTGATGTAGTCATTGGCGATAGCGGTGTCGATATTGTTGACGATGTACTGCCTGAGGGTGAACTTTGTCTCGAGCGTCTTGTCATACAGGCAGTAGTTCCTGTCGAAGTGCTTCTTGATGCTGTTGCAGGCAAATCTTGCCCTGTCACAGGCGTGGCTGATATCGCTCTCATCGGCATTAGGCTTGTATGCGCCGCATTTGAGCACGAGCTGAACCTCGCCCTGAAGCTCACGGATATTCTCTGAGAGCTGCTGTATTATCGGCATAAAGCCGTCATTCTTTGTGAGGACTACGAAGTGGTCATCGGAATATCTTGCAACGAGCGAGCCCTTGAAAGCCTCCTCTATGCGGTGCGCGAACTTGATAAGCAGCTCGTTTCCGCTGTGGAAGCCGTACTTGTCATTGTAGGACTTGAAGTTTTCGATATCGAAGAAGAGGATTATGACATTCTCCCTGTCCGTAGTGACGTAGCCGAGAAGCTTTTCTGCCTCGCTGCGGAAATACACCATATTGTGTATGCCGGTGAGTTCGTCCTCGGCAGAGATACGGCTGAGGTAGGTATTGATCTTTTCGAGGTTCTCGTCCTTCTGTGCCTGAGAGAGAGTCTTGTTATAGTTGGCAATACAGAATATCAGGGTCGAGAGCCACATGGTGAAGCCGTTTATCTTTATGCCGTCGCCGAGACCGGTCTTATACAGCGTAAAATCTACCGTTCCGGTGAATTTTCCGACCGTGCTGAGGTCGAGCATACCGCTGATGCGGTAATAGAATACCAGATACGACGCGGTGAGAACGATGAAGCCCCAGACGGGTCTCCAGACGAGAAGGCAGACAACGTAAAGCACCATTGTGAGGAAGGTGAGCATCTGCTCGCCCTTTGCGTAGCCGTTTACTGATATGATGATGCCGAAATTTATGCAGACGAAGGAGAACACATACATTACCGTAAGGCTCTGCCACTTCTTGTCACTGCCGTTTTTCAGCATGACGAACGAGAAGCTTATCATGATGATGGCTGCGGACAGAAGGATGATGTAGTTCAGGAGATCCTGAGTTTTCTTGCCGCTTCCGGGATAGAGCGTAAGTCTCCACACCTCAAATGCAGCAACAGCCGAGCACAACCCTATGACGAGTATCGCGAGCCACCTGTGCCTGCGGCTGTTATAAAGTGCCCTGACCGCAAACAGCAGCATCAGAATACCTGAACTCATCAGAAGGATGTAGTTGGAGTAATATTTCTCGGTAAGATTCCATATCTGGCTCTGAAGGTGCTTTTCAAATATAGTCCTTGTCATGCGGATTATCATCCAGAGTTCCAGAATGATAACGATGACGGACATATATATGCTTGCCTTCATATTTGTGGTATAGAAGTAGTTCCTGACATACTTGCTCTGCTTATCCAATCCGAGGAATCTGAGCAGTTTCTTGCACACAGTATCACCTCCGCAACACTAAAATACACTATTATTATAGCAAAAACGCCTTGATTTGTCAATGGTCAGGCGGAATATTTGTAAAAAATATGCAAAATATAAACAGGCGGCTGCGAGTTCATCGCAGCCGCCTGTATCGTTACTTTTATGCGACTTCTGTCTTTGCAAGTATGCCGTTGATCTTCTCAACAAGCGCTGAGATCTCAACTATCGACTTGTTAATGACATTAGAGCTCTCGTTGGTTACATTTACATTATCGTCAAGCGCACTGAATGCAGATATCGTCATCTCGAGTATGCTGATGAGCTGCTTTACGCTCTCGGAATCCATTGTAGGATTGTCGTTGCAGAACGATACAACGTTCTGGAGGAGGTCCTTTACGACTGCTGCTCTCTCGCTCGTAGCGGTATTGGACTCGCCGATATCCTCCATTCTCTTGTTGATCTCGCCCACCTGCTCCTTGAGCTTTGTGGAAAGATCAAGACATTCATTGGTGAGCTCGGCAAGTGCTTCGTGCTGCTTGGCGAGGTCGGAGTGTCTTGCGAGGAGGACTGACTTGGCATGGATAACGCAGTTATCAGGAGTATTGAGACCTCTTGCGATAGCGATAGCCATTTCCTTACATGACTTATAGCCGCAGGCAAGACAGTTGTAGTTCTTTTCAGTCTCGGTATGCATACCCATCTTCTCGAATATGGGCTCGAGCTGCTTGTCACTCGGTATGGCAGTAGGCATGAAGCCCTTGTATGTTCTGAGGAAGTCGGCAACGTTGAGCTCGTCATCAAATCTCTTGTAGAGCTTATCCTCTCCTCTGCCCATGATACCGGCAGACTTGCGGCGCTTCTTGGCTTCGTTCTCGACGTTTCTCATAGTAGCCATGACATCGAAGAAGTTCTGGGTAGTTCCGGCAGCAGGACCAACATTGCAGCCGAACTCACATGAGAGTACATCGAATACCTGCGGGTGCTTGGATTCCGACATCTTCACATACATATTGAGTTCGGGATATACCTTGCGTACGCCCTCTGAGGTAGTGATATTGATATCAGGATTATGAGCCCAGAGGTTGTCTCTGAGACCGCCGGGACGGCTGAATACAGAACCGAGCTGTCCCTGCATATCATCGAACTTATACTCATAATCGTCAGTACTGTTGGTGGGTATAGTAATACCGTTGCGCTCAAAATACTCCATGAGCTTCTTGAACGTAACATTATAATCAGCAACGCCTGTTTCCTCGAATTCAGCCTTTGCAGCGATACACGGTGAAAGGAACGCAATAGGATTGGTCCTTCTCTGATACTGCTTGACATATATAGCCATACAGGCAACGGGGCTATGTACCGGTGAAAGGTTGGAGAGAAGCTTAGGCTGGTATGTCTCGATATACTTTACTATTGCGGCACACGGCTGAGTGATTATATTGCCGACAGAGCCCTGCTCAATAACTCTCAGATGAGCCCACGAGCAGATGTCCGCACCGAGCGAAACATCATACACCGAACATCCCTGCTTCTTGAACCAGTCGAGAATGCCCTTCCACTTGTTAGGGAATATTGTCTTTATTGCAGGAGAAGCCAGAATGACCATTTTCTCCTTGATAACTCTTGACATACACTCCTCTGTGTCGTCAATAAAATCTCTTGCGCCGTGCTGGCACACCTTTACGCACTCGCCGCAGGAAATACACTTGTTAGGATCAACTGCAACGATGAATTTGTTTCCTTCAAGCTTTCTTACGATATTGGCCTCCGGAGCGGGACAAACGCGGACGCAGGCGTTACAGCCATTACATTTTTCCGGCTTTACAATAACGAGCTCATTCATGTATATACACCCCTATTTTCTTCCACCGCCTCATATCAGTGCAAAGGGCGGCTTGATGTTATTAGTTCTGTGATAGTTCTGAGACACAGCAAAACTGCTGCTGTTGGGTCATTGCCTGTTATAGTTTTACTTCTTGCCTCCGAGAGCGCTTGCCTGTGCAGCAAGAGCAGCAAGGTCGATCTTTCCGCCCTTCTTTTCTTCGGGCTTGGCAGCCGGCTTATCCGCAGGCTTATCGGCAGGCTTATCCGCAGCTTCGGCGGGCTTATCCTTCTTGCCGCCTATTGCCTGAGCCATCTGCTTGAGCTTGTCGAGCTCGCTCTGCTTTTTCTGCTTATCCTCGCTGTCACCGGTATCGGCAGAATCCTTCGGGATCGTACGCTTGGGCGCATCGGGGATCTCCGGCTCGAAATACTCGGGAGCCCTGAATACCGGAACGCCGCCCTCTCTGAGGGTATTGCTTACCTGGAAAAGTCTCTCCTCGGCATCTGTGATATCCGAAAGACCGTTTTCCATAAATTTTTCGATTATCTTTCTGAGGTGGCTCATCTCGGCACCGAGCTTTGTGACGTCGTCGAGCATGATCGCCTTCATATTATTGGAAGAAACGTCCATTTCCTGGGACTTGTTCTTAGCATCCGCAAGAGTTACCGCAGCTTCGCGCTGAGCCTCGTATATTATCTGCGCAGCCTCATCGTTTGCGTCTGTGATAATACCTTCAGCCGCTTTCTTTGCGTCCTCGGAAAGTGAATCCGCCTTGGTCTTGGCGTTATTAATGAGCATATCCGCGGATTTCTGAGCTTCGATGAACACCTGGCTCAGAGCAGCGGGGTCATTGCCTGCCTCAAGCGCAGCAGCCTTGTCGTTTGCAGCCTTGAGCTTGTTATTGAGGTCGGTGATCGTATCATTGAGCTCCTTTATCTTCTGCTCGTTTGTACGGTTATCCTCCTCAACGGCTTTCAGCTTGGTAGAAAGCGTTTCGTTCTGGACCTGCACCTGCGTGAGCTTTGCTCTTTCGCCGGCAAGGACGGTCTCATTGGCTTTTTCCGCCTCTGTGCCTTTTTTATAAGCATCGAGAAGGAGCTTAGTTTCTCTGAGCTCATTTTTGAGGTCGAACACCTGACTGTTGAGGTATTCAAGTCTGCGGATGACTTCGCCCTTCTCGTATCCGCCGAACGTGACGGTCTTTATGAACCTTGCTTCTGCCATATCTTATCCTCCCAGTGCAGCCAGCATAGAAGCTATGCGGCAGCAGTTATTTCCTGCGGCGTGCTGTGGCAAAGCCGGCAGCCGCCTGATATTTTATGTTTATTAAAACAATTATACCTCAAAAGTGGACCAAAGTCAATATAAATATTATACAAAATAACTTGTACTTTTATGTACATTGCACAGAGAAAAAAGCCTCAGACAGGCGATTGTCTGACTGTTGGTCAGATTTATGGTAAAAAAACAGCGTCCCGCAAGACTGCGTGAACGCATAGCATCACTCATCAGTAGGAGTTCTCCAGGAGCTCCTTTACCTCAGCATTATCATATAGCCCAAGGTCAAACAGCGCATTTATCTGCCCTCTTGTAAGTCTTCTTGCCTCTGCGTATACGAACTGTCCGTGATGGCGTTCCGTGCCGTCCCACGAGTCGATTATCTTTATCCACCCTGCTCTCAGCAGTGTAGGCTCCGGGTATTTTGCCTTGGGAAAAAACTTCCTTGCGATCATGAACGCACATTTGTTATGGTTCGTATAGCTGCATGAATAGGTATCGCCGCTCGGTGACATCCAGCCAAGCTTGAAATCCGGATCGTTCTTGTAGAACATCTCCTCCAGTTCAAGCGGATATTCCTTATCGCTCTCTATGATCCTGACGAAGCGGTAATTCCCGAACTCAAAGCGGAAATATCCACCGGAACCGTCAAGTACGATCGGAAGCTGGTCCTCATTCACAAGTCCTTCGAGTTCTGTCCCCTCAAGCTGTTCAAGCTTTTCGATGTATTCATGATAATACATCCCCGTCGGCGATCTGAATATCGCGTATTTTTTCACCATATCACCTCTGCTCTCAGCAGGTCATCCTGACCGTTACTGTGCGAGCCATTTCATAATGATCGAATCAAATATCCCTCTTCTCTATTTTACCACAAATCCCGGCATCTGTCAAACTATATTTATCGTTCCGGGCGGCAGGCTATTTATACATTTTGCACAAAAAACTGCCGGAGCCTTTTACAGCCCCGGCAGTGCGGTTCATCAGATATCAACAACAGTGTTGACCATGTTGCCTCCGTTGAGCTTAGCGTTTCTGAGCGCTGTATCAAGCTTAACGAGGAGCGAGTTAACGTTGAGGCAGTCGCCGGGCAGGTAGTGGTAAACGCTTCCTGAAGCCGGGAGCTGAACTGTAAGGTTGAGTACCTCGAAAGGACTGCTCATTACAGCGTGGATGCTCTGAACGATGCCCATTGCCTGATTTTCGGAGATCTCCTTGTTGAATACGAAGCAGAACTCGTTACCGGTGATATTGTAGATCTCAGCAGAGCTGCCGAAGTCATTCTTGAGCTTGTCGGCGATAGCGATGAGGTACTCGTCACCGAAGTCATAACCGTATGTATCGTTGATGCTGCGGAAGTTATCCATATCGAATACAGCAATGTTGAAGCGGTCAGCCTCAAGTCTTTCGCTGATATCGTTATCAAGAGCATAACGGTTCTTCATGTTTGTAAGGATATTTGTAAGAGCGAGGTCGCTTGCCTTCTGACGGGTGGTCTTGAGCTTTGCGTCAACCTCACGAAGGCTCTTCTCACGCTCTTCGAGCTCGAGTCTTGCCTTCTTAGCCATCTTGGCGATGATGAATACGGCGATCTCACCGAGGATCGCTACTGCGAGCATAAGACCTTCGATGATGATGAAGAGTCGTGCGTTTTTCGCTGTCATCTCAGCGGTATCATTATTAACGATGTCGATAGTTGCACGGAGCATTTCTGATGCAGTAACCTGAAGAGGATAGATATCCTGAGTGTACATGGCACTCATACTGCTTCCGAAAGCCTTGTCACTGATATCGCTCTCGCCGCCGCCGGCAGCGTTCCATACCTGTGTGAGCTCTTCAAGCTTTGCCTGATAAGCCTCAAGGACTGTATAAGCGTGCTTGAATCGTGTCTTAGCCTCGTCCGAAATTCCTTCGAGGTCCTCGAAGTCTTCCTTACAGTCAGCGATGTTTATGAAGTGTGCTCTTGCAGCGTTTGCATGGCCTCTTCTGTTACCAACGCCTGCGATGATCGAAAGAACGTCGCCGTTGATCTCACTGAGTTCCGAGTTCATGCGGTTAACGGACTGCATAGCTCCTGAGGTTCTCTTTGACGTCTGAACGTTACGGGTGTAGAGCAACGTTACGAAGAACATATTTGCAGCAGTTACAAGAGCAAGTACGATAGCGCCCAGTATATAAGGACGCGAATGATTAATTGAGCGTTTCTTATCAGCCATTTCCTTATACCTCCATTAATAATTCTCAGGGTCGAGCAGGAGCTTGATATAGTCGTCGTTCATATTCTTTTGTGTAACGTATGTAACGCCCGTGTCAAGAGAATAAGGGATACCGTCGTCTTCGCAGGCCTTAAGAGCATATCTTACGCCGAAATAGCCCATGTTATAGGGGTTCTGTACAACAGTTCCGCCGAGGACGCCTGTTCTGAGGTAATCGAGCTCGGCAGAGTCGGCGTTGAAGCCGATAATGTGGACAGTTTCCTGAAGGCCAAGTTCCTGAACGGCCTTGCAGGCGCCGAGGGTTGTATTGGTATTTGTTGCGAAAAGGCAGACAATGTTCGGGCTCTCATTGAGAAGTCTCTTTGTCTCATCATAAGCCTCGTCGATAGTACCGCAGCGGTTTTCGCCGCCAACGAAGAACTTTGAGAACATCGCCGCGATCTCCTGAGTGGTGAGTCCGCTCTTATCGAGGTCGATGCCGTCATCAGCCATCTGAGCCTGTATCTGTACGGCTGTCTCAGCCTTGAAGCCGTCGATACGGTTATTGGCAGTATCACCGGTATGACCGATAAGACCAACGGCACCTTTACCGAGCTTCTTTACAGCCGCGATACCCTCCTCAGGGGTAGCATTGGCTACCTGAGCCATAGCAGTTCTGATCTTCTTGCTTCCGAGAACAGCGTCAGCAGCATGTCTTGCAGCAACGGCACCGCCGTCGGTATCGGACGAGCTTATACACGAAAGAACGCCGCTATAAGTTGCTCTTGAGTTGATGTTGATGATCTTGATACCCTTTTCTTCAGCCTTTGCGAAGGAATCATTGAGCTCTTCAAGGCTGTTGGGAGCGATAACTATTGCATCAACGCCCTCTTTGATAGCATAGTCGATATAATCCTTCTGGGTGTTGTAGTCAGTATCGCCTGCGGGATAATCCTTGTCGGCACCCTCATTGTAAATGACCTTAACGCCGAGCTCTTCGCCCGCCTTCTCAGCACCGTCCTGAACGCTGTGCCAGAACGAGATGTCCTGCTTTGTGATAACAGCTATGGTATAGTCGTTATCCTTGTCTGCGCCGCAGCCTGTTGACATAAGAGTCGTTGCAGACACAGCACAGAGTGCCAGAGTGCTTATGATCCTTTTTCTTCTGCTTTTGTTCATAAGAACTGAACCTCCTTAACATTTGGAACTTATCCCCTGCCGGCTTGCCTTTGCCGCGGGAGGGATATCCCCTTCAGCTGCCGGGTTCGTCACAGGGCAGCCTAACTTTTCGCTAAGAGCTCACAGCGGAATTCCATCTATATAAATATGTACAAATTATGTACAAGCGCCGCCGTTGAGCAATGTCTGTTTTAGCTTCTTTTATTTTAACACAAACCTTTCAGAATTTCAACAATATTCTGAAAATATTTCATTCACACTTTTACCAATATTTTTGACGCGATTATATGCAATTTACACGATTATTATACCATATTTAATCATATAAGTTCATATTACAATCCGTATATTCCGTTCTCGATTTCCGTCAATCCGCGCAGATACCGCGTTTTTCCCTATCCAGAGGGGAAATTTCACTCCCCCGGAGGCCGTTTACGGTTAAATAATGTTCTCTGTTAATTTTCTTTTCAAGTATTTTTAGCTTGACAAGTTTTACAAAAGGTGATATACTATTCGTGATAGCAATGTACATTTATCGTAAAAATATATTATAGTTATGATATATATTTCATAATAAATATACGACAGGAGGTAACTATGGAGTGCGCTAAATGTCAGGCCGAGCTTGATCTAAAGCTTGCGGCGTGTCCGAACTGCGGAGCACCAGTACCGCAGAATATCGAAGGCTTTGAAAATACTATGGAGTTTCAGATGGAGCTGCGCTCTATCGTTGTTCATCACGGCCCCTACGCCGTACTGAAGCAGAACAGGTTCATCGGTTTCCTTAATGACTATATCCCCGATTACGGAAAGGAACGCCGTCTGCTCATTAATATGTACAAGCTCGGTGTCCTCAAGCTGATGCTGAAAGAACCAAACCGCGAGATCTCCATTATGAGAGCAAGAAGTTTTATGATAGGCGACCTCTTCCTCTCAGAAAATGCTGCGGAATTCGTTCTCGCCTGCCTGACATATATGCTCGGCTGGCCCTTCGAGTCACCGATGAAAGTAATGCCGGTAGATGAAAATGCTCCCGAAGAGCCTGTTGAGGAAGTTCCCAAGAAGCGTGCGGCAAGCGTTGACGATATGGTCTTTATGCCGCGTAACGCCTTCAGATACCGCCTCAGCAGCAATATCGCCATACCGGACGGATATACAAAGCTCGAAGCTTTCTGCTTCGATAAATTCGGCTCACTCAGAACGATACAGCTTCCCGATTCGCTCCTCGCGATCGGTGAATACTGCTTCTCAGGCTGCAAGCGCCTCCGCGGAATAGATCTTCCCGAATCACTCAGGATCATCAAACAGGGTGCGTTCAGCCAGTGTGCAAAGCTCGTTGTCGTTAAGATACCAAAGGGAGTTATGGAGATCGCCGACAGTACCTTCTCCTTCTGCACGAGCCTTGAGGTAATCGAGATACCTGACTCGGTCAGCAGCATCGGTGCAGAGGCATTCTCAGGCTGCGATAAGCTGAGAAAGCTCTTCCTCCCCGAAAGCATCAAGTTTATCGACATCAACGCTTTCTCATACTGCCCTAATCTTACCATTCACTGCATTGAAAACTCTTATGTTCATAAATACTGCCTCGTGAACGGCATAAGCTGTAAGCTCGTTTCCTCTGCGGCAGACATCTAACTACACTAATACATTAACTACGAAAGGATGAATACAGATGGTAGAGCTTGAAATCGGTCAGGAAGTGGAAATGGAATACGGCGGCAGCGCTAAAGTCCTGAGCGTTATCGGAAGCGGCGGTCAGGGTACTGTTTACCTCGTAAGGTTCAACGGTATGAAATGGGCGCTCAAGTGGTACGATATCGACAAGATGAAAAAGCCCAAGGTCTTCCGCAAGAACCTTCAGACCAATATAAATGACGGCCCCCCGAGCAATAAGTTCCTATGGCCGAAATATCTCACAAAAGAAACAGCCGACGGCACTTTCGGCTACATAATGGACCTCAAGCCTGACGGCTTCGACTCGTTCGTTGATATCCTCAATACCTACAAGCTCGAGATCGACCCCCTCACAGGCCACGCGGTCAAGAGACCGGTTAAGTTCGCAAGCCTCAACGCTATGGTGACTGCCGTTATCAATATCGTAAACGCATTCCGACAGCTCCACCGTTCCGGTAAGAGCTATCAGGACCTTAACGACGGAGGCTTCTTCATCAATGTCAATACCGGTGCCGTTCTCGTCTGCGACTGCGATAATATTGCTCCTGACGGAAGCAACTTCGGTATCGGCGGTAAGCCCGGATATATGGCTCCAGAGGTCGTAAGAGGCGTCGCTCAGCCAAATGTCCAGACGGATAAATACTCCCTCGCAGTCGTTCTCTTCAAACTTCTCTTCAGAGGCGACCCTATGGAGGGCGAAAAGGTCGTAAGAGACGTTTGCCTTACTGAATCGTCAGAGCTCAAGCACTACGGTCAGAACGCCGTGTTCGTATATGACCCCAATGACGCTTCAAACCGTCCGGTAAGAGGCATTCACGACAATGTCATCAAGTTCTGGCGCATTTACCCGGATTACATCAAGGAAGCTTTCATACGCTCATTCACCACTGGCATCAGTGAGCCTACAAAGCGTATCATAGAAAATGAATGGCAGAAGCTTTTCATTCGCCTCCGCTCTGAGATAATCATGTGCGGCTGCGGAAGAACGAACTTCTCCTCGATGTTCGTCCAGCCCAATGAAAAGACATTCAAATGCCCGAAGTGCGGCATGGAATTCGCTTCACTCGGATTCAGTGACAGAAAATACCGTATGCCGCTCTACCTCGGCTGCCGCTTCTACGAGTGCGAGATAAGCCCCGATTCCGACGACTTCACAAAGATCGCCGGCGAGCTCGTCGAGAACAAGCTGAAGCCCGGTATGCTCGGCATCAAAAACTGCTCCGAAAGAAACTGGAAAGCAAAAATGCCCGACGGAGCTTTCTACGACATAGCCCCGGGTAAGGGTTTCCCGATCTGGCAGGGGCTTGAAATAGACTTTGGTGAGATCAAAGCACAGATATAACCCGCTGTAAGCTCAAATATGACAGCAGGATCGAAAGGATGTATTTTTTATGAGCAACGAAAATATTACAGAGCCGGTAGTAAACGACAATCTGTCCGCAGACGCTCTTGATGGCTTTGAGCCGGCAGCTACTCCCGATACCGCAGCAGCAAGCGCCCTCGATTTCGACGACGATCCGCTCAGCGCGACCGGAGTTTCAAGAAAGAGCCTCGTTATATTCTTCCTGATCGATACTTCAGGAAGTATGAAGGGCAAGAAAATGGGTGAGCTCAACACCGTTATGGAGGAGCTTATCCCCGAAATACGCAGAGTCGGTGAAGCCGACACTGAGGTAAAGGTGGCAGTCCTCACCTTCTCGACAGAAGTAAGATGGATGTACTCCACTCCTATCGCTATCGAGGACTTCGAGTGGGCAAGACTCCGTGCAAGCGGCGTTACCAGCATGGGTGCCGCATTCAAGGAGCTCTCTGCAAGAATGTCCAGAAACAGCTACCTCAATTCGCCTTCACTCTCATTCGCTCCCGTTATATTCCTCATGACCGACGGTTACCCCTCTGACGATTACAGAGAGGGTCTCAAGGAGCTCCAGTCCAACAGCTGGTATAAATTCGGTCTTAAAGCCGCTCTCGGTATCGGCGAGGAAGCTAACGATGACGTTCTCGCTGAGTTCACAGGCTCGAAGGATACAGTCGTTCACGCTTATTCAGGAAGCCAGCTCGCTCAGATGATAAAGATCATCGCTGTTACCTCCGCTCAGATCGGAAGCAAGAGTATGACTCTCTCCGACGATACAGGTCACGAGATCGGCGAGGAAGACGTATTCTCCGCAAAGCAGAAGCTTCTCGGTCAGCAGATCCAGGAGCTCGTAAGCAATCAGGTCGAGGATACGGATGTTCCTTTCGATACCGGCTGGTAATACCTGATCCGCTTTTGTTACAGGTATATCAGATTCGGAAGGAGGACTGAGTTCATATGTTCAGCGGCTTCAGCCACTCGGTCAGAGGCGCGAGCCACGATAGGACCGGCCTTGTATGTCAGGACAGTTCCGCTTTTAAGGCCGCGGACCACTATGCGGTCGCCGTGGTAGCAGACGGTCACGGAAGCAAAAAGCACTTCCGCAGTCACCTCGGCTCCAAGTTCGCCGTCGAGGCTACTATCGAGGCTATCGCCACCTATTTTGAGGATTACGACAACTTCGTCGCCAATTTCCCCAAGAACCATAAAATGATAATCAAGAATATACAGAAGCAGGCCATCTTCAACTGGAACGAAAAGGTGAACGCTCACCTCAGCGAAAATCCCGTTACTGACGAGGAAAAAAGCAAGTTCACAGAGGAAGAATTCGAGGAGATACAGCCGGAATCCTATTACGGCACTACCCTCATCGCCGGCGTTGCTGCCGAGGACTTTACCTTCGGACTCCAGATCGGCGACGGTTCGCTCGTTGCTATATTCGATGACGGTGAGGCTATCATGCCGATGGAGTACAATGAGGCTGCACCTGCCAACGTTACCGCTTCTATGTGCAATTCCAACGCGGCAGGCTATTTCAGCGGCTTCTATGTCGAGAACAAGAAGCTCATCGCCATGTACGCTTCTACTGACGGACTTTACACCTCCTTCGGCAGTGAATATGACTTCCTTGATTACCATACGATAATCACAAGTCAGCTCTCAAATATCGAGAACTTCAAGAATGTCATCATCAATAACCTTACCAAGCGCTCACACTTCGGTACAGAGGACGATATCTCCCTCTCCTGCGTTTACAGCACGGATATGATAGATAATCATATGGATATCATTCTCAATAAGGTCGCGGAAAACAAAAAACGCGCCGCCGACAGAAAGGCTGCGCTCCTTACCAAGAAGATCGACAATTTTGAATGACCAGGGTCTATTGACGGCGTATGCCGTTATCCCGCGGAATGCGGTTATGAAAAATGCCGTCCCCCGGCGGTAAATTCAAACGAAAGGGAAAAGTGGTGTTTGCTATGGAAATTAGCGCTTTCTACAATACTGCAAAGAATTTTGCGACCAAGATCAAAACTGAAAAACCGGAATATGTTACTGATCCCGATGCCTGCCTCTGCATTATCATCGCCGATACCGAAGAGATTTTCTCAGGTATAACCACTGTCGGCCTTGATGCTGACGGTAATCTCGTTACCGTCCCCGCCGAGAATATCGCTGTTAACGCGATCCTCGCAAAGAATGCAAAGGCTAAGCAGCTCATCGTCATTTCCTTCGATGATTTCAGCTTTTTTGAGCCGAGCAAGGAGAGCATTGATATGCTCGCAGCTTCCGGCGCAGACAACAGCGGCTGTCAGATCGTCACCTCTCCTGAGGAGGCTGCTACTGCTGCAAGCATGAGCAGCGTTACACCTGATTTCCTCAGCGGTTACGACGGAGCTACATCTTCACACTCTCTCGGAGCTCCTGCCGATTTCGCAGCCGGCTTCGATGTTGATGAATCCAATCCCTTCTACGCCGCTCCCGATGCCAAGGCAGATGCTGCCGCTGCAAATCCCGGTGCTCCCGCTGGCAACGGTCCCAAGTTCCTCTACGAGCAGCCTTCAGAGGCACAGCAGAAGGGCGCAAGCGGCTTTGTTGCTGCCGGTCAGGCACAGTCAGGCTACCCCGCACAGCAGCAGTCCGGTTATCCTGCACCTCAGCAGAGCGGTTATCCCCAGCAGTCCGCTTATCCTCAGCAGAGCGGTTATCCGCAGCAGGGCGGCTATCCTCAGCAGGGCGGTTACCCCCAGCAGGGCGGCTATCCTCAGCAGGGCGGTTATCCTCAGCAGGGCGGCTATCCTCAGCAGGGCGGTTATCCTCAGCAGGGCGGCTATCCCCAGCAGGGCGGCTATCCCCAGCAGGGCGGCTATCCCCAGGATCCCAATTTCCCGCAGCCCAAGCCCTTCGCTACCGGCACACATACATCAGTATATCAGCATAATATGAATGCTGCTCCCTATCAGGGCGGCTACGGCGGTCATTCAGTACACGTCGGCGGTGCAGCTCCCATGAGAAGTATGTACCAGAACAGTATGCAGCAGAGCAGTGTTATGCTTTCAAAGTCAAGCGGCGGAGCTTTCAAGAAGAGACTCAGCAGCTTCCTTGATGACGATGATTCAGGCGTAGATGCAGAAACAGCAGAGATCGCTGCAAACGCCGCTACCGCCGGCGAGACAAGCCTTGAAGACGGTCCCATGTCCAAGAGCGATATGCTCAAACAGGCAAAGGACAGAAAGAAGATCGCAAAGGCTAATATGAAGAACAAGATGTAAAAGGCTTCCCCCGGAGGGCACTTGTCCTCCGGGAGCCGCAACTTACCGCGTATGAGCAAAGCTCTTGCTGGCAAGTGCTCCACATTTGACTTCACTTCGCACACTGGAAATATATGCTCAGCGCTGTAAGCTATATTCACCAAAACCATCTTCGGTAACACTTCAATTTTTCACAGCTATGGCAAAAAAAATTTTTTCAATATTACCCACTTGCAATTTGTCAGTTCATGTGTTATAATTGAAGAAGCGGCGCAATGCTATCCAAAATTCAAAATAGACCTGCATATTTATTATTCAGCACTGTTTAATGATTACAGCGTCAGAAAGGGATATTTATGACTTATTTGCTTAATGTTGATGAGGCTATTGACAGAAAATTTCTCGTGATAAAGAATATCAAGGGGCAGGCTGAGGCCGGTACTATTATCCACGTTATGGATGCGGAAAAAGTCTCAAACCAGCTTCACGTTACATATCGCGTTGCCCGCTTCAACGGTAAATTCCACGACTATCAGGACTATAATGCAAAGTTTGACGACCTTGCATCCTTCTGTAAATGGGCTCAGCCCGATAATTTCATCGCAAGAAACTATGAGAGCTTCAGCATAAAGGACATCCAGCACTATATCAAGGTCAAGAACAGGACCTTTGCTTCGTTCTGCCTTCCTATCATACTCGTTCTCGCTGCAATAGTCTGGGCTGTTGCAATGCTCGTAGTCAAGGGTACTGTTGGTATCATCTTAGGCTCGGCACTTACAGTAGTCGTTATTCTCCTTGTCGCAGCTATGTTCAAGTCTCAGAAGAAGAAAGAGAAGATGCGAATGTACAAAAAGATGACGTCACGATGGGGCGTTGTTATTGAATAGCAAAAAGCCATACAGGAAACTGTATGGCTTTTATTTTTATATTGAAACGTAGTCCGGAGACGTATTGACTGTCCGGAAATGTCCGTCTATCGCAGCGCGGTCAATGCTGTCCCCTATCACGGTCAGGACCGCCTGCCCCTCCTTCATCTCCGCAAGGTCAATGCGCTGCGGTGAGGCATTCACTCTCAGCCAGCCGCCCCTGCCGTCCGGAAGTCCGCCCTTGATACGGTATATTCTTCCGCAAAGGCTGTCGGCGAAGACCGATGTGAGCGTCGGAACGATGAGCTCCTCCGGAATGCTCAGATTCATGAAATAATGTGCCGTACTGCTGATATCCTCCGGCAGATAGAGCTTGACGTAGCGCGAGCCGCGGTATCCGGCGTCCATGAGCGAGGCATAGTCAGCACCGTCCAGGCTTTTCCAGTCCTTCACGGTGATATCCCCGGCATTCAGCTGTCTGTCACAGTTTATCGCCCTCAGAGCCGTATTTATATGTGCAAGAACTCTTGCGGCAGCCGTATCAGGAGCTTCGCCTTCAAGCATACCGACCTTGCTCATAATGAGCCTTCCGCAGCAGGCAGCCTGCGAAGCAAGCAGGTACTCCATCTGTCCGGTAAACTCTCCCCTGTCCGTCGGGTCAGCAATGGCAAGCACGCTCCCGACCTCGAACCACCTGTCGAGGGGCGATTCGTGCAGCAGGTCGAAGAACTCGTCCATGTCGAAAATGCCGGAAGGCTCGACTATCACACGGTCAAAGTGCTGCATACCGAGGGATATGAGCTGGGCCTTGAAGCGGCGGCGGTGACAGTCCGGGTCGCCTCCCCCGGCAACCATTTCAAGAACGCACCGGTCGCATTTAAGCTCCTGAAGCATCATCATATCCGCATTGACAGCGCCGTGATCGTTCTCCAGCACTGCGATGCGCTTTCCCTGAGACATGAGATATTCTGCATAGCCGAGCAGGAACGTTGTCTTTCCCGAGCCGAGAATACCAGTAATGAGGTCTATCTTAGTCATATTCAGCTCTCCCTTCTGAGCAGCTTGTTAACGGTAAGCAGCATCGGTCTGAAATTAAGCGCCGCGATGACCGCCGCGGTCAGCACGAGCATTATGAAATAGCCGGACGGCTGGAATATCCAGAAGCCGCACATTGTCAGCAGAAGCCCGGTATTCAGGAAATTCTTCGCAGGCGAGAATCTGAACGGAACATAGTACCTCGCGTCGATCATGCGTATACAGTAGCACAGCAGATAGCTCATGAACGTGGCAAGCGCCGCGCCCTGTATGCCCCACTCCGGTATCAGGCAGAGGTTGAGGACGATATTTACCATGCAGACCGCAAATATGCTCCAGAAGGCGTTCTTGGTATGCCCTGTCGCGGTGTAGATGCCGTTGAGGAAAAAGCTCAGGCAGGTGAATACCGCCGCCGCAATGAGCAGAGGCGTGTACCTGTAAGCTGTGGCGTATTCCGGGAACGTGCTGTAATTGATTATCAGCGCCGAGAGCGGACGGAGTATGAGCATAAGCCCTGCCGCTCCGATGAAAAGCATCGCCTCGAACGAAGCAAACACCTTCTCGTAGAAGGCTTCGCGGTCAGCGGACTCGTTTTCGGTTATCGCAGACATATTCCATGCCTGAAAGAACACCGTTGCCACCATAGATACGAGATTCGGGACCTTTGTAGCCGCTGAGTAGATACCGGCAGCGTCAACGCCCGTGAATACCTTGTCACTGTGGATATTGCCGATGAATATCTGGTCGGAAAAGCCGGTAAATGTCCACATTACTGCGGTCGGAACGAGCGGCAGTGAAAAGCGGAGCATCTTTTTTCCGAGAGGTGCATCAAAACGGCTCATGTCAAAGTACCTGCGAAGTCCTGCCGCGATGAACAGAAAGACTGCCGAGCCGAGGTCAGAGCATATACCGGCAAGCATGAAGCCGCTGACGCCCATATCCATGCCGCTGATGAAGATAAGACTGAATATGAACATGGTCATGGTCGTGAGTATGCCGTCAAGCGAAAAGAGCTTGACCATTTCACGCGCCCGGACGAACTGTGAGCAAAGGGCTCGCGCCGATGAAGCAAGTATGTATACCACAAGAAGAAAGGTATAGCCGTTTATCTGCCGCAGGAATGGTATGAACCGCAGGAAGGGCGATAACAGTGCCATGACCGCGAGACCGCCTGCTGTAATGACTGCAGCGGTCGTGAATACTGCCGCTTTGTCATGCTTCCTGTCAAGTCCGAAACGGACGACTGCCTCGGTCAGCGAAAACGTGAACACCGGCACCATGAACAGGAGAAGTGTATCGAGCAATGTCTTTGTATAGAAGCCGGAAGGGCTGAAATGCTTTGTATAGAGGTTGTTGAGCAGCAGCGAGAATATCTTCGAGCTGAAGCTGCCTACTGCGAAAATGACCGTATTCATTGCAAGGTTTTTGTATTTGTTCAACTTATCTCCTCCTTTTTTAACAGCGTTATGCAGAAGCACTTCATTCATTATACCACATTTCGTTTAATGTAGCAAGAGCTGAACGGCAGTGAGCAGTATAGGGGGCGATGCCCACATCGCCCCCCAGTTATTAGTGCATAGCAGGGCGCACGGAATGCGCCACTACACTTAGTTCTTAGCTCCATGTTCTGCTGCTCACTACTCTCTGCTCACTAATAAATTCAGGGGCTTGCATTTTTATCCGCTTTGTGGTATAATAACGTTAGTTGATACTTACATAGAAACTGAGGATATGATTTTGAAGATAAAAGCTATTAGTTCATTCATTCTGTGTGCGGCAATGCTGCTTCCCTTCACCGCAGGCTGCGGCAAGTCATCCGGCTCCGGAAATGACAGCCCTCCTGAGGTGTTCAGCCGTACCGTTTTTGCTATGGATACCTACATGAACATCAAATGCTACGGCGGCGGCGAGGCTGCTCTCGATGCCGCTGAAGAGCGTATACATTCCCTTGAGAACACGCTTTCCGTTACCGTAGAAAACAGCGATGTCTCGCGGCTGAACAGCAGTAACGGCAATCCCGTGGAAGTAAGCCCCGACACCGCTATGATAATCCGGACAGCCATTGCCGTCGGCGGCAAGACCGGCGGTGCGCTCGATATAACCGCCTACCCTCTCGTAAGGGCTTGGGGCTTCACGACCGGCGACTACAAGATACCGCCGCAGAGCGATATCACTGAGCTCCTGAAAAATGTTGACTACCGCCGGATAACCGTTGACGGCACTTCCGCTTCCATCGGCGACGGACAATCCGTTGACCTCGGCGCTCTCGCAAAGGGCTATACCGGCGATGAGGTCGTCCGCGTGCTCATAGAGAACGGCGCGGAATCCGGGATAATCAGCCTCGGCGGAAATGTTCAGTCCTTCGGCACGAAGCCCGGCGCTGAACACTGGTCTGTTGCCGTCCGCGACCCGTTCGAGCCGGAAGGCGATATGTGCATACTCGATATCGACGAAAAGGCGGTCATAACCTCCGGCAATTACGAGCGCTGCTTCACCGGCGAAGACGGAAAGAGCTACTGGCATATCATCGACCCGGAGGACGGCTATCCTGCCGATAACGGCATAGTTTCCGCAACTATCATAGGAGACGAGGGACTTGCCTGCGACGCTCTTTCGACCGCAATGTTCGTTGCCGGACTTGACAAAGCCTCTGAGATATGGCGCAGCGACCCGTACTTCGACATGATACTCGTGACCGACGACGGAAGGATATTCTATACCAATGGGCTTGAAGGAAGCTTCAGGAATATCAGCAGCATGAGCGCGGAGGTGATATCGCTTGACTAAGGGCGTGAAAATATGCCTTGCGGTCGTTAGCGCGGTATTTGCGGTATCACTCGTGCTTTCCATACGCTTTCTGACAGCGACAGAGCGTGACCCTTCAAAGGAGGACGTCTGGGTCGAGATCGAACAGGATAAGAAGGTGCTTTACCGGCTCAATCTTGCCGACGAGCCCGACCGTACCTTCCGCATCACCGGCAGTGACGGCGGCTGGAACGAGATAACGATATCCAGGGGAAGGATATGCGTCTCGGACGCTGACTGTCCCGACCATACCTGCGTCAAGAACGGCTGGCTGCGCTATGACTACCTTCCGATAATCTGCCTGCCGCATAAGCTTGTGGTCAGATTCTGCGAAGGAGGCGGCAGCGAATGACCACGAAAAAGCTCACCGAGCTCTCAATGCTCACCGCGGCATCACTCATCGTATTCATAGTTGAGCTGAGATTTCCCGATATTCTGCCGATACCAGGCATAAAGCTCGGACTTGCCAATATATTCACGGTCTATGCGGTCTACCGCTTCCGTGCAAAAGAGGTATCCCTCATGGTGCTGACAAGGGTCATACTCGGTGCGATATTCTGCTCGAACCTGTCCGCGCTCATATACAGCCTTTCAGGGGCGATGCTCTGCCTTGCAGGAATGATTCCCCTGCACAGGCTGATACCGGAGAAATATCTGTGGCTTTGCAGCATTATCGGCGCGATGCTGCACAATACCGGACAAATACTCGCCGCGACAGCCATTATGGGCTCGCTGGCAGTGCTCCCCTTCTACCCCATACTCCTGACCGCAGGCTGCATTGCCGGAGCGTTCACGGGTATATGCGCCCAATTGATACTCAGACGAAAGCTAAAAACGGATAAGGAGTGATATTATGCAGCTTTCAGACCGCGATACATACAACAGAGGAATAAAGAGGATAATGTTCACCGAGGACGATATCCGTGCGGCAGTTCAAAAAGCCGGACGCTTCATCAGTGAAGAATACAGCGGCAAACCGCTCCTCCTTGTGAGCGTACTCAAGGGCGCGTTCATCTTCCTCTCAGACCTTTGCAGGGCGATAGATGTTCCCTGCGAGATAGACTTCATGGAGGCAAAAAGCTATTTCAGCGACACCAAGTCCTCCGGCAGCGTTGCCGTCACTATGGACCTCAGACACGACGTCAGCCAGTACCATGTAATAATCGTCGAGGATATCATCGACACCGGCAGAACTCTCAGCGAGATAGTCAAGCTCATAAAGGCACGTTCTCCCCTCTCGCTGAAAATAGTCACCCTTCTGGATAAACCCTCGCGCCGCGTCGTCGAGCTTGATGCCGACTATTCCCTGTTCACTATCCCCGACAGCTTCGTCATCGGCTACGGCCTCGACCTCGCCGAGTTTTACCGTAACCTCCCCTATATCGCCGAATTCAATACAGACCTGCTTGACGAATAAAGTGCCCTGGAAGTAATATGCTGATACAGAAGTTTGTATGTCATTTATTGAGGAAACCCCTTTTGAAAAAGGGGCACCCTAATCGGGTCCGTCCCCTTTGTCAGCTTCGCTGACATCTCCCCACACTGTGGGGAGTCACCTCAAACTCCTTCCCGAAAACTTCCATCTGGTTTTTCCGCAATGGTATTAATATAGCCGGAAGTCTCAACAGGCTTCCGGCTTGCTTTTCTATCCAGATTTGTATACCATTGCGGAAAAAACTAAATATTAAAGTCTTTGGAAAGGGGTACGGGGGAGAACCTTTCCTCAGAAAGTTTTCCCCCGGTAAGTCACGCATAAAGCTACTGTATCAGTATTACTCCCCGAGCTTTTTATTGGGCAACAGGTTCTTTAATGAGCTCGTGGGGGATAAGGTCAGGGTCGAACATGACCTCGGAGTGGTTATCGAGGACGAGTTCCTTGCTTATAAGCTCGCCGGTGGAACGGTCGTAGGCATTCTTGTATATTTTGGAGACGCGGTAATACTTGCCGTCTTCCTCTTTTTGGAAGTGATGTCCCTCCTCGGTTATCTTGTAGGTCTCGGGAAACTCCTTCTTGCTGCGGAGCTCGATATGCAGCTCCTCCTCGTCACACCATGCGAGAAGCTGTACGTCGCAGCCGGTATTGTTTCTGAAACGGTAGTCGATATAGTTATAGTTGACCGATGTACCTGAGCTGAACGGCACGCGCTTTCCCTCATCGGGAGCGAGGGCGTCAGAATGCTGGTGAAACTCCGTTACCTCAAGGGGACTGTGGAGGATAGTTCTGTGGATAGTGTTGCTGAGATTGCAGAGACCTCCGCCGATACCGGGAATGAGCTTACCGTTCACGATAACTCTGCCGTCGCGGTAGCCGCGGCGCTTGGTGGTCTTGCCGACAGTATGCCAGAACGAGAATATCTCGCCGGGACGTATTATAATACCGTTTATCTTCTTGCAGGCAAGGCGTATATTGACAGCCTTGTTTTCCTGAAGCACAGGGTCGATACCGGGTCCCTTCTTGATGAGGTGGGAGCTCTGGCTGTATACCACAACGGGTAGGCGCTTACGCGTTCTGAGCTTAGCGTAGTTCTCCTTGCCTCTGAGGTCGGAAATATGCCTTTTGATGATCTCCTTCTGTTCCGAGATCGCATAGCAGGTGGGGTTTATATCGCAGAACAGCTTGTCCTTATTCCAGAACATTCAGTTCACTCCTTTTCTGTATACATCGCCGAGCCTGTTTCTCAGGCGGCTGTCGCGGCGGTAAAAGCTGAGTATGAGCTTTTCGATATAACGTTTTTTCCCGATCTTTGTCTCGCCGGGAAGCTGTATGTAATGCACGAGAAGGCTCGGTATACCGGCTCTGTTCGCGCCTATCACGTCAATGAATATCTGGTCGCCGACACAGAGAGTCTCCCTCCTGTCTGTGCCGAGCATGGCGAGCGCCTTTTCGTAGCACTCCGGAGAAGGCTTGTCCGCATCGCAGATATACAGCGTGTCGATATTCTTTATGAACATCTGAACACGCTCCTCATCGTTGTTGGTAAGCAGTAGCGTTTTCAGTCCGGCAGCGTGTATCTCCCGGAAAAGCGCATCAACTTCCGGAGTTGAAGGGTCGCCGTGATGAACGAGAGTATTGTCGAGGTCAAATATCACAGCACGGAAGCCTTTTGCGTAAAGCTTTCTGTAATCCAGTGAGAATACGCTCCTGGCGTAACCCCAGGGGTAGTATTTTTTCAGCATATCACTGCCAGCCTCCGCTGAACATAGTCGCAGACAGTATTTATCTGCTCACAGAAATCAGTACCGAACTGTTTGTCGAAGAAGGCACTTCCTATCGTGAAAGCCCAGGGGCTTGCGTCACATATCTCGTCAAGCCTTTCAAAGCTGTTCACGCTTCCGGCGATGCAGATATCGGCATCTATCTCCTCAACGAGCCTTCTGTTGAGCTCAACGGGGTCGCCTGTAAATCTGTAACCGAGAAGGTCGATACCGGCACAGCCCTTGCTGATACAGTCCCTCGCCTCGGCGATCATGCCCTCAACAGTTCCGCCGAGCACGGACGGACGGTCATAGACATCGCCGACGAAGGGCATATACTTTATACCGTTCTTGCGGCATATCTCGCTGATCTTGTCAGAATACATCGTACCCATAAGGATATCGCAGCCGCATTCAACAGCAGTTTCAGCGCCATTGATTCCCTCTTCTTCGGTATATTCCACCACTTCGAGAACGGTAGTCTTTCCGCATTCCTTCATATATGCGTAGAGACGCTTCATTTCATCAAGCGGCAGAGGCTTTTCCTTGAAGCCCCAGTATTTAGCCTTTGAGTCACTGCACTTGCTGAAAATCTCAAACGCATTTTCAACTGTACAATCATTATACGTCAGCATTACAATAAGTTCAGGTTTACCCATGATTCCACCAACCTTGTCCGCCGTAGAAACGGCGGTATCTATATATACGAACACAATACGTTATATTATAACACATTCTGAGGAGTTTGTCAAATTCTGATGTGAAATAATCGGAAATATCTGAAAATATTTTATGTTAACAGTACGGAACAGCTTCCTCGGTCATTAAATACTGTTATCCTGTTCTATACACAGCAAAAAAAGGGCGGCAATGCCGCCCTTTAATCATTGTTTTCATTTTCAGCTATCCCGGCGATAACATCATCGCCTGCCCCCGGAACATCGCCGGAAGGCTCAGAGCCGTCCTCTGCTTCTGCTGCAAGTAGCGCCTCACGGAGCTTATCCTCGATGGCCTTCAGCCTTTCGATATCAATAACTCCCGAACAGCTCACATCGTCACCGCTGCCTCTGCGCGTCATCTCAGGCAGAAAAGCCTTGAGCTGCTCGACGCCATCCTTTATGCCGCATTCGCAGAAGGTAAGCGCAAGTCCGCGGTAGAATCCGAACAGCTGCTCATCGCTCCAGTAAGAATTCTCGATGCCGTCAGTGCCAAGGAATATGGCAGGCGGTATCCTGTCCTTCGGAAAATAAGCATACCTGTAAGAGAGAGCTGCATCGTCCTGACACATTGAGGTCGTAACGTTGTCGTAGCAGCGCGGGTCCTCCGGTACAGGCTCGGAAGCCTCTCCGTTTTCATCGAGCACCACGCAGCTTCCGTCGCCTATCTGCATACACAGCGCAAAATTCTCAGTCACAACAGCAAATGCGAGAGTTGTACCGTAAGCCTCGATATATCTTCCGGACATATAGCGCTCGCGGTAGTAGTCGAACTGCTCCGGAATGCGGTCATACTCCTCCTCAGTGAATGGGTCGAAGCGGTAATCCGACTCGGCAGCGCTGTGCCAGCGTGAAACTATACTGCGCCAGAGCTGGTCAACAAGCTGTGCCCTCTCGTCCTCATCGTCAAGGTCAGCCTCTACCTCACTGAGTCCGTGTAAGAACTCCGAAACGCACCTCTGGGCGCACGATGTCGCATACTCCGAGCCGCGGTCGGTGCGGAGGTAGCAAAGGCTGCCGTGTCCGTCCGCAACAGCGGCAAAGGAATACTTCTCGCTGTCAGTGCTCAGGAAACTGTCCTGACAGTCTATCCCCTTTTTTATGTGGTTCTCCCCGATACAGCCGTATGAAAAGGAAGAATATTTCTCCATTGTATCACCTTACCAGTCCGACTCGTCCCAGTCTGCCGTACCCGCGTTGCCTATTGCCTCCTGAGTCTGTTCAACGACGTCCTCTGCGAGCTTCTTGGATATCTCGACCGGATCTGTATCGCTGTCAACAGTGCTGGAATGGCTTGCAAAGACGCTTGTTATTACACTCGCCTTCTCGATCATAAGGCGGAGCTGATCCTTGTTCTTTACGTCAAGGACAGTTTCCGAGCTTCCGGAAAAACGTGCAAGCACGCCCTTGTCAGCGTCCTCACCGATAGCAAAAGCGATCTTGATAGCTCTCTTGAACCAGTTGTTCTTCTGGAGCGCAGCAAGTCCGCCCTCCCAGTTATCCGTAGGTCCTCCGTCACTGAAAAGGAGTATTACTGGCGGATAAGCACCTGCTGAAGTCTGAAGGAACTCATTGCGTGAGAGTTTCTTGTCGAGCTCCTTGAAGGCAGCTCCCATATCCGTAACGCCGCAAGCCTCGAAGGACTTGAAACGGTAGCCCTCCGGAGAAACAGGCTCGGAAGTCACCCAGTTCGCACCTGTTGAGAATTCCAGAACAGCTATCTTTATCTCAGCGTCATCGCTTTCATCGCTTATCTCCTGCAAAGTCTGCATTACCTCTTCGAGTGCGGACTCTACCTGTCCTATTTTGCTGCCCTGCATACTGCCCGATGTATCAATGACATAAAACAGTGTCATCACCTTTCTGACAGCGGGAGCGTAATCATCTAATCCCGGCATTTTCAATCCCTCCTGAAACAAATTTTACTATATCTATTTTACTACATATAAAGCCTTTTGTCAAGAAATAAACTCTCTCCGGGCAAAAAAATTCCGGAGGCATGATGCCTCCGGAAAGCAATTCTGGTTTTATGAGAGCTGAGCGCCCATAGCGGCGTTGTTATGCTCCATATATGCCTCGTTCTTGACTGTCTCGACCTCAACGCGGTTGTAGATATCCATACCTGTTCCGGCAGGGATAAGCTTACCGATGATAACATTTTCCTTGAGTCCGAGGAGCTTGTCGCTCTTGCCTCTGATAGCGGCATCTGTGAGAGCCTTTGTGGTCTCCTGGAAGGAAGCCGCCGACATGAAGCTGTCGGAGTTGGACGAAGCCTTTGTGATACCCTGAAGTACAGGTGTGGTAGTAACGAGCTGGAGGTCGTACTCTCCTGCGTCGATCCTTGCCTGTATCTCGCCGTTGATAGCGTCGATCTCCTTGCGGTCAACAAGTGTGCCGGGAAGGAGGTAGCTGCTGCCGGACTCCTCGACCTTGATCTTGCGGAGCATCTGGCGGACGATAACTTCGATGTGCTTGTCGTTGATGTCAACACCCTGGAGACGGTAAACCTTCTGTACTTCGTTGATAATATAGTTCTCAACAGCCTGTGTACCGAGGATATTGAGGATATCTGCGGGATATACGTTACCTTCTGTGAGACGTGTGCCCTTCTCTATCTGCTCGCCCTCCTGAACTCTGATCTTGAAGTTGTAGGGGATCATATAGCTCTCGGACTCGCCTGTCTCGTCACTTGTAACGATGATATTTCTTGTGGTCTTGACTTCCTCGATGTGTATCTTTCCGGGAATTCTCGAAAGGATAGCCGCACCCTTAGGACGTCTGCTCTCGAAGAGCTCCTCAACACGGGGAAGACCCTGTGTGATATCTTCCGCATCGGCAGACGCAACGCCTCCGGTATGGAAGGTTCTCATGGTGAGCTGTGTACCAGGTTCACCGATGGACTGAGCAGCGATTACGCCGACAGCCTCACCGACTGATACGACATTGTTGTGAGCAAGGTTAGCGCCGTAGCACTTGGCACATACACCGTATCTTGCCTTACAGGTGAGTACGGAGCGTATGCTTATCTTCTCGATGCCTGCTTCGATTATCTTCTTTGCGTCTGCATCGTTAATGAGCTTGTTGCGTGAAACTATCAGCTCGCCAGCCTGATCTCTGAGGTCCTCGGCGAGATATCTGCCGACAAGACGCTCTGCGAACGGCTCAACGATCTCGTTGCCGTTCCTGATCTCGTATACCTCGATGCCGTCGGTAGTTCCGCAGTCATCCTCGCGTATGATAACGTCCTGTGATACGTCAACGAGACGTCTTGTGAGGTAACCGGAGTCGGCGGTACGGAGAGCGGTATCGGCAAGTCCCTTACGGGCGCCTCGGGAAGCGATGAAGTATTCGAGGATGTTAAGACCTTCACGGTAGTTAGCTCTGATCGGGATCTCGATAACGCCGCCGGAGGTATTGGCGATAAGTCCGCGCATACCGGCAAGCTGACGGATCTGTGAGATAGAACCACGGGCACCGGAGTCAGCCATCATCCAGATAGGATTGTAGCGGTCGAAGTTTGCCTTCAGTGCGGCAGTAACTCTGTCGTTGGTCTCGGTCCAGAGAGCGATGATCTTCTTGGACTTCTCCTGTGCGGAGATATAACCGTACTCATACTCAGTTGTGATCTGCTCGACCTCTGCATCAGCCTCAGCGAGGATAGTCTTCTTCTGGGGCGGGATCGAAGCATCGCAGACAGCAACGGTAAGAGCTGCTCTTGTGGAATACTTGTAGCCGAGAGCCTTGATACGGTCAAGCACCTCAGATGTGGTGGTAGTGCCGTGTATCTTTATGCAGCGCTCGATGATATCGGAGAGCTGCTTCTTGCCTACGAGGAATGCTACCTCGAGGTCGAACTGCTTATCGGAGTTGGTCCTGTCAACATAGCCGAGGTTCTGGGGGATATTCTCGTTGAAGATAAGACGTCCGACAGTAGCGTCGATTATCTTTGAAACCTTCTTATCGCCGATATCCTTTGTGATCTTGACCTTGATGTTGGCATGGAGGGAAATATCGTGCTCGTTGTAAGCCATGAGAGCCTCGTTCACATCGCGGAAGACCTTGCCCTCGCCGGGTTCGCCGGGCTTATCCATAGTAAGATAGTAGGAACCGAGCACCATATCCTGTGAAGGAACTGCAACAGGCTTACCGTCGGAAGGCTTCAGCAGGTTGTTGGCTGCGAGCATGAGGAATCTTGCTTCAGCCTGAGCCTCTGCGGAAAGCGGAAGGTGTACGGCCATCTGGTCGCCGTCGAAGTCAGCGTTGAACGCGGAGCATACGAGCGGGTGGAGCTTGATAGCGCGTCCTTCAACGAGTATCGGCTCGAATGCCTGGATACCGAGACGGTGGAGCGTAGGAGCACGGTTGAGCATTACGGGGTGATCCTTGATAACGTCCTCGAGAGCGTCCCATACCTTATTGTCGGCACGGTCAATGAGCTTTCTTGCGGACTTGATATTTGCGATAGCCTTCTTGTCAACGAGTCTCTTGAGTACGAAGGGCTTGAAGAGCTCGAGAGCCATTTCCTTCGGGAGACCGCACTGGTACATTTTCAGCTCAGGACCTACAACGATAACCGAACGTCCGGAGTAGTCAACACGCTTACCGAGAAGGTTCTGACGGAAGCGTCCCTGCTTACCCTTGAGCATATCGGAAAGGGATTTGAGAGCACGGTTGTTAGGACCTGTAACGGGTCTGCCGTGTCTGCCGTTGTCTATGAGAGCATCAACAGCTTCCTGGAGCATACGCTTCTCATTCCTTACGATGATGTCAGGAGCGTCGAGCTCGAGCATTCTCTTGAGACGGTTGTTTCTGTTGATAACACGCCTGTAAAGGTCGTTGAGGTCAGATGTAGCGTAGCGTCCGCCGTCGAGCATTATCATAGGACGGATATCCGGAGGGATAACGGGTACTACGTCGAGCACCATCCACTCGGGCTTGTTGCCGGAGAGACGGAATGCCTCGATTATCTGGAGTCTCTTTAAGAGCTTGACCTTCTTCTGACCTGCGGGAAGTCCCACGAGCTCAGCCTTTAAGTCGTCGGCAACTATCTCGATGTTGTTTCTCCAGTCGATATCCTCGAGAGCTGCGAACTTCTGGCACTCCTCACAGCCGCACTCGGTGGGCTTATTGAAGCAGGTGAGCTTTCCGCCGCCGATAGATACCTTGCCCATTTCGATGAGACGGTTCTTGTGAGTATCATATCTTGCAGGGTCATACTCATGAAGGAGCTTCTTGATAGCCTCGGCGCCCATTTCAGCCACGAAGTCCTCGCCGTACTTCTCGCGGTAGGAGAGGTATTCCTTCTCAGAGAGGAGCTGCTTCTTCATGAGCTCTGTGTTGCCGGGGTCGATAACGATATATTTAGTGAAGTAGAGTATTTCTTCAAGACGCTTCTGAGATACCTCGAGCACCTGTCCGATGCGTGAAGGTGTGCCCTTGAAGTACCAGATATGCGATACGGGAGCTGCGAGCTCGATATGACCCATTCTCTCACGTCTTACTCTTGCTCTTGTTACCTCAACTCCGCAGCGGTCGCAGACCTTGCCCTTGAAGCGTATCTTCTTGAATTTTCCGCAGTGGCACTCCCAGTCCTTGGTAGGTCCGAAGATCCTTTCACAGAAAAGACCGTCGCGCTCGGGCTTCTGCGTTCTGTAATTTATAGTCTCAGGTCTTTCAACAACGCCGTGCGACCAGCTTCTTATCTGTTCGGGTGACGCAAGACCGATCTTTATAGATTCAAAAGTATTAAATTCCAAACTGCTACCTCCTGCTGTATAATTGCGGGATACCGGAGCATTGCAGCCCTCGGCCGTGACCTAAGTGCCGCCTGCTCCGCTTTGGTTATCCGTTATTCGTATTCGTATTCAGGGATCAGTCCTCGTCTCCGCTGTCATCAATATCCAGCGAGCCGAAGAAGGAATCATCATCATCAATGTCAAGCTCATCGCCGTCGTCATAGGAGAAATCCTCGTCGGTATCAGCTTCCTCGCCTTCCTCACCTTCAAAGAGGTAGCCGGCATCGTTCATATCGCCGTCGGAATACTTGGTGAGGTCGTCTGTCTCCTCGTCAGCGTAAGCATCAGCCGAAGGTATCTGATCGTCGTCATCGAAGGTCTGCTTGAGGTCGATCTCCTTCTGGTTGATATCGAGCACCTTGACGTCGAGGCAGAGTGACTGCATCTCCTTGATGAGTACCTTGAAGGACTCAGGAATGCCCGGAGTAGGAACATTCTGACCCTTGACGATAGCTTCGTAGGTATTGACACGTCCGATAGTATCATCAGACTTGACAGTGAGTATCTCCTGAAGGGTATAGGCAGCGCCGTAAGCTTCGAGCGCCCATACTTCCATCTCACCGAAACGCTGACCGCCGAACTGAGCCTTACCGCCGAGCGGCTGCTGAGTAACGAGGGCGTAAGGTCCGACTGAACGTGCGTGAATCTTATCGTCAACAAGGTGGTGGAGCTTGAGGTAGTACATATATCCGACGGTTACGCGGTTATCGAACTTCTCACCGGTACGTCCGTCATAGAGAGTGAACTTACAGTCCTCAGTGAATTCGAGAGCATTGGGGTTTATGACCTTGTCCATAGCCTTGAGCTCGAACATATCGTTCTTGTGCTCCTTGGAGTGTTCGTTGGCCATCTTGAAGCACTCACGGATATCGTCTTCGTGTGCGCCGTCGAATACAGGGGTCATGATGTGCCAGCCGAGCGCCTTGCAAGCCATACCGAGGTGTACTTCAAGCACCTGTCCGATATTCATACGCGAAGGAACGCCGAGGGGGTTGAGCACGATGTCAAGCGGAGTACCGTCCGGAAGGAACGGCATATCCTCCTCAGGGAGTATACGCGATACAACGCCCTTGTTACCGTGACGGCCGGCCATCTTGTCGCCGACAGTGATCTTTCTCTTCTGCGCGATGTAGCAGATAACGCGCATATTTACGCCTGCGCTGAGTTCATCGCAGTTATCTCTTGTGAATACCTTTACGTCAACGATAACACCTGATTCGCCGTGCGGCACCTTAAGGGAGTTATCGCGGACCTCTCTTGCCTTCTCACCGAAGATAGCGCGGAGAAGTCTCTCCTCTGCGGTAAGCTCGGTCTCGCCCTTGGGCGTTACCTTGCCGACGAGGATATCGCCGGAGTTTACCTCAGAACCGATGCGTATGATACCGTTCTCATCGAGGTTTGCAAGGGCATCGTCGCCGACATTCGGGATATCCCTTGTTATCTCCTCGGGTCCGAGCTTGGTATCACGGCACTCTATCTCGTATTCCTCAATGTGTACAGATGTGAATACATCCTCACGGACAAGTCTCTCGTTAAGAAGAACAGCGTCCTCGTAGTTGTAACCTTCCCATGTCATGAAGCCGATGAGGGCATTCTTACCGAGGGATATCTCACCGTCAGCGGTAGCGGGACCGTCTGCAAGCACCTGACCTGCCTTGACTTCCTCGCCTACTGCAACGATAGGTCTCTGGTTGACGCAGGTACCCTGGTTGGAGCGCTTGAACTTGATGAGCTCATACTTGTGCTCGATACCGTCGGTATCTATCATGTTTATCCTGTCAGCGTCAACATATGTGATCTTTCCGTCCTTCTCGGCAACGATACATACGCCGGAGTCAACGGCAGCCTTGTACTCCATACCTGTTCCGACGAACGGACGCTCGGTCTTGAGGAGCGGTACAGCCTGACGCTGCATGTTGGAGCCCATGAGGGCACGGTTAGCGTCATCGTTCTCGAGGAAGGGAATCATTGATGTAGCTACTGAAACGACCATCTTAGGAGATACGTCCATGTAGTCTACCTTTTCGCGCTCGCACTCGAGTATCTGCTCACGGTAACGTGCATTTACACGCGGTCTTGCGAACTTTCCGTCCTCAGTGAGGGGCTCGTTCGCCTGAGCGACAACGAAGTTGTCTTCAGTATCGGCAGTCATGTATACAACTTCATTCGTAACAACGCCGGTAGCCTTGTCGACCTTGCGGTAGGGAGCCTCGATGAAGCCGTACTCGTTGATTCTCGCAAATGTAGCCAGATAGGAGATAAGTCCGATGTTAGGACCTTCAGGGGTCTCGATAGGACACATTCTTCCGTAGTGGCTGTAATGAACGTCGCGGACCTCGAATCCGGCACGGTCTCTTGAAAGACCTCCGGGACCGAGAGCGGAAAGACGTCTCTTATGGGTAAGCTCTGCAAGAGGGTTGTTCTGGTCCATGAACTGTGACAGAGGCGATGAACAGAAGAACTCCTTCATTGCTGAGGAAATAGGTCTGATATTGATAAGTGTCTGGGGAGTGAGGGTATTGACGTCCTGAGTCTGGATATTCATTCTCTCACGGATACCGCGCTCCATACGGGCATAACCGATGCGGAACTGGTTCTGGAGGAGCTCGCCTACGCTGCGGATACGTCTGTTTCCGAGGTGGTCGATGTCGTCAACGGTACCAACGCCCTCGCAGAGGTTGAGGAAGTAACTGATAGTAGCGAAGATATCGTCGATGATGATGTGCTTCGGAACGAGCTCGTCAGCACGCTTCTTGATGTTCTCCTCGAGTTCATCAGCGTCAGCGGAGGTATCAAGTATCTCCTTGAGCACCTTGTATGAAACCTTCTCGTTGATGCCGTACTTCTCGGTATCGAAGTCAACATAGCCCTTTATATCGACCATGCCGTTGCCTATAATCTTGGCTACCTTCTCAACCATGCGGATAGAAGTCTCGCCGCGGTCGTCGGTGTAGTATTCCTTAGCCTCGACCTTTACGAAAGCGTGGTCAACACCAGCCTGCTCGATCTCACAAGCCTTGTCGTAGGAAACTACCTCGCCCTCGTCAGCCATTATCTCACCGGTATTGGGGTTGATAACAGGCTCGGTAAGGAGGTGGCCGGCAAGACGTGAAGCGATGCCGAGCTTCTTGTTGTACTTGTATCTTCCGAAGCGGCAGAGGTCATATCTCTTTGCATCGAAGAAGAGGTTATTGAGGTGTGTAACGGCACTCTCGACCGTGGGAGGCTCGCCGGGACGGAGCTTCTTGTAAACGTCGATAAGAGCGTCGGAATTGTTCTTGGTCTGGTCCTTCTGGAGGATAGTCTGCTTAAGACGGTCGTCCTCGCCGAAGAGCTCGTATATCTCCTCATCGGAGCCTACGCCGAGAGCGCGTATGAAGGTGGTTATCGGTATCTTTCTGTTCTTGTCGATACGGACATACACAACGTCGTTGGAGTCCATTTCGTACTCAAGCCAAGCACCGCGGTTCGGGATAACTGTCGTATTGAACAGATCCTTACCTGTCTTGTCCTTCTCGAAGGCATAGTAAACGCCGGGAGAACGAACGAGCTGAGATACGATAACACGCTCTGCACCGTTGATAACGAAGGTGCCGCTTGCTGTCATGAGCGGGAAATCGCCCATATATATCTCACTTTCGCTTACCGCACCTGTCTCCTTATTATAGAGGGCAGCAGTTGCTCTCATGGAGACCTGATAGGTAGCGCCTCTCGATTTGCACTCTGCGAGGGAATACTTGGGAGTATCATCGAAGCGGTAGTCCTTGAAATTAAGAACGAGATTTCCGTTATAGTCGGTAATCGCGGTCATATCGCGGAAGACCTCGCGGAGACCTTCCTCCCTGAACCATTTATACGAGTTCTTCTGCACCTCGATAAGGTTAGGCATCTCAAGGGGCTCGGTAATCTTACCGAAGCTCATTCTGACATTTTTTCCCAGCTGCTTAGGCGTAACGTTCACCATAGGCGGAACCTCCTTATATTTTTGCTTATCCGATCCCCTGTGTTCCGTCCGGACGGGGCACATCGGACTTAAAGCCGTGATACTTTATGAAAAAATTTTCCTGAAACTATTGACAAGCGTATATCCTATGTGATATAATATCTTGATAGCAGGGACAATTTTCCATATTGATACATTATATTATTATAATACATCTTGCCGGATATGTCAAGGGCTTCTTTCAATATTTATAAAAAGCGCCGGATTTCAGAACGAAATCCGGCTTTTTTTGGCTGTTTTGTTTGATACTCTGTCAGAATACAGTTCCCTCTGACTTGCCTATGGTTATCACAAAGTCCTTTTTGAGCGGCATCACACTGTCCGGCTCGACGGCTTTGACGGAATTGTCGGAAAGCTTCACGTTCCATACGCTGCCGGTAAGGTTCTTCAGACCGAGCTTTGAAGGGTCCTTGACATTGCGGACTATCTCCCCCACCACCTTGTGGAAGTCGCCCTCGGTCTCGCTGACCTGGCCGTCATAGAGCTTAACTCCGCCGAATGCCGGCACCTCAAAGCGCTTGAACTTTATGCCGCCCTTGCAGGTAAGAGGTCCGCCGCAGTACATACAGCTCACGGTATAGCCCTCGGAGATGAAGGTCTCCCTTCCGCAATGCGGACAGGCAACAGTCTCGCTCCTCAGACGGACGAACGCATCGAGCCACGTTTTCTCGATAACGCGGTCGTAAGGCGGCTGAACAGACTTCTTTCCGAATGACTCGATAAAGAGGCTGCGGATATACTCCGGATATATCTTCCAGAAGCGAAGAGTGTTTGTATTGAGCTGATTATTGGCAGCATTGCGGTCGTCCTCGGGATCGAGCACGAATACGGGGTCGCTGCCGTAGAACTTCTTTTCAAGCTCAGGCGTCATGCAGGGGGGCGTGGAATACTTGCCCTCAAGCGGATGCTCGATGAACAGCATACGGAACAGTATAACCGCAAGCGAGAAGCGGTCGGAACGCTTGTCGGGAGCACCGCCGAGCACCACCTCCGGCGCCATATAGCGCTGTTTTCCGGCGATACCGAAGTTCACTCCCCTCTCAGACACATTGTCGTTGTCGCAGATGAGGACATTGCCGGTCTTGGGGTCGATGAAGAAGTTGCCGTTATTGAGGTCCTGATAGCTGTATCCGTCATTGTGAAGCGCACGGAAGCCCTCGATGATATTGATAGCCGCATTGCAGCGGGCGGTTATACCTGAGAACTGCGCCTTCATACGTCGTCTCTTGGGGTCCCAGATGAGGAAGCGTGTGAGCTCCTCGAAGCCCTGCGGACGGAGCTGCATGAGGTAGCCAAAGCTGCCGTCTATCCACTCCGAAAGCTCCTCCGGCCAGAGGAATGCCTTTGTAGGAGCGCCCTTGCGGATATTCTCACGGAGGTTCTCATAGAACTCCTTGGGGTTCTTCATTTTTTCGATAGTGGACTTGTGGTACCATTTGAGTGCCATTTCCCTTCCGCTGAAGCTGACGCGGTAAACATTGCCCTGACCGCCGCCGCCGAGAAATTCGAGCACCGTGAATTCGCCGCCGTTGACTGTTTTTGCCTTAAAGCCGTTTTTGAGTTCTGCCATATCATAAGCCCCCTTTTATATTTGGTGTAGGGGCGATACCCACATCGCCCCACAAGTGAGTAGTGATCAGTTTGAAGCTGTTAGCCATAAGGGTGCAGCGTCATGCCGCTTACTTCTTGATTGTGTTCATAGAGAGCCACTCGCACCACATCGGGTAATAGTTCGCGTAAACATGAACACCGTCGCCTGTCGCATCGCTTCTGAGAGCGCCGTTGCCGTCGTCAAACGTTGGATTGATGTCCAGATAGAAGACTGTCTTGTTGTCTGCAAACTGTGCAATGCAGGAATTGAGATAGTTTATCCTCTCGTTGGATATCATCGAATTCTCAGAAGCAGTGGTAACATGAAGATTTGCAAGCAGGAATATCAGCGCATCGGGCTGATAAGTCTTAACGGTATTGATAATGCTGTTATATGAGTTCACAGTGTAGTTGAAATCGTTTCCGACTTCGTTTATGCCGAGCATTATGTAGACCTTTCCGTACTTCTTTGACTGGAGCATCCCGGCAAAGCTGTTGCCGTCGATATACTCCGAATCCACCTTGTAGGTAGAAAGTCCCTCAGTGCAGAAGAAATCCGCGTTATCAATGGTACCGTACTCCTTGATGCCCACCATACGGGAATCGCCGAGGAACAGTGCATCGTCAAAATACGAAGGGTCGCTCTGTACGAATGAGAGCTGAGCCTCAGTAGGAGCCTCTGTGGTCGCAGGAGCTTCGGTAGTTGTTGCAGCCGGGTCGGCAGGCTGAGCATCTGTTGCTGCCTGCTGGGCACCGGTAGTTGCCTCGGGAGAGCCTCCCTCAGTCGTCTGCTGTGCCGGCTGAGTAGTTACATTGAGCGTTATCGGCGGAAGGGTCTCCTTCTTCTCCTTTTCACTGCTCGAATGCCATATCTCTTTGAATATGAACGGCGAAGCCACAAAGCAGGTGACTATCAGTATCGTTGTATATATACATTGTCTGAACTTATTCATCTTACAAGCTATCTCCTATCAGAATCTGAAATACAGGAACGGGTCGTTGAGCCCCTTGTACATACAGTATACCGCGCCCCAGAACGCCGCGAGCAGTGCGAGGGAAACGATCACTGAATTCTTCATCTTCTTGTATATCATCTCGGGCACCTTTGTTGAGAAGATCACTCCGGCAACGAAGTACCACTTGTATATTCCCCAGTATTTCGAGCAGTCGCCCTTCATGACATTGCCCTTTTCGAGGTTTGCGAAGGGTATGAGCCTGCGGAAGTAAATACCGAGCTGCTCGAAGTCAGTTACCGCAAATATCAGCCATGTCAGCGGAATAATGAGTATCATGTAGGCGTGTCCGGCGATCTTATACTTGTTGAAGAACTTTCCGGTCCAGAATTTCTCCGTCATCATAATGCCGAACAGTACAAGTCCCCAGATGACGAAATTCCAGCTTGCACCGTGCCAGAGACCCGTGAACAGCCACACCACAAAGGTGTTGAATATCATTCTGCGCGGTCCCCTGCGGTTTCCTCCGAGTGGGATATAGATATAGTCCTTGAACCATGTGCCGAGGGTCATATGCCAGCGGCGCCAGAACTCAGTCATGGTCAGCGATGTGTAGGGGTGGTCGAAGTTCTTCGGAAGCTCAAATCCCATTATCCTGCCCAGACCGATAGCCATGAGCGAATAGCCGCAGAAGTCGAAATAGAGCTGGAAGGAATAGGCAAATATACCCATCCATGCAAGTCCGGTGGAGACGTTACTGAAGCCGATAGTTCCGATATCGCGCCACAGGCCGCCTATCTGGTTGGCAATGAGTATCTTGTAGCCGAGACCGATCGTGAAGGTCTTGAGACCGTCCTCGACCTTGCTGATAGAATGCTTGCGATACTTGAGCTGCTTTGCGACCGTCTCGTAAGTTACGATAGGTCCGGCGATGAGCTGCGGGAACATACTGATGTATGCGCCGTAGTTGATGAAACTCTTTTCAGCCCTTGCCTTCTGCCTGTATACGTCAATGATATAGGAAACGTTCTGGAAGGTGTAGAAGCTTATTCCTATCGGGAGGATAATGTCCTTCACGGTCATATCCGAGTGGAACAGGGCGTTGAGGTTTTCCGTGCCGAATCCCCAGTATTTGAAGAACACGAGCCACCAGAAGTTGAAGATTATGCCGAAGGTCAGCCAGCCCTTCTTGTAATGCCGCGAAGCCTCGATAAACTGTGCGACTATGAAATTCAGCAGTACAGTGAGCAGGAAAAGGAAGATATATACCGGCTTCTTGACGCCGAAGCTGTAAAAGACAACACTTCCTGTGAATATCACGAGATTCTTGTACCTGCGCGGTACTGCCGCATAGGTTATCATAAAAACAGGAAGGAATAAAAAGATAAATTCCAGACTGCTGAATACCATTCGATCACCCTTAATACTTCTGTATTTCTTTCTCTCCGGAAACCCGGCTCGTCACATCACCGCAGATGATACAGCCGTTTTTCTTTTGTTCTAATAATTCATACAAACATACGCTCCGAAAAATGAACGTACATATCTATTTTACACGAAATTTCATAAAATGTCAACAATTTTGCAACCAGCAGTGAAAATGTGGAAAAAACAGCAATTCTCGCCTGTATTTCCGCCAAAATCTGTATAAATAAACGAAAGAAGCCCTCCTTGCGGAAGGCTTCATTTTGATTATTGATTCTTCGGTGGGAATTCTGTGAGGAGGCCGAGCTTATACTTCTGTATTGTGAGGGCATCCTTATTGGTAACGCCGTCGCCAGTATTGAATACGTCAGCGTTCTTCTCACCCTTCTCGGTGATGCCGTCATCCGTACCCTTGCCGTACTTGTCAGGGTTGCCTATGGACTGCATGATGAGCACAGCGTCAGCCATATTCACCTCGCCGTCGCAGTTGGCATCGCCCCACTTGATATCATCACCGCTTGTGGGACCAGTCGTGGTGGTCGTGGTCGGCGGCTCGGTCGTAGTAATAGTCACAGTAGTCGTTTTCGTGGTTGTAGTACCGGTATGACCGCCGCCCTTGGTACCGCCGTTGATATTGCTTCCCTCAGTCTCAGCATAGCTCGAATAGAACTCGCTGAGCGAAAGACCGTTCTTGCCGAGCGCTGTCTGATGGTCGAGACCGATATACTTGCCGGTAGTCAAGGTCTGCCAGAGGGATTCCTCGAACAGAGCGTACTTCTTATCGTCCCATACCTTGAACTGCGAGTCGAGAAGTCCGCCGGTATCGCCGGAGTTCGGGTTCAGGCACCAGAAGGTGTGGTTGATGTGGTTATTTATCATGTAGTCACGCAGAAGTGTCATCCACCTCTGGTTCTCAGCACCGTCCATGTGACCGCCCCACTCGCCTATGAGCAGCGGAGCGATGTCCTTGTCGTTGATATAAGCCCATGTGTCGTACCAGTATTCGTCAAGGAGCGACTGCGTATCAAACGACATTCCGGTCGGGTCCTCATCGAGGTGGAACCACGCCTGCTCACGGTAAACCGACGGACCGTAGTCATGGGGAGAATAAACTATCTGCGATGTGCCCGATGTGGGAGTTACGGGATAGTCCTTTACTCCGCGGAGGTTTCCGCCCCACCATGCACCGTACCACGGCGACTTGTCCGCAGGTGCGTTCCAGATATCAGGAGTGTCAAAGGTATAGCCCTTTTCGGTCTTGGGGTACTGCTCAATACCTTCAATAAGTATAAGGGCATTGGGATTTACTGCGAGTATCGAGTTTGCGCAGGTCTCCGAGGCGTACTTCCAGTTGTTCAGATCGGTGGAATCGTCCCACTTTGCGATATCGGTCGGGCAGCTCTTTCCGTCATAGCCTCGCTTGCCGTGCGGCTCGTTCTTGAGGTCGTAGGCGATGATAGTGTCATCTTTGCTGTACTTCTTAGCAAGCCATGTGATAGAGTCAACCCAGTCGTCGAAGGTAACAGGGTCGCCGGCATTGGGAGCGTACTTCTCCTCCTTGATAGTTGCCATATCATCGGCAGTCTTGCTGCTTCCCTCATAGTACCAGAGCTCATAGTTATGACCTGAGTTGTGCGAGGAAGGGCTGTGAACGTCCACAAGAGCCTTTATGCCGTACTTCTTGCACTTCTGCATGATAACGTCAAAGACCTCCATGCTGTTCATCTCTGTACCGTCAGCGTGACAGAAATCCGGGTTGAACTTATAGCCGTCGGTATTCTTCGGGTTAAGTCCCTCGCAGGCGTAGGGGTAGCCATTCATCCACGAAATAAGAAGCTCTGAGGATATCGGGAAGCGTATGATATTGATGCCGTGGTCGGCAACTCCCGAAAGGAGCTCGTCAACATCGGCGCTCCACAGACCGTGCGGAAAGTTCTCGGTGCAGTTGAGACCGAACCAGTTCGCGCCGGTGAGCCATACCTGATTGCCGTTTGCGTCATAGAGCTTGCTGCCCACAGCGTGGAGCCAGTCATCATTACAGTCATCGGCGGCAAAAGCCGTCAGCGGAGCGTTCGCAGCAGCGGGAGCATATACAGCTCCGGTGGTCACTCCCATTACCGCAGCGGAAAGAAAAGCCGCTGCTCTTTTACCAGTTATTTTCATTTAATATTCCCTCTCATAGTGCCTGGGCTTATTTGCTCAGAAGATCGCTCAGCGGTCCGCCCAGACCGAGCTTGTATTTCTGTATCGCAAGTGCGTCCTTGTTAGTGATGCCGGGAGCACCGTCAACATCTGCATTCTTCTCGCCCTGTTCTGTGAGACCGTCATCTGCGCCCTTTCCGTACTTGTCAGGGTTTCCTATGGACTGCATAACGAGCACAGCGTCAGCCATGTTTACCTCACCGTCACAGTTCACATCACCGGGAGTATAGTCCGGGTCATTGGTGGGACCGGTCGTGGTAGTGCTGGTAGTTGAGGACGAAGTTGAAGTAGTTGTCGAAGTCGAAGTCGTGGTGGTGACGGTCGTTGTAGTTGAAGTAGTAGTTCCGGAGCCATCAATGACAACAGGTGTGCCGTTTGCCTTCTTGCCGCCGTCGAGGTTGCTTCCCTCGGTGTTAGCATAGCTCGTGTAGAACTCGTTGAGCGAGAGACCCGTACCGTTAATGCCGAGCGGTCTCTGGTGGTCAAGTCCGATGTACTTTCCGGAGGAAGCAGTCTGCCAGAGAGCCTTCTCCATCATTGCATACTTGTCCTCCTCCCAGACGATAGTAGTGCCGTTGGTCTTGTCATTGGCATCTGCAAGATTATAGGAGAAGCTTGCCCACAATCCGCCGGTATCGCCCGAATTGGTATTCAGGCACCAGAAGGTGTGGTTGATGTGATGAGCTATCATGTAATCGCGCAGGAGCGCCATCCATTTGAGGTTGGCAGCATTGTTCATGTGGCCGCCCCACTCACCGATAAGCTCGGGAGCGATGTCCTCGGCGTTGATGTAAGCCCATGTGTCGTACCAGTATTCGTCAAGGAGCGACTGGGTATCGAAGGCTCCTCCGGACTTGTCCTTATCGAGGTGGAACCATTCCTGATCCCATACGGACGGGCCGTAGTCATGGGGAGAATATACTATCTGCGAGGTGCCCTGCTTGGGCTTTATGGGATTATCCCTTGCGCCGCGGAAGTTTCCGCCCCACCATGCGCCGATATACGGTGAATTGGTCTTTCTGTCTGCAATGCCCCAGTAGTCGCCTGCCTGAGCACCGCTGAGTGACTGCTCAACGCCCTCAACGAAGATAAGAGCGTTCGGGTTCACGTCGAGGATAGCCTCCGCGCACTGTGTAGCCGCATAAGCCCAGTTGTTCTCATCTTTGGAACCGTCCCACTTGGCAGCCGCATCGCCCTCCGGGCCCTTGCCGTGCGGCTCGTTCTTGAGGTCGAAGCCGAGGAGAGTATCGTCGTTCTTGTATCTGTCAGCCATCCACACGAGCGAATCTATCCATACCTTTGTAGTCACGCCTGCCTTGCCGTACCAGAGGTTATAGTTATGGCCTGAGTTGTCGGTATGAGGGCTGTGGATATCGATAAATGCCTTTATGCCGTACTTTTTGAGCTTGCCGAGGATAATGTCGAAAGCAGTGAGCTCATCGACACGGGTCTTGCCGTCAGCCTGAACGAAGTCCTTGTTGATGCTTCCGTAGGTACCAGCCTTGATGATGCCGCCGTTACCGTCGTCCTCGTCCTGCGGAGGATTATAGGTTGCCTGCATACCGCCGCTGGAGAGCTCAGGTGATTCGCCGTTCATCCAGTTCACGATACGCTCTGTGGAGATCGGGAAGCGGATAACGTTGATTCCTCTGTCGGATACCTCTCTCAGCAGGTCGTCACAGTCCGCGCTCCAGAGATAGTGGGGAGCGCCCTCCACGCAGTTCAGTCCGAACCAGTTAGCGCCGGTGAGCCAGACCTCATTGCCGTTCATGTCGTAAAGACGGCTTCCCTCAGCGTGGAGCCAGTCATCGTTGCAGTCATCGACTGCGAAAGCCGTGATAGACGGCTCGGTGCATACGACACTCGGTACACCGGTCAGCGCAACAGCGCCGGCGGACACGAGAGCCGCAGCTTTCCTGAAAAAGTTGTTCATAAATTTTCCCCTCTCATGATGTGCATTCCCCGCACATCTATAATCATAATTATTGTATCATCAGTTTGCCGAAATGTCAAGATAAATTTGCGGTAAATGCACGTTTTAAGTGATGAGATTCACTCCGAAGGGAAATAATAATCCAGCAGCAGGTTCACGACGTGGGAATAGGACTCCGTGCCTTCCTCCCTGCCGTTCATTTTGATATTCGTATCGAGTGCCGTTTCCGAGACAGTGCTGACCGTATCCGTTGAGATTATCTCCTTTTTCCTGTTCTTCTCCCAGTAGCCGTCCGGGAGAAAACGGAACCAGTCCGCACGCACTTCGTCCGAGATAGTGTCCGTGAGAGAATACCCCTCTGATATCTCCCTCCTGTATATCTGATTATGAACGTATTCGAGCGCCGAAAGATAGCCGGAATACCGGAATTCCGCATTTTCGCTTCCGACTGCGGCTATGAAGCCGATGAAGTTCGCCTCGTCCTCCTGCATGATGCCCTTCAGGTGGGCGTACTCATGGCAGAGGGTGTCCGGAAGATTCGTCCGCACCATATCTCCGTTATAATTGGCTTCCATGGAAAACGGGAAATATATACCGGAAAGCCCTGCCTGACTCATGAAATAGGACGAGTGTATCTTCTTTGCCTTCGGATAATAGCCTGAAAGCTGGGGATACTCCTTCGCGGCGCGTTTCATGGCAGCACGCGCTTCCCTATCAACATCGCAGGTTATGTAAAACCTTCCGTCATCATCGCGCGGCACCTGCAATGCGAGCTCGTTGGACCTGTCAATGAGAATTCCGTAAAGCTCTATGAGCTCGCTCCGGGTATGCTCCCTGTGGTTCAGATACCGCTCGGAAAACGGCGTACACTGGTACATTATGAAGCAGTTGAGGTTCTCGGTGGTGCAGATATAAGCGAGTATCCAGAGTGCCGTGAGAGCGGCGATACCGGCAGTTTTCCGGCGCTTGTCCTTCTTCACGATGAGGAGGACGATGAGTGCCGGGATACCGATTGCGATGAGCAGGAGCAGAAGGATTATCATGACCTCCCCCACCGAAAACGGGAACAGACCGCTTATGAATACGAAGGGAGTGCTGAGAACGGGGAATATCCTCCGGACGTAGAAGTCGGAGAAGCCGCGGCTGAGGCGTGCGATTACGTTGAGCAGCACCATGAGCAGAATTATCCCCACTGGTATGATGTAACGCAGCTTTATTCGTTTTATCAAGTTCACCCCCCTTTTTTAATTATGAATTATGCATTATGAATTATGAATTGCTCTGGAGTTCGCGTATCTTGTCGCGGAGGTATGCTGCGTGCTCGAATTCAAGCATCTTTGCGGCGTTCTTCATCTCCGCCGTGAGCTTGTCTATGAGCTTCTGACGCTCTGACGCTGAGAGCTTCGTCTTCTTCATCTTCGCCTCGAGCTTCGGCTTCGAGGTTATCTCGAGGATATCCCTTACATCCTTGATTATGGTCTTCGGAACTATGCCGTGCTCCTCGTTATATGCCATCTGCAAAGCCCTTCTGCGCTCGGTCTCGGTTATGGCGCGTTCCATTGAACCGGTAACGGTATCAGCATACATTATGACCTGTCCCTTTGCATTTCTGGCGGCACGTCCGATAGTCTGTATCAGCGAGGTCTCGCTTCTGAGGAAGCCCTCCTTGTCGGCATCGAGTATGGCGATAAGGCTTACCTCCGGGATATCAAGTCCCTCACGGAGAAGGTTGATACCGACGAGCACATCGAACACTCCGCTTCGCAGGTCCTTGATTATCTCCATTCTCTCGATAGCGTCAATGTCATGATGGAGATAGCGCACCTTCACGCCGAGTCTTTCGTAGTAGGCGGTAAGGTCCTCAGCCATTTTCTTGGTGAGGGTAGTCACCAGCACACGCTCGTTCCGCGCTGTACGGGTATTTATCTCCGAGAGCAGGTCGTCGATCTGTCCCTGCGTGGGTTTGACGATTATCTCAGGGTCAACAAGTCCGGTCGGACGGATCACCTGTTCAACTATGGTATCGGTCTTTTCACGCTCTATCTGACCGGGGGTCGCGCTGACGTATATCGCCTGATGTATATGCGCGTTGAATTCGTCGAAATTGAGCGGACGGTTGTCCATCGCGCTCGGCAGACGGAAGCCGTAGTCCACAAGGGTAGTCTTTCTCGCACGGTCGCCGGCATACATCGCCCTGACCTGCGGCAGCGTAACGTGACTCTCGTCCACGATGAGGAGAAAGTCCTCCGGGAAATGGTCAAGAAGGGTCTGGGGAGTGCTTCCGGGCGGACGTCCGGCAAGGACGCGGGAGTAGTTCTCAACTCCGCTGCAATAACCGACCTCGCGCAGCATCTCCATGTCGTAGTGAGTGCGCTGCTCGATGCGCTGAGCCTCGATGAGCTTGTTGTTCTTCTGGAAGTAGTCTATGCGCTCGGCAAGCTCGCGGTCTATCTCGGCAAGTGCGCTCTCCATTTTATCATCGCCGACAACATAGTGCGAAGCCGGGAATATCGCCGCATGGGAAACAGTTGCCTTCACTGCGCCGGTAACTACATTTATCTCGGAGATGCGGTCTATCTCGTCCCCGAAGTATTCCACCCTTATGGCAGTATCGCTCGACATCGCCGGGAATATCTCCACAACGTCACCGCGCACCCGGAACCTGTTTCGCTCGAAGGCAATGTCGTTTCGCTCATACCTGATACGCACCAGCTCCTCGATGAGCTGGTCGCGCGGCTTTTCTGCGCCCTGACGTATGGAAACGCACATTGAACGGTACTCGTCCGGACTTCCGAGGGAATAGATGCACGAAACGCTCGCAACTATGATAACGTCCCTGCGCTCGGCAAGAGCCGTGGTCGCGGAGTGGCGGAGCTTGTCTATCTCGTCGTTTATGGACGAATCCTTCTCGATGTAGCTGTCGGTGGAGGGAACGTATGCTTCCGGCTGGTAGTAGTCGTAATAGGAAACGAAGTATTCGACCGCGTTCTCCGGGAAAAACTCGCGGAACTCCGAGCAGAGCTGCGCGGCAAGTATCTTGTTGTGTGCAAGGACTATGGTCGGCTTGTTGACCTTAGCGATAACATTAGCCATAGTGAAGGTCTTTCCCGAGCCGGTAACGCCGAGGAGTATCTGTTCCTTTTTGCCGGAATTTAGACCCTCAACAAGCTTTTCAATAGCCTGAGGCTGGTCACCTGCCGGAGCATACTGGGAATGGAGAACGAAATGATCCATAGTTCCTCCTTATCATAGCATATATTTATGGTCGTTTCAATGGAAAGTAATTCAATTCGGAATTTGGAATTAATTGTATCGCCTGACGGCGATAAATCATAATTCGCAAGCGAAGCAAACACAACAATTCCGCATTACGCATTATTTAAGGTACGGCTTGAGGTACTTTCCGGTGTAGGACTGCGGGCATTCCGCAACTTCCTCGGGAGTACCCTGTGTAACGATGGTACCGCCGCCGTCGCCGCCTTCCGGACCGAGGTCGATGATGTGGTCGGCGACCTTTATGACGTTGAGGTTGTGCTCGATGACGAGGACGGTATTACCCTGATCGGTGAGCTCCTGCAAGACATCTATCAGCCTGTGTACATCGGCAGTATGCAGACCCGTGGTCGGCTCGTCGAGGATATAGATAGTCCTTCCGGTAGCACGCTTGGAGAGCTCCGTCGAGAGCTTGACTCGCTGAGCCTCGCCTCCCGAAAGGGTCGTTGCAGGCTGACCTATCCTGATATAGCCCAGCCCCACGTCCTGTAAGGTACGGAGCTTCTTCGCTATCTTCGGGATATGCTCGAAGAACTCAACTCCCTCGTCAACAGTCATCTCAAGAACGTCGTAAATGGACTTGCCCTTGTAGTGTACCTCCAGCGTTTCGCGGTTGTAGCGCTTTCCCTTGCAGACCTCGCAGGGAACGTAAATATCGGGCAGGAAGTGCATCTCTATCTTGATTATTCCGTCGCCCTCGCAGGCTTCACAGCGTCCGCCGCGGACGTTGAAGGAGAACCTTCCGGCAGAGTAGCCCCTTGCCTTGGCATCGGGAGTTTTTGCGAAAAGCTCGCGTATATCGCTGAATACGCCGGTATAGGTAGCCGGATTGGAGCGCGGCGTCCTGCCTATCGGCGACTGGTCTATGCAGATGACCTTGTCGAGGTTCTCAATGCCTTCCATAGCGCGGAATTTTCCGCTTCTTGCCTTTGCACGGTTGAGCTTCGCGGCAAGATGCTTGTAGATTATCTCGTTCACAAGGCTGGACTTGCCGGAGCCGGAAACTCCGGTAACGCAGATGAATTTCCCGAGAGGTATATCAACGTCGATATCCCTGAGGTTATGCTCGGAAGCTCCCCTGACGGTAAGGAAAAGCCCGTTGCCCTCACGGCGCTTCTTCGGGAGCGGTATCTTCTTCCGTCCGCTGAGGTACTGACCGGTAATGGAGTCCTTGCATTTCAGAAGCTTGTCAACAGTTCCGGCGAATACTACCTGTCCGCCGTGGACACCTGCACCCGGACCGATATCTACTATATAGTCAGCGGCAAGCATCGTGTCGTCGTCGTGCTCGACTACTATCAGCGTATTTCCGAGGTCGCGGAGACGTTTCAGAGTAGCTATCAGCTTGTCGTTGTCGCGCTGGTGGAGACCTATGCTCGGCTCATCGAGGATATACAGCACTCCCACGAGCGATGAGCCTATCTGTGTAGCAAGGCGTATGCGCTGGCTCTCACCGCCGGAGAGAGTTCCCGCCGCACGCGAGAGCGTGAGGTATTCAAGTCCGACGCTCGCAAGGAAGCCGAGACGTTCCTTTATCTCCTTGATTATGCGCTCACCGACGAAAGCGTCATGGTCAGAGAGCTTTATCGCCTTGAAGAAGCTGAGGGCGTCCCGGACGGAAAGATCGGTAAGGCTGCTGATGTTCATGTCTCCCACCGTGACCGCAAGATACTCGTCACGAAGCCTTCTTCCGCGGCATACAGGACACTCGACCTCGCTCATATACTCCTCGATATCGTTTCTCGACCAGTCGCTCTCAGTCTCCTTGTAGCGGCGTTCAAGGTTGTTCACAACTCCCTCGAAGGGTGTGCGGTAGGTGCCTCCGCCAAGGCTCGCAGGACGTCTGAGTTCAAGGGTCTCATCGCCTGTACCGTAGAGGAAAAGGTCAAGCTGTTCCTTTTTCAGCTTCTTGACCGGAACATCGAGCGGCACTCCGTACTTTTCGGATATCGCCCTGTAATACATCAGCGAGACAGAGGTCTCGTCAAGGCTGTTCCAGCCGGGAGCGCAGATAGCTCCGTCCTTTATGGTGAGGTCCTTGTTGGGAACGACGAGGTCCGGGTCGATATGGCGGAAAACTCCGAGACCCGTACACTTCGGGCAGGCGCCCATTGGGTTGTTGAACGAGAACATCACCGGTTCGAGCTCGCCTATGCTGATGTTGTGCTCGGGACAGGCGTAATTCTGGGAAAAGAGCATATCCTCGCCGTCAACTACGCTCGCAATGGCAAGTCCCTCCGTAAGCTGGAATATCGTTTCAAGGCTGTCGGTGACACGTGATTCGATGCCGGGCTTTATGATGATACGGTCAACGACTATCTCGATGTTGTGCTTTCTGTTCTTGTCGAGCTTTATCTCCTCCGCAAGCTCGTACATTATGCCGTCAATACGCACACGGACAAAACCCGAACGCGCAGCGCTCTCGAGCTCCTTTGTGTACTGTCCCTTGCGGTTGCGGACGATAGGCGCAAGGAGCTGAACTCTTGTCCCCTCCGGGAGAGCCATTATGGTATCGACTATCTGGTCGATGCTCTGCTGGGAGATGACCCTTCCGCAGACGGGACAGTGCGGCACACCTATCCTTGCGTAGAGAAGTCTGAGGTAGTCGTATATCTCCGTGACCGTTCCGACGGTTGAACGCGGGTTCTTCGAGGTCGTCTTCTGGTCTATGGATATGGCAGGTGAAAGACCTTCGATGCTGTCAACATCCGGCTTTTCCATCTGTCCGAGGAACATTCTCGCGTATGAGGAAAGGCTCTCAATATAGCGGCGCTGACCGTCGGCATAGATAGTGTCGAAGGCGAGCGATGACTTTCCCGAACCGGAGAGCCCCGTCATTACGATGAGGCGGTCACGCGGAAGCTCGAGGTCTATATTCTTGAGGTTATTGGCTCTTGCGCCCTTAATGATTATCTTATCAGTCATAGCAAACTCCTGTGATACATTGATAAGCATATTATAGCACATTATTTTAATAAAATAAATAGCGCCGCACCAAAAAGAACATATTTTCTTCATTTAATCAAAAGCCCTCCGGAATTTGTGCAAGGTGTATGTATTTCAATGTCAGCTTTTGACCTCCCGCACAAAATTGCTCCTATATACTTTATTTATCACTTAAAATATGATATAATAAGCTTTGATTATTTAAAAGTGGGAGGTACTATGAAAAACGGGATAAAAATGCAGGATATCGCAGATAAGCTCGGCGTAAGCGTGGTGACAGTCTCCAATGCCCTCGCAGGACGTGACGGCGTGAGCGACCAGATGAGGCAGAAGATCTGCGAGACAGCAGCGAAAATGGGCTATAAACCTTCAAATACCAAAACTGTGAAAAAACGTGCCCCCCTCCCGAGAATAGGCAGGAATGTGGGCATACTATCCTCAGAGCGCTTCGTCGGACCGCGCGGCACCTTCTACTGGGAGCTCACCGTCGGGATATCCAACAGGCTCTCACAGCTGAACGTCATAACGGTATACGAATGCGTTACCGCAGAAAATGAGCGCACCGGAGCTGTTCCGAACATACTCTCCGAGAACAGGGTTGACGGCATCATCGTTATCGGTCAGGTGCGCCACAGCTATGCGGATATGCTCAGCAGAGCCGGTGTTCCGGTCGTTTTCGTGGACTTCTACGACTGCCGCTGCAATGTCGATTCCGTAAACTCCGACAGCTATAACGGCTGCTACCTCCTCACAGATCACCTCATATCCAGAGGTCACAGAAAGATAGGCTTCATCGGAAGCCTCAACGCTACCAGCAGCATCAACGACCGCTTCCTCGGCTATATGAAATGCCTCATCGAGAACGGCATAGTCTACCGTCCCGACTGGACCATCGAGGACCGTGACGAGCGCGGTATACTTTTTACCAGACACGACTTCCCGGAGGATATGCCGACTGCCTTCGTGTGCAACTGCGACGAGACCGCCCTGCGCGTCATCGGCTCTCTCAGGAGCAAGGGGCTACGCGTCCCGGAGGATATCTCGGTCGTAGGCTTTGACAACTATGTCAGCTCGGGTATAAGCGTTCCTGCGATAACTACGATAGCTGTTGACCTTTCCGAAATGGCTGACGCTTCGGTCGGGCTCATGATGAAGAAGCTCGCAGACCCTTCCTACAAGGGCGGAAGGATAGTCATAAACTGTCAGCTCATCGAAAAGGACAGCGTACTCGACATAAGCGGAGGTAATAAGAATGCTTGAAGGGCTCAGAGGACATTTTTCAACGGTAGTCAGCCACCGCCGCAAGGTCAGGGAACACTGCTTCCGTGCCGGGATATACTGGCGCGGTCTGGTACACGACCTCTCGAAATTCTCGCCGACCGAGTTCATTCCCGGCGTAAAATACTTTCAGGGCGACCGCAGTCCCAACGAAAAGGAACGTGAGGAGACCGGCTGCTCGAAGGCATGGATGCACCACAAGGGCAGGAATCGCCACCACTTTGAATACTGGACGGATTACAGCCCCGCGACCAAAAAACTCGAACCGGTGAAAATGCCGGATATCTTCATATTCGAGATGTTCTGCGACAGAGTTGCCGCTTCAAAGACTTACAACAAGGAAAAATACACCGATGATATGCCGCTTGCCTACTACGCAAGGGCAAAGCAGCGCCGCATCATCGAGGCTGAGACTGCCGCAAAGCTCGAATTCCTGCTGACTATGCTTGCGGAGCGCGGCGAGGACGAGACCTTCCGGTACATACGCCGTCAGGTGCGCCGCAGCAGGTTCGGAAAGACCAAATGGAAAGGACTTGCGGCTTTCAGGGAAAGGAGCACTGTATGAAGCTTCTCGCTATCGACGGAAACAGCATACTCAACCGTGCATTCTACGGTATAAAGCTGCTTTCCAACAAGAACGGTGAATTCACGAACGCCATTTTCGGCTTCATGAACATATATCTCAGGAATTATTCCGATGTTAAGCCGGACGCTGTTGCAGTCGCCTTCGACCTCCGCACGCCCACCTTCCGCCACAAGGCCGCGAACTATTACAAGGCTAACCGAAAGGGTATGCCGCCCGAGCTCGCACAGCAGCTCCCGCGCGTGAAGGAGCTTCTCGGGCTCATGGGTATAAAGGTCGTGGAGTGCGAGGGCTATGAGGCTGACGATATCCTCGGCACTCTCTCAAAAGCCTGCTCCGACCGCGGCGACAAGTGCTTCGTCCTGACCGGCGACAGGGACAGTCTCCAGCTCATTGACGATAACGTTACAGTCCTCCTTGCCACCAACAAGGAGACCGTTTACTGCACTCCCGGCTGGTTCAGGGAGAACTACGGCTTCGAGCCGGTGCGCCTTATCGACCTCAAAGCCCTCATGGGCGACAGCTCCGACAATATCCCCGGAGTTGCCGGAATAGGCGAAAAAACAGCTTCTGCACTCATAAAGGAGTACGGCACTCTTGAATCCCTCTACGAAAAATACGAAGGCTCCGGACTTACCAAGGGCGTGAAGGCTAAGCTTGCCGCCGGACGCGATTCCGCAAAGGAGAGCAAATGGCTCGCTACTATCGTCAGGGACGCTCCCGTTGACAGCAAGCCGGAGAGCTATATCCCCTCGCCTGCCGACAGCGCAGGTCTGAGCCGCCTTCTCACTGAGCTGGAAATGTTCAAGCTTCTCGACAAGCTCGGTATAAGCGCATCTGAGGGGACGAACACTGCCGTTTCCGAAAGTGCTCCGGAAGAACCGGAAGTCATAAATGTGACGCTTGGTACACTCACAAAGGACATCACAGCTTCACTGAAAAAGTGCGCCTATCTGCTCCGGGATGGCATACTTTCCGTGTGCAGCGGCGATAATGTATATACCACCGACAGCGAGGATATCATTCTGGACTTCCTCGCCTCGGACTGCGAAAAGTCCACGGACGACGCAAAAGCTCACTACCGCTATGCTATGGCGCACAGCGGAGAGCTCCGCAATATCAGGGACGATGCGGCTATCTGCGGCTATCTGCTCAATTCCTCCGCTTCCGACTACGCTGTTGAAAAGCTCTGTGCGGAGTACGGTGTCCATTACTATTCGGAGCACGGTGAGCTTGCCGACCTTCTCTCTCTGGAGGGACTTGCGCGGAAGCTGCGCTCGGTCATTGAAGCCGAAGGCATGACCGGACTGCTCGACAATATCGAGCTTCCGCTTACGGAGGTGCTTGCCTCAATGGAGGACACCGGCATCTGCGTTGACCGTAAGGGCGTTGAGGAATTCGGCGTGTACCTCTCGGAGATGATAGAGGAAACTCAGCAGGCAGTCTATGACGATGCAGGGCACGAATTCAATATATCCTCCCCGAAACAGCTCGCCACAGTCCTTTTCGAGGAGATCGGACTTCCCGCAAAGAAAAAGACCAAGAGCGGATATTCCACCAACGCCGATGTTCTGGAGGAACTGCGAAACCAGTCACCTATCGTTGACAACGTGTTGAAATACCGCCAGTACACCAAGCTCAATTCCACCTATGTCGCGGGACTTCTCGACAAGATAGCCCCCGACGGACGTATCCACACATGGTTCCGCCAGACCGAAACACGCACGGGACGCATAAGCTCAACTGAGCCGAATATGCAGAATATCCCCGTCCGCACCGAACTCGGAGCCCGTATGCGTAAGTTCTTCACCGCACCGGAGGGAAAAGTCCTCGTGGACGCGGATTACAGCCAGATCGAGCTGAGAGTAATGGCTCACCTCTGCGGCGATAAGAATATGGCGGAGGCTTTCAATTCCGGCGAGGATATCCACACATCCACCGCCGCGCAGGTATTCGATATGCCCGTATTCATGGTCACTCCGGAGATGAGAAGTGCCGCAAAAGCGGTCAACTTCGGCATAATCTACGGCATCGGAGCGTTCTCGCTCTCGAAGGATATCGGCACATCGGTCGCACAGGCAAAGAAGTACATCGCAGACTATCTTGCACGTTTCCCGAAGGTCAAGCAGTTCATGGACGATACTGTGGACAATGCCATGAAGACCGGAATCGTTTCCACGATGTTCGGCAGAAAAAGGCGTATACCGGAGCTTTCTTCGTCCAACAAGATGCTGCAGGCTGCCGGCAAGCGCATAGCGATGAACACCCCCGTTCAGGGTACTGCCGCCGACCTTATAAAGATAGCGATGATAAACGTCTACAAGCGGCTCAAAGCTGAAAATATAGCCGCAAAGCTCATTTTGCAGGTACACGATGAGCTCATTCTCGAATCGGACAAAGACTGCGCTGACCGTGCCGCTGAAATACTCCGGGAGGAGATGCAGGGCGTTTACGAAATGCGCGTACCGCTCGCGGTTGACGTACACAGCGGTCATTCATGGTACGACGCCAAAGGCTAAAGACTAATGGCTCATCAGGAGGAAAAATGGAGATAAAGCGCATTTCCGGTGATGCTGCCGGTGAGATATTCGCGGCATTGTCCGCCCTTGATAAGCTCTGCATCGGTGCGGACGGCTGGTCTGCGGAGGACTTCCGCTCGGAAGCCGGAAAAAGCGGCGGCATTGTCCTTGCCGCTTACATCGGGAACTGCCTTGCAGGTATGATAGCCGGCTTCACCGCCGCCGATACGGGAGAGATACTCACTGTTGCAACTGATCCCCAGTACCGCAGACAGGGCGTTGCGAGAATGCTCATGGAAGCTTTTTTAACAGCCGTGCCCGAAGATGTTGAAACGACAGCCCTTGAGGTAAGGCAGTCGAACGCTGCCGCTATCGCCCTGTACAGGAGCTTCGGCTTTGAGAAGGCAGGGGTACGGAGACGCTTCTACACAGACCCCGACGAGGATGCGGATATCATGGTATGCAAACTGAACAAGGAGTAATATTATGTGGGTAAAACACGACCACCACGGCTTTTATGAATGTATGTCCGTAAGCGATGAGGGCTTCTGCGGAGAAATGATGCTCTCGCAGAACGAGATAGAGAAATTGGGAGCTGAGGACGCCGCGCCGTTCTCGTTCTATATCTATGACGGCGTGACCGGCATGGGCATGGGCTGTCTTGATTTTTTTCACGGACTGAAGGAGCTCCGCATTGCCGATACTGTAACTGAGATAGGCGTTTCTCCGGAGCTTGAAGCCATCATGAAAAAGAACCGCACCATAATACGCGGCAGCTTTGATTCCTATGCCGACAAGTTCGCAAAGGAGTACAGACTTCCCTTCCTGCACGACGATATCGAGCTCGGAAGGAGCAGAAACGAATACGAGGGGCATATCATCACCCTTCGCTTCCATGCTGACGGCAGGCCCTACATCGAACAGAACTGCATAACCGGCGGCATCTCGGCAGGCTGCAGCGGCGGCTGTGAGAAAGACATTGACCTTCCGATGAACTTCTACAAGAAAATGACTGCTGAGGATATCGCCGACCTCTGCTGGGGAAGCTGTTACAGCAAGATCAAGTCGAACAAAAAACTTGCGGACTTCCTGAAAAAGGCAGATGCACACGGAGGCTATATGACGTGATGAAAAAACTATGGTAATCTTATGTCATTTGTGATATAATGATAATATATTATTCTATTCTGAACAGGAGTGTAAACCAATGAGATATAACAGGACAGAAATTGCCCGGAATATCGGCTTTTCCTCAATAATCGACGAAAAGTTCAAGACCGGCTCGCTGACTGTGCGCTTCATGACAAGGCTCTCAGGAGAAACTGCCGCGGCAAACGCTCTCGGCATAGGCGCTCTTTCATCTTCAAGCGCCGATTTTCCGACCCTTGCAAAGCTCAACGAAAAGCTCTCATCGCTCTACGGCGCAGGTCTCAGCACCTTCGCAAGAAAGCGCGGAGATGTACAGATACTCGGGCTGACCGCTTCGTGGCTCACCAAGAAATATGCCTTCGACGGCGAGGACGTTGACCGCGAGATGCTCTCGCTTATCCGCGGCTGCATATTCAGTCCCAATGTAAAGGACGGCGAATTTGACGCCGAGAGCTACGCCATTACAAAGAAGGACCTCCTCGACCGCATAGACGCCGAACTCAACAACAAGCGCGGCTATGCCCTTTCGAGGGCTTCCGAGGTCGCCTTCCGCGGAGAACCGGCAGAGTATTCCTGCTACGGTTCAAAGGAGTCTGCCGCTGCCGTTGACTCAGCAGGGGCTTACAGCGCATACAAGGAGCTCCTCTCTGATGCACAGGTAGAGATATTCTACATCGCTCCGGTCGAAGACCCCGGATTCTGTGATATGTTCCGCGAGAGTTTCTCGGGAATGTCACGCACTCCCTCACCGGTCGTTTTCAGGACGCCCAGTCCGCTCAGCAGCGAGGTCAATACAGATTCCGACGAGTACGACGTCCGCCAGTGCAAGATGGTTATGACCTTCAAGACCTCCTCCGAGGACTTCTTCGCAGTGAAGATGCTCAGCACGATATTCGGCGAAACTCCGGTATCAAAGCTGTTCATGAACGTCCGCGAGAAAATGAGCCTCTGCTATTACTGTGCGAGCAGGGTCGTTTCGGCAAAGGGCGCGATAATGGTGGACAGCGGCGTTGAAAGGGCCAACATCGAGAAGGCAAAGGCTGAGATACTGGGTCAGCTCGAGGAGATAAAGAAGGGCAATATCACCGACAGCGAGACAGAAAGCGCCCTTCTGAGCATAGAGAACACCGTAAACCAGATAGGCGATACTCCTGCTTCATATTCCGGCTGGTACTTCGAGCGCTTCTGCGAGGGCAACAGCCGCTCTCCCGAGGAACAGCTCGCCCTTTACCGCGAGGTCACAAAGGAACGCATCATCGAAGCGGCAAAGTCGCTCAGCCTCGACAGCGTTTATCTCATGCTCGACAAGGAGGCTGATGCTTAATGGAAAAGAACATCATAACCAGTCCGCGCACCGGTGACAGCTGCATACACGTCAAGCACAGCAGCGGACTTGATATCTATATATGCGAGATGCCGGGATTCAGCAGCGTTGAAGCACTCTTCGGCACAAAGTACGGCTCTGTGAACACCATGTTCCGCCAGAAGGGCGATGCGGACTATACCGTTGTCCCCGAGGGCATAGCGCACTTCCTCGAGCATAAGCTGTTCGAGAACGAGGACTGCGACGTGTTTGAGCTCTACGCAAAGACCGGAGCTTCCGGAAACGCCTTCACCTCCTTCGACAAGACCGCCTACCTTTTCAGCTGCTCGCAGAACTATCAGGAATCCCTGAGGATACTCCTCGATTTCGTGCAGAAGCCCTACTTCACACAGGCTACCGTTGACAAGGAACAGGGCATAATCGGTCAGGAGATACAGATGACCAACGACAGTCCCGAATGGCGCGTATTCTTCAATATGCTGAGCTGTATGTACCATGAGCACCCGGTAAAGATAGACATTGCCGGAACCGTTGAGAGCATCGCGAAGATAGATGCCGACCTTCTCTACAAGTGCTACTACACCTTCTACAACCTCAATAATATGGTGCTCTCCATTGCCGGAAACATCAGTGCGGACGAGGTGCTCGCGATATGCGACGAATGCCTGAAGCCCTGCGAGGACAAGGGGCTCGAGACCGTTTTCCCGGACGAACCGGAGGATATAGTCAAGTCCGAGATATACGAAGTACAGCCCGTCGGAGCTTCGATATTCAACATCGGCTACAAGTGCCGTCCGTGCAGCGGTGCGGAAAGACTGAAACGCTCGGCTGCCGCTTCGATAGTGTCCTCGATGCTCGCTGACGCTTCATCGGATATGTACCAGAAACTTCTCAAGGAGGAGGTCATCAACTCCTCGTTCGATACAGAAGTGTTCACCGGTGACGGCTACTTCTCCGTCATATTCAGCGGAGAGTCCTCACAGCCCGGAAGAGTGCGCGATGCACTCGCGGACGAGGTGGACAGATGGCTCAGTGAAGGCATATGCAGCAAGGACTTCCAGAGAATAAAGAAATCCACATACGGTATGCTCGTGAGAATGCTCAACAATGTCGAGTCCGTTGCTAACCTCATGATGAACTCGCACATGGAGGGCACAGGTCCCTATGACATGATAAGCGTACTCTCGGAACTCACTGAGGAAGATGCTCTGGAGTTCCTTCGCAATGAATTCAGGCGTGACAGGCTCGTCATGTCAGTTATAAAAGGAGATGAACAGTAATGGAAGTTGAAAAGATAACCGATGCACATGAAATATACTTCCCGAAGCTCGGCTGGAGATTTACCATAGACCCGACTGCTTTCAAAATAGGCGGCGTATCTATCGCATGGTACGGCATACTCATCACAGCGGGACTTCTGCTCGCACTGCTGTACTGCTTCCCGAAAATGAAACGCTTCGGGCTTGACTCCGACCGCACGATAGATGCAGTTATCGGCGGAGTTCTCGGCGGCATAATCGGTGCAAGGCTCTACTATGTGGCGTTCAACTGGTCTGAGTACAAGGCGGACAGCTTCGGTGCGACCATGAAGAACATCGTAAAGACCCGTGAGGGCGGACTTGCGATATACGGCGGCGTCATAGGCGCCCTGCTCGTCGGACTGATAATATGCAAGATACGCAAGGTGAAGATGCTCCCCATGCTCGATATCACGGTGCTCGGCTTCCTTATCGGACAGGGCATAGGACGCTGGGGCAACTTCGTAAATCAGGAGGCTTTCGGCACGAACACGAGCAATTTCCTCGGAATGACCGGCGGCACGATACAGAGCCGCATACTCAACGAGAGCAGCTTCACGGACGGTCTTATGCACTCTCACGGCATGGAGATATCCGCATATGAAACGGTACACCCCTGCTTCCTCTATGAATCGCTCTGGTGTCTGCTCGGCTTCTTCCTCATTTCATGGTACTCCAAGCGCAGGAAGTACGACGGACAGATACTCCTCATGTACCTGAGCTGGTACGGCGCTGAAAGATTCGTTGTGGAGGGACTCCGCACGGACAGCCTGTACATAGGCAGCAGTGACCTCAGGGTATCGCAGCTCCTTTCGGCTGTTATCTTCCTTGCATCGTTCATTCTCCAGATAGTTCTCTACGCGAAGTACAAGCGTGACCCCGAAGCATTCACACTCTATGTAAGCACTGAGGAGTCCCACCGCCTTATCGAGGAATCCCGCAGAAAGCGCATGGGTATGCCTGCGGAGGATATCCGCGCTACAATGGGCGAGGACGATGAGGACGACGATATCGGCATTCTTGACGACGATGACTACGATGATGACTTTGACGACGATGAGCCCTCAGCTCCCACGATACTCGGCGATGATGACGAGGATGCTCGCAGTGGGGACGTTCCCCCTGCCGATGAAGAAGCTGAGGACGTTCAGGACATCGCTGAGGACATTGCAGAAACGGTAAGCACCGCTGCTGAGGAAGTCACAGAGACAGCTGAGGACAAAGCTGAGGACATCGCAGAAACGGTAAGCGCCGCTGCCGAGGAAGTCACAGAGACAGCTGAGGAAGCTGTAAAGGAAAGCACAGAAGCCGTAACAGATGCGGCTGAGGATAAATATGAAGACCTTGCGGAAAGCTATGACGAAAAGCTCACAGGCGGTTCCGGCAAGGACTCCCACAACAAGAAAAAGCGCAGCAGATAACAGGAGGAATTGAAAATGGCAAATATCATAGACGGAAAGGCTGTTTCAGCCAGCGTTAAGCAGGAGGTAGCCGAGGAGGCTGCAAAGCTCCGCGAGGAAAAAGGCATCAAGGTAGGACTTGCGGTAGTCATAGTCGGCAATGACCCGGCTTCAAGAGTTTACGTCAACAACAAGAAGAAGGCGTGCGAAGCAGTCGGCTTCCAGTCCTTCGAGTACGCGCTCGACGAGAATACAACTCAGGAACAGCTCCTTGACCTTGTGAACGTTCTCAACCGTGACGACAGAGTGAACGGTATACTCGTACAGCTGCCGCTTCCCAAGCATATCGACGAAAAGACCGTAATCAACGCTATATCGCCCGATAAGGACGTTGATGCCTTCCACCCCTCGAACGTGGGCAGGATAATGATAGGCGACTATGCGTTCCTCCCCTGCACTCCGGCAGGCGTTATGCGCCTTATCGAGAGCACCGGCACAGAGGTCAGCGGAAAGCAGTGCGTAGTTATCGGCAGGAGCAATATCGTCGGCAAGCCTATGGCGATGCTCCTTCTCCACCAGAGCGGCACCGTTACTGTCTGCCACTCCCGCACGACTAACCTGAAGGAGATATGTCTCGGTGCTGATATCCTCGTGGTGTCTGTGGGCAAGGCTAATTTCGTTACTGGTGACATGATAAAGGAAGGTGCAGTCGTTATCGACGTAGGCATAAACCGTCTTGAGGACGGAAGTCTCTGCGGTGACGTTGAGTTTGCATCAGCCGAGAAGAAGGCTTCGTATATCACTCCGGTACCCGGCGGCGTGGGACCCATGACGATCGCGATGCTCATGAAGAACACACTCACCGCTGCCAAGCAGCAGAACGGGCTTAGTGAGTGATCAGTGCACAGAGATTAGAACTAAGAAAGGACGCATAAAGCGTCCTTTTTCTTATGTATAGTCACTGTTATCAACGAGCCATTGCGGCTCATAAGTCAGTCCTGCGCGAGTATCTCCTTGTAGAACTCAGCATAGTCCTTTCTGCCTTCCTTGGTGAACTGGATAGCAGTTCTGGGGTGCTGGTTGAGGAGACCGGTCATGAGGTACTGGAGGTCATAGCCCCAGACAACGCCTTCCTCGCGGAGCTGAGTAATGTGTTCCTGTATAAACTGGAGAACCGGGTAAACGTTGTACTTCGGGTTCTTGAGGAAACCGAGAAGGAGCTCCATAGCACAGTTACCTGCACCGCGTCCCATTGAGGAATAAGTAGCATCGAGCCAGTCAACGCCGTCACCGACAGCCTCGATAGTATTTGCAAATGCAAGCTTCTGGTTATCGTGAGCGTGGATGCCTACCTTCTTGCCGTACTTGTCAGCCATTTCGCAGTAGAGACTTGCGATACGCGCCATCTGCTCGGGATAGATAGCACCGAAGCTGTCCACGATGTAGAAAACGTCAACAGGCGACTTTCCGAGGATATCGAGAGCGACCTTCAGGTCAGTTTCCTGAGCGGTGGAGATAGCCATGATGTTGCAGCTTACCTCGTAACCCTTCTTCTTTGCGTCCTCTATCATATCGACAGCAGTGGGTATCTGGTGGAGGTATGTAGCAACTCTCACAAGGTCAACAGGGCTCTCTGCACGGTCGTGGATATCCCTCTTGTAGTTGCAGCGTCCGACGTCAGCCATAACAGCGATCTTGAGGTCTGTATTGTTCTCGCCTACTACCGAACGGATGAAGTCATCGTCGCAGAACTTGCAGGGACCGAACTTTGTCTCGTCGAACAGCTCGCGGTCGCCCTTGTAGCCGAATTCCATGTAGTCAACGCCTGCACGGAGGTTGGCGTTGTAGAGGTGCTTGACGAAGTCGTTGGAGAAGAAGAAGTCGTTCACGAGACCGCCGTCGCGGAGGGTAGCGTCAACGACCTTGATATCAGGTCTGTAATCGAGGAGCTTTGATATTTCTTTCATATTATCTATCCTTTCGTGTATCCACTTCGCAGATTTAAAGCTTTGCAATTTTAAAGCTTTACGCTGTAACGGTTTAAAGTGTTTAACCAACGAATATCATTATAGCACTGTCGCAACTGTTTGTCAAGGGGGTTGAGGAAAATTTTTTTGCAGGGGTGCCCCTTTGCCTATTACAACAAGCCTTTTAACGAGGGGGAAACTTCGGTCAGGTGGAGAAACAAAAAACTGGTACAAAAGCTGACATTCTCCCCCTGCCTACGTTTCCCCCTCGTTGCTCCCCCTTCCTCTCCTACCCCCTCTTGTCAGCTTTTGACTGTTCTTCGCCGAACCAGAGGTCGGCTGGCATTGTTATTACGAGCGGCACGCTGCTCATGAGCTCGACCCGATGCGGTACAGCACATAGATGAGCGCGCAGGTGAGAAGAAACAGCGCTCCCCAGATGAGAGCGCGTTTCCTTTGTTTATTCCACAGACCTGAGCAGAAATTATAAATACATATCAGCATGAACAGGACGATCAGCTTGCTGATAACTGCCGCGACCACCGCTTATCCTCTCAGCTCGGCACCGATAGCGTTCAGAGCCTTGACAACGCGCTTCATAGCGCCGTCAGCCTGTTCGTCGGTGAGAGTTCCCTCGTGCGAGCGCATCGAGATAGAGTAAGCGACACTCTTCTTGCCGTTCTTCTTCATGTCGTCACTGCGGTAGATGTCGAAGAGAGTTACCTTTTCGAGTATCTTTCCGACTGCTCCCCTGATAGCCTTTTCAAGCTCGGCAGCAGGAGTGTCCTCATCGCAGACAAGGCTTATATCTCTTGTGGATGCCGGGAACTTCGGGAGCGGCTGGTAGGTTATAGTGCCTGTGTAAGCAGCCATGAGCTCAGGGATATTGAGTTTGAGAACGTAAGTCTTTACGCCTATGCCGTAGGTCTCCTGAACTTCCGGGTGAACTTCGCCGAGGATACCGAGAGGAGTGCCTTCCCTGAGGATAACAGCGCTTCTGCCGGGGTGGAGAGCGCACTTCTCGTCAAATGCGTCGCTGTCGGCAGCGCGGACGTACTCCACGCCGTCAATTTTCAGCTTAGCGAGAAGCTGCTCGGCAATGCCCTTGACCGTGTAGAAATCAGCGTCGCCGCCGTAAATGCCGAAGGTAAGTCTCTGCGGCTCGTCCGGGAGGGAGTATTCATACCTGTGCTTCTTATTGCCGCTGTTAGCAAGAGTGTCGCCGTTGATGAAGGGCTTTTCCTCCTTGGCAGGAAGGTATTCCTTGGCTATCTCGAACAGGCAGGCCTTCTCGTTGCGGTTGTTGTAGTTGAACGCCAGAACGTCCAGCATCGAAGGAATAGTTGATGTACGCATAACGCTCGTGTCCTCGCCGAGAGGGTTCACGATGCGGACAACCTTGCGGAGAGCGCTGTCCTCGGGGAGTCTTATCCTGTCGAAATACTTGGGTGAAACGAAGGAATAAGTCGCTATCTCGTAGCCGCCCAGCGAAACGGCAGCGTTCCTGAGAATGCGGACGAACTTCTGCTCCTCGGTGAACTCAGCTCTTGCAACTCCGCGGAAGTCGGTGGAGGGGATATTGTTGTAGCCGTAAATACGGGCAACTTCCTCCGCGATATCAGCCTTGCAGCCGATGTCTATGCGGAAAGCCGGAGCGATGACCTTGCCGTCAGCGAAGGTGAATTCAAGGCGGCTGAGGTACTCCTTCATGTCAGCCTCGGAGATGCTTGTGCCGAGGAAATTATTTATCCACTCAGGGTCAAAAACGACCTCGGAGGGCTTGAAATCTGACTTGTTGCAGTCGATAACGGTATTTACGACCTCACCTGCACCGAGAAGCTCAACGAGCTCGAAGGCTCTCTTCAGGCAGGTCATGGAGATAGTGGGGTCAACGCCCTTCTCGTAGCGTGCGGAAGCGTCGGACTTCAGACCGAGCTTCTTTGAGGTGCGGCGGACCTGTGAGGGCTCGAAGTAAGCTGACTCAAATACAACAGTCGTAGTATCGTCCATGATGCCGCTGTACTCGCCGCCCATAACTCCGGCAACGGCAACAGGCTTCTTCTCGTCAGCGATAACGAGCATATCGGAAGTAAGCTCGCGCTCAACGCCGTCGAGGGTCATTATCTTCTCACCGTCAACAGCATTGCGGACGTTTATGTGTGCGCCCTCAACATAGCGAAGGTCGAAGGCGTGCATAGGCTGACCGTATTCGAGCATTACATAGTTCGTGATGTCAACGAAGTTGTTTATCGGACGGACACCGCTTGCACGGAGACGCTCCCTCATCCAGCGCGGAGAGGGTCCTATCTTTACGTTCTTGACGATACCTGCACAGTAGCGCGGACACTTCTCCGCATTGTGGATATCGACCTTGAGGTAGCTGTTAACATCGCCGTCAACTCCCCTGAATTCCGGAGCCTTGACTTTCAGCTCTGTGCCGTAGGTAGCGGCAGTCTCCCTTGCGAGACCGATAACGCTCAGGCAGTCGGGGCGGTTGGAGGTTATCTCGAACTCAACGGAAGTGTCGTCCAGACCGATAGCCTTGTGGATATCGTCACCGGGCTTGCAGTCCTCCTGAATTACGAAAACGCCCTCGGGGTCGGCATAGGGGAAGTCGTGAGCAGTCAAACCGAGAGTGTCGATGCCGCAGAACATACCGAAGCTCTCAACTCCGCGCATCTTGCACTTCTTTATCTTGCCCTCGGGAAGAACAGCGCCGTCCAGCGCAACGGGCACGAGGTCGCCTTCCTTGACGTTCCTGGCGTTTGTTACTATCTGTATGGGAGCGTCCGCGCCGACATCGACCTGACAAACAAAGAGAGCGTCAGCGTTCTCGTGAGGTCCCTTTGAGAGTATCTTTCCGACTACGACGTTTGAGACATTGCTGCCCTCGACCTCGTAGCATTCGACCTTTGAACCGCTCATTGTAAGAGCGTGACAGAAATCCTTTATCGGCATATCGGCTTTAACGTAGTCGCCGAGCCATTTCATAGATAAATTCATATCGTTTTTCCTTTCAGATTATTAGCTGTAAATCAGCATTTTGCCTTTAGTTGAGAGTTGCGGTGTCCGCTTGCGCGGACGGATTTATACTTGTAGGGAACAGCTAACAGCTAAAGGCTTAAATATCAAATAAACAGTGCACCGTTCTTTTTGCCTGAGAGAAACTGTTTTATCTCCTTGATCAGCTTGTCGCGTTCCCAGCTCTTGCTGACGAAGACCTTGTCTGAGCCGCCTTTATACCTTATGAGTATTCCGCACCTTGCAAGGCTGCCGGAGCTTCCGGACGAAAGCGGCGAAACGTCAAGAATATCGTCCGGGGAGTATATCTTGTATGTCCTTTCGTTTATGACCCACTCGTCCGACATACAGAAAATGTTCCTGTAATTCACCGGACAGTTTTTCTTGTAATCCTTGTAGTCAGCTTCGTTATCAAAGCCGAGGGTCTGCATCATGCCGTTCTTCTTGACGCGGATATAGAAGTACACTATAAATCCGCATACAGCAAGAAAAATGAGCAGTGTCACCAGTCCGGCGGTGGAAAGGCCTCCATTTCTGTAATGGTGACGGTGGTGGTGCGTTCTCATAGCAAGTTCCCAGAAGCTCATACGCTGCTCCTTTCGTCTCAGTGAGTAGTATAGTAGTGCTTAGTGGTTAGTGATTAGTGCTTAGTTTAGGTGTCCGCTTAGAATTGTTCAAGGAAACGCACGTCGTTCTCATAAAGGAGACGGAGGTCGTTGATGTCATAGCGACCCATTACCATACGCTCCAGACCCAGACCGAATGCAAATCCGGAGTATTCCTCTGGGTCTATGCCGCAGTTTTCAAGTACCTTCGGGTGAACCATACCTGCGCCGAGAAGCTCGATATAGCCCTCGTCCTTGCACATCGAACAGCCCTTGCCGCCGCAGTTGAAGCAGCTTATATCGACCTCGCAGCTAGGCTCGGTGAACGGGAAGTGATGAGGACGGAAGCGGAGCTTGCAGTCATTGCCGTAGAGCTTCTTCATGAGCATTTCAAGAGTGCCCTTGAGGTCTGACATAGTGATGCCCTTGTCGATAACAAGACCCTCTATCTGGTGGAACAGGGGAGAGTGGGTAGCATCAACAGCATCCGAACGGAAAACTCTTCCGGGAGAGATAATGCGTATCGGCGGCTTCTGGTTCTCCATAACGTGAACCTGTACGGACGAGGTCTGTGTACGGAGAAGAACTGTCTCGTTTGTATTCTCAATATAGAATGTATCCTGCGTATCTCTTGCCGGGTGGTCGGGGGGAAGATTGAGAGCCTCGAAAACGTGGTAGTCGTCATCGATCTCGGGACCGTCAGCGATATTGAAGCCCATGCCGATGAATATTTCGCGTATCTCGTTCTCTACCCTTGTGAGGGGGTGGAGCTTGCCGAAGGGAGCGTGCTTGCCGGGGAGGGTAACGTCAATGGTCTCCTCCCTGAGCTTAGCGGACTGAGCCTCGGATTTGAGGGCAGTCATTTTTGCGGCAAGAGCCTCCTCGATGTCGGCGCGTACCTTGTTTGCAAGCTGACCGATAACGGGTCTTTCCTCTGCGGAAAGTCCGCCCATCTGCTTCAGGATAGCGGTGAGCTCACCTTTTTTTCCGAGGAATTTTATCCTCAGGTCGTCCAGCGCCTTGATCTCAGTGCAGGCAGAAAGCTCCTGCTTGGCGAGGGCTTCGATTTTTTCAAGCTGTTCTTTCATTCATTTCACCTCAAAATTTTGTTGGGGACGGCGTCCTCGACGTCCCGCAAATATCAGTTTTGACGCCTTGCGGCGTTGGGCTGTCGAGGACGCCAGCCCCTACAAATAATAACGTGCCGAGACAACAAAAAAGTCCTGCCCAAAAGGACAAGACTTACCTTGCTTATTACCACCTTTTGTCAGGAGAGCCGACACTCTCTTGTCTTTAACGCAGACCTACGTTGCAGTCTACAAGCAGCAGTCCAGCGTTACAGCGCTGACGCACCTTCAACCGCACCCCTCGTGAGTGAACTTCAACACGTTCTCTGCCGGAACGCTCGCACCAATGCGTTCCTCTCTGCGGACATACTCCGTACCTACTCTCTCAGTCATCGGGTTGTAAATACATTATAAACGACTTTCCGGAAAAAATCAAGCCCTTTCTGCAAATTTTCCTGAAAATTCACGCCGGAAATATTCCTTCGCTTTGAACAATATTCACAATTTTTGCCATTCCGTTATGTGTAAGTATACAATTTTTGAGTTCCCGTGCAGCAATTCCCCCTCCGCCGGACACTTATCATACAGAAACCCAAAATCATTAAGGAGTGATACTATGAAAAAAATATTTGCGGCTGCAATAAGCCTTTTACTTCTCACAGGCTGCGGAAGTACTGCCATCTCCGGAACTGCTGATATCGCAGATACAACAGCTATGTTGACCTCCGCCGCTCCGGACGACCTTGCCGCTGGTACTGCCGCTACGGTCACCTCGGCCACCGCTCTCACTTCCACTGTCACCACGACTGAACCGGTCACTGCTGCACCGGAAACTGCGACCTCCACTGTGACCGCTGCCGTCACCACGACCGCCCTCCCCTCCCCTGTCACCACCGAGCCGGAAGTTACGGATACAGCCCCCGACAGCAGAAATATCCCCTGTGCTGTCTTCATCAGACGGCTCCAGGAAAACAAATACTGTCCCGAAAAATCGAGCGTGAGCCTGTATGACAGCAGCGGTTACTATTATTTCACCGAGGACAAGGATATCTGCGGACTGAGCAATATCCAGATAAACGAAAAGCTTGCTTCCGGCGGAATGGCTGATTACCGCATGAAGTGCGAAGCTATCAGCACTGATGAGATCGCCGCGAATTACCGGCTCGTCTGCGAGGCTGCCGCCGCCGGAAACTGCGAGCTGGATATGCCTGACCGCCTGCCGTGCGTGGAAGCTCCGGAAATAGCAGTATACACTATGTACTATACCAGTGACGGCGAGCTGAAAAGCGTCTGCATTTATAAAAATAAATGTATGTCCAACATCTTCACAAATAGCGAAAAGCTCAATGAAGTCTACCGCTGGTACAGAGATACTTTCAGAAAAGCTTTATAACAGACATCAGCAGGGGCGCAGATATGCGTCCCTGTTTTTTTATCGTTATCATCTTGATATTTCCGGCAATATGTGGTAAGATATATTGTGTAATCATTACGATCGGAGATATGTTTGATGGATAATTTTGCAGAACAGCTCGTTAAGAAGAATGAGACCTCGGCGGACAGGAACAGGCGCTTAGGCATAGCTATCGGCGGTATTTCCCTTACCGTCCTGCTTACGCTGATGTCATTCATACAGCTCAACAGACCAGCCCTTGCCCTCCTCGGCATACTGCTCGCAGTCGCCGCAGGCATCGGCACCTACTTTCTGCTCCAGAACACCTACGTCGAATACGAGTACACCTTCACGAACGGCGACCTCGATATCGCTAAGATCATCGCCAAGAAAAAGCGCACAGAGCTTCTTTCGGTGTCCGTCAGAAGCTTCACCAGCTTCGGAAAGTACAGCGATGACATCGAGGAGAGCGAGGATATGACCGTGATATTCGTCACCGACAACATCGCCTCGCACGAATACTATGCTGATTTCCAGAATGAGGAATACGGCTCTGCAAGGCTCGTTTTCGCTCCGGGCAAGAAGATGATGAGCAATATCGTAAAGGCTCTCCCCGGAAAGCTCCGCGCTTCATTTGATTATGACGGCGGCTCCGGTGACGAGGAAGACGAGTGAGCAGCCGTTCTCTGAATTCTGAACTATGCACTAAGCACTGATAACTATAAAAAGGGGTGTGTCAATATGCAGATCGTATCGCCTAAGCAAATGGCAATGATCGAAGAACGTTCCGAGGAACTCGGAATATCCAAGCGACAGCTTATGGAAAACGCCGGAAAGGCTCTTGCCGGCATCATCGACGAATACTGCCGGAAAGAACCGGATATTTCCCCGGAGGAAAAATCTATCGTTTTTCTCACGGGTAAGGGCAACAACGGCGGCGACTGCTTTGCGGCTGCCAATAACCTCATCTACCGCGGTTACAGGATAACCGTCATCAGCGTGGGCGGAAAGCCGGTCTCTGAGCTTGCCGCTGAAATGTACGACCGCCTTCCCCGAGACAGGGTTGAATTTCTCGACGGTTACAGGAGTGAGAACGTTGAGGCTGCTCTTGAAGCGGCAGAGCTCGACTATATGACCGTGCCGCAGAGCCGCGAGAGCGGTCCGGGAAAGGAAGGAAGTCCCCTCGACGATATCATGAAGAAGGAGCAGCAGCGTATGCGGCTCGTGAAGGGCGCTATCCTTCGTGCCTACGTTATCGTTGACGGTGTATTCGGAACAGGCTTCCACGGTCAGCTCAGCAACGATGCTGCTTCGGTATTTGCGATAGGCTCAGGCGCTTACAGGATATCGGTCGATGTTCCGAGCGGCGGAAACTGCACTGCCGGAACTGTCTCCAACGGCATATTCAAGGCTGATGAAACCGTTACCTTCGGCTTCCTGAAAACAGGCATGACACAGTTCCCGCTGAAAAAATACTGCGGAAAGATAACAGTTGCCGATATCGGCATTCCCTGCAAGGCTGTTGAAGCTATCGAGAACGAGCGGAAATACTACCGCATCGAGCGCAACCACCTCGCCGCCTTTCCGCCCAACCGCGAAAGAGACGCCCACAAGGGCACGTTCGGCACTGTCCTCATCATTGCCGGAAGCTCATCTATGCGCGGTGCGGCTGCATTTGCGGCTCTCGGCGCTCTCAGGAGCGGCTGCGGTCTTGTACGCATAGCATCTGTTGAGAAGTGCATCGACACCGTTTCCACTCTCGTTCCCGAGGCGACATATATCGAGCTTGACTGCGACGATTACGGCTATATGCTCTTTGACAGCAGTAAACAGCTTATACTCGACGCTATGGAAAAGGCTGACGCGATAGTCATAGGCTGCGGCATGGGCGTGACCCCGGATACGGTCGAGCTTACAAAATTCGTTGCGGAAAATGCAAAATGTCCCGTAATTATCGACGCGGACGGAATAAACTGCATAGCCTCGGACATAGATATTTTAGTGAAGAAGCAGTCCGATATCATCATAACCCCTCACATGGGCGAAATGGCAAGACTGCTGAACTGCGATACCAAGGCTGTTGAGGAAAACCGCATCGTCGTTGCAGAAAAATACGCCGAGCAGTACGGTATAACCGTTGTTCTCAAGGGCGCAGGCACTCTCGTTGCAGACAGCCATATCACTGCCGCTAACCATACCGGAAATCCCGGCATGAGCGTTGGCGGAAGCGGCGATATCCTCGCCGGTATGATAGGCGCTATCGCCGCACAGGGCTGCTTCCCGATAGACAGCGCTTGTGCAGGAGTGTATATGCACGGTCTCGCAGGCGATTCCGCTGCCGAAAAATTCGGTCAGGAGGCGATGCTGCCGAGGGATATAATCAACAGCATCCCGGACGCATTCAGGATATTCAAGGAAAAGAAGAAGAACAAGGACTGATACAAGAGCAGCCCGCGGAAGTAAAAAGTCATATTTTCAGAACGGAGGAAAACTATGAAAAGACTTCTTACATTCGCGGCAGCGGCTGCTCTATCAGCACAATGCCTTGTTTCATGCTCGGTGCCGCTGAAAAACGACTCCAGACGGAAAAACGGGCTCGGCAACTCGTTTACTGCCAACGCCTCTGTCACTATCGACAAGCTGAAGGCGGAGGGGAAGCTCTCGCACTCCGGCGGTGAATGGGACATCGAATTCACCGCGCCGAACACCCTCAGCGGTGTGCGGCTGAGCTTCGCGGACGGCAATGTTGAGGCGTCCTATAAGGGACTGAGTTTCTCCGTGCCGCAGTCGGCTGTACCGGTCAAGGCTATGATGACCGAGCTCATCAGCGCAGTTGAGGAAAATGCTGCCAAAGACGAGCTCACCGGCGAGGAAAAGGACGATACCCTCCGCATAAGCGGAACGCTCGAAGCCGGAAACTATACCCTCATCGTTGACGGAGAGGGAAATCTCTGCGGCTTTGAAATGCCGAACAACGGTCTGACCATGAGCTTTACAGACATGATGCTTACCGGCGGAACGGCTGAACCGACTTCCGCTCCGGAGGAGGTCACGGTCTGCGTGACCACAACTTCATCAACTGCTGCGGTGACCACGACAACGGCTGCCGCATAAATCAAGGGCGGTATATCCGCCCTTTTTCAGTTATCTGTGCATAGTTGTCAGCTGGCGGAAGCTTATTTAAAATCGTCCGCGCAGGCGGACACCGCAACTGCTCACTATGCAATAACCACTGATCACTAAAATAATGATACACTTTGCTGTTCCGATGCGTATGTGTATAGTGAAAGCGGTACTGCTTATGAAAGGAGTGATCCGATGACGGACAGCGATATACTAAGGCTGATAACAGAATCGCCGCCAAAGGGCCACCGGGCGCTTTTCGATGAATATTACAACTACGTCTGCGCTATTGCCGCAAGAGTGCTCCGGGACATCGGTTCGCCGGAAGATATTGACGAATGCGTGATAGACGTGTTCTCGGACGTTATCCTCCGCCTCGACCCCGACAGACCCGAAAGCCTAAAGGCATACATCGGCTCTGCCGCCAAGAATAAGGCTATCAGCCGCCGCAGGTCTCTCCTCGCAAAAAGCGGCAGAAGGCTCGATATGGACGAACAGGGCTTCGCGGCGATACCCTCCGGGGAAAATATCGCCGGAAATGCCGAGAACAAGGCTGTCAGCGAGCTGCTTATGAAGGAAATAGCCGCTCTGGGCGAACCGGATTCCACTATCATCATACAAAGATATTTTTACAGCCGCAAATCAGCCGAGATATCTTCTATTGTCGGCATATCCCCTGCGGCAGTGCGTCTCAGGTGCTCACGGGCTCTCAAAAAGCTCCGGAATGCGCTGAAAGGAGAGATATTATGAAGAACAGGAAAGATATCATAGACCTCATCCAGAATACCGATGAGGAAGTATTTGACAAGCTCGTAAAGGACTATCCGCAGTCCGACAAAAAGAAGGCGGACAGGCTCTTCCGGCAGATAGAGCGCCGCGTTGACAATGACGGTCTGAACGCTGATGCCGCCGAGGTCAGCGGAGTTGAACGCTACCGTCCGCAGTTTTTCCGCAGGGCTGTCTCAATTGCAGCCTGTGCCGCTGTTGTTGCCGCAGGTGCAGGCACGGCTTACACTTTAAGGAAGAATGCTCCGTCAGCTGAAAAGTCCCCTGCTACCGAAATCACGGAGGAAGCTCCCTCCGACATGGCGGCTTCCGCTGTGACTGTCCCGGAAACTATCGACAAGGGATATATCATCAACCTGTGCAGCAATGCGCGCTCGAACTATTCAGCGCTCAGTATCAGCTATACCAATGACAACTCAACCGATCATCCCAGCGACCATATCTATACCGGCACTTTGCAGATAGACAACACTGCTGATACCTTCTGGGCGCAGGAAGATGTTGATATACTATGGAAAGGTTCGTCAACCAAGAAGTATAGCGGTTTCTTTTTCGCCTGTGGCAATAACAAGGTATTCCGCATCGCAGAGGACGAGGAAAAGTACAGGGTCGATAATAATTATCCCGGTCCGGATTCAATGTTCTATCGCCCGGAAAAGTGGGTCTCGGACTGGCTCAGTCCCGTTGAAAACTGGGATATAGGCGATAAGCTCACCTACATCGGCAGGGATTGCATAGCTATCCACGGAAAACGCCGCATTGATAACTATGATATCAGTTTCACTGCGTTTATTGACACTGAGACCGGCATTCCGCTGCATTTCTCACAAAAGGGACAGTATACCAACTTATTTGAAGTAAACAGCATAACCTACAACGACAATTCCGGCTTCATGACAAAGAGCGAGTTCAAGGAGTTCCTCAAAAACTATGAGCCTGCCGAGGACGGCTATGACCTGAGCTTCCTCGATGAAAGTTCAGATGCTCCCGAAGAAATATCGCAGGAATGGCTTTATGAGAGATGCAGGAATGTTGAAAATAATTTCACAAGATGCTTCATGAAGACTGATGAAAACGGATTGATCGTTGAAAAAGCGACCGATAACCAGAAGGGCGTAAAGTATTATACGACCGAGAACTCAGGCAGGATAGAATATGTTTTCGGCGGAAAACGCATATCCGTCTTTACGGAGACTAAGGAAGTCATTGAAAACCCTGTCGAGAATATGAAGTCTATACGCTATGACGGCTTCCTCGATGACCTGAGCAAGTGGTCTGTTATTGGCAGAGAGAGGTATCTCGGAAGGGATTGTGCCGTTGTCAGAATTTCCGGGGAAGCATCTGATACACAGCGGTATATCGACCTTGAAACGGGCATTACCCTCAGGATAGGCGTCTATGACGCAGAAGGCATCGACTATACTGTTGAAACCTTGAATATCTACTTTAATGACCCAACTATGATATACGATCCAGTCGACATGATCTATATGATAGAACAAGGAGGATACACTGTCGAGGATGGTCTTGACCTGAACTTCCTCAGAGGGAATACAACAACTGCGACAACAACGACCGCTGAAACTACCACCGAAACTGCCGCAACTACTGAGCCCTCAGATGAGCAGTCCTCCGATATATTCGCAATGCTCGACGCCCTCAACTACCACGCGATAAGCTGTGACGGACTTCCCACCCACAAGCTCACAGCGCCCTCCGGCACTTACTACGCTCTCCACCTTGGCGAGACCGCTGCCGATTCTTATGTATGGCGCAGACCGAGCCTTATCGCGGACGCTGACAACGAGGCTCCCCTCACCGAGGAGGTATTCTCAGCTATCCGTGAAAACTGGAACAGCCTTGATATCGTTAAATTAAACTATAAAGACTGAACATATCTCATTTTCCTCATAAAAAAGCTCCCCATCACGGGGAGCTTTTTGTTCTAAATAATAATCAAAGTCCGTTGCTCTTGACGTAGTTTATCTTCATGGAATTGATAGTGTATGTACCGTCGTCATGCTCGGTGAGCCTGAACTCCACCGACTTCGACACGCTCTTTTCCATCCACTCCGGAAGCTCGTCAACATAGTCCACGCTGACAGTATAGCTGCTGCCGCTCTTGACTATGGACTTTATCTCCGGCGAATAGGTGAAGGTTATAGTCTTAGGCTTGACGTTGTATGCGCCGTCTGAATAGAAAAACCTCGAATCAACAGGACCAACGGTGCAGTGCTCGAACTCGGGGTGATCCGTGCCGAACATCTCGACAGCCCTTGCCTCAACGTCCATATAGGGTATGGATATCGTGTCAGTTCCGGGATCAACACTGTACTTCGTCACGCGGTCATTGTCCATGATTATCGACCATATCGAAGCGGTGAGCATCTGCTCTGAGCTGAGCTCGGAAGGGTCGCTGAACTGATCGATATCCATGATAACTACCGGGTAGAGGACTTCCGTGAAGCCGTCCTTCCTGACCTCGCCGGAGGTGAAATCGCGTATCGCCTTAACGCACTTAGCGCCGACAAATACCATTCCAATCACCGCAAACACTGCGAATACAGCGCCGAGAACGGCATACAGCCGCCTTTTGAACGTGCGGTTCTTCGGTGCAGTCTCCTCGCCGTCCTCCTCGGAATGCTCACTGCGTTCGTTGAGCAGCTCGTCCGGGTCTTCGTCAAGAATGCGCTCGAGAACGTTCTGTTTCTTCTCCTCTTTGACTTCCTTCAGAGGCTTCTGCGCTTCCTCAGCTTCCGCGGGAGCATCTTCCGGCTCGGCAGGCTTTTCCTCCTCCGCAGGCTTGTCAAGGTCTGCGATAGCATTGGCAGCGTCCTCGCGCATACCCTCTATCATGCTGCTGACCGGGTCCTCGTCCTCGCCGTAGAGCGGAGCGGCATCTTTTGTCTCGTCAGCCGGAACGGTATTCTCCTCTATCTCCTCGGCAAGTGCGGTATTCCTTATCGCTGCAAGCGCCGCATCGAGCAGTTCTTCAGCGCTCGGCTCGTCCTCAGCAGCTTCAATCTCATTATCATCAGGGAGCTCCTGCTCTGCAAGCTCTGCCCTCTCGGCAGCTTCACGCGCAAGGCGTTCCTGTTCCTCACGCTCTGCCTTATCGGCTGCTTCACGCGCAAGACGTTCCTGTTCTTCACGCTCTGCCCTCTCGGCAGCTTCACGCGCAAGGCGTTCCTGTTCCTCACGCTCTGCCTTCTCGGCAGCTTCACGCGCAAGACGCTCCTGTTCCTCACGCTCTGCCTTCTCGGCAGCTTCACGCGCAAGACGCTCCTGTTCTTCACGTTCTGCCTTCTCGGCAGCTTCTCGCGCAAGACGTTCCTGTTCTTCACGCTCTGCCTTCTCGGCAGCTTCTCGCGCAAGTCTGTCCTTTTCAAGCTCCCTCTGGCGGATAGCCTCATAGTCCGGGAGCTCGCCGGTAATGACTATCCTCTTTTTCTTCTTAGGCGGTGCAGGAGCCTCCGCCGATGCTTTGTTCACATCCGGTCCGGAGGAACGTATCACATTGATCTCCTCGGAGAAAGTCACAGGCTTTTCCGCAACAGTGATCTCCTCCGCGATCTCAGCGATCTCATTACCCTTCTTGTCATCGTTCAGAGCAGTCAGCAGATCATCGACAGACATACTGTCGTAAATGCTTTTTCTCTGCGGTGCGACCTTTTCCGCTCCTTTTTTCTTTACTTTGTCCGGCTTGCTCCCGCCCTTTTTCAGGCTGTTGAGCATATCGTCCAGGTCTTTTCTGATAGCCATTACGACCTCCAAATAAAATTATCTGATCTGACCGTTACCGTTGATAAGGTACTTTACCGTGGTCAGTTCGCGCAGACCCATAGGTCCTCTCGCGTGGAGCTTCTGCGTGGAAATACCGATCTCCGCGCCAAGTCCGAATTCGCCGCCGTCAGTGAACCTCGTTGAGGCATTGACATAAACAGCAGCGGCGTCTATCTCTCTCTGGAACTTCTCAGCATTTGCAAGCGAGCTCGTAACGATGCACTCGGAATGCTTCGTGCTGTACTTTCTGATGTGGGCGATAGCCTCGTCTATATCGTCAACGACCTTGACTGCGATAACGAAGTCATTGAACTCGGTTGCGTACTTATCCTCGTCAGCAGCCTCAATGCCGCTGAGTATAGCCATAGTCCTCTCGCAGCCGTATATCTTCACATTGTGGGACTTAAACCTCTCCGCGATAAGGGGGAGGAACTTCTCAGCACAGTCCTTGTGAACGAGAAGGCTCTCGATAGCGTTGCAGACGGAAGGACGCTGTGTCTTTGCATTGTCGGTGATATCGACTGCCATGTCCATATCAGCAGATGCGTCAACGTAAACGTGGCAGTTTCCTGCGCCTGTCTCAATAACAGGAACGGTTGCGTTCTGCACGACTGCCTGTATAAGTCCGGCGCTTCCGCGGGGGATAAGCACGTCGATGTAGCCGTTCAGACGCATTATCTCGGTGGTGGTCTCACGCGAGGTGTTCTCCACTACCTGAATAACGTCCTCGGGAAGTCCTGCGCCTGCGATAGCCTTCCTCATGATAGCGCCGAGGCAGATATTGGAGTTTATAGCCTCCTTGCCGCCCTTGAGGATAACGACGTTTCCGGCTTTAAGGCAGAGTGCAGCGGCGTCAACAGTAACGTTGGGGCGCGACTCATAGATTATTCCGATAACTCCGAGAGGAGTTCTTGTCTTTACGATACGCAGACCGTTGGGTCTTACGCAGCCTTCAATAACTTCGCCGATAGGGTCACCCAGAGCGATAAGCTCGTTCACACCCTTAGCCATGTCGGCGATGCGCTTCGCATCGAGCTTCAGACGGTCCTGCTTGGCCTCGGTCATGCCGTTTTCCTTGGCGGCGGCAAGGTCCTTAGCGTTCTCCGCGATGATAAGCTCCTGATTGTCTATAAGCGCCTTGGCGATAGCCGCAAGCGCTTCGTCCTTGACGCGGCTCCCGGCGGTCGAGATAACAGCCTCAGCAGCCTTTGCGCGTCTTCCAAGTTCCTTTGTATAGCTCATAATATCACCTCATTATTTCTTGCCGAGAAAAATAGTTCCGATGTCCCTGTCCTCGAACAGGTCGTAGAGGAGCTCGGGGTCTTTTCCGTTCATTATCACCATGTCGATACCGGCTTCGGTCGCTATCTTTGCGGCGTTTATCTTGGTGGACATTCCGCCCGTGCCGAGACTTGAACCTGCACCGCCAGCCATAGCCTCTATCTCCGGAGTTACCTCCTCTACCACATATACCGGCTTTGCGTCCGGATTGCTGCGCGGGTCGTCGTCGTAGAGACCGTCGATGTCGGAAAGGATAAGCAGGAGGTCAGCTCCCGAAAGCTCCGCAACGAGCGCCGAAAGCGAGTCGTTCTCGCCTATTTCAAGCTCCAGCTCGTCGATAGCGATGGTGTCATTCTCGTTGACTATCGGGATAACGCCCATCTGCACGAGAGTTTCAACGGTATTCTTGAAATTCTCACAGTGGCTCGGGTTGTTGATAATGGTCTTCGTGAGGAGTATCTGTCCCACGGTAACGCTGTATTTTGCGAACATATCGTCATAAACGTGCATGAGCTCACACTGACCGATAGCAGCAACAGCCTGCTTCATCTTGGTATCCTTCGGTTTTTCCGGCAGTCCGAGCTTTCCGGCACCGAGACCTACTGCACCGGAGGAGACCATGATTATCTCCCTGCCGGAGTTATGAAGGTCAGAGATGACGCGGACGAGGTTGGTCATTCGCCTTATATTGAGCTTGCCGGTCTTATGGGCAAGCGTGGACGTACCGAGCTTAATGACGATACGCTTTTTATCGGATATATTTCTCATTTATATCTTCCTTTAATTGACTTTATTGACAGGGTTGCCGTCCAGCCATGCGGTGATATTTCCGCAGACGATATCAATAAGGCGGCGCCTTGTCTCATACGGTGCCCACGCAGTATGCGGCGTTATCACGCAGTTTTTAGCGGTACGGAGAGGAGTGTCCGGAGACATCGGCTCCTTCTCCAGAACATCAAGATAGGCACCGGCAATACGTCCGGAGTTGAGGGCATCGGCAAGGTCGGCCTCGCAGACAGCTCCGCCTCTCGATGTGTTTATAAGAATGGCTGAATCCTTCATACAGCCTAATAGTTCGCGGTTTACTATCCCCTTTGTCTGAGGGGTCAGCGGACAGTGGAAGGTGAGAACATCAGCCTTCGCTGCCGCAGTCATTATATCAGTGACCTCATACGGAGAGTCAGCCGGTTTAGTTCTTGTGTTTATAACGATATTCATTCCGAAAGCGGCGCCGATCGCTGCAACAGTTCGTCCGATAGAGCCGTAGCCGACAATTGAAAGAGTTTTTCCGGCAAGCTCGGCGGTCGGTATCGGGAAGCAGGAAAATTTCGGTGAGCGCACCCACATTCCATCCTTAACAGCAGCATCATAATCACGAATACGGCTGAAATGGTCGAGGATATAAGCGAAGGTCTGCTGAGCAACAGCGTTTGTGGAATACTGACCTGCATTGCAGACAACTATGCCCTTCTCAGCAGCATAAGCAGTATCAACATTGTTGTAACCTGTCGCAAAAAGACCGATGTATCTTATATCCGGGCAGGCATCCATGACCTCGCGGGTTATCGGCACCTTGTTGCAGAGAACAATCTCAGCGTCGCCGATATTAGCAGCGGCATCCTCGGGTTTAGTCAGCGAGATTATCCTTACCTCGCCGAAGCGCTCTATATCAGCAGGAGTAATGTCTCCCCCGTTGCTTACTGTCTCCCAGTCAAGAACAGCTATCTTCACAGTCTGCACCTCTCAGTTAAGAAGGCTGTTGATGGTATTCGCAGCGTTCAGAAGAGTTTCCTCGTCTTCCTCATCTTCGTCGCTGTCACCGTCATCGCTGTTGTCATCTTTGTCATCATTATCATCATCGCCGCCGTCCTTCTTGTCCTTGTCAGACAGCTCGTCAGTCTTCTTTTCGCGGAAGATGAATGAAAGAACGATCGCACAGAGAATAAGTCCGAGCTCTATCGCACCGATAACGTAATACAGAGTTCTGTTGTCGGATATCCACACGCCCATTGATATGAATATCGCGGCAGCCATAATGATCTGATAAGGTCGTTTCTGGGCGGAAAATCTGTATACAAAGAACAGCACGCTGATACATACGAATATCAGGTGCATTGAAAACGGGAACGGGAACAGTGACGGTTTATCGGCGTCAGACTGCTGAGAAATAGTGTAAAAACTGTTAAATAATTCCATATTAACTCCAGGTCCGCAAACGCGGAAGCTGTGCATTGACGGCGTACAGCCATACCGGTATTTTCGGGCATACTCAGCCATTTAAAGTATAACACATACCCTTTGAAAATTCAACTATTTTGTGAAAAATACAGCTTTTTTAATAAAAAAGGCTCTGTGCAGCAGTTGAGCATTATCTATTTTCTGAAAATAAAAATCCCCTTCAATAATGAAGGGGATCGTAGTGCCGGCATTGAAATAGTTTCCCGGGCCGTCGCCAGCCAAGTATCGTCTTCGCGGCAGAGCTTAACTTCCGTGTTCGGAATGGGAACGGGTGTGACCTCTGCGCCATTAACACCGACTATTTGAAACTTGAAATAAAGCA
>JAFXSC010000013.1 GCA_017525915.1 Ruminococcus sp.
ATTTGGCACGGGGATTGCGTTCTTTCTGCTCTGCAAGCATATATTTCAGGTCAATTTTATGGTCGGGATTGTAGTCAACAAGCACACCATATTCGGCGCACTTTCGGAGAAAACCTTCGAAGTCCGTGCTTGCCTTGATAACCTGATCTATCGCATATTTCAGCTTTGCTTTCCACGATAGCCCCTGTCGTGTCATATCCCATTCCCAATGGTTCTTGCCCTTGCCCATTTCGGGATGTTCGATTACAGATAAGTGATGCTGACGGCAAACCTCGTCCGTGATATTCATTAGCTTCTGAAATGAGCGATCCTGCTTTGTGGTGCGGCGGTTTTCATGCGTTTCAAAAGTCTTGCCGTCGATGCAATTCGTATTGTTGAAAACGCAATGGAGATGCGTATGGTTCTTGTCTATGTGGCAGGTCATAAAATACTGGTATTCGCCTTTGAGGAACTGCTCACATATTTCCTGACCGAGCTGCAAGGCTCTCTCAGGAGTGATTTCACCAGGCTTGAAACTCACAATGAAGTGCTGGGCGAGGACTGTGCTTCTGCCCGTTCCGTTCGCACGTATTTCTTCAAAGTCATGGTGAGCCTGTTCAGGATCGGTGCTGCACCCTTGCGTGAAGATCAGTCTGCCGTTGTCCGTCTTTTCGGGGTTGGCGATATATTTCAGTGATGCAAGCTCATCAACTGAGACTGAAAAAATCTTAGTGGTTGCCAGAGCTTGTCCACCTCCTCCCTCAATGCGGAAATATCTTCGGGATAGACCTTTCCGCCGCTGTTGGCTCTGACTGCCACCTGATTGAAGTTGTTGGAGATGCTTCTTGCAAGTTTCAGCAGCTCATTCATCTTGTCATCGTTGAAAATCACGATGTAGCCTGTGAAGATCATGTGGCGGAAGAAATCGCTTCGGGATTTCATACCGCTTGCCGTGAATTTGCGGTTGAACGCTTCGTATTCCTCGTCACTAAGCCTGACCTGAATACTGTGTGTTCGTTTCGTTTTGTTGCTCATGTTTTCTGTTTTCCTTTCTATTTCTAATTGCGGGGTCGTAGGGGCGGCAGCCCTCTGCCAAGCGGTGCATTGGTGTACTCAAATCTGTGATTTGTAGTGCAGCTATGCCGAGCTTGCGATTTGTGTTAGCCCCAGCGGGGCTATTTTTCATTTGAGCCTGTCGGCTCTGCTTTGTTTCCACACTTCCATGTGTGGAATTGGAGCGTCAGCGACTATATTTCTCTGTGTCCGATCGCTCCGCCGCCGTCCTTATGATAACTATACTGGAAAAATCTCGAAAAGTCAATGAATCGGAAAATCGGTATTCGTCAAAATGACAGTTGCGGGTTTCTATGCTCTCAGGGTATCGTAACCCCCTCATAACTGCACGTTTCTGAATTTTCGATTACTCCGATTTCGGGCTGTGTTGAGAAAAGTTTGTCTGGTATGCGAATAGATTTTTTGTATTATTGCGCGCTATAATTGGAGTATGAAAAGGAGAAATCAGAGCTTCGGCTCATGGAATATGTGAAATGACAAAAATGAAGGTGAGGTGATTCCCATAGCACTCTATTCTGAAAAGATCGCTGAGAATGATCGCAAGATCGAACAGCTCTCCAAGAACATCAAGCGTGACACTGATAAGCGTAAGAAGCTCATGGAGGAAAATGCCCGACTGAGCTATCAGGCGATCTGCGAGCAGTACAACTGCACGGGGCAGGACTTGCTCGATATTCTCAGCAGAGAACATCAGCAGGCTGAGATGCTCCAGACAAGCGGTCTGAGCGATGCAGATATTGCAGAGCTTGCAGGCAGCGGTCGCTCGTCTGAGGACAGCGATGACATTGCGTTCTACGATAAGCAGGACGGCGATGATGACTAAATGCCTGAACGGTCACAAGGCGTTTTCCCCGTAACCGACGGGACGATTTTTTAGGATCATGACAGCAGGAAGTGTGAAAATGGAACGAGCTGTCGGAAAGGATAGTGTAGAACGAATAATACTACAAATGCCGTAGAGAGAGAAAAGGCAGGCGTAAAAACTATGCAGGAGATGGACGAGCTTTACAAAGATTGTCCGATGCACACCAACACTTATGAGGTGGACGGTGTGAAGCACAAAGTTGTAAGTCACTTTGTCGGAGACAGGGATATTAACGATGTGATGCTTGGCTATGCTTTCAATAAGGTAGTCAACGAAATGATGCACCGTGTCCCTTGCTCAGATACAGAGTAAACTTTTTTCTCAAAAGCTATTGCTTTTTCCGATACGGCGCGCTATAATAGACTCGTATCGGAAAGAGCTGCTTTGGAAATGCAGGAAAGGAGTTTACGATGTTACCAAAGCAGACTGAATATAAAGTGGGAATGTACCTCCGCTTGTCCCGTGATGATGAGCGTGTGGGAGAATCCCTTTCGATTGAAAACCAGCGAACCATTCTGACGAAATATATTGAGGAACAGCACGGCTGGACGCTTTACGATGAGTATGTGGATGACGGAATTTCAGGCACTACGTTTGAACGTCCGGGCGTACAGAGATTGCTTGACGATGCGAAAAACGGCAAGATCAATCTTATCATCTGTAAAGACCTCTCTCGTTTCGGAAGAAACTACATCCAGGTCGGTCAGTACACAGATTATATTTTCCCCATGTACAATATCCGCTTCATAGCTCTGAACGATAATATCGACACAGCGAAATCGGACAGCGCTTCAATGGATATGATGCCGATCATGAATGTTTTTAATGAATGGCACGCAGCCAACACTTCAAAGAAGCTGAGAGCTGTTTTTGAAGCGAACGCAAAGTCGGGAAAGTATAAGACCAACTATCCGCCTTACGGATATATGAAAGGCACAGACAAGAATTGTACGCCTATCGTTGATCCGTATTCCTCGGAGATCGTCCGCCGTATCTTTGAAATGAGGGCGGCAGGCTACAATGTGAAACGGATTGTTGATGTTCTCAACAGAGAGCATATCCTTGTACCGTCCGATTACTATTACCACACTATCGGAAAGCCGAATCCTTACCGCACCTCGCACCTGTGGGGCGTATCTGCGGTCAAGCGTATTCTCCGCAATCCTATCTA
>JAFXSC010000003.1 GCA_017525915.1 Ruminococcus sp.
GCTTGTGGAATGCGGAAAAATGCTTGAACGGGGCCGCCCGAAACGAGTTGACGGAAAAGTTGTGTACCGCAGGGACGATAAGGGCAACTATCTCAAAGACAAAAAAGGCAGATATATCCCTGTTTATGAGCCTTACAAGATCAAGGTGTTCAACACGATCGACTTTGCGAAAAGTATGCACTACAATCCGTTTGCTTACATCTCAAAGAAAAACCGTGAGAAGGACATTCTCAAATTCGTTGAGGTGCTTATCAAAAACACTTCTTCCTCTCAGCAGCCGTCCGGCGATGACTTTTGGGTGAAAGCGGAGAAACTGCTCTATACTGCGTATATTGCTCTGATTTTCGCTATGTACCCCGAAGATCAATGGAACTTTGAAACGCTGATCGACATGATCAACAATTCGGAGTGCCGTGAGGACGATGAGGAGTTCAAGAATGCGATAGACATTGAGTTTGAGATCGTGGAGTGCTGGCTGAACGGCACAAAGCACGAAGATCCCGAAGTCATGGCTGATTACGGTGACATCTTTGAAACAAAACCCGATGCCGAACAACGGCGCTTGGGTGCATTTGCACTCAAACAATTCAAGGCGTATAAGCTCGCTGCCGGAAAAACGGCTAAGTCTATTCTTATTAGCTGTTCGACACGACTCGCGCCTTTTGCAATAGATGAGGTCTTGGAGATCACCTCCTACGATGAGCTGCACCTTGACAAGCTCGGTGATGAGTTGAGTGCGCTTTTCATAATCATCTCCGATACAGATGCGACTTTTAACTTCCTGGTCGCTATCATGTATTCACAGCTTTTCAACCTACTCTGCACCAAAGCAGATAATTCCCCAGGGGGAAAGCTGACCTATCATGTACGCTGTTTGTTAGACGAATTTGCCAATATTGGCGAAATACCGCAGTTTGAGAAGCTCATTGCGACTATCCGAAGCCGTGAAATCAGCGCGTCGATCATCTTGCAAGCTAAGAGCCAGCTAAAGGCTATATATAAAGATAATGCAGATACGATTGAGGGCAACTGTGATACGATGCTGTTTTTGGGCGGTAAGGAGAAGTCCACGCTGAAAGAGATCTCAGAGAGCTTGGGTAAAGAAACGATCGACAGTTTCAATACCTCCACCAATCGTGGACAATCGGAAAGCTACGGTATGAACTATCAGAAGCTCGGCAAAGAGCTGAAAAGTCAGGACGAACTGGCGGTCATGGACGGCGGTAAATGTATCTTACAAGTGCGAGGAGTGCGTCCGTTCTTCTCGGACAAGTTTGACATTACCCGTCATAAGCAATATCCAATGCTCTTGGACGATAATCCTGAGATGGGGTTCAACATCGAAAAATATGTGAGTGACCAAAAGGCGATGCGTTTGAGACTGTCTCGACGGGAACAGTTCACGGAGTATGGAGTAAATATGACGGCCGCCGTTAAGGAAGTTACAACAGTATCAGCAACAGAAACAGAAACCGCTGATGCTCAAAATTCTGAGGAAACCGACGAAAAAGAGGTATATGTCGGCTTTTAGCTCGGACAGTGAAGAAACCGAATAAAAGAGAAACGGTTGAAGCTGCGGACACTACTTTTTTTATTTTGAGGGAGACTTTTTACCTATGAACGAACTGAATATTTCTGCGGTCGATGCTACCGCTATGGAGACAGCAACCACTACCTCTGCACCTAAGCACAAGTGGCTCTCTAAGCTCACCCGTGGTGCAAAGAAGGCAACCATGTTTGCAACCGTTGCAGGCGTTATGGCTATGACCTGTACTACTCAGGCATTCGCAGCAGGCACCGGCGAGGTCGATACCTCGTCCTTCATCACTACTGCCTGCACCGTACTCAAGAGCGTTATCTGCCTTATCGGCGGCGGTGTTTCGCTTTGGGGTGTCGTAAACCTCCTCGAAGGTTACGGTAATGATAACCCCGGTGCGAAAGCACAGTAGTGATATAGAAGTTTTTTCTCCCTTAATTCAGGTCGCATAAAATAGGCATTATGCGACCTTTTTTCCATATTTGCCTGTTTCAACGGATATGGTAGTCACCGCCACATCAAAGCGGAAGTGTATCTCAATATCCTGCACACGCTTTCCGCTGGACTTGTCGGGTTCGTGGACGATGATCTTATCAATCAGTTCGTGCATGATCTCAGGCGTGAGCGTTTCGATATGCTCGTACTTATGCACCACTTTGAGGAACGCAGTCACATCGGAGGACTTCTGCTCTGCACCGTCAATCAGGGTTGTAAGCTCCGCAACGGTAGCTTTCAGTTTTGCCTGTTCTTCCTCATATCCTGCCGACATCATCGTGAAACGCTCGTCCGACAGCCTGCCGAGGACATTATCCTCATAGAGCCTTGTAAAGAGCTTGTCAAGTTCAGCGATACGCTTTTCAGCCTGTTTCAGTGTTTTCTTTGCTTTTGTAAGCTCTGAGGACTTACGCTGAACGGAATTGCTCATAGCGGTCTGAATAAACTCGTCCTCGTTCTCCCTCACCGTAGCAAGTAGCTTGTTCAGCTCACCGAGGACGATCTCATTCAGGACACAGGTGCGGATATAATGCACCGAGCATCTGTCCTGTTCCTTTGCGTATGTAGAACAACGCATATGCTCCTGTTCGGGACGCTCGTTCTTGCGGCGGCTCAGGTACATCTTTTCTCCACAGTCAGCACAGTACACCATTCCTGCAAAGGGATTGACCATCTGCATCTTCTGCGGTCTGCGCTTGTGCTTGCGAAGTTCCTGCACCAAGTCAAAGGTCTGCTGCGTGATGATAGGTTCTTGCGTATTCTCGAAGATCTGCCACTCGTCCTGCGGATTGTAGACGATTTTGTGAACCTTGTAGGACTTCATCTTTGTACGGAAGTTGACCGTATGACCGCAGTATTCATAGCGTTCAAGAATATGGGCAATCGTGTTTGCACCCCAGCGGTATGTTTTAGCGTTGTGTCTGCCGTTGTCCCTGCCCTGAGAAAGAGCGTAGGCAGTCGGTGTTGGTATGCCTTGCTCCGTCAAAATCCTTGCAATCTGCACCGGACCGTAGCCGTCAATGCAGAGCTTGAAAATCTTGCGCACCACCTCGGCGGCAGGCTCATCAACTACCCACAAATTCTTGTCGGTATCAGACTTCTTGTAGCCGTACACGGGCGGACACAGGTGCTTGCCCGACTGTCCCTTTGCCCTGAACACAGCACGGATCTTCTTACTGCAATCACGGGCGTACCAGTCATTAAAAATGTTCTTGAAAGCAAGCAGTTCGTTCTCGGATTTCGCTGTATCGACATTATCGTTCACAGCAATGTAGCGAACATCATAATCGGGGAAAACCATTTCGATAAGTTCGCCCGTTTTCAGATAATCACGACCTAAACGGCTCAAATCCTTTGTAATGACCGTAGCGACCTTGCCGTCCTCAATGTCAGCCATCATCGCTTTGAAGCCGTCACGCTCCCAAGTCGTTCCGCTCACTCCGTCATCGACGTAGAAAGTCGGATTGGGAAAGCCGTTGTCCTCAGCGAATTTCTGGAGGATAGCCTTCTGGTTGGTGATACTGTTGCTCTCACCGTCCAACATATCGTCCTGCGAAAGACGGCAGTATAAAGCTGTTATCTTGCCTGTCATTTTAACCTCACTTTCCGACAGGATACAGCAAGCTATGATAATAGTTTAGCGCGCATTGCCGAAAAAGTCAATACGCACCAAGCTAAAATTTCACACTGCCTGCTTGTCCTGTTCCTGTTCATTATCACCGAGCATTTTTTCACAGTCAGCCGTAATGAGCCTTGCAAGTATGTCGCTCAGGCTTTGCCGAAAAGCTGGGTTAAAGACGGTTTTCACTCTGTAAATCGTATGCCCGATATGGTACTCGGACACGGTTGCTTTTGTTTCGTTCATAGCGAATTTTTCTCCTTTAGCTTGTCTGTTTCTATGCTTTTAGGTTTGAGGGTTTCGCTTTATCTCTCTGCCCTCATATTCATAGCCGTGAGGAACGGCATTGCTGCCGCCCCTCTCACAGCTATCGCTTTGTTGTCGGAAATATGTTAATCCTTGTAGGAATTATCTCCGAAGAAAGAAGTCTGCCCGACAAATTCATCATCGGCAGATCTATCGTCCGACTTGCTGTCTGCATCGTCGGAGCTATCGACCAGCCCCTCAATGTCAGCGTAGGACATTCCGCTGTCGGTCAGCTTGCCGATCAGTGTATGCTCCGCAGTCACAGCATCGAGAAGTGCCTGCCCCTCAGTACCGTTGTAAAGCTGTGAGAGCTTATCGTAGGTGTAGAGCTTGCTTTCGATGATGACCTTGCGCCTACGTTCCTGCGCTGCCTTGATAGACTTTTCGTAGCTATCGAGCTTCGCCTGATTCTCGGCAAGCACGGCATCCGTAATGATAACGGCGGACTCGTCAGCAATCTCAGCTTTTGCTTTCTTACTCATTCGCATCACCTCTTTTCGGGTTTGAGTACCGCAGGATATAATTTTACCCCACGATAATATTATAGCGCATCTGCGTTGTTTCTGTCCATTCGCATTGCGCTCAAACTTTGTATGCCAGTGAGATTTTCCAGTTCGACATATTGTTATGGGGAAAATATTAACGGAAAACTTTTCACCGGATTGCCGCCTTCATTGCGCTGAAACTGCGCTGAGCCAGTTTACAATTTTGGAGATGATGATATTGAGAACATCACGCAGGAGCGTGAGTGAAGATGACCGCCGACCAAAGCGGCGTCGGAGATAAGTCGCTGTCGCTCCAAATTCGATGACGGAGCATCGAAAGCCTGAGCGGAGAGAAACGCTCAGGCGAGAAAATATGCGCCTAAGCGCAACAAAAATAACAAGCATAGTGGAATGCGCCGCACAGCGAGCGAAATTCCACCAATGCTTGTTGGGGACACCCCAAGCCCCGAAATGACCGCACAGCGGTCAAAAAATAATCGGCTAACGCCGAAATAAAACAAAGGAGACACCACTATGGAAAATGCAAAACGCAAGAGGGGCAGACCGCCTAAACGCAAGGTTATGGAGTTCGAGGGCATGACCTATGAGGGAGCAATCAACAACGCTCTGGACAAAGAGGTCAGAGCCGAGCTTGACGATACCCTTGCACACAAGTCCGAGGACGAGCTTTCCAACGATGAACGCAAGTACCTCAAACGCAAGAGGGAGAAGAAGTCTTACACGCTGAATGTACGCTTTACGGAATCGGAAATGCAGGATATTCTTTCTAAGTGTGAGCAGTACGGCTATAAAAACAAAACGGAGTATATCCGTGACTGCGTTCGGGCGAGGGTTGATCTCACTCACGACACCACCGACATATCGGAGTGTAACCGCCTGATGAAACGCATCGGAGCAAACATCAACCAGATACTTGTCCGACTTTACAGCACAGGTCACATCTATGCCGAGGATATTGACGAGATAAAGAGAGGGGTTAATGAAATTTGGCATACACTTCTATCCATTCAATCAAGGCAACAGACGGGGCGGCTCTCCGCTATATCACAAACGGAGATAAGACCGTCAACGGCTTATATGTGCAGTCTTATGCCTGCCGAGCCGACAGCCGAGGAGCTGCCGCCGACTTCCGAGCAGTCAGAGCAGGCGGAACAGGGCGCACCGAAATCCTCGCACACCACATAGTCCAGAGTTTCGCTCCTGATGAAGTGACACCCGAACAAGCCTTGCAAATCGGAGAGGAATTGTGCGACCGTTTCTTGCAAGGCAACTATCAATATGTGCTTGCAGTCCACACAGACAAGTCCCATACCCATTGCCACATCATCTTCAATAACACTAATCTTTACAATGGACTCAGCTTTACTTACGAACACAATCAAGGCAAGGTAAAGGAACGGTCATGGGCGCAGTTACGGGCAATTTCGGACGAGCTATGCAAGGAACACGGCATTTCTGTTATTGAGCCGAAAGCGAAAGGTGTTTCCCACTTTGAGCATGATATGCAGTTGCAGGGCAAGTCGTGGAAGGACAAGCTCCGAGCCAAGATTGCCGAAGTCGCTTTTTACAGCAAGGATTTTGCAGATTTTCTCCGCAACTGTTCTGCCAGCGGTATCGAGTATGTTTACAAGCCACAGAACAAAGTCAAGCTGAAGTTCCGTCTTTCGGGCGAGGGACAGCAGAAATTCACAAGAGCCGAAACGCTGGGCGAAGACTACACCGCCGAACGCATTGCCGAGCAGATAGAGCAGATACAGAAAGCAAAGTCTGCTATGGAAAGGCTTGCTGAAAAGAAAAATCCCGAAAAGGCATTCGCACCGTCCAAGCCTGCGGTCACAACCAAGACTGAGCCGACACCTACACCGCCGACAACTGTTGCGGACGAACCTGAAAGCAATCTCAGCGTTATGACCGAGGAGGAATATATCAAAATCCTCAACGAACAGGATATGCAGGCGCAGGCAGAAAAGGCGGCACCGCCTGCCGACCCGTGGGCAGAAATTCGTGGTATGGGCAGAGCCAATGAAATTATCGCAGACCTTGAATCGGGCGGCGTGACCTCGTATCATGTGCTTGCGAGTTTCTTTTACAAGGGCGGTCATCCCGACGACCACACGGACGAGCTTGCGGAGCTGAAAAAGAAATACACCGCTATCGACACGCTTATCGCCAAGATGAAACACCGTGACGAGCTTGCACCTGTCTACAAGGAGTACAATAGCAAGTCGGGCTGGTTTCAGAACCGTTTCCGTAAGAAAAACGCCGCCACTATCGAGGACTACGAAGAAACGGTCAAATACATCAAGGAGCATAGACAGCCCTATCTTGTTAACGGCAAACCGCCGACAATGCTTGACCTGCTGGAGAAGTCAAACAAGCTGAAATCGAAGTATAACAGTCTTCTTCCTGAACACATGGCATTTGTCACCAAGCGTGATACAGCGAAGAAGTATGTCCGACAGGTCAGAAACTATATGAACGAAGAACACAACAGGCGTGAGCGTGAGAAATACAGGCAGAAAAAGCTCACCCAGCAGAGGAACAAAAACTATCTGGAATAATGAAAGGAAGATTTTATGAGCAAAATCGGATACATCAGAGTTTCCACCGAACACCAAGAAACCGCCCGTCAGCAGGAGATTATGTGCGATTATCAGGTAGATCGCATCTTCTCCGAGAAGCTGTCAGGAGCGAACACAGACCGCCCTCAGCTCAGGGCTATGCTGGACTATGTGCGTGAGGGCGATACCCTCTTTGTGGAGAGCATCAGCCGTCTGGGACGCTCCACAAAGGACTTGCTGAACATCATCGACACCCTCACCGACAAGGGTGTTACCCTCATCAGCCACAAGGAGAAAATCGACACTGACACTCCTGCGGGGAAATTCATGTTGACCGTGTTTGCTGCACTCTCACAGTTAGAGCGTGAGCAACTCAAACAGCGACAGCGTGAGGGCATAGCGATTGCTAAGGCTCAGGGCAAGTACACCGGGCGAAAGCCTATCCCAACCGACTGGACAAGGTTCGGGCAGCTCTATGGGGAATGGAAGTCCAAGAGCATCACAGGGCGTGACTTTATGCGGAGAATGGATATGTCGGCAAACACTTTTTACCGACGTGTGCGTGAGTATGAAATCCGTCACGGTATCACCGAGCAGACCTCAGCTTGACCGTCAGGCGAACGGAAAAGCCTCACAGTACCGTCCGAGCCTGCGGAGCGGAAAACTAAACGCTGAAAAGAAAAAGCCCTCAGAAACGCTTACAGAGCGTTTCCGAGAGCTTGCGGTTATTCGTTCCATTAGGGTTTGTGCCTGTTGTGGTATGCTCCACAATTCTGATTATGACTTATGCGGAACGGAAAACGGGTGCGCCAGTAGGCTTTAGGCAACACCGCACAAAGACGTTTTTAAAAGTAAAAAAACGTAAATGCGTGATTTTTTACCACCCAAATCCATAAAGAATGTGTATTATGTGGTATTGCCTTTAGATAACTGAAACAACGCTGTAAATTCACGTTATTTGTTTCGGTTACTTATGCAGATCGTATCCGCTCCGATATTCTCACGGAATCTTATATCGTGCTCCGCAAAAAGTATTGTCGGTTCGTAACTATTCAGAAGTGTTTCGAGCTGAATGCGTGAAAAAATATCGATAAAATTCAGCGGCTCGTCCCAGATATAAAGGTGTGCAGGTGTCATGATACTTGCCGCAAGGATCACTTTTTTCTTCTGCCCTGCGGAGTATTCCGAAATGTCTTTGCCAAGCTGTGAACGGCTCAAGTCGAGCTGTCTCAGCACTGTGCAGAACAGACTGCGGTCAAGTCCCTGTTCTTCGCAAAATTCGGGTATACTTCCGCTGAGAAATGACGTATCCTGCGGAACATAGGAGATAACAAGTCCCGATGCGGTTTCACAAGTTCCGCTGACACACAGGTTATCATCTTCGGGCAATATTCCAACTCTTTGCAGAATCACCCGCATTAGTGTTGATTTTCCGCAGCCGTTTAAGCCGTGGAGGGCGATTCGGTCTCCTTGTCGGACATTGAATGTCAGACCGCTGCACATCGGCTCTGCCGTTCCCTTGTACTGCAATGCACAGTCGTGTACCGATATAAGCGTTTTCTTATGATGCTTAAGTGGGGACATTTTAAGCGGCACAACTTCCTCAATATCCTGTAAAAGCCCTTCCTGCTGCGTTATCTCGCGCTCTATTCGCTGTTCTGTATTTTTCACCCTGCTCTGCATTTTCTTCGTCTTTGCACCGATATAAGACCGAGTGCTGATGCTGCGGTCATTTTCCCTTATCGGATCAAATCCTATCTTCGTTCGTTCACTCTTGTCCGCCCACTCAGCAGTGCGCTTTGCCGCCTGACGGAGCTTTCGTATCTGCTTGCGGTGCTTTTCATTCTCAGCTTCTGCGAACTGATTTCGGCGCTCCTGATTTTCCTGCCAACACGAAAAGTTACCACTCTGCACCATAATAGTCTTACGATTCAGAACAAGGATATGATCCGTACACGCATCAAGCAGATCACGGTCGTGAGAGACAAGGATAAAGCCCTTCTTCGATGCGAGATACTGACGAACATTCTCTCGTGCTTGCGCATCGAGGTGATTGGTCGGCTCATCGATCAGCAAAAAGTCATTCTCACCGGAAAACAGAATTGCAAGCAGTACCTTTGTACGCTGTCCGAGACTGAGCGTTTCAAACGGACGATACAGCACCTCAGCATCTTCGTGAAGCTCAGACAGTTCGCATATCACGCGCCACTGTTCGCAATTTTCCCTCAGCTCCTCGGCAAAATCTGCCGCTGTCTGTTTCATCTGCTCCGATGTTACCAAATACGGAAAATAGGCAACAGGGACGGACTTTGTAAGAGTTCCGCTTCCCGAAAGCTCACCTGTAAGCAATCGGAGAAATGTTGTTTTTCCTTTTCCGTTTCTGCCGATAAGTCCGAGTTTCCAATCTGTATCAAGTGTAAAGGATGCGTTTTCAAATACCGGCTCTATCGAACCATCATAGCTGAATGTAAGGCGGTCGGCTCTGATCTGTGACATATTAACTCCTCCTTTCAGAGTTCCAAAAAACGGAACTGCTTGCTGCCAAACAGTTCCGTTATGTTACAGATAACCTCAAAGCCGGACACAGAATCCGAACAAATCGTCTATAAATGCAAAAAGAGGTTATGAGAACATAATCCACTTTTGGCAGCACAAACTAACAGCGTATAATTCTAAATCCTGATTGTTTTAGAAAAGCATTCAAAGATTCATCACTTTCATCTATGTTAATCATTTTTATTTTAAGGCTGCTGGTTTGTTCGTGCAAACGCCACATAATTTCTGTGGCGACACCCAGCCTGCGGTATTCATGCTTTACCGCTAACTGAACGATATCTCCGTTCGCTTTGTTAATGATTCCATAGCCTATTAGATTTCCAGATGCTTCGGCAAGAACATAGGCAAACAAATCAGCTATGGCACACACAGAATCAATGGAATTTTGCCAGGATGGAGAACAATTCCAAAAGCTTTTCACAAGTTCCCACTGTTCAGCCGTAAATGCTTGTGGACGAATAATTTGCCACTGCCTTCGTTTGCCCAATTTTCTTTCGTTTCTTTCCGCCATATAGCAATTCAAAGTACGCATAACCTGAAAGCCTTGCTTTTTATACAGAGATACTGCGGCGGTATTTTCCTGAATTACCTCCAACTGATACCGCCCTATTCCCTTATCCTGACATATGGCTTGTACCATATTCAGCATTTCCTTTGTAATCCCTCTTTTTCGGAAAGCGGGAATCACTCCGGTTCCAAGGTCATAGATTGTTTTTACTCCATCCCAGCAGCGCACACCGTTTAAGACGATACCTACCAATTCTTCATGTTCAAAAGCACCAACTGATACATCGGGCATGTAACCATTTCTTTTGAGATTCGTCTCAAAGGCTTCATACGGCATTTCAACAGTAACCTGATAATCAGAAAACGCCTTCATAAATGTTTGATACAACCAGAATGTGCTTGTCTTTTCTAATGTTTGATACTCCATGCTATATTCACCATTCCCTGCATCTATTCAATAGGCAAGTTGTGCTGCTTCAAAAAGGACAGCTTATCCCAATATCCTCTCTGGAACAGTATTTTACCATTTACAACATGGAAGAAGCCGCATCCTCGCAGTCCCAGAGGATCCTTCCATTCTAAAATCGCCCACTGTCCATCTTCAAAGATGTTCTCTACAATGGCAGTCATATCGGCAGTGGCAAATTCTGTTGTAAACATTTCTCGGATTGCATCTATCCCAATCACGGGATCA
>JAFXSC010000029.1 GCA_017525915.1 Ruminococcus sp.
GGATATTGTTCTTAACAAAGAACTGAACATTGTTCTTGAAACAGCAAAATATCCGGAGATAAAGGCCTACAAGGGTCAAAGGATCATTGTTACCGACGGAACAACACTTCTTGGTGCCGATGATAAGGCCGGAGTCGCTGAGATAATGGCAATGGCAAACACGCTTCTTAATCATCCGGAGATCCCGCACGGACCGGTTGTTGTTGCTTTTACACCGGACGAAGAAATAGGTGCCGGTACAGTTAATTTCGACATGGATCGCTTCGGTGCTGATTACGCTTATACGGTTGACGGAGGCGGCATTGGCGAACTTGAATATGAAACATTCAATGCTGCTTCAGCAGTAATAGAAATAACCGGCGTAAATGTTCATACCGGCGAAGCCAAAAACAAGATGATCAATGCTGCTCGAATAGCCGCCGAATTTGACTCCATGCTTCCTGCTGAACAGCGACCGGAATTCACAGAAGGCCGCGAGGGATTCTATCATCTTATGGGTATTGAAGGAAGCACGGAAAGTGCGAAACTCGTTTATCTCATACGTGATCACGACAGAATGATCTTCGAAAACCGCAAAGCCATCATGTACGGCATCGGCGACCAGCTTGATCTCCGCTACGGCGCCGGAACAGTCAAAGTGAACATAAAAGATACCTACTACAATATGCGTGAAAAGATAGAGCCCGATTTTATGTTCCTTATCGACAACGCCTGCGAGGTAATGAAGGAACTCGGCATCGAACCGAAAATCCAGCCGATCCGCGGCGGCACAGACGGGTCCGCCCTCTCCTTCCGCGGTCTCCCGTGCCCGAACATCTGCACCGGCGGCCACAACTACCACGGCAGATTCGAATACTGCTGCGCCGATTCAATGGAGAAGATCGTGGAGATACTGGTAAGGCTGACGGCGAAGTGATGATGATATCAATCGTTTCATCGGTACAAATCAGCAAAAAAGATAAAGCGTAGAATATTCTGATTTGTTTGATAATATCAACAGCAATTATGGAAGGTTCAATAGTTGTTTTTTATGCCCCCGATCATTCGAGGGCATTTCTTTTGTTGGTCAGCGGCTTGTCGATCAGCTTATAAAAGACATGGATCGTTCTCGGAAGGTTGCGGTGACCTGGGTGAGCATCGACCTTGATGTACTCGATAAGCTCCAGAGCCATTTCACGGGTGAGCTTCTTCGCTCCTGCGTAGGACTTCATACGGCGGATATACTCGTCCACATCACGCTCGTCCTGCCGTGTCGCTTCGGAACGCTTTCTCAGCTCGTCCTGTTCAGCGGTCAGCTTATCCTTCTCTGCCTGATACTTTTCAAGCAAGCCGATACACACCTTTTCGGGAACTTTGCCTGCCACCTTATCCTCGTAGACGCTCTGGATAAGACCGTCAAGCTCGTCGATACGCTTCACAATATCGTGCTGCCGTTTCCTGTCTGAGCTGTCCTGCACAGCGTTCTCGCCCTGCTTGTAAGCGAGGAGCTTTGCTCTCACATCAGGCTCATTCATCACGAAGTCGATCTGGTGCTGAATGTCCTGCAACACAAGGCTCTCGATCAGCTCAAGCCTTATTGTGTGCGAGGAGCAATACTCTTTTCCGAAACGGCTATATCTGCCGCAGGTGTAGCAAGGCTTTGACTTACAGTGAATATTGCTGTTCTGCTTCATCTTGGAACCGCAGTCCGAGCAATAACACAAGCCCGAAAGCGGCATCGTGATACCGTTCTTGGAGGACTTGCCGTTGCTTACCGAATCATCGACTTCACGCACCCTGTCCCACAGCTCCTGA
>JAFXSC010000014.1 GCA_017525915.1 Ruminococcus sp.
CGACAATCCCAACACATACATCGCACTTGAACGTGCATTCATCAAGGCTTACCACTTCACACAGACCGATCACGAAGGCACTGTGAAGGATGTCAAGAAGTACATCGACATCGACAAGGATTTCATCAACACAGAGGTCTATGGCGGATACAGCGTATCAAGTCCCGACCCCGACAAGAAGGGTACTCTCACACTCAAGAATACTATTGTCGATCTCGGATACACAGAGGATTACGACATTGAACCGCACTACAATACAGACATATACAAAACAGCTCTCGAAAGCATTATAGCCGAAGGTTCAGATGACATTTACAAATCACTGGAAGATCATTTCAACGAATTTGAATAACGCTCATTGTAGGACAGCACAGCAGGCACATAACTTGCGGTGCTGTTCCGTTTTCAGAGCTATAACAAGGAGAAATTAATTATGAGAAATCTTTTCAGAAAAACAATAACCGCACTTTTAGGACTGACGTTTATTTATTCCGCAGCCGCTTCAACTGATTTCGGAGCAAAGGCGGATGATCCGACTGTACTCGTTACAGAGTATGCAGACCTATGGAACAGCAGTATCACTGTAAAAGCCGGAAAGACAGTAAAGTGGTACGTCAATGTTCCGGAGGGTACTGAGCCAAAAGGCTGCGGCGCGACTGTCAAGATACCGGAGCTCGGTCTGGGTACAGATTCAAACGATAAAGAAGATAAACACATCACTCTTGTGCAGGGTGAAAACTTCATCTATGAGTTCACTCCCGAGAAAGAAGGAGATATTCTTTTCAATTGCTGGATGGGTTCCGGCTGCCACCATAACTATATCCACGTTACCTCAGACGGCACATATAATGCAGATAAGCCTTCTGATGCCACAGATGTATCGGCTAATCGCAGCGGCAGTACGGTCGAGGTAAGCTTTACAGCTCCCGATGCTCCGAAGAGAGCGCAAATCACCGGGTATAAGGTCATTGCAACAGATGAGAATGGCAAGCGCAGGAAAGCTGTTGTGAAGGAAAGTCCTGCCGTATTTGAGGAGCTTGACGAGGCACAGGCTTACAGCTTTAAAGTCATTACATTAGCTACCTCCGGAGACAGTGCAGGCGAAAATGAATTCAAACTTAACGCTGTAAGCAGTACCGGAACGAGTGAGCCACTGCCGGTCGGACAGAAAGCTGCTGCATCCGATCAACAGCGGACAGATACTACAACTTCAAGTACAACTACTGTCAATAGCGCTCCAATCCCTGAAACCGGAGACAGCAGCATCGAAGCAGCTGAGTTTGCTGCGGTCATTTCTTTGATTTTCTGCTTCGCACTGAGGAAAAACAAAAAGAGTGGAACCTGAGAAGCTTCAAATCATCGTATTCAATACATAGATCTGAACTGACTGCGAATGAATCCGGCAACCAGCAATCCATTTTATGATCAGCTTGTATGGGAGTCCGCACCGCAGCCGAAAAAAGCCTGCATAGAGGAGTTTATCTGCTATTACTCAGAACTATAGTTTGTTATAGCTTTTTCAGATTGGACATTTCGTCGATTTAGCAGTATAATGATAACATCAAATGAAGGGAGTTGTTTCACGATGAAAAAGATATGTTGTTGTTTCTCGCTTAGCAATAGAATATTTGATTATCGGAGAAACAGCACTTTTGTATTCTGATCATGCGCCTGTGTGCAAATAACAAGAACAAAGGGAATGCAGTTTTCTGCGTTCCCTATTTTTATGTATTAAAGGAGATTTTATTATGAACAAGTATATTTTCACATCAGAGTCCGTTACAGAGGGACATCCCGACAAGGTCGCCGACCGCATCTCAGACTCAATCCTCGACGCATACCTTGAAAAAGATCCGGCAGCAAGAGTTGCTGCTGAAACTGTCCTCAAGAACAACACCGTTATCCTCGCAGGTGAGATAAGCTCCTCTGCTGAGATAGACACTGAAAAAGTAGTTCGTGATGCGATAAATAGCATCGGCTATGACAATGCAGCGCTTGGCTTTGACGGCCATACCGCCGAGATTTTGAACCTGCTTGACAGGCAGTCTCCAGACATAGCTCAGGGTGTTGACTCCGCTCTCGAAGTTAGGGAAGAAAACGGTACAGACATCGGTGCGGGAGATCAGGGAATTATTTTCGGCTACGCTGTGAATGAGACTCCCGAACTGCTTCCGCTGCCAATTTCACTGGCACACAGACTTGCATACAGATTGACGGAAGTACGCAAGAACGGTACTCTTTCCTATCTCCGTCCCGACGGCAAAACGCAGGTATCTGTAATTTATGAGGACGACAAGGCTGTCGGTATCGACACTGTTCTTATCTCAACTCAGCACGATGAAGAAGTATCACAGAAACAGCTTCGCAGCGACCTTATCGAATATGTCATCAAGCCTGTTATTCCTGAAAACTGGCTAAATGACGAGGTACGCATACTTGTTAATCCAACAGGCAGATTTGTGATCGGCGGACCTGTCGGCGACAGCGGTCTCACAGGCAGAAAGATCATCGTAGATACTTACGGTGGTGCTGCACATCATGGAGGCGGTGCATTCAGCGGCAAGGATTCCACAAAAGTTGACAGAAGCGCCGCTTATGCTGCAAGATGGGCTGCAAAGAACATCGTAGCCGCAGGACTTGCAGAACGTGTGGAGATACAGCTTGCATATGCTATCGGCGTGGCTGCTCCCGTTTCGATCTACGTCAACACTTTCGGCACAGGCGTTATTCCAGATGAAGATATACAGGCTGCGGTTTCGGACGTATTTGACTTCACTCCAAGCGGTATAATCAGAGAGCTGGAACTCAGAAAGCCTGTTTTCGCTAAGACTTCTGCATATGGACACTTCGGCAGACCTGATGCGGACTTCACATGGGAACGTACAAACAAGGTATCGGCTCTCAGAAAAGCATTGACTATTTCTGTAAACGCATAATAATACAAAACACTTTTAAAGTCAAATGAGTACATTCACTATCCGACACGCTGTGCTTTCTGATCTGGAAGCTGTGACCGCTCTGGAACAGATATGCTTTCCATCTTCGGAAGCGGCAGACAGCAGGGCGTTTTCAATTCGGCTGCATAGCTTTCCGGAATGCTTCTGGATTGCAGAAAGCGACGGAAAACACTTGACATCAGCTTGAAAAAGAACTATAATATAAACATAAAAAATAAAAGAAGGTGTTGTTTTAATGGCACTTATTAATTGTCCTGAATGCGGCAGAGAAGGTGTATCTAGCACTGCAAACTCATGTCCTCAGTGTGGGTTTAATGTAAAAAAATACTATGCCAAACAATCTGAATCTATCATTGAAGAATCATATGTCGATAATGATAATGAAAGTTTAGTTCAAGACATAGATATGATGCACATCTGCCCCAAATGTTATAATGTACTTGCTTCTTATCCTAAAGGTAAAACTGTTTGTAATATGTGTGGAACAGAAATGCTTCTAACTGACATGACCGTGGAGGAGTTTATAAATATTGATGGCGGTGAAATTGAGCTAAAAGAAAGATATTGTAATGAGACAGGCAATATATTACAAAGAACCCGACCTGCTTACAAAAGTAAAAATCAATCACTAGCGATTCCTGCAACATCAGACTCTCTACCATCAAAAACTTCTGAATATGGTTTCCATTATTGTATTAGTCTTATAATTCCCTTAATAGGTTTTATTATTGGCAGTATCATGCTTTGCGATTCTGACGAAAAAAAGAGATATGTAGGAAAAACCTGTATCATTCTTAGTTTAATCTCAGTCATCACTGTATTCGTTCTAATTAAATATTTGTAACATTGTTCTACCCGTGATATAATTTAACCACAAAGTGTGTGGGAGAAATTCAGCCCTACGTTCCCTGAATAATATGTGCAGCACTTCTGATAAAACATTTTCTGTACAATTCACAAATAGCGTAACCAGTCCGCGAAAAGCAGCGTTATCCCCCTCCTGTTGAACGTGAAGTGATAAATAAGCACTTTTAGCTTAACTTTAAAATATAAAACGCACCTTGTTACAGGTGCGTTTTTTCATATTTAAAACTAAAAAAGATGATAGTGCCGTGAGCGTACCGCTTTTAATCCTAAGCGGTATACCACTCGGGCTCAAACAGAATCCTACCTCGCCCTCGGGCAAAAGCAGAGTAATCCGATTATAAAAAGTAAGCGAGCCTGCGAGCGCCAACGTGGTTGGGCGCACAGGCTCTGTGCTGGCGCAGTGGGTGGGATTCGAACCCACGTCCCTCAAGGGGCATCATGATTTCGAGTCATGTCCGTTATGACCACTTCGATACCACTGCATGAATTACTGTAATATTATATCACAACCGGAAAGAAAAATCAATAGTCAAGAATAAAAAAAATATAATAACTAAAGTTCGGAAAGGGCAAGCACTTTCGTTTATTTTCGGCATATAGCACAAACATCTTCTGCAATCTAAGGCACATTCAACGACGGCTCTGTATTTGACAAATTCCTCGCTTCGTGCTATAATACCGGTAGTCAATAAGATACGGAGGTGTACGCAATGAGCAGATTTACTGTACCGGTGCTTGAAACCGAACGCCTTATTCTCCGTCCTCTGACCGAAAAGGACGCAGAGGACGTTTTTGAGTGGACGAACGATGAACGTGTTGCAAGGTTCACGATATGGTCAAGGCATGAAGATATAGCCGTTACAAGGCAATGGCTCGCTTCTGTCAAGGAGCTCGAAAACGAGTACCTCTGGGGATTTGTCCGCAGGTCTGACGGAAAGCTCATCGGCTCCGGAAGTATGCGCTTCCGCACTGATGAGGACAGATGGAGCTTCGGCTACAATATCCGCTATGACTGCTGGAACATGGGCTATACGACCGAGGCAACGCTACGCATGATGGACTATGTCCGTAACAAACACGGTGCAAAGCGCTTCGTTGCTGAGCACGCCGCCGATAATCCGGCTTCCGGCAGAGTTATCGAAAAATGCGGGCTGCATTACGTCCGTGACTGCGAATATACTTGCTTTGACGGCATAAGGACTTTCAAGGCAAAGGAATACGAACTGAATGAAGGAGAATGAATATGATAAAACATATCGTAATGTTCAAGCTGAAAGATGCTGAAGGAAAAACCGAATACGAGAACGCTCTCGAAGCACAGAAGCGCTTCGATAACGTCATCGCAAACGTCAGAGAACTGAAAAAAGGCGAGATCGTCATCAACTCAAAGGAAGCTCCCGAAAGCAATTACACCATTTCGCTGCTCTGCGATTTCAATTCTATTGCTGACCTCAACGCCTATCAGGTTCACCCTGCACACGTTGAATTCGGAAAGTTCATCAGTACAGTCAGAACTGCACGCGCCTGCATAGACTACGAATATTAAGTCCGGGCGGAGCATTTTCGCCTGCGTTTTCCGAGGTGTGACATGGATATATCAGAAGCAATGTCTTTCATAAACAGCTACACAAAATCAGGCGGTAGGATAACCGATCTAAGCCGCGCTCAGGATCTCATGGAGCGCATCGGCAGTCCCGAAAAGCGCCTTAAATTCGTGCATATCGCCGGTACGAACGGCAAGGGCTCCACTCTCGAATATATATCGTCCGCGCTCATGCTTTCCGGTTTCAGAACGGGACAGTTCACCTCGCCATATGTACTTCATTACAACGACCGCATACGCATAAACGGTCAGGATATAGACGACGAGGCGCTCTGTGAGCTTGCGGAAAGAGTTAGAGATGCGACCGGCGACCTGCCATATTCGCAATTTGAGATCACTATGGCGATCGCTATGCTCTGGTTCGAGAGGGAGAAGTGCGATGTCGTAGTTCTTGAGACCGGCATCGGCGGACTGCTTGATTCAACGAATGTGATCCCCCCTCCCCTGCTGTCAGTCATTACCTCGGTATCGCTCGACCACACTGCTATACTCGGCGACACTGTTGAAAAAATAGCTGCTCAGAAATCAGGGATAATCAAGTCCGGAAGTGCCTGCATCGTCTCGGACGACAATCCGGAGAGTGTTAAGATGATAGTTGCAGAAGCCGCCGCAAAGGCAGGTGCAGAGCTGATACCGCTTGAACCCTGCCGTCCGTTCGGTGACGGCGGACTGTATTCCGCATTCTATTACAGAGGAGTGAAGCTCACCCCTGCAATGATAGGTATGCACCAGAGGTACAACGCGCAGGCTGCCATTACCGCCTGCCTTTATCTCAGGGAAAAGGGCTTCTACGTCAGTGACCGTGCTATTATGGAGGCTGTGGAGACTACTCAGGTCAAAGCCCGTCAGCAGTACATAAAGGGCGAGCCGGATATCATCGTTGACGGCGGTCACAATCCTGCCGGAGTGAATATGCTTGCCCTCATGCTCATGTATCTCAGTACGCGCGGCAGAAAAATATATACCGTTATGGGCATGGTCGATTCCAAGGACTACCGTGAATGCGTGAAAACCGTCGCCGGACATTCTGACTGTTTTTTCGCAGTCGAGGGATTTGCACCGAACTGCGTTCCGGCTGATACTCTTGCTGATATCGCTTCGTTCTATACGGCTGCACAGACCGGAAGCCTTGCCGAATGTGCGGAAAAGGCAAAGGCGCTCGCACTTGAAAACGGCGGAGTTGCTGTTATATGCGGCTCACTGTATCTTGCAAGCGAATACCTCAATTCGATAAGCGATCAGTAACCGGCCGCAAATAAGAATCATTAAAATGCACTTCTGTCAGCAACAAGACAAAAGTGCATTTTTAGTGCCATGCAAAGCGTCTGATAAAAAAAGGTACCGCTTTCTGCGATACCTTTTTTATTATTACTTCTTCTCAGGAAGTTCTGTTATTATTCCGAGTTTGTACTTCTGTATAGAGAGCGCATCCTTGTTGGTAACGCCGTCGCCTGTATTGAAAACGTCGGCGTTCTTCTCGCCCTTTTCGGTTATTCCGTCATCTGTACCTTTTCCGTATTTATCGGGATTTCCTATAGACTGCATGATGAGCACAGCATCTGCCATATTGACCTGATCGTCGCAATTGGCATCCCCCCATAGAATATTGTCTTCGTTAGTGGGAGCGGTAGTTGTTGTCGTGGTGATGGTCGAAGTAGTTGTAGTAGATGTTGTTGTCTTGGGATCATCGGAGCCTGTGCTGCCGAGACCGTCTGCGAAGGTACCGTCAGGCTCATAGCCGTAGTAGAGCTCGCCGTTGACATAAACAGGGATATGCGGAGCTATAACGCCCTTTGACTGTCCGCCAGCCGAAGGAGCTGCGCCGAGTATATCCTTATTGGAGAAGTCATTGGAAGCATCCCAGTTATTGCCCTGGAATGCAAGGAGTATCTCGCACTGCTGTCTGCCCTCGGATATCGGAAGAACAGCTCTTCCGTCGGGAAGTTTAGCCTCAACGTAGTAGATATTGCCGCTGTACTGTATCGGCTTGGATATCTCAACCGGCGATACACCGCTGTACATCGTTGCCTGATCTCGGTAGCAGGCTACTGAGATGCTCTGGGGATCACCGACCTCGCTGAGGTCCATATAGTAACGGAATGATATATTGTCCTGAACTCTTGCCGGCCATGCGGAGTGATTGGTTATCTTGAAGCTTACCGTGATACCGCCGGAAGTTGCACCGTTTGTGGAAGCCTCAACGTAGAACTCGGGGCTGTCGTGGACTTCCTTGGGTGGGAAGTTAGGATCCTTCGTGCCGCCGTACTGGTCAACCATTTTGCAGAGCATAGCTGTGAAGCCTGCATTGTAGTCCGTAGCGACCTCAACGTAAACGTACTTGCCTCTCTCGTCAACGTAGCCGCCTGTCTTGTCAGGACCGCCTACAAGACCGCCGTAGAGGATATGTCTTGTGTTTACAGGTGTTTTCTCATCGTTCTTCCATGAACCGTGAGCGGTTCTGTGGTGAGGCTGCGAAGGATAATTGTCACCGTAGCCGATGAGGTAGCTGAAATTGTCAGGATTGTCGCCGAGGGCATAGTTGACCTGCTGCTCAGCAAATGTTCTGTATGCCGAAGTGTCCTCGCCAGCGAAGATAGTATCGCTTGCGACCTCTGCGAGGAATGCAGCGGTATTTGCATATCTCAGCGAGCCCCAGTCTGTGAGCCAGCGGAGACCGCCGTCAATAGTCCAAGGCTCTTCTTTACCGTCGAGCCAGCGCTGGAGGTGTCTCTTAACGTGATCCTTGCGCTCCTGCTCGCCGGTATTGATAGCGTATAGGAGCATTGCGCCCTGAAGGTTGTCGTCCCAGCAGTGGCACCAGCCGTAGGCTATCTTCTCGGTATCGCCGAGCATTTTGTCAAGCTTCGGCAGATAGCTCTTTGCGTCCTTCAGGTAGGAATCGTCCTTTGTAGCCATATACAGCCAGTTTGCCGCATAGAAAAGCTGGTCATAGTAATGGCGTGAGCGGTAGAAATTAGCGGCATCAGTGTCGTTATAGACATCGTCGTTAGGGTCGGTCTTGGCTATATCGTAGATATTCTTGGCGTGGTCGAGATATGCGGCACGCTTCGTCTCGTCAATGCGTCCGTCAAGTGCAAGATATCCGGCAGAAAGTGCTGCGGACATTTCGCCGAAAACGGCGGTGCAGCCCTTTGAAGACTTTAGCACTTCTCTCTCCTTTGCATAGGAAGTTCCGCTCTCCTCCATGGCGTATTCGAGGAGGCTGACAGGTCCCCACCATGTATGGTCAACGGTACCGTTTCCGACCTGATAGACTATCTCTTTACCCTTGTCGCAGGCGGCAAGATAATCGAGCACGAATTCGAGATTGTTGACGTAGGTCTGCATAAGACCTGCCTTCTCAACGCCGTCCGGGTACTGATATATTCCCCACGCAAGCATATTTGCCGAGTAAGCCATCGGCAAGTTGAACTTTACATGGTCGCCGGCATCGTACCAGCCGCCGAGGACCTCGTCGGTCATGGTGGAATCCACCTTCCACTCAACTCTGTTCCAGTCCGGCAGAGGTCCTGCCTGCTGGACTTCATAGAAGTAGAGCGATTTGTCGAGTGCTTCGACGTAATTCTGCTTGCTTGCAGCGTCGGCACTCATTTTTTCAGCGGGTGCGGGATAGGAAGCTGCGGTAACGCAGAGTGCAGCCGCACAGAAGCCGCTAACGATTTTTCTGAGCATTAAATTACCCTCCTTGTATTATTGCTTGTACGCACAAGCCCTCTCATGTAACTGTTATTATTATTGCACATAATTCACAATTTGTCAATAGTTTTTGTGCCGCAAAACGAAAGCTCCCGGAGACCCGGGAGCTCGTATCCGCCGGCGCGTGCTTCATCTCTTATAAAGCCTGCGTCTTATCATTATAAGGTCAAACACATCAATTCGTCCGTCTGTGCACAGGTCACCGGCTTCCCAGTCGGTAAGTCCTCCCCTGCCGAGCAGATAATTCTGCATCATTACAAGGTCAGCCACAGTAAAGTCACCGTCGGCATTGACATCGCCGATGACCTTTTCCGGTTCGGGAGCGGCAGGCTCGAATATGAACTTCTGGCTGTCATCGCCCGTGTATTCCCACTGGTATATTTTGGCACCGTTCTCCTTGCTGCCGTCACAGACCGTGTAACAGGACTTGTAGTCTGATGAGCAGGTGAGAAGGGAATATGTACCGTCCTTGTTGCATATAATCCTGAGCTTTGAATCATCGCCGCTCAGAACGCTCATGTAAGCTATATCCGCGCCGTTTTCGGAGCTGTTTTCAGCGACCGTGACATACAGCGGAATGAGCGGGGCAAGGCCATCCGGCAGCGGTGCTGAAAGCAGGTCGCTTCCGTCCTCATGCGTGCCGACGTTCCATTCCGCCGGCTCATCTCCCTGAACGAGCATATCGTTTGCACCAAGCCGGACGTACTTTCCGCTTCCGAGGTTCCTGATGCAGTAACTGCCGCTGTTTATCGCCGGATATACTGGCTCCAGCCGCCACAGCTGGCAGGCGTATTCATGGTAGGCATACTGGTTGATATTTCCGCCGTTTTCCTTCGACCACTCGAACACATCGAGAGCACCCTTTCCGTCCGAGCATTTTGAGACGATACCGTAATAGCTGCCGCTTTTTTCGAGCCTGAAAAGCTGATTGTCGGCGCCGGTATAGGTCTGGAGTTCGACGTTTATGCCGTCTCCTGCTGAAACCTCTGCAACAGCCACACACTTCGATTCATCACCGACGGTCACTATCCTGAAATACTCATCATCGACCGAAACGAGCCTCCACTGCTGCGCCCAGCTGCGGTTGAGTTCCCACTGGTGGATATTTGTACCCTCATCGAGCTTTCCGTTGGGAATATCAATCGCAAGTCCGCTGTTCACGTTGGTTATGAAATAGGGTATGCCGCTGATGAGCGATGTACCGCTCAGATAGCACGAAGCACTCGGCTCACCGGCAGTATCGGGCGCGGTAAGCATATTCGCGCCCTTATTCGTATAATCAGGTATTCCTGCCTCACGGTCACTTCCCTTGTAAGGCTGTGTCTTTGCGCCCCACACGGTCTGGTTATTGCTGCCGACTGCCGTGAAGGTCATCACCTTTGTTCCGGTTTCATTCTGAGATGCAATGAAATATCCCTTATAGCTCTGACCGTCAAGGGTCAGCTCAGCAGCTGCGGAGGCTGCATCCTGTTTCCATGTGCCTTTTACAGCTCCGGATACAGTGCCGTCTGCACTGAGACTTACGGTCTTAGCACTGATAATGCTGCCGTCGGTGGAATTGCCGTGGTTGATGAATTCGTAATCACCGACGATATCACTTTCATTGTAGCCGGTCGGGGATATCCTGTCGCCGCTGTACTCGAAAGGTGCAACAACAGGCCAGCCGTCCTCATTGAAGTACATCTGGTGTACCCTGACCTCGTGATACTCGGTGCCGTCATCAAAACGCGCATGGTAGAAAAGATACCACTGCCCGTCATCATCGCGGAGGACGGAATTGTGTCCGCAAGCCATATATGCTTTATTCAGGCAGCTGAACTTGTAGTTGCCCATTACCTTCAGACCGGCGCTGTCGAGCTTTGAATTCGCGGTCTGTATGCCGGAATTGCCGGAGGGGTCAGTGAAGGGGCCTGTCGGGCTCGATGAGCGGAAAACGCGCATATTGTAGCCGCCGTCGGAGAGAAGTCCGCCGTATGTCTCCCAGAGGTAATAGTAGCCTGTATCAGCATTGTATTCGATGAACGGGCCCTCGCCGGACTTGTGATAGCCGCCGGAAAGCTTCGTTCCGAAATAGCTGTCTACCGGTCTGCCGTCGGAGGTCGTACCTGTCTTCGGACGTATGCATCTGCCCGTAGCCTTGTCTATCTCAAGGGTGAAGATGCCGCCTGACCATGAGCCGTATACCATATACAGCCTTCCGTCGGTATCAGTATATATAGTCGGGTCGATAGCATTGGGGAACGAACGGTAATTGTAGCCGGTACCGGCAAACCAGTCGTTATTGTATGTGACTTCGCCGGAAGTGATAAGCTCGTCGATGTTAGTTGAGGTGTACTTCCTGTTGACATTCTTGGTGGAGCTTTTCGCGTAGGTATCATTGGAGGTAAATCCCGAATATACCAGCGTGTCAACAAAGGTATAAGGACCCTCGACTTTCTTTGAAGCCGCATAGGCAATGACAGATGTGTTCCACGTTGAAGAGGTGCAGAAATACATCAGATAAGCGCCCTTTGTGCCGTCGGTGTTGATATAATCCGGATTGTAGTAAACGTCCGGCGCCCATACTGCGAAGCCGCCCACGCAGTCGCCGAGGTCCTCACCTGCCCAGTCGAACGCCTTTTTGAGATTCTGCGAGAGGTTGCCGAACTCAACATTGTTTGGCGTAGTATAGCCGTTTGTGAACCTGTTCCAGTTCATCAGGTCGGTGGTCTTTGCCGCGTCGATATGTGAACCGAAAACGTAATAGGTACTGCCGTCCTTTATCACGGAGGGGTCGTGAACCGAAACGCGCGACCTTGCACCGGCTGCAACGGATACGTTTGCCGTCCGCTGAGGGAAATGTGCAGCCGTCAGCAGCAGAGTGCCGGAAAGCAGAAATGCTGCCGACTTTTTGAATAGATCAATACTCATAACAAACTCCTTAAAAATTGTTTACCCCAGACCTTGCCGGTGGCTTGACACCGATACCGCAGCATCGGCATAAACTATATTGAATGCTATACACTCATTATAGCATATGCAATGAGTAGATTTCAATAGTTTTTATGGAGATTTATCATATAATCTGTGAAAAAACCAAGCGCTTTTTTCGTCCGCAATTAACAAACTATTCATTTTTAACTATTGCAATCCGGAAAATTGTGTGCTATAATGATGATAATATATCCGGGCTCGTATTCGCCATAGGCGCTGCCTTTGAACCTGATTCCGTCAATGTCAGAAAAGCTCCCAGCTCTGCTGATGAACGTATGTATGAGGACAAAAGCAGCTATTACAGGCTCCGCCCGCAGAGAATACGGAGCAGCATGGAAAACTGACGTATAAAGAGCCGTAAAGATATCTCTTTGCGGCTTTCTATTTATTTTACGAACGGAGGCGCTGTACTTGAACAGAGACAGCATTATCGTAAGGACCAGTATTATCGGCATCATCACAAATATACTGCTTGCCGGTTTCAAGGCTGTCGTCGGACTTGTTTCCGGTTCGATTGCCATTATTCTTGATGCACTGAACAACCTCAGTGACGTACTTTCGTCAGTCGTGACGATAATCGGCACAAAGCTTGCCGGAAAGCAGCCGGACAAGGAGCACCCTCTCGGTCACGGCAGAGCCGAATACCTCGGTTCTATGGTCGTTGCAGGAATTATCCTCTACGCCGGTATCACCGCCGCGATTGAGTCGATCAAGAAGATATTCAGTCCCACCGACCCGGACTACTCCACGCTCTCACTGCTTATAGTTGCCGTCGCGGTACTCGTGAAGATACTTCTCGGAAGATATGTGTCCTCAGTCGGGAAAAAAGTCGGCTCAGGCTCGCTGACCGCCTCGGGCTCAGACGCGCTGTTCGACGCCGTGATATCCGCTTCTGTACTCGTAACCGCCCTTATCTGCCGGTTTACGGGCAAAAACCTCGAAGCCTACGTCAGCGTTGCAATTTCGCTGTTCATTATCCGCGCAGGTATCGGTATGCTTCTCGATACCGTTGACGATATCCTCGGAAAGCGCATTGACCGCGAAGTCGTTGACGCCGTAAAGGAGACAATCTGCTCCGATAAGGCAGTTTCCGGCGCGTATGACCTCATACTCCACAGCTACGGTCCCGGGAAGCTCATCGGCTCGGTACACGTTGAGATACCCTCCTGCATGACAGCCTCCGAGATAGATCGCATGGAGCGCAGAATAGCCGAAAAGGTCTACACCGAGCACGGCATAATCCTCGCCGGGATAGGCATATATACCGTTGACAGCAGTCATTCCGACATACGCGATGCGGTAACGGACATTGTGCGCCGCCACGACGGCGTTCTGCAGATCCACGGTTTTTACGCCGACCCGGAGCAGAAGCAGATGACCTTCGACGTCATACTCGATTTTGGCCTTGCCGACCGCAGTTCCGTGCTCAGCGAGATACGCTCCGATGTACAGGCAGCATATCCGGACTGGGATATCAGTCTGACGATAGATGTTGATATTTAATTACCAGCTGTATAATACATTCGTGATATAACCGGCTTGCGAAAAAAGTTTACAATTGTCCGACCATTGTACTTCCATGAACATTGACTTGTATCAGCATCTATGGTATAATAATTACAGGTCAGACAGGAAGAACATCAGCCGGAACTAAATAATCAGCGGCTGAAATATTACGATTTGTATTTTTAGGAGGGATAGGCTATGAGAGAAGCGCTTTCTATTGTTTTCATAGTGCTTATCCTTGTGCTTTCTGTCGGCGCAGTTATCTCCAGAAGAACGAATAAAGCCGTGGGAAGGGCGGTCTCCCGACTTCTCACAAGCATACTGCTCCCCGTGACCGGCAACCTCATTCTCATTGTGTCCCACGAAAAGCTCCTCTCTACTGCCGGCTGCTATATCTATTTCATCGGCATGGATTTCTTCATGTTCGCCATGCTCATGTTCGCTGTCACCTACTCACAGGTAAGGATACCGGCAAAGGTCGTGGGCCCCGTCATCGGCGTTCTACTGGCTGATGTCGTGCAGCTCGCTCTGAATCCCATCTTCGGACACGCTTTTTCCACCGAGAAGATAGAAGCCTACGGTGCCCCGTATTACAGGCTCGTGCCCTACGCGGGACAGTATTTCCACCGCATCGTGGATTACGGCATATTCCTCTCAGTGCTGATATTTTTCTTCATTATGACGATACGTTCGCCGAGGATATATTCCGAGCGATATTCCGTCATATTCATCTGCCTGCTCCTCGGCGGTCTCTGGCAGACCTTCTACATTTTCTCACGCTCGCCCCTCGACCGTTCAATGATCGGCTTTGCGGTCTTCGGCGTGCTCTGCTTCTATTTCTCACTGTACTACCGCCCGATGAAGCTGCTCGACCGTATGCTCGCCAATATCGTCTCAAAGCTGCCCGATTCGGTGTTCTTCTTCGATATGACCGGGCGCTGTATATGGGCAAATTCCAACGCAAAAGAGCTTGCCGGCATAACAGGCGGAGAATTCTCCACCGCAAATGACAGTCTGAAAGGTATTTTCGGCAGTGCTCTCGATCTCTCCTCAAACGGCTGGACCTCGCACCTGACGATCGGAAGCGGCAGCAATGAGAAGTATTACGCCCTTGAAAAGTTTCTCGTAAATGACGAGCACGGAAATGCGGCAGGCTCGTTTCTCAACGTCCGCGACAATACCGCCGAACAGCTCAGGCTCCGTCAGGAGATACACAACGCCACTCACGACAGGCTCACCGGACTTTACAACCGCGAATACCTTTACAGCCGCATATCACAGCTTATCGCCTCCTCCCCGGACTGCGGAAGATATGTGGTTTTCGTGGATATCAAGAACTTCAAGATAGTGAACGATATCTTCAGCAACGATTTCGGCGACTTCACGCTGAAATGCATCGCAGAATGGCTCCGCAGGGAGTGCTCGGACAACTGCATCTACGGAAGGCTCGGCGGAGATACTTTCGGCGTACTCGTACCTGTTGATGAGTTCGATCCCGCTGAGCTTGAAGACGAGCTGACGCAGTTCGTTGTGAACGACGGCACGGTTGAATACCATGTGCTCATACATATCGGAGTTTACCGTATAACCGAAGCGGATACCGATGTTTCGGTAATGTTCGACCGCGCACATCTTGCGCTATCGATGATAAAGGACGAATACCAGACCCATATCGCTTACTATGACGACAAGATACGCAGTCAGGTGCTCTGGGATCAGTTCATCTCTGCCCAGCTCCATGATGCACTCAGAACAAGAGAGCTGCGCCCGTTCCTCCAGCCTATCGTGGACACCTCCGGCAGGATAGTCGGCGCAGAAGCCCTCGCAAGGTGGATACACCCGACAGAAGGCTTCCTTTCGCCTGCAAAGTTCATTCCGGTATTCGAGAAGAACGGCATGATCGTCGAGGTCGATAAGCATATGTGGCGCTGCGCCTGCGAGATACTCTCCCGCTGGCAGAAGGAAGGCCGCAGCCTTTTCATATCCGTGAACATCTCACCGAAGGACTTCTACTTCATCGACGTTACTGCCGAAATAAAGTCCCTTGTCCGCGAGTTCGGCATCGACCCGTCTCTCCTCCGCATCGAGATAACCGAGACTGTCATGATGAACAATATCGACGACAAAATGGCTATCCTCAACGACCTGCGGCACGACGGCTTCATCGTCGAGATGGACGATTTCGGAAGCGGCTATTCCTCGCTGAATATGCTGAAGGATATGCCGGTTGACGTCCTGAAGATAGACATGAAGTTCCTCAGCAAGTCAAGTGATGAGAAAAAGGCAAGAACTATAATCCAGAACATCCTCAAGCTCTCGGAGGACCTCGGGATAGCCTCGCTGACTGAGGGTGTGGAGACAGCAGAACAGTTCGGTATGCTCAGGGGAATGAGTTGCCGGCTGTTTCAGGGGTATCATTTCTCAAAGCCCGTATCTGTCAGCGATTTCGAGGGGCTTCTCAGCTGACATCACTGCCGTATCCCGGAATGGGATACGGCTTTTTCTTCCGCTGTGAGCGTCCGGTAAAAAATATTTTTCAGAAATTTATCATAACAGGTGACAAAACGGAAAATATGTGTTATAATAAGTATATAATTACTGATGCGTATAAGCTGATGCGGTGAGCTGCTCAGACACTGCCGCTCAGAATCATCCCCCGGAGGTCAGAATATGAAGAACCCTCAGCCGTCGCTCCTGATCTGCGGATCGTCGATACTCACCCGGCTGACAGCCCGGATCACAGAAGCAGAAGGCATACAGACCACGCTTTTCAGCGGCAGGCTCAGCGAGCTCAGAAATACCGTCAAGGAGCTCAGACCTGATACCGTCATTATAGAAGCCCGTGCCGGCGCTCCCGGAAACGGTGATGCACCTCTTATCACAGAGCTCTGCGATCTCTTCAACTACACCACCTTCCTCGTGACCGTATGCTCGGATTCGGGCAGTTATCTCCGCAGCTTCGGATTCAGAAGGAACCTTCGCCTTGTAATGCTGCCGGTCTCGCCCGACGACCTCGCCGCAGCCGCCATAGCCCACGCATGGAGAAACAAGGGCGGCTTCATTCAGCCGGATATAATGGCACACCTCAGACTTTCCGGCTTCTATAAAAAAGTGTTCGGCTTCGACGTTCTATGCGTCGCGGCAGAAATGTGCATACGTGAGCCGCTAAGGCTCACCGACCTGATGAACTCAGTCTACGGTGATGTCGGAAGACGCACCATTACAGAACCTTCTGCCGTTGAAAGGCAGATACGTTTCCTTTCCACAAGCCTCTACAAGATCGGGCTCACAAAAGCTCTCGTCAGAGGCGAAAGCAGCTCAAAGCTCACGAACCGCGAGGTCATCAGTGCCGTCTGCGACAGCTTCATAGCCTATATGAGGAAGCAGGGCGTCACCGAAGACATCATCAGAATGCTGCCATAGTATTATTTCATCCGGAGTTGATAAAGTGAAAAACAGCGAATTGATCGAAACTATACTTAAACAGATAAAGCAGCCTCTCTGGGAGAACTGGTTCATTAAGGAGAAGATCGGCACAGGAGCTTACAGCGCGGTATACAAGGTAACAGCCCAGCGCATGAGCAGAACAGACGTATCAGCTCTCAAGATAGAGCCAATCGTTCCCGACCCTTCACTGAAACTCGACGAAGCCGGCAAGAAGAAGTACATAGAAGAACACAGGGCGCTCGCAGTCAATGAATCCACGATAATGTATTCCCTGAGAAGCTGTCCGAATATCGTATCCTATGAGGACGAGGATATCCGCCAGCTTATGATAAACGGCAAGCTAGAAGGCTACTACTTCCTTATCCGCATGGAGTACCTCGACTGCCTCAGCGACCTTCTCAAAAAGAGACAGTACACCCTGAACGAGAAGAATATCCTCCGCCTCGCCTGCGATATCGGCAGAGGCATAAAGGCTGCCCACGATCTCGGTATAATCCACCGCGACCTCAAGCCCGGAAACTTCTTCATCGACAGCAAGGGCGTATATAAGCTCGGCGATTTCAATATCTCCAAGCAGACCGATTCTTCAAAAGATATTGCCGGTACAAAGGGATATCTCGCGCCGGAAGTATTCTTTGCACGTTCCGGAAGCGGATACAACCGTCAGGCTGATATCTACTCCTTCGGAATATGTCTCTATCAGCTCATGAATGACCTGTATATGCCGTTCGAGGACAGAATGCCCATGAAAGCCGCTGTTGACAAGCGCATGAACGGCGAAACGCTACCGCCGCCGAAAAGGGCTTCAGCCGAATTTTCAAGGATAATCCTCCGCGCCTGTGCTTACCGTACAGACGAGAGATATTCCACCATAGACGAGATGATACGCGACCTTGACGTCCTCGAAAAGGGTGCAGCCGCTCCGGTCATCGCACCGGTCATCCCTCCTCAGGCTGCACCGCCGGTACCTCCGGTACAGCAGATGCATACACTGCCTTCCATGCAGCCGATGAACTCAATGCAGCCACAGGCTCCGGAACCGCCTCAGCCTCAGCTCTTCCCGCAGTCAAAGAGCTTCGATCCGATACCAATTATTGCAGGCATCGTCGCGGTCGTGGTCATCGGCGCCGCGATACTCCTGTGCGTAAAACTTCTCAACAAGGGAGGCAAGGACAGTTCAAGCAGCGATACATCAGCCACGCAGGTCCAGACTTCCCAGAGCAGCTCAAGGTCTTCCGAAAAGATAACCGGTATAGAACTGAGCAGCGATATCGTTGACATCAACGTCTATGAGGACATCACCATAACGAGCGTTGAATGTCCTGACAAGGTAAAGGTCAGCGAGATATCGGAGCTCTTCGGCTATGAATACAAAGTCGAAAAGCACGCGAGCGCAAAGGTCGAATTCAGCGTCACTCCCGGCGACTACGAGGATATCTTCGTTGACTGCCCTGCCGGTCTCAACGTCACAACGGTGAACAAGGACAACGTTTATGAGCTCGAGATAGATGCTTCAAAGGTCGGCGGCAACGAAAAGGACTACGCTATTATTATCAGGAACGCTGACAGCAGCGTCGCAAAGACGCTCACCGTCCGCGTGAAGCCCACAGGTCCTTTCCACGATGACGTAAGAAGATTTTCAAGCAATCCGGATGTTATTACCTTCAATGATGACGGCACCTTCACGGTCCTCTCAACAGGAAAGGTAACGATAAGCTGGATATACGGCGACAAGATCAAATTCCAGAAAGACATAACGATCGAAGAATAAGGAGGTGAGTCTGCCGGACAGCCGGCAGAGATACTATGCCAGACAACGGTCAGAACAGGGATTTCAACAACCGCGATCTTTACAATGCAATCAACCCTTCCCAGCCCGGCGGCGGAAGGAACAACGGCGTCGGACAGGTGCAGCCGAATGCGCCGCAGGCTTATAATCCACCTTACGGAGAACCCAGAATGTACGGCGGCGGCCCCCAGCCTTACCAGCCGCAGCAGCTCTACGGCAATAACAAGCCAAATCCGCCGTATCCCGGGTATTCTTCTCCGAAACCGCCGCCTGCATCCGGCTATTCTGCGCCTCCGCCAAAAAACAGCAGTGCTCCGGCTTCAGGCTCTTCCATGAAGAATCCGTACAACGGCTCTACGAATAAAATGTACGGCGGCTCACATTTCAACGACGGCGATACCGTCTATGAGCAGATCAAAGAGAGCAGACGCAGCAAGCGTATGCTCATCATTATCTCGGTCGCGCTACTGCTTGCGATAGCCGGAATCGTGGTATTTATGCTTTTCTTCAAAGGCAAGGGCGGCAGCTCATCCTCGGACAAGGAAAATAAAGCTCCCGCTGCAGTTACGGAAAATTCAAATCCCACCGTCACAAAGAAAAGCACCGTCCCGAGCTATACCGAGCCGGCTACCGAAGCTCCGACCGAAGCCGATTACGGAGACCTCGTCGAGACACCGGACGTTGTCGGCGATAATATGCGTATGGCAAAGGTCAAACTCGAGGAAAAAGGCTTCCGCGTGAAGTTCGCTCAGGAATACAGCAACGAGATTGCTCCGGATAATGTTATCTACCAGAACGTCGCCGCAGGCAAGAAAGTTCCCCTCGATACGGAGATAACCCTTACAGTATCAAAGGGCCGCGAGCCCGACCAGTCGGTCGAGGTCCCGAGCGTCAAGGGAAAGAAGTATCAGGACGCTTCCGATGCCCTCACAGCTCTCGGTCTGAAGGTGGAGCTTGAATTCTTCAACAGCAGCACTACCCCGAAGGACGAGGTCATCGCCCAGAGCATTTCGTCAGGAACAAGCGTCGATAAAGGCACAAAGGTCGTCCTCTCGGTGTCAAAGGGCTCCGAAGCCTCATCAGCAAAGTACGGCATTGTCAATACCAAGGAGACCGCACTCAACATAAGACAGATGGCAACGACCGACTCCAAGATAATCGGCGGTGCCGACAAGGGCGAAAAAGTCGAGATAATCGGTGAGGACGGAAGCTGGTATATTATAAAGTACAAAAACGTCAAAGGCTACGTCTCCAAAGATTACATAAAGCTCGTATAATCAAAGGCTGTGCAGTATATGTGTGATACGCATACAGCCGTATATACGTCATTTATTGAGGAAACCCCTTTTGAGAAAGGGGCACCCTAATCGGGATCGTCCCCTCTGTCAGCTTCGCTGACATCTCCCCACCCCGTGGGGAGTCACCCTCAAACTCCCTCCAGAAAACTTTCATCTGGTTTTTTCCGCAATGGTATGATAGTCAGGATAGAAAAAACAAAGCCGGAAGTCTGCTTGACTTCCGGCTGTTTTATACCATTGCTGAAAAAACTAAATATAAAAGTCTTTGGAAAGGGGGCAGGAGAAGAACCTTTCCTCAGAAAGGTTTGCCCCGGTAAGTTACGCATAAATCTGCTGTATGAGTATCGCACTTATCCGCACAGCCTTTGTTTATTCAGCCTCAGGTCAATAGACGGGAAGGCTGCTGTAATACACTTCCAGTTTAGGTCTTGCGCTGACGTAGCAAGGTTCGAGCGACTTATCAAAGTGCTTGCCCATGCCCTCCATGATTATCGCATCAGCCTGACTGAACGACATACTGTGCTTGTACACTCTCTTGCTGACGAGGGCATCATACACATCGGCAATCGCCATGATACGCGCTTCGAGAGGTATCGCATCGCCGACCAGACCGACAGGATATCCGGAGCCGTCCCAGCGCTCATGATGATAGTGAGCTACGTTCTCGGCAATTATGTGGAACTCCTCATCGTCCGTGCCTTCAAGTATCGAATGGACGATACGCGCTCCCTCTGCGGCGTGGGTCTTCATGACCGCATACTCCTCATCGGTAAATCTTCCGGGTTTGCGGAGTATCGCATCGTCAACGGCTATCTTTCCGAGGTCGTGCATAGGCGCGGCTTTTATGAGGTCGTTGCAGAACTCATCGGAGAGGTCATAAAGTTCAGAGCTGCGTATCTCCTCAATGAGTATCCTGACCACCTCGCTCGTCCTGCGGATATGACCGCCGGTGGAATTGTCGCGGCTCTCGACCATAGTTGCCATGCCGAGTATCAGCTTGTTGTGCATAGCCTCGATATTGGCAGTCTTCTTTGCAACTTCATCGCGGAGGTCGTCGTTATAGCGGTTTATTAGCGAGATGTACTGCTGGTTCTGAGTATCGTCAGTAATGAATATCTGGTAGCCTCTCCTGCGTCTTCCGTCATAGAGATAGCCGATATTCACGGAGAATATCCTGTCCCCGGCATTGTAGGTGATCTTGTCGTAGGTGTTGTCGCTTTTGTAGTCCTCGAGCCATTTGCAGACATTGTCCTTCAGCTCGGGAACTGCTGCCACGGACTTGTCGATATCGAGGTCTGCAACTGCCGGAAAAAACTTTTTCGCCGTCTCGTTGCAGCCGAGGTAGCTTGACCTGAAATCGAACGATAGTATGCCGGTACTGCCTGTTTCCAGAAGGGAATCGGCACAGGTCTCGGTAACGTTGTAGATGCACACACGGTCGATGACGAGCAGATAGCATATCTGGGCAATGACGTACGTCGCGGGAACGAGCTCCATGCCTGCCGGGAAGAGTTTTCCCATAAAATAGCTGGAAAGCGATATGAGCGCCGGCAGCATCATGAGACATATCACCTTGTTGGAAACGTTCTTCTTCCTGAAAAAGCTGTATATCATCACCGTTATGCTCAGCACGAAATAAACTATCAGCATAGCATAGAACAGCGTGTGACCGAAGGCGTACTCCTTGACAAGCCTGCCGGTCCCGTCGGTCTTCTCGAAACTCAGCGACTTGTAGAAGTATTTGCCCGTATCACCGATAAGGACGCAGATGTATATTCCCGTGCTGATTGATATGAACAGCAGTCTCAGTATCCTGTTAAGCTTTATCTGGCACAGACTGAACGCCGTCAGCATGAACAGCAGCACGAGGTAGCAGCTTCCTATATACACGAACCGGTTCGCGGTGAGCGCCGCCTCCAAGGTGTCAGCTCTTGCGATGAGCATATAGCCGAGGTTTGTGACAGGTATGAAGCAGAATATCAGCGTGAAGTGCGCGTCGAAGTGCTTGTGCCAGTACAGCGCGTAGAATATCGTCAGGATCACCGATAATCCGAACATTATTTCATAGTAGTGTGTCAATAGCATCACCTCTTGTATTTGTTACAGATATAAGTCTATTATACCACATAAAACGGTATTTGTCCACTGGTATTATAAAAGTGCCGCGGGGAATCAGATGTTAACATTGTCCACCTATTCTGCATTTTATAGGTTGCAGAGCGAGCCGCCGCATATTATAATATATATAATATTAACATATTGTATTCTAATATGCCGGAACAATTTGTAAAACAATTCATAAGGAGTGATATTATGCACAGCTTTTTAAGATCAGGCCTTTCTGTGCTCATAGGTTCGGCGCTCATCGTCAATTCTACCGGAGTTACCTTTTTCCCTTCGGACGCGGCTGACGATACGAGCGGCATAGTATTCTATGTCTCCCCCGACGGCGATGACAGCGGAAACGGTTCTCTTTCCTCGCCATTCCGCACTATCGGGGCTGCCCGTGACGCGGTTAGGAAGGTCAACGGCAACATGACCGGCGATATCACGGTCTATCTCCGCGGCGGCGATTACCGCATAACCGAGCCTGTCGTGTTCGATACAAAGGACTCCGCCACCAACGGCTTCCATATTAATTATGTGGCTTATGAGGGCGAAACTCCTGTCATAAACGGTGCAGCACAGGTCACCGGCTGGACAAAGCACGATGACAAACTCTGGAAAGCTCCGCTCGACCGCGACTACAAGCTCCGCAACCTCTACGTCAACGACCGCCGTGCCAACATGGGAAGCGTTACCGTTCAGGCAAAGGGCGGCTCCGGTGAATACCATATTGAAAAAGGTCAGGCTGACTGGGCCTGGGACTCCGGCACAAAAAGTGACGGTCTTGCATATGACGCAAGCTCGATGCCGCGCATCACTTCCAACTTCGACGACCTCGAGGTAATAAACGGTACAACGTGGAACGAGAATATCGTCTGCACACGCGATGTCAAGTACGAAAACGGCTCGCTCATACTCCTTTTGCAGCAGCCATACGGCGCTATCGCTCAGACTCCCGGCTGGGGCGCAGGATTCTCCGTAACAGGTACCCATACAGTTTACAATGCCTTCTCCTTCGTGAACGATCCCGGCGAGTTCTTCTTCGACAAGACCGAAAAGGTACTGTACTACTATCCCCGCGAGGGCGAGGATATGACAAAGGCTGACGTTGAAGCACCTTTCGCCGACCAGCTCATCGTTATCAAAGGCGATTCCACCAAGGACCGCGTTACCGGTCTGAGCTTCTCCGGCATCACCTTTGCAAATACGGACTATCAGCTCACTGACGTTGACGGTTCCCACGGAAAGACCACCTGTCAGGCGGCTCAGACATACACAGCCTTTGCCGATTCCAACTGGCATAAGTATAAGTACGAGATGGCGGATACGCTTCCGGCAGCAGTGCATATCACCAACAGTGACGACATATCCCTCACAGGAAATACCGTAAAGCACACCGGCGCGGACGGCATATCCATGACGAACGACGTTATCAACTCTAACGTTACCGGCAACTTCATCACCGATATCACTTCGAGCGGTATCACGGTAGGTCACCCTCAGCACATCTACATCGGCGATGCTTCATGGGATAACCACGAGAAGTTCCCTGTCGGTGTCGAGGGCGTCTGCAAGAACGACACCATTTCGCAGAATATGCTCTATGATATAAGCGTTGTTCACGGCTTCGGCGGCTGTGCGGCTATCACAGCTTATTACGCCGACACTGTGAAGATCCTCAGCAATACCATTGAAAAGACCGCCTACAACGGCATCCACCTCGGCTGGGGCTGGTGCAACTTCAAGGACAGCACCACCTGCCGCGATAATATGATATGCTACAACCGCGTTATCAACAGCCTTAACCGTCTCCACGACAGCGGCGGTATATACACCATCGGTCAGATGGAAGGTACGGTCATCAACGAGAACTACATTCAGGGCATTCCGGCAGCGGCTCAGTGGCAGCCGACCTACGGTCTCCACAACGACGAGGGTACTGCCTATATCGAGGAGAACGACAACATTCTCGAAATAAGCCCCGATGTTACCTACACCATCAACTGCGAGGAATACGGCGACAAGCACCACCTCACTATCAAGCGCACATATGCGACTGTTAAGAAAATGGGTAAGAATCCGCCTTACAGCGATATCGACGACCCGATAGTAGTTTCTGACAACGTATGGCCCTTCGCTCAGTATAAGATATGCCTGAATTCGGGCGTTTCCGGCGAATACAGCGGCCTCGTGCCCACATGGCTCAAATCCGAGGCGGATCAGGTCTTCCCGGCAAGCTGTGCGACTACCGGCGGCAGTATCCTCCCCATACGCAAGGGCGGCAGCGGAAAGACGGTCTGGATAGCTCCCGACGGTACTACGGCCTTCAAGGCTGGCAGCTCAATGACAAAGGCTTCCGGCAGCGCAGAGAGCATCAAGACCCCGAAGGACGAGGGTGAATACCGCATTTACGTCCTCGACGGCAGCGGAAAGGTGCTCAGCAAATCCGGTCATATCCTCCGCATAAGCGGCACCGGTTCGGCTAACGTTATCGAGGCTGAGAGTTACGATGACCAGTCCGGCATACAGACTGAGAATTGCAGCGAGGGCGGCAGCGATGTTGCCTACATCGAAAACGGCGATTATATCGGCTTCAAGAACATCGACTTCGGAACAGGTACGAGAGCTATCGACTTCCGCATCGGCTCAAACGGCGCAGAAGCTTCACTCGAGATAAGGCTCGGCTCACCGGACGGCAGGCTCATCGGCTCTATGGACGTCAAGAGCACAGGCGGCTGGCAGACATGGGCTACCCAGAGATGTTCGATTGATACGCTCACCGGCAAGAACGACATTTACTTCATTTTCAAGGGCAGCGATGGCTACCTCTACAACCTCAACTGGTGGAGCCCGGACGTTCCAGGCGGAAATGATGACGATGTTGCATACGGCGACCTCAACGGTGACGGCGTGCTGAATGTCTATGACCTCATGCTCATGAGAAAAGCTTCGCAGGGCGCAGATGTCTCCGACCCGGACGCTGCTGACCTCGACGGCGACGGCGTTATAAGCGCAAAGGACGTTCAGCTCCTCAATGACTATCTGCTCGGCAGAGTCAAGAACTTCCCGGTTTGTGCAATTCCCGATTGAATTACGGGGGAATGCTGAAAAGCATTCCCCTTTCTGCTGCATCAAGTTATAGTCTGAGGCTATAACTGACTATAAGAAAAATAGTCTTGACAGATATATAATTCCGATGTATAATATAGGCATACCAAACGAAAGGGTGACGGCAATGAGTAAGACAATGCTTCAGCTCCGCACGATAATTCTTGCTGCTGACCGAATGTGCAGCAGACGATGTTATTTTTCACATTAAATCCTATTATTCCCATATGTATAATTAAATTTTTCAGGAGGAAATTACCATGGCTAATAATAAATTACATTTTGAAACTTTACAGCTCCATGTCGGACAGGAGCAGGCTGACCCCGCAACAGATGCAAGGGCAGTTCCGATATACGCTTCCGCTTCTTATGTATTCCACAATGCACAGCACGCCGCCGACCGCTTCGGTCTGAAAGACGCCGGCAACATCTACGGAAGGCTCACCAATCCCACCGAGGACGTTTTCGAGCAGCGCATCGCAGCACTTGAAGGCGGAGTTGCAGGACTCGCTACTGCTTCCGGTGCAGCAGCTATCACCTATACGATACAGGCTCTTGCAAAGGCAGGCGAGAACGTTGTTGCTTCCAAGACTATCTACGGAGGCACCTATAACCTCTTCGCACACACACTCCCCCTCTACGGAATTACCGCTAAATTTGCAGACCCCTCATCTCCGGAAAGCTTCGAGGCAGCCATTGACGGAAACACCAAGGCTCTCTACATCGAGACGCTCGGCAATCCGAATTCCAATGCCGTCGACATCGAGAAGATAGCTCAGATTGCTCATGCTCACAACATTCCGCTCGTTGTTGACAACACCTTCGCTACTCCCTATCTTGTACGTCCTATCGAATACGGTGCTGATATCGTAGTTCACTCCGCGACCAAGTTCATAGGCGGTCACGGTACAGCCATAGGCGGCGTTATCGTTGACAGCGGAAAGTTCGACTGGACGGCTTCCGGCAGGTATCCGTGGGTATCAGAGCCCAATCCGAGCTACCACGGCATAAGCTTTGCGGCTGCTGTCGGTCCTGCCGCATTCGTAACATATATCCGCGCTATACTTCTCCGCGACACAGGCGCAACACTTTCGCCCTTCCACGCATTCCTGTTCCTGCAGGGACTTGAGACGCTTTCGCTCCGTGTTGAGCGCCACACCTCCAATTCAAAGGCTATCGTTGAATACCTCGCAAAGCACCCGCAGGTCGAGGCTGTTCACCACCCGTCGCTCAGCACCGAGCCGAGCCATGAGGTATACACGAAATACTTCCCCAACGGCGGCGGCAGCATATTCACCTTCGATATCAAGGGCACTGAGGACGACGCAAAGAAGTTCATCGACAATCTTGCGATATTCTCACTCCTTGCCAACGTTGCAGACGTAAAGTCACTCGTTATACATCCGGCTTCTACAACACATTCCCAGCTTACAGAAGCTGAGCTTGCCGAGCAGGGAATAAAGCCCACCACTATCCGCCTTTCCATCGGTACAGAGCACGTTGATGACCTCATCGCAGCTCTTGACGATGCCTTTGCAGCAATAAGATGATACTGCTGCGGAAGATCTCCTTTTCAGCCTGAGCATCAAGCTCGGGCTATTTCTTTCATCATATCTTTTCTTCAGTAAGCGAAAACAGACTATCGGTTTTGAAGAAGGAAGCCCGTGGGAAGAGTCACCGCTTTCAACTTTTAAGGCAGCGAAACTCTCCGAAGGCATCCCTTGTGAAGGCAGAGTTATTCTTGCCTGCGGAGTTACCTCCGCACGGAAAAGCAGCCTTATCAAGCAATTACCGTTGCCGCGGCTTTTTTTTCAAAACCCCTTGACAAATCAGAGATTCCGTGATATAATCATAGTAATTCAAACCGTTGAAGCGGAGATAAAGATGATTATGCCTCCACAGAGAGCCTGCGCTGCTGAGAATCAGGTGAAACACAGATCATCAAATGGACCGCTGAGGGTGCAGTCAAATGAGTGCCGGTACGCAAAGAGGCTTATGACCTCGCTGTGAACTGCCGTGCGTTCAGAGTATTCTGCAACGTAGCGATGTGCGTTAAACATCAGGGATATGTTAGTATCCTGTTAAGTGCGCGGATGTTTTTCCGTGAATCAAGGTGGTACCGCGGATAGCTATTATTCGTCCTTGACAGAAAATACTTCTGTCAGGGATTTTTTATTATCCCGGCAGAACCGGAGGTGCTTTTATATGCAGTTTTTCCCAGAATACAGTGAAGTAGCCGCACTTGCGGCAGACGGAAGATACGACATCGTACCTGTAAGCTGCGAGATAATGTCCGACATTTGCACGCCTATCGAGGCGATAAGGACACTCCGCAGCGTATCGACGCACTGCTATATGCTCGAATCCGTCGCCGACAAGGAGAAATGGGGACGCTATACCTTCCTCGGCTATGACCCCAAGGCTCAGATTACAGCTTCAGGCAGCGACCTGACTATCGGTGACATAAAAATGACCTCGGACGACCCGAGCACTCAGATAAGGCAGATACTCTCAAAGTACAGAAGCCCGAGATTTGACAATCTGCCGCCCTTCACAGGCGGTCTCGTGGGATATTTCTCCTACGACTTCCTCGCATATTCGGAGAAGACGCTCCGCATTCAGACCGAGGACACCGAGAGCTTCAAGGACGTTGACCTCATGCTTTTCGATAAGGTCATTGCCTTCGACAACTTCCGCCAGAAGATTATCCTCATCGCAAATATGCGCCTGAGTGACGGTGAAGCAGGCTACAACAAGGCAAAGCTTGAACTCAGACAGATGGCTGACCTGCTCCGCAGCGGCGACCGCAGCGCTTCGACCTCAGGAAAGCTCACCTCCGAGGTGACTCCCCTGTTCACAAAGGAGCAGTACTGCGATATGGTCGAAAGGGCAAAGCATCATATCCATGAGGGCGATATCTTCCAGATAGTCCTCTCGAACCGCCTCAGTGCAGGCTTCGAGGGCAGTCTCCTCAACACCTACCGCGTGCTGAGGACTATCAATCCTTCTCCCTATATGTTCTACTTCTCCGGCACTGATGTTGAGATAGCAGGTGCTTCTCCTGAGACCCTCGTGAAGCTCGAAAACGGCGTTCTCCACACCTTCCCGCTTGCAGGCACACGTCCGCGCGGAAAGACCGATGCCGAAGACAAGGCTCTCGAAGCCGACCTTCTCTCCGACGAGAAGGAGCTTGCAGAGCACAATATGCTCGTTGACCTCGGAAGAAACGACCTCGGAAAGATAAGCCGTTTCGGCAGCGTTTCCGTTGAAAAGCTCCACAGCATCGAGCGCTATTCCCACGTTATGCACATCGGCTCGACCGTCCGCGGAGAGATACGCGATGAATTCGACGGACTTGATGCGGTAAGGGCAGTTCTCCCTGCCGGAACCCTCTCGGGTGCGCCAAAGATAAGAGCCTGCCAGCTCATAGCAGAGCTCGAGAACAACAAGCGCGGCATCTACGGCGGCGCTATCGGTTACATCGACTTTACCGGAAACCTTGACACCTGCATAGCCATACGCATCGCCTACAAGAAAAACGGCAAGGTCTTTGTCCGCAGCGGCGCAGGTATAGTTGCAGATTCAGTTCCCGAGAAGGAATACCAGGAGTGCATAAACAAGGCGGCAGCTGTCGTCAATGCCCTCAAAGCAGCAGAGGAGGCAGAATTATGATACTTCTTATCGACAACTACGACAGCTTTTCATATAATCTCTATCAGCTCATCGGCGAGATAGAGCCCGAAATAAAGGTCATCCGCAATGACGAGATGACCGTTGAGGAGATAGATAAGCTCGCTCCCGACCGCATTATCCTCTCTCCCGGTCCCGGACGTCCCGAGGACGCCGGCATAATCGTTGAAGCTGCAAAGACAGTCTGCCGGAAAATACCAACTCTCGGCGTATGTCTCGGCCATCAGGCAATATGTGCGGCATACGGCGCAACTGTTACCTACGCTAAGAAGCTCATGCACGGCAAGCAGTCGGTCATCAGCTTTCAGGGAAACTCTCCCCTTTTCAAGGGCATAGACGAGGGTGCTCCCGTGGCAAGATACCACTCCCTCGCGGCTGATGCTTCAACTCTCCCGGACTGCCTTGAAGTAACTGCCGTTGCAGATGACGGCGAGGTAATGGCTGTCCAGCACAGGGAATTCCCCATATTCGGCGTACAGTTCCACCCCGAGTCGATAATGACTCCCGACGGAAAGATAATGCTCAGAAACTTTATTGAACTTTGATACAGAGGTGTATTACAATGATAAAAGAAGCAATCGCAAAGATAGTTGACAAGCAGGATCTGACATACGATGAGGCATACACAGTTATAACTGAGATCATGACGGGACAGACCACTCCCACTCAGAACGCAGCCTTCCTTTCCGCACTCTCCACCAAGAGCACAAAGGCTGAGACTATCGACGAGATCACAGGCTGTGCCGCTGCAATGCGCGACGCTGCCACAAGATTTGAGAACGACCTCGACCTGTTCGAGATCGTAGGCACAGGCGGAGACCACTCCAACAGTTTCAATATCTCCACAACCTCCGCAATGGTCATTGCAGCTTCCGGAATACTCGTTGCAAAGCACGGCAACCGTGCCGCTTCGTCCGCATCGGGTACTGCTGACTGCCTCGAAGCACTCGGCGTGAACATCTCCCTTGAGCCTGAAAAGTGCCGCGAGCTTCTGGAAAAGGCTGGCTTCTGCTTCTTCTTCGCGCAGAAGTACCACACATCTATGAAGTACGTCGGACCTATCCGCAAGGAGCTCGGCTTCCGCACAGTGTTCAATATCCTCGGACCGCTCACAAATCCGGCATACCCGAAGTATCACCTCCTCGGTGTTTACGACAGAATTCTCCTTGAACCAGTTGCCGAGGTACTCATGAAGCTCGGCTCAAAGCGCGGAATGGTCGTATACGGCACCGACAAGCTCGACGAGATATCGCTCTCCGCTCCGACCGCTGTATGCGAGTACAAGGACGGCTGGATGAAGAACTACGAGATCACTCCAGAGCAGTTCGGCTTCGAGCGCTGCACAAAGGACGACCTCAAGGGCGGTACACCTGTTGAGAACGCCGCTATAACACGCGGTATCCTCTCCGGTGAGATAAAGGGTCACAAGCGCAATGCCGTACTCCTCAACGCCGGCGCTTCAATATTCATCGGCGGCAAGGCTCAGTCAATGGAGGAAGGTATAAAGACCGCTGCTCAGCTCATCGACTCCGGAAAGGCTCTCGAAGTCCTCGAAAAGGTCATTGCCGTTTCAAACTCGTGAGGGAAATATGACTATACTCGATAAGCTTGCCGCTCACGCAATGGAGCGTGTTGCCGCGGCAAAGGAAAAGGTCTCCGCAGAGGAGATAAAGCAGCTCGCTCTCGCACTCCCGAAGGGCAGATTCAGGTTTGAGAAGGCTCTGAAAAAGGACGATATCGCCTTCATCTGCGAATGCAAGAAGGCTTCGCCCTCGAAGGGCATCATCGCAGAGGATTTCCCCTATCTGGACATCGCAAAGCAGTATGAGGCTGCCGGTGCGGACTGCATATCCGTCCTTACCGAGCCCAAGTGGTTCCTCGGCAGCGATGAATACCTCCGGGAAATAGCCGGCACAGTCCATATACCCTGCATACGCAAGGATTTCACGGTTGACGAATATATGATATATGAGGCAAAGCTCCTCGGCGCAGAGGCAGTCCTCCTCATCTGCTCGATACTCACTCCGCAGCAGATAAAGGACTACATCGGCGTCTGTGACACCCTCGGCATCTCGGCTCTCGTCGAAGCCCACAATGAATCGGAAATCGCTGATGCTGTAAGCGCCGGAGCGCGTATCATCGGCGTCAACAACCGCGACCTCAGGGATTTCTCTGTCGATACCGGCAACAGCCGCCGTATGCGGAGCCTTGTACCGGAGAATATAATTTTCGTATCGGAAAGCGGCGTCAGCTCAGCCTCCGATATCGAGCAGCTCAGACAGGCAGGAGTCAACGCAGTCCTCATCGGTGAGGCACTCATGAAGGCTCCAGATAAAAAAGACAAATTATCGGAATTGAGAGGTAAGCCATGACACGAATCAAAATGTGCGGCTTGAAAAGCGAAGCTGACATAGACTATGTGAACAGGATACGTCCCGAATTCATCGGCTTCGTATTCGTTCCCGGCAGCAAGCGATTCATCACACACCGTGCAGCCGCCGCTCTGCACAGTCATCTGAACGAAGGAATACTCTCAGTAGGAGTTTTCGCCAACGTCCCCCCCGATTATGCCGCCGACCTCGTTTCCTACGGCATAATCGACTTCATACAGCTCCACGGCAATGAGAACAACGGCTACATCGCCGACCTCCGCGGACTTACCCATGCGCCGATAATACAGGCGTTTCAGGTAAGGAGCGAGGAGGATATCCTCGCCGCAGAGCATTCTGACGCGGACATAGTCCTGCTCGATTCCGGTGCGGGCTCTGGCGAGCTTTTCGACCACAGCCTCATAAGCGGCATAAAGCGCCCGTATATCCTCGCAGGCGGACTAAGTCCCGAAAATGTCGGCGAAATAGTCCGAACGATGTCCCCCTTCGCAGTTGACGTAAGCTCTGCGATAGAGACGGACGGCGCAAAGGATTACCGCAAAATGAAGGCATTTTCTGACGCTGTCAGAGATATTTGAAAGGAATGGTAATAATGTCACAATCAAAAGGCCGCTTCGGTATTCACGGCGGACAGTATATCCCAGAAACACTGATGAACGCCGTAATAGAGCTTGAAAACGCCTATGAACACTATAAGAATGACCCGGACTTCAACCGCGAGCTCACAGACCTCCTCAACAACTATGCTGGACGCCCCTCGCTCCTCTACCGGGCTGACAAGATGACCGCTGACCTCGGCGGCGCAAAGATATACCTCAAGCGCGAGGACCTCAACCACACAGGCTCGCATAAGATAAACAACGTTCTCGGTCAGGCTCTCCTTGCCAAGAAAATGGGCAAGACACGCCTTATCGCCGAGACCGGCGCAGGTCAGCACGGCGTTGCAACAGCTACTGCTGCCGCTCTCCTCGGTATGGAATGTGTCGTATTCATGGGCGAAGAGGACACCAAGCGTCAGGCGCTCAACGTTTACCGCATGAAGCTCCTCGGAGCTGATGTTGTACCGGTAAAGTCCGGCACCGCTACCCTGAAGGACGCTGTTTCCGAGACCATGCGCGAGTGGACCTCCCGTATCGACGATACTCACTACTGCCTTGGCTCTGTAATGGGTCCCCACCCCTTCCCCACTATCGTCCGCGATTTTCAGGCTGTTATCTCCCGTGAATCGAGAGCACAGATACTTGAAGCGGAGGGAAGACTTCCCGATGCAGTAATTGCCTGCGTAGGCGGCGGCTCAAACGCTATCGGAAGCTTCTACCACTATATCCCCGACGAGGGCGTGCGCCTCATAGGCTGTGAGGCTGCCGGACGCGGAATTGATACCTTCGAGACTGCGGCTACCGTCAATACAGGAAGAATAGGCATTTTCCACGGCATGAAGTCCTATTTCTGTCAGGACGAGTACGGTCAGATAGCTCCGGTCTACTCCATCTCCGCAGGTCTTGACTACCCCGGTGTTGGTCCTGAGCACGCAAATCTCCACGATACCGGCAGGGCTGAGTACGTTCCGGTCACCGATGACGAGGCTGTAAATGCCTTCGAGTACCTTTCACGCACGGAGGGCATTATCCCCGCTATCGAGTCGGCTCACGCTGTTGCCTATGCAATGAAGCTCGCCCCGACTATGGACAAGGATAAAATAATCATCATCACGATTTCCGGCAGAGGCGACAAGGACTGCGCCGCTATCGCAAGATACAGAGGGGAGAATATTTATGAGTGATTTAAGAAGAGCCTTTGCGGACGGCAAGGCATTCATACCCTTTATTACCTGCGGCTTTCCCGACCTCGAAACAACAGGTAAGGTTGTCCGCGCTGCCGCTGAGAACGGTGCTGACCTCATCGAGCTCGGTATCCCCTTCTCCGACCCCACAGCAGAGGGTCCGGTAATTCAGGGAGCAAATATCCGCGCACTTGCAGGCGGTATCACCACCGACAAGGTCTTTGAATTCGTAATGGAGCTCCGCAGAGATGTTAAGATACCGCTCGTTTTCATGACCTATGCGAACGTAGTGTTCTCCTACGGCGCTGAGCGCTTCATGGCAAGATGCTGCGAGACAGGCGTCGGCGGTATTGTGATCCCCGACCTCCCGTATGAGGAAAAGGACGAATTTTCGGCAGTTGCAAAGCAGTACGGCGTTGATATCATCTCCCTCATCGCTCCGACATCAGCAAACCGCATCGCAATGATATCCAAGGAAGCAGAGGGCTTCATATATATCGTATCGAGCCTCGGCGTTACCGGCACAAGAACTGAGATCAAGACCGACATCGGCGATATCGTCCGCACTATCCGCGAGAACACCAGCGTTCCGTGCGCTGTCGGCTTCGGCATTTCAACTCCGGAACAGGCTGCAAAAATGGCTTCGCTCTCGGACGGTGCGATAATCGGTTCGGCGATAATAAAGATAATCGACAAATACGGCAGGGACGCTGCTCCTTACGTCGCAGAATATGTAAAGTCGATCAAGGAAGCAGTGAGAAACTGTTAATCGTATTTACATATTTACAGAAAATTTGCAATATATTAGCATTTACTTAAAATTTAAGATGCGTTAACCGGTCACTAAAATTCGCTATCAATATTGTAGAAATTTAACAAACTTTCATTTTATTGCAAAAACTATTGAAAATTTTCTCGCTTCGTGCTATAATATTCTCATCAGATAAGCAGTGTACACTCACTGTATACGTCTCCAAGGAGGGTAAAAAACATGAAGCACATACAGACTATCAACAAGGCTAATCTTAAGGAATCCGCTCAGAAGGGCGGCTGCGGCAAGTGCCAGGCTTCCTGTCAGTCTGCCTGCAAGACATCCTGCACTGTTGCAAATCAGAAGTGCGAGAGATAAGCCAGTATTAAGGCAAATGCGTATGGTCTGTTGAGGCGGTTGTCATACTCCCGCCTCAAATTTTTTTAAACAGAAAGAAGGGTGCTGGAAATGATCCATAAATATAAGCTCAACGGTTTCAATATAGTCCTCGACGTCAACAGCGGCGGCGTTCATATCGTGGACGAGCTTACATATGATCTCCTCGACAACGTTGAACCTCCGTTTGAAGAAAAATGTCCGGAAAAGGTCGTCGAAAAGCTCTCAAAGGTCTATTCTCCTGAGGATATCGAATCCTGCTATCAGGAAATAGTTGAGCTTTACAGCGAGAAGATCCTCTTTTCTGAAGATGACTATGAGAAGTATGCCAATTACTCAGTTGCCTCGCCTATCAAGGCTATGTGCCTGAATATAGCTCACGACTGCCAGCTCAGATGCAAATACTGCTTCGCCTCTACCGGAGATTTCGGCAAGGGCAGAAAGCTCATGTCATTCGAGACCGGCAAGCACGCTATCGATTTCCTGCTTAAAAACTCAGGCGACCGTGAGAACCTCGAGCTCGATTTCTTCGGCGGTGAGCCTCTCATGAACTTCGGCGTCGTAAAACAGGTCGTTGAGTATGCGCGTTCACGCGAGAAGGAGTTCGGAAAGCACTTCCGCTTCACTATCACCACGAACGGTCTCCTCCTCGACGATGAGAAGATAGACTTCATAAACCGCGAGATGTCCAACGTCGTGCTCTCTATCGACGGCAGAAAGGAAGTCAACGATTATTTCCGTGTTCTTCCCAGCGGAAAGGGCTGCTATGACATGATACTCCCCAAATACAAGCAGCTCGTAGCAGGCAGAGGCGATAAGGAATACTACGTCCGCGGTACCTTCACAAACAAGAACCTTGACTTCTCCAACGACGTTTTTGCGCTGTATGAAGCCGGTTTTGACCAGATCTCAATCGAGCCTGTTGTCGGTGACGGCGATGAGTACGCCCTTACCGAGAAGGACCTTCCAGCAGTATTCAAGGAGTACGAGATACTTGCAAAGAGAATCATAGACAACGAGAAAACAGGTAAAAAGTTCAACTTCTTCCACTTCATGCTTGACCTCGATCAGGGTCCGTGCGCTATCAAGCGCCTCCGCGGCTGCGGCTGCGGCAACGACTATGTCGCTATCACACCCGACGGAGATATCTTCCCTTGCCACCAGTTTGTAGGCATCGACGAGTACAAAATGGGCAATATCGACAACGGCACCTTCAACTATGAGATGAAGGCTGACTTTGCAAAGGCTCATGTATACTCAAAGCCGGACTGCCGCAAGTGCTGGGCTAAGTTCTATTGCAGCGGCGGCTGCAACGCCAATAACTACCAGTATGCAGGCGATATCCGCTCCGCCCACAAGCTCTCATGTCAGCTCGAAAAGAAGCGACTCGAATGCGCTATCATGATGAAAGCCGTCCGTATCTTCGGCGAACAGGAACAGTAAATATAACAGGGACGCACAGTGTGCGTCCCTTTAGTTTATCCAAAATAGTTATATTAATAGAATTACAGGCTGGCGAAGGAACCTGCCCCTGCATTTTTGCTAACCAACGTAAATGTGTTTGTAGTGGGCACCGCCCTCGGCGTCCCGAAATGAGTCTTTTGACAGTCTAAAGGGACGCAGTTCATTCTGCGTCCCTGTTATTTTACTGTTTCTTTTTGAGCTGGATGAGTTTATAGACGAAGAATTCGAGGGAGATAAGGCCGATAATTATTGCGCCGGCGACGAGTGCGACTACGCCGAGGTTTGATTTTCTGCCGCTGCCAGAGGATTCCTCAGTAGTGGTGATATCCTCGCTGTCAGTTGTATCAGCAGCCTTAGTGGACTTCTCAGTTGTAGTCTCCTTGGATTTTTCGGTCTCAGCCTCAGTGGTCTTGTTTTCCTTCTTCTCGGACTGGTTGACTGCTCCGACCTTGATGCCGCCGTTTTCCTGAGCGACAAAGCCTGTAAGCCATGCAAGAGAAGCGTTCCAGTTGATAGTACACTCATTTACGGACCACGCCTCGATATGGTCGAGGTAGCACTTCTGCGGAGGTATCTGGCCCTTCTTCCAGCCTATGCCCTGCACCCACGGATCCTGCATACCGGAGTTCGGACCGCCGCACATTACGCCGTTCGGAGCCTTGGGGAAGGTATCGTCGATGAGCCATGCCCAGTAGCGGTGATGAGGGTACTCTATCGCGTGAGTACCGTAGCCTGTAACGTAGGAATAGTCCATAGCGTTCCTGCCGAGGAGGTAGTCCATACCGCCGATCGCGCCGTTGATATGCTTGGCGTCATCGGTGAGGAGGAAGGCGTAGGCGCATACTATCGCATTGTCGGCAACGAAGGAGTTCGAGCCCCAGAGGTAGCCCTTATCGCTGTCGTTATAGCTTATTGTGCTCTGTCCGTAGGGAAGACCGTAGCCCTGCTTGTCCTCCATTTCGATATAGTGTTCGGAAGCCTTGACGATATTAGCCTTTACATCGTCAAAATCGCTGCCTGCCGACTTGGGGTTCATAGCGAGGCTGAATGTACCGAGAGCGGCAGTATTTCCCCAGTCGAAGCTTCCGACGGAGTCAACGCTCTCACCGCCGCCGAGGGAGGTGGGCAGTTTCAGGAAGAAGTCGGACTTCTTCATATCCTCATAGTAGGTATCATCGCCTGTTGTAATGAACAGCTCGCAGGCTGCCCAGTAGAACTCATCGGTAACATCGTCATCACCGTAAGCACCGCCGCCTATCGACTCATCAAGAGGAGCGTACATGGTCGGATGCTTCTTTGCAGCTTCATACGCTTCCTTTGCAGCCTTCAGGCATTTGTCCGCGAAGGTCTTGTCGTACTTTTCCCAGAGACGTGCAGCCTGAGCACCGCAGGCAGCAAGGTTGAGTGTAGCGGCAGTCGTCGGGGGCTTGACGATACGCTTCATCTTGTCGTCAGCCGGAGCGATACCGAGGGCTGTCCACTTTTCATCGTGAGCCTTGTGGTAAGCCATGCCCTTATATTCGCCGCTGGCGACTATCATAGAGAACATCCAGTCCATTTCCCAGCGGGCCTCGTCAAGGAGGTCGGGGTAGTTATTGTTGTTCTCAGGGATATTCATTGTGCCGTCCGCGTAAACATCGGCAAATCCGCATTTATCGGCAGTCTCGTACTGGTTCTGCATGAGCCAGAGGGAGAAGCCGCCGTTTACGACATACTTTCCGTGGTCACCGGCATCGTACCAGCCGCCGGTAACATCAATAGTACCGCTCGAACCGGTATAGCCCCATGTCTGCTGTATCTCAGCGGTATCCTTGGGGTGTCCGGCAGCACGCGCAAGAGCGCTCTTGTCGCCGGAGGTAATGTATTTGCTGTCTATCTCTATGCCGCTGCGGTTCTGGTAGAAATAGTTGAGGGAATCGTAGAGGAGAGCGGAATAGCTCTCGGGCTCGCCGATGGTGAATTCGTGGCTCTTTTCGCCGTTTTCTGTCTCTATGGTATATTTGCCTGCATCATCGAAATCCGAGAAGTCGATAACATGAACATCGTCGTCTGAATCGTCATCATGTCCGAAGGGCTCACTCTTGCCGGAATATACGGTCTTTCCGGAGCTGTCCTTTATCTCGTAGTCAACGCTGCCGGATGCACTGCTGAGCAATGTCGCCTTCTTTGCTCTGCCCTTGAAATATCCCACCTGATTGGTGACGACCTTCGCGCGTTTATATTCGTCATCGTGGATATAGTCATTCTCGTCGCTCGTGAGGTCGATGAGCGACATATTGTCAAAGGTTATGACTGTTCCGGCAGGGAAACATCCGCCGGGAGTATACTGTCCGTCTCCGCCGAGGTGGAAAGCCCACTCCGCAACATCAAGCGACTGGCTCGGTGTGAAGGTAAGCTCAACGACCTTCTTCTCGTTTGCGCTGACCTGGATGGGGTCCCAGCAGCTATTGAAATCGCCGTCGTTTGTTGACATATTGTGCCAAAGCTCAACATTTCCCTCGAGGTTGCCTATCTTTGTGTAGTATTTACCGCTGTTTGAAGCAGTAAGCTCGTAGTGTACCTTGTACTGATGACCGGCAACTATCTTGAGCCCTCTGTGGCGGAACTGGCAGTCCCACCTGTCCTCACCGCCATTGGACTTTCCACCCGGATTGACGATAGTGACAGAGTATACACCGTCAGCGATCTTGAACTCCATTTCAGCCGGTGCAGACTCAACGATATGCCACGGGAGACCTACCCCGTTATCGAAATTTGTCTGACCGAGCTGCTCACCGGCGTTTGCGCTGAGGGGCGCGAGCCGTATGGCAGAGGGAGCGAATGAAGCTGCCGCAATCATGACAGATGCCAGTGCAATAGCTGCTCTGTTCCTGAAGCTGCTTTTTCTTCTCATTATAAATGACCTCCGTATTTGTAATTTTTCCAAATTATACTTTAATACATTTTTAAGAGGTTGTAAAGGGGTGACGATGAAAATTTACAATTTGTCAATCCAATACTCCGTTTTGACTATATTATGCTTGATTTTTGCCGGTTTTTCGGTGATTTTTCATACGGTGCAGTATCATCCGTAAAGTTTTTTCTTTTTTCAGGAAGTATTCTTCCTGTTAGTTCAATAATATGCACAATAAAACATCAGGAAAACTGTGAAGTGCGATGCGGCAAAAAACGTTGACAATTCCTTGCTCGTCCTTGTAATAAACGGCAATTCCGGATTTTTCACATCGATACATTATCTGATCGACCGATGAAGCTCGCCCTTGCAGACTGAGCATATCAAAGATACAGCCATGATGTACCGCGGTACACCGGGGCTTTTGCTGTTACTGTGCGAAAAAACGCCGGATTTATTGAAAACACTGATAAAACGTGATATAATATAGAAAAGGCACACTTTCAAGGAGGGGCATTATGCTTAACAGAAGAATTCTTGCCGCTTTGACTGCACTTTCAATGCTCACCGGCTTTGCCGGATGCGGCGACAGCAATGAAGACGATAACGACGATATCATTTCCGGACTGACTGCCGGGATTGACATGACCGTTCCCGACCCTGACTCCGGGGTGGGTCTTATCTATTATTCGCCTCCGGAGGCTGAACACATCGCACCTCTTGACGGTGATTCCTCTGCAATGTATATCGACAATGAAGTCCTGCTCGTGGCTGAGGACGGCGTGAGCCGGGACGATATCGCGCAGCTTGCCGAAAAGTACGGTGCAAGCATCGTCGGCGAGATAGAGGTCAGCGGAGATTACCAGCTCAGGTTCGGCGAAGCCAAGCCGCTCGGTGAGCTTGAGGGCATTATTGACGATATTCAGGACGAGGACATTGTTTACTCCGCAGAGCTTGACTACGCTCTCCCCTTTACCGCAAGCTTCTCAGGTGAGGAAGTCAGCACGGCATGGGAAGAAAACTCTGACAGCATCGCATGGGGCTACCGCACGATAAAGGCTCCCGAAGCACAGGCAGAGCTGCATAAAACGCCCTACACCTACGACCCTGTCCGCGTCGGACTTATAGACGCCGGCTTCGACAAGGATCACGAGGACCTCGGCTTCGTTGAGACCTTCTATGACAACGGAATGAACGGCGTCAACATTGCTGTAAAGGACAAGGATCACGGTACGCACGTTGCCGGCACTATGGCTGCTACCTCCGGAAACGGCATCGGCATCGAGGGCGTATATCCCTGCGGAGACGGCAATCTCTACGGCGTTTCCGACTGGGGAATATGCAAATACACTGAGAATGACCCGGACCACAATACATTCGATACAGCAATAGAATGGAAGATATCCACCGCGGAACTTATTGTCCGCAACGTCAAGGTCATAAATGTCAGCATGGGTATAGATCATGACGATGGCATAAAGAAATTCAAGAAAAACGGCTACTGGGACTACAACGGACTTGTTAACTGGTGGAACGACCCTGCCAGCCACTCCAGATACATATGGGCAGCAAAAAGTCTCGGCGACTTCCTTGACAGAATGCTCAAAAAGGGCTATGATTTCGTTATCGTCAACTCCGGCGGCAATGATTCTATGGTGGGCACAGGGCATCTTGAAGCCAAGTACAACTCCCGCCTTTCCCTCATAGAAAAAAACGACTACCCCGACGTCTACGACCGCATCATAGTTGTCGGCGCACTGGACACAGACCTCAGCATCGCCAGATTCTCCAACGGCGGAGAGCGCACGGATATCTATGCCCCCGGCTGCCGGATATTTTCAACAGTTCCCGGTGACGAGTATGAGAACACCTACATCGGAGATGACGGAGATCAGTATAACTGGTCGGGAACATCAATGGCTTCTCCGCACGTTGCCGGTGCTGCGGCTATGGTATGGACAGCCAACAGTAAACTCACAGGCGCGGAGGTCAAGGATATAATACGCAGCACTGCCGCTCCACTTTCCAAAGGGTGCATGATGCTCGACGCATACGCGGCTGTTAAAAAGGCACATTCCACCAACGGCAGCGGCAACGGAACAGAGCCGGAAATGGGCAGCGTGCTCGGATTTATCGTTGACAAGGACAACGAGAATATAAGACTCAACGTCGCTAAGGCAACTATCACCAACGTTAATACCGGCGAGGAATACTCCTGCGAGACAGACGGTGACGGCCATTTCGAGATAACCGCTCCCGAAGGCGACTACCGCCTCAGCGCAAAGGCGGTCGGCTACAAGCCTTACAGCTGGAGCAGGAATGGGACCGATACCTTCCACGTCAGCAGCGAAGAGGTACTTTACTTCGACTGGATAAAGATGACCAGTGAACGCTCTGCCGCCGACCAGCTCAACTGGGTGGTAAAGCCTGAGATAGAAGCTGATGATATACTCGTCGGCGACCGTTACCTCTCAGGAAGCCTTAGCTCCAACGTAAAGGTACATACCTCGCCCTATGTCTACATCGAACGCGACGGTAAGTACGGTCTTATCGACTACAACGGAAATATCGCCGTTGAGCCGGAATATGACTCCTTCAACGGCAATCAGTTCTACGGCATGGACGAATTCGTCTGCGTATACGACGCAGAGACCGGCTACTCTGTCTTCTCGGAGCGAAAGAGTACCGACAAGAATTCAAAGTGGGAGATAGTCAGCCGCGAAAAGGCTTTCGGTCAGCCGGGCATCGGCACATGGACGCAAACCTACTTCATTGACGAAAACGACGGCGAATTCTATATGTACAACTCGCTGGACGAAAAGCCCAAAGCAGAATACGGCGGCGTGGACGCTTCATACATCGTGCAGAAGATAAACTACGACAAGGCTGATTACGGTCTTGGCAATTCATCAGCAACGGACGAGCGCTTCTACCTCTACAACGATTCCATTGAGAAGTTCATGACTGAAGGCTATAAGTACGTCTATGCTAACGCCGGCGGCACCTGCGAATATGCAATAAATATCCCTGTTTCTTACGGAACTGCCGCCTTCTCCAACGACGGCAAACACTGGGATATCTATGATTATACCGGCAACCTCATAGCATCTGATCTTGAACCATTCGACTGCAACATCGACATGAGCCCGTGGTGGGCGCCTGTAACTTCAATGTTCAGCGATGCCGACAAGTACAGCTCCGCAAAGAATACCCACGGCAAGGCTGTTCCGTTCTGCTCGACAGGCGGCTATATAGCGGCAAAGAAAGACGGAAAATGCGGCTACATCGACATGAACGGAGAGACTGTCATAGACTTCGGCATACTCGAAGATATCCGTCCCGTAAAAGACGGAAAGGCATGGGTAAAGTACCGCGGAAAATGGGGAGTTATTTCCTTTAAATGAACGGACACAGTCCCTGCACGCAGCATCATAAACAAGGAGAGATACAGTGATATTACTAACTGCTCAGAACATTTCCAAAACATACATGGAACGGAAGATACTCGACAGCGTTTCTTTCTACCTCAACGAGGGCGATAAGGTTGGTATCATAGGCATAAACGGCACAGGAAAATCTACCTTCCTGAAAATACTTGCCGGTGCGGAGGAAGCCGACAGCGGCGAGACCATAAGAACTAACGGCATCAAGCTCTCATATCTGCCTCAGATACCGGTGTTCGGGAACAGCGGCAGCGTGCTCTCGCAGGTCATGATGAATCTCCCGACGGACCTCCGTCAGGCTAAGGAATACGAAGCACGCTCAATGCTCGAAAAGCTCGGTATATCCGATCAGGAGCGCGATATCAGTACGCTCTCCGGAGGTGAGAAAAGACGTGCAGGCATCGCGGCCGCACTTATCCAGCCCAGCGATGTGCTGCTTCTCGATGAGCCAACAAACCATATCGACAACGAGACCGCTCAGCTCCTTGAAAGCCTGCTTATGAAATACCGTGGCGCAATCGTAATGGTCACGCACGACAGGTACTTCCTCGGGAAGATATGCAACAAGATCGCTGAGATCGACCGCGGCAGGCTCTTTGTCTGCGACGGCGGCTACAATGAATACGTCATGCAGAAGGCTCAGCGCGAAGCGGACGCCGAGGCTGCCGAGCGACGGAATCGCTCGATTTACCGCAGAGAGCTCGAATGGATAAGCCGCGGAGCAAGGGCACGCGGTACCAAATCCAAGGACAGGATAGAACGATTCGAGGCACTGAAAAACCGCGAGATACCCGTCGCCGCGGACAAGCTCCAGCTCCAGTCGGTCTCGTCAAGGCTCGGGAAAAAGACTATCGAGCTCATGAACGTCAGCAAGCAGATAGACGGAAAACCGCTCATCACCGACTTCTCCTACATCATCTCCCGTGACGCAAGAATAGGAATAGTCGGCAGGAACGGTGAGGGAAAGAGCACCTTCCTTAAAATGCTCGCCGGTGAGCTCGCTCCGGACAGCGGCAGCATAGTCATCGGAGACACAGTAAATATCGGCTATTTTTCGCAGGAATGTGAATACATGGACCCCTCCGCAAGAGTGATAGACTATATCCGTGAGACCGCCGACATCGTAAAGACACCGGACGGTACTGTTACTGCCTCGCAGATGCTCGAACGCTTCCTGTTCACGCCGGAGCTCCAGTGGAGCAGTATAGAAAAGCTTTCCGGCGGCGAGCGCAAGAGACTTTACCTCCTCAAAATACTCATGACAGCACCGAATATCCTCCTTCTCGATGAGCCGACCAATGACCTCGACATTGCTACGCTCACTATTCTTGAAGACTATCTTGAAAGCTTCAGCGGTGCGGTCATTGCGGTCTCGCACGACCGTTACTTCCTCGACAAGACCGCGGACGAGATATTCGAGTTCCGCGGCGGCGTATGCACAAGGTATAACGGGAACTACTCTGATTATGCCGAAAAATCGGCAGCCGAGCAGTCTCCCTCCTCCCCTGCTCCCAAGAAAAAAGCCGAAAAGAAGGAGCGTCCGGCAAATTGCAGGACAAAGCTCCGGTTCTCGTTCAAGGAACAGCGCGAGTACGAAACTATCGACGATGATATCGCTGCACTCGAGCAGCAGATAGCCGATGCCGAAAAGGAGATAGCCGCAAATTTCTCGGACTATGTAAAGCTTCAGGAGCTTTCCGACCGTAAGGACGCTCTTGAACTGGAGCTTTCTGAAAAGATGGAGCGCTGGGTCTATCTCAATGACCTTGCGGAGAGGATAGAACGCGGAGAAACGATATAAGTCAAAGAGGCACCGGTCATTCCGTGCCCTTTTCTTGTCAATTCAGCACAATAATATTTTAACAGTGAAAATAATTTTTTTGCATATGCAAAATGTGGGTTGAAAGTTCACAAAAAATATGTTATACTGATGCTAATAAGTCAATAAACTTATACAGTTTGCAAAAAATACATTTTAAGGGAGGATATTAAAAAATGAAAATGTTCGGCAAACTAAAAGCGTCTTTGGCGGGAACTATCGCCGGCGCGATGATGATATCATCTGCGCCGTTTGTTCCGACGGCAACACAGGAAGCTGCAGCCGCAGGTGCATGTACTATCAACACCAACAAGCTTTATCAGTGCATCGACGGATTTGGCGGTATCAATCACCCCGAGTGGTACGGCGACCTTACTGATGCAGACCGAAAGCTCGCTTTCGGAAACGATGAAGGACAACTCGGCTGTACTATCCTTCGTGTCTTCGTAAATCCCGATAAGAACCAGTGGAACAAGGCTCTGCCTACTGCTCAGTATGCTGCAAAGAACGGTATCACGGTCTTCGCTTCACCTTGGGAACCGCCGTCGAATCTTTGCGAATCCGGCGGAAGCAATGGTAAGCTCCACCTTAAGAAGGCGAATTACGCCGCTTATGCCGATCACCTTAACAGCTTCGGTGAATATATGAAGCAGAATGGCGTTGATCTCTATTGCGTTTCAGTTCAGAATGAGCCCGACTACGCTAAGGAGTGGACATACTGGTCACCTGATGAGACTACTGACTTCATCGCTAACTACGGTGACAGGATCACAAGTACAAGACTTATGTCGCCTGAGACCTTCCAGTACGGCGCTTGGGGCAACGGCAGGGACTACTACACAAAGATACTTAATAACGCAAAGGCTTATGAAAACTGTGACCTGTTCGGAACTCACTTCTACGGCACCCCCAGAAGCAAGATGGACTTCCCGCAGCTTGAAAACTGCGGCAAGAAGCTCTGGATGACTGAAGTTTATGTTCCGGACAGCAAGGTCGATGCTAACAAGTGGCCTGACAACCTCGAACAGGCAGTCAATATCCACGATGCACTCGTTGTCGGCGGTATGCAGGCTTACGTTGTATGGCCTCTCCGTCGTAATTACAGTATCATCTATGAGGACACACACGCCGTTTCAAAGCGCGGATATATTTTCGCTCAGTTCTCTAAGTACGTTCGTCCCGGCGACTACCGCATCGATGCTACTGAGTCTCCCAATAACGATATTTTCATTTCTGCATATAAGCACAGCGCTACTCAGATCCAGATCGTTGCGATCAACAAGGGCAATTCAGAGATCAATCAGGCATTCGATGTAAGCGGCAGAACTATCACTAACGTTGACCGTTACAGAACTTCCGGAAGCGAAAACCACGCTGCTACGAAGAATATGAACGCAAGCGGTTCCAGCTTCAATGCACAGCTCCCTGCACAGAGCGTTTCCACTTTCATCGTAACTCTTGAAAGCGACGGCAAGGACCTTCCTCCCTACACTGACGGCCCTGTTCAGAGAGATCCCATTTCTCCCGATGAAAACGGATACTACTACCACGATACATTTGAAAGCGGCACAGATGACTGGGAAGCACGCGGAGGTTCAACAGTTTCCACAACAGATGCTTCTCACTATGCCGGTCATAAGTCTCTCCTCGTATCAAACCGTGAGAAGGCCTGGCACGGTGCTCAGAAAACACTCGATTCACTGACATTCAAGAGCGGCGAGACTTACAGCTTCAGCGTTATCGCAACGACCGGCGGTGAAAATGCAAACCTCATGCTCTCACTCGAATACAAGGACGCTTCCGGTACTACAAAGTACGACCACATCGCTTCTGCAAAGACCACAAACGGCAGATACGTTCAACTTGCAAATCCGAGCTTCACACTTCCCGAGGGTTCGGGATACATCCTCTACGTTGAGACAGAGGAAGGCACAATGGACACCTTCAGCATCGACGAGGCTATCGTTGCTGTAAAGGGCACAAAGATCGACGGACCTGCCGAGGTCATCACCACTACATCTACCACAACAACTACTACGACCACAACGACAACAACTACTACCACTACTACTTCAACCACCACAACAACAACTACTTCAACTACCTCCACAACATCTACAACAACACCCACCAATCCCGAGGTCATAACTCTCGGCGATGCAAACTGCGACAGTCAGGTGAATATGGCAGACGCAGTATTTATCATGCAGACCATAAGCAATCCTGATAAGTACAAGCTCTCACCTCTCGGTGAAAAGAATGCCGACGTTGACCACAGCAATGACATAACCAATATGGACGCTCTCCAGATACAGAAATTCAAGCTCGGACTCGTCTCCGGCTTCTGACAAAATCACCTCCTTATAAAGATGATGCCCTCAGAAATGAGGGCATTTATCATGCAAAAAAACAGGGCGCACATCGTGCGTCCTGTTTAATTATCCGTTCTTTTTGAGATATTCCTCAAATTCCTCAACAGGTATCGGCTGGGAGAAGTAATACCCCTGAAACATATTGCAGTTCATTTCCGAGAGCATACGGAACTGTGCCTCGGTCTCAACGCCCTCGGTGAGCGACATGATGTCCAGATCGTTCGAGAGCCTGATTATGTTCCGGATTATCTTCTGCGAACGTACCTCGTCCTCGGTCGAACTGAGGAACTTCATATCTATCTTCAGCACGTCAACAGGCATATCCTTCAGCATATTCAGCGATGAATAGCCGCTTCCGAAGTCGTCCATCTCAACTATGAAGCCTGCCGCCCTGAGGTCGCTAAGCACCTTCATACGGTCCTCGGCATCGTTCATCACGACGGTCTCGGTTATCTCTATCCTCAGCTTCGCCGGGTCAACGCCGTACTCACTGACGAGCGCATTAAGTTCGGAGCGGACATCTATGATGTAGAAGTCCTTCGGCGATATGTTTACGGAAATGAACTTATCTATGCCGCTCGCCTTCCACCTTGCCAGTATCTCGCAGGCACAGCGCCACATATACCTGTCCACCTCGACGATCATGCCGTTCTTTTCAAAAACAGGTATGAATTTTCCCGGCGGCATGAAGCCGTCCACGGGATTTATCCACCTTACAAGCGCCTCCGCACCAACCACTCTGCCGGAGGTATCAACTATCGGCTGGAGATACGGACAGAGCTGCCTTTCACTAATAGCCTCGACCAGCTGTGCAGAAATGTGCTGGTCCCAGAGCATCTTCCGGCGGAGCTCCTCATTGTAGAATGCCACATGGGTCTTGTATTCGTCAACTATGGTCGAGAGCGAGAGCTGGGCACGGTCGAACATGACCTGAACGTCACTGTCCTCATCAGTCACCTTGTACACGCCGAGATGAATGAGCAGATGATAATCGAAATTGCCGTCAGAAACGACAAACTGCGAGAGCATATTATCTATCTCTTTTACGCTGTAATCGCTCCGCGGGATAAGGATACCGAAATTTACGCCCGCAAGCCTGCCGTAGAGACATTTGCCGTTTGCATTGGCGCGTATCCAGTCAGCCACTTCTTTGAGAGCGTAGTCGCCGAAAGACTTGCCGAAAAGGTCGTTGACTATCTTGAAATTCTTTATCTCCAGAAAGACAAGCGAATATTTCTCCGACACATTGCTTGCAAGTCTTTCACTTATGCGCTCATAGAGGTATTCACAGGTGTAGAGTCCCGTGAGGCTGTCGTGGATAGCGTTGTAGATATCACGCTTCATTCTGAGCTGTTCCTCGGTGGTGTCGCGTATGCTGAGCACATAGCCGGTAAGAACGTCGCTTTCGTCCCTTACGACACGGGTCTCGATATTGTAATAGAAGGTATTGCCGTCAGCAACGATTATCCTGTTCTGCTTGTAGGTATTGTCGCTGTCCAGGCTGCCGAAGGTCTCACGCAGGCGTTCGTTCACAAGTTCAAATTCCTGTATGTCAACACCTGTGACCCTGATGCCCTCCTCGTTTGCCCAGAGGCATTTCTTATTGGGGTCGAATACAAAGAGAGCTTCCGGCATATCAGAAACTATATCCGTAAGCATACTGTCAAGCAGCCTGTGCGGACGGTATATCAGCGAGAAGTAGAAGATACAAATTCCGAAGAAGCCGTAACCTATCATGGATGTGTTGACAGGTATTCTCGCAACGACATAGAAGGTCTGCCACAATGCAACGATAAGCATGGTCACAAGTATAATCGCATAGCGCCCCCTGTAAACCCTTGGCATCTTTACCGTCATTACTGCGAATATCGCAATGATACACGCCAGCACAGCATAGACGAGTATGCGGTGGAGCGTAAGTCCGAGCCGCGGCGTGAAGTTATAGTAATCCAGACCGCTTACTTCAAGTTTTTCGAGCGCGAAGACGTGACCGGCAAAGTAGTTTATCATTATCTGGATAACGTCAGCAGCGAACAGCACATAGAGGAACTTCGGCTCCTTATGCTTCACCTCGCCTGTGCGGCAGTACACCTTTGCAAAATACATAAGCGCAACGATAAGGAAATCGACGCCCATGAAGTATAGGTAATACCCCAGCTTTGCGTAAGGCTTGGTCTCAGAAATGATAATGATAAAATTGCCGATGACAGGTATCAGAAGCGATGCACAAAGCATCATTACAGCATTGCTTATTCTTTGTTTTGAGCGTTTTGCAGATATAACGCAGACAGTCAGCGCACATATCAGAATTATATATATTACTGAAATATTATTTCTCATTCATATCACCCCTGTCAAAAAACAACGAAGGTCCAACAATGACAAACAGTGCCTATATGTGATATTATACAACAAATATCAGCTTTTGTCAATAGAAATAGCAAAGACGATACAAAGGCTATCACAAATATTTGAGAAAATGTTAACTTTTTTCGTTTTACTTGCAATATTCCTGTGTATATGGTATAATTTCAGTAGTGATTTATGTCCGTTCAGGATTTTTATTTATTTATATATCCGCTGAAAGGAAAGGATCATCTTTATGGGCAACAGAAAACGAATAGCTTTGTTTGCCGGACAGGCTGACGAAGCCTACCAGAGCCGTTTTATCAGCGGCTTTATAAAAAATGCGTTTGCAGGCGGTTATGATGTCTGTGTATTCTCTATGTACCGCAAGTATCAGGACACTCCTGAGCGCGAGCAGGGCGAATCCAACATCTTCTCGCTGATGAATCCGGATATGTTCGATGGTGCCGTGATACTCAAGGACAGCATCCAGACCCAGGACGCCGCCGACAAGCTCGAACTTCGCCTCAAGGAGATCTTCAACAGACCCATAGTCATTATCGAGAAGGAAAGCGAGCTTTTCCCGAGCATCTGCACCGACTGCTATTCCGCGGTGTTTGAACTCGTCACCCACCTCATCGAGGTACACGGCTGCCGCGATATCGCCTATCTTTCCGGTAAAAAATGGCACAAGCACTCCAAGGAGCGTCTGAAAGCCTACCGTGATGCAATGGCAGCAGCCGGTCTGAGCGTATCGGAGGATCGCATAATCTACGGAGATTTCTGGTACCAGAGCGGTGAGATGTGCGCGGAGGAACTCCTTGCAGACGGCAGGAAGCTTCCCGATGCAGTTGCCTGCGCGAACGACCAGATGGCGATAGGTCTGTGCCGTGCATTTGAGGAGCGCGGTATAAAAGTGCCGGATGATATCATCGTTATCGGCTATGATTCGACGTTCGAAGGGCAGACCAGTCCGCGCTCGATCACATCGGCGCTTATCCCTTCCGAGGAGTTCGGCGAATACGCCTTCAACTTCCTCATGGACAGAATGAACGGAAAGGTCCCGGAATCCTTCAAGCTAAAGTCAAAGCTCCTCCTCGGCGAGAGCTGCGGCTGCGGCACCATGCCCGGGCATATCATAAAGCGCAGCGAATGGGGCACGGCTATCTCGGATGAGGGCTATGATTCGGTTTTCAATACCATGAATGAGAACCTCCTCTTACAGACCAGTCTCCAGGATTTCATCGGCACGCTCTATTCCTATGTCTATCAGCTGCACGGCGCGGAGGAATACCACCTCTGCATCGCCGCAGAATGGAATAATACAACTCAGAACACCCATATCAAAAACAGCGGCTATCCGCGGAAAATGATACACGCAATTCGCTATTCCTGCGACCGCATGAGCAATATCGCCGGTACGGACGAGTTGTTCGACACCTCGGAAATGCTCCCGGATCTTGACGACGACCGCAGCACTCCCGCCGCTTATTTCTTCACTCCCGTTTTCTTTGAAACGGAATGCTTTGGTTATTCAGTCATAAGCTACGGCAGCAGCCTCCGCAGTTACGACGATACCTACCGTCTCTGGAACGGCTCGGTATGCCGGGGGCTTGGAGTTCTAAGGCGCACTCTCGTCATGCAGAGTATGCAGGAGAAACTCGAACACTTCCGCAGCAGCAAGTTCGACGTTACAAACCGCGCTTACGAAAGTCTTGAACCGTCGGAACAGAACCAGTACCAGCTCGTTTCAAAGATACTCGACGACAACCTTCTCGATTATTATTTCCAGCCGATCGTAAGCGCAGTGGACGGCAGTGTTTACGCCTATGAGGCACTTATGCGCTCGCGCACGGAGACAAAGGTCTCGCCGCTTTCCATCATTAAGTACGCCACCATGCAGGAACGCCTTCCGGACGTTGAACGTGCGACCTTCATGAACGTTCTGAACTACATTGACAAGAACGAGGACAGCTTCGGAGGAGCAAGAGTTTTCATCAACAGCATTCCCGGCGTGAGCGTCGGTGAGGAAGCAATGCCGGAGTTGAGCAGCTACCTCGCTGCCCATGCTGAACGTGTAGTCATTGAGCTTACGGAAGAAGCAGAGCTGAAAGATTCAGAGCTTGAAACGCTGAAAGACTACTTCGGGAAAATGCACATCGACATCGCCGTTGACGATTACGGCACAGGCTACTCCAACGTCAGCAACCTCCTGCGCTATATGCCGGATTTTGTCAAGATCGACCGCGCACTCCTCAGTGAGATACACGAATACCCCCAGAAGCAGCATTTCGTCCGCGAGATAATCGACTTCTGCCACGATAACGGAATCAAGGCGCTTGCCGAGGGCGTTGAGACTGAGGAGGAGCTCCGCACCGTCATTCACCTCGGTGCTGACCTTATACAGGGCTTCTATACGGCAAAGCCCTCTGCGGATGTAATGTGCCAGATAGATGAAAAGTGCCGCAGCCAGATAAAACAGTTCCACCAGGAACGCATCGACGGCGACAACAAGCATATCTACATTGCCGGAAAGACCAACCGCGTTCCGCTCGCAAAGCTCGAAAAGAGCGGATGTACGGATATTGTCATCGGATATGACGAAATGGTCTACAAGGACATCTCCATTATCGGTACTCCGCAGATGAAAACCAAGCTGCATATGCGTATCGAGCCGAATTACCACGGCCGCATCACCCTTGAGGACGTATGGTTCTCGAATGTCAAGAACCGTCCCTGCATTGAGCTTGGCGAGAATACCAACGTCACGCTCGTGCTCGTCGGCACGAATACTCTCGCCGACTCCGGAATACAGGTGCCGGAATCATCAAGGCTCGTCATCGAGGGCGACGGCGCAGTAAATATCACACTGAATGCCTCAGAATCCTTCGGCATCGGCAATACCCACCAATCTCGCCACGGCGAACTCGTATTCGATCAGGACGGTCCAGTAAACATTAACTGCCGTGGCATGAACGCCGTATGTATAGGCTCGGGTCTCGGCGGAAATATACACATAAACCGCGGTGAGTTCAATTTCAGCATCAACAACGAAGCAGCTGTCGGCATCGGCGCTCTCACAGGAGATGTCGATCTGCTTATTTCGACCTGCCACATCGAAGCTGACTGCGCAGCAAGCACAAGCGTCTTCATAGGCTCACTCAGCGGAAACGCCGATATCACGCTGAATAAGAGTGCAGTCATTCTGTATTCGCACGGCAAGGACACTGTTACCTTCGGTACGCTCAACGGCAAAAAAGCTTCGGTGCGTACCGATCAGGTCAGTCTTGTGCTGAGCGTTATGGCTGACAGTTCGACCTGCTTCGGCGCACTCAACGGAAGCTCGGATCTCTGCCTCAACAATGCCCATATCAAGATTGACTCCATAGGTCATTCAGCCCTCACCTTCGGCGGTTACAGCGACGATTCCAGAGTAATGATAAACGACTCCGATATTATGATCGACATTAATTCCTCGCTCGGAAAGGAGACCTCCGCTTCCGGCGAAAACTACGTCATCAGAAACGGCAGATTCAGACTTAAAGTCAACGGCAGCGAAATCCAGCGCAGCATCACTACCAAATATGCCGCAGATCAATAAGAAACAGCTCCCTTGCGGGAGCTGTTTCTTTTCAGGATTAATTAGAGGAAAGGTTATTGGCAATCTCACATCTTCTGCGTACTTCGGCGGTAAGGGCATCGAAATACACCTTCGGATTTGCGTCGTTATACTCCTTCTTGTACTCCTCCCATGATTTCTCAAAATCATCGCTCATAACGCAGAGAGGAAGGTATTTGCGCTTTAATCTGTCGAGGCTCTGAGCGACCTTGCCGTACTCGGTAGCATCGGTAACTGAGCTTGTGAACGACCACATCGGATACCAGTCGGGATTTTTCGAGGGGGTATTGAAGAATTCCGTGTAGGTCTGTTTACCGTAAGCATCAAAGCACTTCTGAATAACGGGGTCAAGGTGGTCATGGAAGATCTTCGGCTGATTTTCGACAGTGTAAGCATTCTTGCCGTCAGGTGCCATTCCTACATAATGCGGCATATAGCTGTACATACACCTGTGCTTAATAGAGTAGTCATGGTCGAACCAGTTCTTGTACTGTTCATCAGTCTGGTCGAAGTAACCTTCCTCATTGACAAAATAGTCAACGCCTTCAACGCCCCAGTAGCGGAGGTTCTGCACCTCAGGTTCGATCAGCTTGCTCATGAATTCAACTGCCCCCTCGGGGTCCGAGCAGCTTACGCTTACTCCGACACCTGTTGATGCATTGAAGGCAGGATAGTCACGGTAGTGCTCGGTTATGCCTTCCTTAATAGTAAGTCCGAACGGGATATATGTACACTCGGCAGGAAGCTTGCGCTCGGTCGAGCCGAAGCTCCAGTGCTGATCCACCATTCCAAGAACTCTGCCGGTCGCCATCTTTTCATAGTAAGCTTCATGTCCCATAACGAAGCAGTCCGGGTCAATAATGCCCTTGCGGTATTCCTCGTTAAGCTTGCTGAACCACTTCTTAGCGGTCGGCGAAAGGTTGTAGTCATTAGCTTCAAGCTTTTCCGGATCAACGATACAGCATCCGTCATTCGGATAGCCGTCAAGGAACATCGGCGGATTGTCCAGAGAAAACATACGGACGTCAGAGAACTGCATCTCATACCCTATATAAGGCTTGCCTTCAGCATCGGTAGGATTTGCTTTGATATAGGACTCTATCAGATCGAAATAGTCATCAAGGGTCTTCAGTTCGGGATAATTTGCCCATTCGAGCACTCTGACCTGTATCCAGAAAGCCTCACCGTCATGGACGTTGGCAGTATTCTGCTGGTTGATTGCCGAGAACAGCGGGATAAAGTATATATGACCGTCCTCCGCGCGGAGAGTTTCCCATTCAGCATCGGTATAGAGAGCTTTGAGGTTGGGGTACTTGTCCCAGTAATTGTCGAGCGGGATAAAAGCCTTTTCCTTTATAAGTCGCTGACAGTTGGGACCGTCCGGCGAAATGAAATCCGGATACTTTCCAGACATTATCATATCGCTGAATAATGCGTCGGTGTCAGCCTGATCCTCCAGCCATGTCTCATTAAGGATACCGCCGGTCTTTTCTGCTATGAGCCGCTGAACATCGTTATCCTTGTCCAGAACAGCATCATTCCGCGCACAGAAGAAGCCGGAAAACTCCTTTATCTCCTGTTGTTTTTCACTTTCCTTTTTTGAGGAAGAGCAGCCCGATGAAGTGCATATAAGTGCTAAAGCGGATACTGCTGCCATTACCTTTCTATTCATCATACTATATCCCCCTTATTATTAAAATTATATTTGTTCTCCCACTGCATATAGTTGTGAGTTTTATACATTATCAGTATACACCTTTTATCGTAATATGTCAATTTCCAACAAGCAATATTACATGAAAATTTACAATTCAGACGCATTTTCATAATATTTTTCCCAGGGAACGAAAAACCGGCTGTATGCGGTACAGCCGGCTCGTTCCGATATTGACAAAAGCCTCACCTTCTGCTATTATTATTACACAAAATCTTTCATCGGTGAGGTAACAGACAATGATAAAAAATGAATATTCAGCAGCAGACAATGCCGTAAAGCTCATTCCTCTCGGAGAAGCCGACCGCGAGCAGTTCATAAGTGACAATCAGGAAGCGTTCAATTACGGCGCTCTGGAGGAATTCGGTCTGCGCGACGACCATTTTGAAGAGGAAGGCGAGATAATCTCTCACGAAACGATCTCCCGTGCGATCGACGCAGGTGCAGCATACCGCATAATGCAGAACGGCAAGCCTGTCGGCGGTGTTGTGATACGGACAGAGTACGACCACGGCGAGCTTGAACTGCTGTTCGTCTCCCCTGCCGTTCACAGCAAGGGCATCGGCTATGCAGCATGGTGTGCGGTCGAGGAACTTCACCCGGAGGTAACTGTCTGGAACACCGTAACTCCCTATTTTGAGAAGCGCAATATCCACTTCTATGTAAACCGCTGCGGCTTCAGCATAGTTGCATTCTACAACGACCATTTCCCAGACCCGAACGATACTGACGACGAGCATTCCGAAATGTTCAGATTTGAAAAGGTGCTGCATGACACGCCCGAATCTGTGCAGGCACAGATACAGCGCATCACATACTTTGAAGGCATCATGGAGCTTGCGGAAAACGGTTCCGCAGAAGCGCTCAGTGCCCTGTCCAGTTATTACGGCAGTGCCGCATGGAAGCGCGACTTTGCCGCCGATGAAGCAGGACTTCTCCCCAAAGAGCTGAAACGGGGTGTACTGTCGGAGGACGGCATTTACGACCTGCTGGAAGGGTTAGTTTTTCCCAAGACTTGAATACAGGCTATGCCTGATACATCATTTGCCGCTGACGAGCATCTCATAGGTCACGCCGTATTTCTCAGCGATATCCCTGCCGTATGATGAACCCTCCGGCTTAGCTAACGCAACCTTGAAGGAGCGCTTCCCCTCATCGGTCCTCATGACCAGTGAAGCTGCTCCTGCACCGCTGCTTTCACGGGTAAGCTCCTCGGCGTCCTCACCCAGCTTGTGCATATGGGTATTGTATATCGTCCGCACGCCTTTGGAAAGTATCGCCTTTACTGAATCTCTTGCAATGTAGTAGCCCTCCTCGAAAGAGGTGGTGGAGAATGTCTCATTCAGAAGCAGGAGGCTCCTGTCTGTGGACTGAGAGAAAATCTCTTTGAAGCGGACACACTCCTCGCCCAGTCTTCCGAGGTCCATAGTCTTGTCCTCGTCCGCAGGAAAATGTGTATAGATACAGTCACACGGAACATAGCGGAAGCTCCCCGCCGGAACGAACAGTCCTCCCTGCGCCAGTACAAATAGCTGTCCGGCTGCCTGAGTTATAGTGGTCTTTCCGCCGCGGTTCGCACCGGTGAGGATATAGACCGTGTGGTTTTTGTCAAAGGAAATGTCATTGGCAACGATCTTGCTGACGTTCTCCATTGCCATTGCAAGCTTCAGGTTATAGAAGCCCTTTGCTTCAGTGGAAGCACCGTTCTCAGCGACCGGCTGAGCTTCACTGAACACGCAGCCCTTTTCCATAAGACCGCCTATCAGTTCGGCACATCTGATGTAGTATATGAACTCCGGCACCAGTCCGGAGATGTTCACGATCGCAATATTTGCGTACTTGGTGAGCGTATCCCTGAGTTTCTTCACAAGCGAACCGAGCATCTTGTTCACGATCGTTTCGAGGTAGAAGGTAGAATGGCTCGTACCGTCGGCTTCCGGAGTTTTCATGACTGTCGAGCGGATATTCCCGTCAACGAACGGAGCATTCCGCACTGCCGAGAATCCGCTGAGCTTCTCGATAAAAGCACTGGCGTTTTTACTGTTCTCCTTGTCGATAAGCTGATAGTGCATATCGCCGTCCCAGTCAGAGGTTTCGCGTATCTTGTCCCTGGAAGCGATAGCGTCTGCGAAATTGCTGACGATGCCGGACTTTTTGAAGGGCTTCTTATTGACGGAAACAAGCCCTATGCTTACAGCTTCAAAACGCTCGTTGACATTGATGCCGAGGGTCACGCTCTGAACGTCGGACGCCTTTACTTTAAGCTCTGCGATATCCTTCTTCATATCGGCAAAGCAGGCGTCCTCATACAGTTCAGTGATGTAGTCCCTCAGGGAGATCAGTCCTTCGGAACGTATCCTCTCATCGGAAAGGCAGCCGCGCATGGTCTCAACGGTCCTGATATAGCTGTCAAGATCGTCAAGGCAATGAAAGAGATGCCATAATCCGAGTTCCTCATCCGAGGTCTTGTGCATGGAGGAAAAGTCCTTCATGAACTGTATCCTCCCGAACAGCTCCATCATATTCTTTCTCAGCTCGGGCAGCCGGAAAATGTCCCCGAATATCTGCTGGCGATAGGCAGCAACAGACGGGTCGGGAGAGAGCTTCGAGAGCACATTCGTTATCATACGGCGTTCCTTTGGGTCGCCCGAGACCTCCTCGCAAAATGCGTCAAGCCCGAGATCGTGCATAACATTATCCGGCAGCCTGCGGTATTCCACATTTGCTCCGGCAGGCTGCATAAGGCTGAAACCAGTGCTTTTGTCCATACTTATACCTCTCAGATCTTTTTCAATGGCAAACAGATATAGCTGACCGTTTCGGCAGGATCCTTCGCCGGCGGCAGATAGAATTCAAGCGAATAATTGCCTGCCAATGTGTAACCCTGCAATGACGGCAGCCACTCCGACCATATCTGCGTGTTGACCTTCTGAAGGCTGTCCGGCAGAGGTCCTCTGCACGGGAACAATGCCCACCGTCCTCCCGGTATCTGAATCGTTTCACAGCCTGCCGGTATATCCTCCCACGGCAAGTAAAGGTCAGCTATCCAGTAGTCAAAGGTCTTTCCGTCCATGTCAGAGCATACCCCGAACATTCCCTTCAGCCCTTTCATGTCTGACGTCCATTCTTTCCAGAACTCCGGTATCTCCTTATAGCTCGTCTCGGCACTGAATCTCCTTTTGAGACCGACAAGTGTAAAAGGTGCCTTTTCCACGATTTTGTAATCCAGCATATTTCCGCCCTCCAATGATATTCTGATATGCAGCGGTGCAAATGAGCGCAGGTTGGCTCCGGACTCCCTTGCCTGTGTCGGGGTTATGCCGTGAAAGCGCTGAAACGCTTTCGTAAAGCTGTCCGGCGAATCGTAGCCGTACTTCAAGGCGATGTCGATGACCTTGAAGTCAGAGCTTACCAGTTCCTGTGCCGCCATCGTCATACGGCGGGCACGGATGTATTCCCCGACGGTCATACCGCACAGAGCACCGAATATCCGCTGATAGTAGAATGGCGAAAGTGCCGCTTCCTTTGCGATATCTTCGATATCGAGCGTCCCGGAAAGGTTGCGCTCTATGTATTCTATCGACGTCTGAAATCCGTCTATCCAGCCGTGCATGACGTTTGCCTCTTTCCGCTGTGATCTCAGTATACCATCTTACCGAACTCCTGTCCCGACTATTTATGCTCTCTTTGTCAGGAAAGGAACGGAATGCGGCATACCGCTGACAGTCTTTGTTATCGTTCATTCCGGTTATCACGGGCAGGCTGAGCGTCTGCCCTGTTTCAATAATATTATACTAAACTCTGCCGCAAAAGTCAATCGGCAGCTTTCGGCTGAGTTCCCTGCTGCCTCTACTGACAACCCGACCTGTTTGAAAACATGAAAGCCTGTAACCGGCATTTCTGCTGTTACAGGCTTTTCCGCTTATGCGTCAATCAGCTTGTGATCTGCAAGCTTCACTATTCTGCTGCCGTAGGCTGCACATTCAGGCGAATGTGTGACCTGAAGTATCGTTATGCCCTTCTCCTCGTTTAGCCGCTTGAAAAGCTTCATTATCTCCTCACCGGAAGAACTGTCGAGGTTTCCGGTAGCCTCGTCCGCAAGAAGTATCTCCGGCTCCGTGAGGACCGCTCTCGCTATCGAACAGCGCTGCTGCTGACCTCCGGAAAGCTGTGAAGGGTAGCACTTCCGCTTTGCCGTAAGACCGGTCAGCTCCAGCAGTTCATCGAGCTTCTGCTTGTAGTCCTTTGTTTTTCTTCCGGAAAGCTCTATCGGAAGGAGTATGTTCTCCTCGACAGTCAGGTTTGCAACAAGGTTATAGAACTGGAACACATAGCTCAGCTTGAATGAACGTATCTCCGAAAGCTGGCTGTCGCTCATACCTGCGATGCTCCTGCCGCCGATACGGATATCGCCAGTAAAATCGCGGTCGAGTCCGCCTATAAGGTACAGCAGCGTGGATTTTCCGCTGCCGGAAGCACCGGTCAGCGAGACAAAGCTGCCCTTCCCGATCGAAAGGTCAGCACCATCATAGATAAGCGCCTCATTTTCACCGGAACCGAAACGCTTTTTCAGATTTCTAATCTCTATTACATTACTCATAACAGTACCTCCGTCATTCATACTTCAGCTCCGCGGCTGTGTTCATTTTTTTCAGTGAGCAGATGGGCTTTACAGAGGCAAGCAGCATTGCCGCCGTCAGCACCGCGATGAACGCGATTATCAGCGGCACGTCGAAGATTATCTCAACGCCCATATCAAGGCTTGCAAGGGCAGTCTCCAGCAGCGAGGTCAGCAGAACTCCCATGACAAGCGCCAGCGCTCCTGCCGTTACCGAGGAGATGAGAGTTTCGAAAACTATCAGTCTGGACAGCTTTTTCCTGCTTGCGGCTACGGAATGCAGCACCGCGTACTTTTTCCTTGACTGCTCAAAGCCGATTATCGCATTTGACACCGCTCCGAGAAGTGCAAGTATGCAGCCTATGGCTATCATACTGTAAAGCACGGTCATGATATTGGAGCTGTCCTCTTCGTTATCGGCAACGACCTGCGCTCTGGTCTTTACCTCCGCACCGCGGAACAGCCTCTCCGCCTCAGAAGTCACCTTGTCCAGATCCTTCGGCGAACGGAGATTTATATACACCCTGTCCACATAGTCGCCCATGTTTGCCCTGAACCACTTTTCATTCACGACAAAGCTTTTGCTGTAATGGTAAAGCGTACTGCACAAGCCTTTGACTCTGAATTTGTAGACCGCATATTCCTCTGAGCCGTCCTTGTTCCTGATGATATTATCCAGATCCTTTATCTCAACAGTATCGCCTGCTTTTACACCGAGCTGTCTGGCGTAGCCCTCACCGATATAGATCTCGTCCTCAGCCGGTTCTCCGCCTGTGTCACGAATGCCGGTGTAGAGCCTGCGCTCCGTATAAGCCACAAAGCAGACCCCTGTCTTCTTTCTGCCGTTCACCTTGACGTTCGACCACGAATTATAGAGATACTGACAGTCCTTTATCTCGTCCGCAGCAACAAATCCATCGACCTTTTCGGTCTTCTGATCGAGATATATGACCGCGTCCATATTGTAAATATCCGGATTATAGATCTGTGAGACGGACATTGAGGTGATAAAGATCGCTATTGTTATCGCAAGGGACACGAACATCAGCTGAGTGCTTGCAACTGTACTCTTTTTGTGGGAGCATTCGTTTGCGGCAAGCTTCGCGCAGGGCATTCCAAGCGCTCCGAACAGTCTGACCAGAACCTTCGATATACATTTGATCACCAGCGGCAGCACCATTACTGAACCGATACAGATAAGCGCGATCGCCGCTATGCTGAAAATCATATCTTCAGCCTGCCTGCCGAGGACTATGCCTCCTGCAAGAGCAGCCGCGCCGATGATGAGCTTCTTTACGCTGAGGTGATAGGCAGTATCCCTTGACGAGAAGATTATATCCCTGACGGGCGTCTTTACTGCCCTGACCAGTGCACCGGTCTGGCAGACGATCTGTATTGCTGTCGTAAACACTACCACAAGCGGATACATATACAGCTTCATGGACCAGTCATCCGGAATGGCACCGTACAGGGAGATTATCGCAAAGCGTCCGCAGAACGCGAACAGGACCGCTCCGATAATACCGCCGATAAGTCCGTAAATGCTGCTCTCCGTAAGCAGAACTGCTGAGGTCTTCGGTATGCTTCCGCCGAGACTGCGGAGCGTACCGATCGTGGAGATCCTCTCGTTTGCGATATGCTTGGACATTGAGAACGTGAGGAAGAGCGTCATCATGAAGATGACCGCGAAGATCAGCACGAACACCATCGTCTGATTGTCGAGGTCTTCGAGCATCTCGTCGGTCAGGAACTCTCCGACCGTGTAATCAGGATACTTCGCCTGCAATTCCCTGGATACTTCCTTTACATCAAGGCTGTCCGGAATATCGACATAAGCATTTATCCTGCCAGAAACGCCGTCATTGCAGAGCTTCCGGACGTTTTCCTCGCTCATGAAAAGAGTGGTCGTTCTGCGGCGGAAATACTTGTCCCTGCTGATTCCGCTGACCCTAATGGAAAGCTGCTTCGTGACGGGCTCTGTGTTCTCTCCGCCTTCTGCGGGCATGATTTTCCTTGTCAGCTCAATGGTGTCGCCCTCTTTAAGCCCGGCTTTAACTGCAAAGCTCTCGGAGATGATAACACCGTCCCCAGGGTCAGGACTGCTGTCAACAAGACTGAAATCCTTACCCTTTTCAGGCTCGAACCATGTGACCCTTATCGCATATTCGCCTTTGGAGGTCTTTACGTTTACCGGTAGAGTTGAGAACACAATATACTTTGAACCTTCCGGCAGGTCTTTCTCATTTATCTCCAGATCCCTGTTAGCGTCTGTGACCTGTATCTCCGCGCCGCCATAGGTATTAAGCATTGTTTTTCTGAGCTGCTGTTTCGGAGCGTCACGTCCGCCAATACACAGCAGCAGTGCGAATGCCGAAGCCGCCAGTGCCAGTATGATAGCGAAGGAGCGCATAGGCTTGCCTGTGATATTGCGCTTGGTTAGTCTTCCAAGGATAGACATTTGTATCATTCCTTTCAGTTTCAATGCTCATGGAAATAAGCGTCTGTCAGCGTTATGATTCTGATACGATCACACGATATGCTGTATAGTGCTCACAGCTCACCCGGCAGCTGACAGCAATCTCAACGGCAAGAGCACACAATGGTTTCAGCAGAAAAACAACAGGCAGTGATTGTTACCCCTGTCCTGTTTTCTCTGCGGTCTGCTGATGAATAAAGCGAGCATCCGAGATACCGCCGGCGGATATGCGTTCAGTCGGCGGTATCATAAGTCTTTCATCAATAGTTTTCTGCGTTGATCTCAAAATATGACTGCGGATGTGCACATACAGGACATATCTCCGGAGCCGTCTCGCCTACTGCGATATGTCCGCAGTTGCGGCATTCCCATACCTTTACGGAGCTCTTTTTGAAGACCTCCTGCATCTCTATATTCTTCAGAAGCGCACGGTAGCGTTCCTCATGGTGCTTTTCTATCTCAGCTACGCCGCGGAATTTTGCTGCAAGTTCGGGGAAGCCCTCGGCTTCGGCTGTCTTTGCAAATTCCTCATACATATCAGTCCACTCGAAGTTCTCGCCGTCCGCAGCTTCTTTAAGGTTCTCGGCAGTAGAGCCTATTCCGTTGAGTTCCTTGAACCAGAGCTTTGCGTGCTCCTTCTCATTGTCAGCAGTTTTCAGGAACAGTGCTGCGATCTGCTCAAAGCCCTCCTTCTTTGCCTTTGAAGCAAAGTAGGTGTACTTGTTTCTTGCCTCTGACTCGCCGGCAAATGCAGCCTTTAGGTTCTTCTCGGTCTGAGTGCCTGCATAGGGATTGAGTTTTTCATTGTTTGCCATGATTTTTCCTCCTTTATAAGTAAAGCTTAAAGCTTATAGCACGATCATTATACCACATTTCATATTATTTTGCAACAGCTTCAGAATGCCGCCATTTTCACTTGCAATAATATAACAGAACAAATCAGAGAAAACAGCGGTACTCCCCTTCTGACCGGGGAATACCGCTGTATTTTTAAATATTACTGATTACGATCATCTTTGTGTCAACTTTGCCGGACTTGCATGAACGTCTTATATTGTGTGATCTTTCCGGATCTCATCGTCTACATTTTTAAATCCGGTCACGATATTGATATTTCCGTTTCCGATATCCATTCTTGCAAATTCTACCCGATAGAAGCGGACCCTGTCTTCAAAAACGCGCCGGAACGAAACAGAATAGAGCGGCTTCCCTTCCGTATTCGCAATAATTTCCTCAGGTGAGACTGCTTTGAGGAAACGCTCACGGTCCTCCTCCAGAACAAGCTTTGAGTAAAAGACGAAAGCATCATAGTACCTTTTGAGCTTTGCGGCTTCCTGAGTCGGAATAAGATGTACCATCTCGTTATCAACGCGGAAGAGCTCAAACTGCTGGGTCGCCATATCCTTGATAAACCATACTGAATCATAGCTGCGGGTAAGAGCTTCGATAATTGCGGAACGTTCACGGAGAGACTTCTGTATCTGCAATTCTTTATTAACCTCATCGTCCACATTTCTGAATCCGGTCACAATGCCGGTTTTACCTCCCGGCATATCAAGCCTTGAAAACTCCACGCGGTAGTATCGGATACCGTTTTCAAACACACGGCGGAACGGAACCGAATAGATAGGCTTATTTTCCGTATTTCTGACGATGCTCTCAGGTGAAACTCCGTCCAGGAATTGCTGCTTGTCCTCCTCATATACCAGTCTTGAATAGAAAGTGAAGGCATCTGAATATTTCTTGAGCTTCACTGCCATATGTGCAGGCATAAGGTGTACCATTTCCGGATCAATACGGTACAGTTCAAACTGCTCGGTTTCAATATCGCTGATGAGCCATACCGAATCGTAGCCTTTGGTAAGTGCTTCGATGACAGCGGAGCGGACAGCCTTATCCGATTCTGCCTGCTGGTGCATATCGGTATTGTCGGTAAAGAAACCGATATAATAACCGTTCTCGCCTTCGGCTTCAAGATGCTGTCTGTAATAATTTACCCAGCGTATTTTGCCGTCCTTGCGTATGATCCTGAACTCAACAAAATCATGTTCGGAATGGTCTTCGCTGGTCTGTTTTTTTAATGAGTCGGAAACACCGGAATAATCGTCCGGGTGTATCATACCGCGGAAGGTATAGCCTGAATAAGCCTTGAAATCTTCCAAATTTTCACAGCCAAAGATATTACAGACAGCTTTGTTCGCGTACATCAGCTTCTCGCTCTCATCAGCCTTGTATATGAACAGACCGCCGAGCATATGTTTGCCAAAAGGCTCAACTACAGAAAGGATACGTTCGATCGGCAGGCCCTCCTTAGGATCTTGTATCGAAAAGATCGCAACGGCAACTGCTGTATCTCCGGTTTTACTGTTCATATCTACCCAACGTGCGAACGCGTGCATAACAGAGCCGTCCGGAAGCTTCAGATCGAAGAAGTTCAGTCCTTTGCGCTCAATGCATTTTTTGGCAACACAGTCCCAGAAAGTGTCGCTGAATTCTGTGAACTTATTCGCCATGAAATGCGTATCCATACCGAAAAAACGGGTCATAAACTGACGGTAGGAGGAATTGCACCGCACAAAGCGCGCTGTTTGACCTCTTACCTCAATGATGCCGACCGGAATAGAATTAAAGGAATGACGCAGAGAGACTTCATCCTGGCTGGCGACCGTATCCAGATCGTAAAGATTGATGCTTCCGATTGCCTCGAAATAGTCGGAAACTTCTGTATCTTCATACCCTATCTGTTTATTGTTCCTGTATCTTTCGAGGAGAGCTTCATAGGATATCGGTTTGCAGAAATAGAAGCCCTGAAGCTTGGAACAACCTATCTCCTGAAGAAAACGAACCTGTTCTTCTGTTTCAACTCCTTCACATACAGTGCTGACCTTCAACGAAGCCGCCATTCTCATCAGTTCTGTCAGAACAACTTTGGCGCTGTCACTCTCGTCAACCCTGCGAAGAAAGCTCATATCAAATTTTATTAAGTCAAAGTGAATGCTCTGAACAACCTCGAGTGATGAATACCCGCTTCCGAAATCGTCAAGCCATACCGGAAAGCCAAGCTCCTGAAAACGTGCGACCTGTCCTTTCATGAATTCAAGGCTGCCGCCTATCACGCTCTCTGTGATCTCAACGGTTATCATATTTCTCTGTATGCCTGCATCATCAACACGCTTTCTGATCTCTTCAACAATATCGCAGGTACCGAAATCTGAACGGGAAAGATTGATAGAATGCGGAACTACGGTCAATCCGCACTGCTTCTGCCGATTCATCTTTTCCAGTGTCTGTTCGAGCACATACAGATCAAGTTTATAAATCTGCCCTGATTCTTCAAGATAAGGGATAAAATCGCCGGGAGACAAGAAACCCTTTTCAGGGTCTATCCATCTTGCCAGACATTCTTCTTCACATACCTTGGAGTTGATGGCACGAACGATGGGCTGGTAGTAGACCTGTATCCATTTTTCGCTGATAGCTTTATCTATGTTTGACTGGATGTAGCGCTGTTTATTATTGATCTCGCTCAGCTCTCTGGTATAATAATTGAAGCAGGAGATTTCAGATTTGCTGATTGCGTCGCAAGCCATTTTAGCCCTGTCATATGCTGTGCTGACAGGAACATCTTCCAATGAAGTTGAATAAACGCCCACCCTTGCAGGAAGATGATATTCTGATTTGCTGAATTCATCGAAGAAAAGTCCGATACGCTCTTCAAGCCCGTCCTCTGTCGTTGACACAGCAAAGCGGTCAGCAGAGATATGGCAGCAGTTCTCATGTCCGAAAACTCGGGCAAGAGTATCCGCAGCAGATTTCAGCAATTTGTCACCTTCTGCAAAACCATACCGTGAGTTATAGTATTTCATGCCATTCAGGTCTATATACAGAAGGCAGCCGTCTCCGCCCTCACGAAAGACGCGCTCTTTACAGATCTCGCAATGCTTGAAAAAACAAGTCAGATTTGGGAGCCCTGTCAGCATATCATAATTTGCTGCACAGAGGATACTTTCCTCATGAAGAACGCTGTTTATCACACGATTCATACCGTTTGCGGCAGACTCCTCGCCTTCGATATAGGTACCCTCATCCATATACCAGATGTGGGCAAAGCGCTCACCTGTTTCCGAGTAAAAATGCTTTCCGTGTGCATGGATAACATGATAGTCAGAATCCACACCAGCCTTTGTCCTATAAATGACATCATAATCCTCTTTATCATTACCTGTTGCAAATTGTAAAGCTGCTTTGGCTATCCTTTCCCTGTCGTCGGGATGCGTGTCTTTATACATATCGTGATCCATATCCCAGACAGCCTGTTCGCGGTCAGTATATCCAAAGAGGTCGCAGAAACCGTCTGAAAGAAGAACGGTGACAACTCTGTTTTCAACGAATTTGTATACCGCAAGCGGTTGCTGCTGACATTCAAGAGCTGATCTGATTGTATCTGAGTAGGTAAACTGGTTCATATTATCAGCATCCTTTCATTCTCACGAATAAACAAAGCCTAACTGTCCGATTCATATATTATTAGACTCAGTTTGCTGCGTTGTTTCTCATCTTATACAGTGTTTCTATCCCCTGATCCCGCACGGATCTGAATCATCAAAGCCGATCCATAGGCTAATTATACCATAATATCATTGTTAAGTCAAGAGATATTGGTATAATTGACATTTTATTTCTCCACAGACCAAGCTGCATGACAGCTTCGTTCTTCTTGAAAAGGAGAAAACAGAACCGAGAGCGCATACAGTAATCGTCAATAAAGGCAGTGATTTCCGGCGCTGTTCAAATGTCCGTAACGCAATAGCAGCGGTGCTCCGAGCACTATACGAGGGGCTCTCAATAAGAGCAGTATTCCAGGCTACGGAACTGATAACAGTATTATTCATATTTTTCCGCAATAGCAGAAAAAGGCAGATAGTATTTTTGCCACGGGGTATTGACAAATACCCCACAAGGGTATATAATGTAATTATACGATACCCATATAGGGTATATGAAGGGAGCACTTCTATGGAAAATAACGGAAACTGCTGCGAACGCAAAAAAAAACGCAGCGAAGAGGAATTCAGGTCGCTGATGAACAGACTGAAAAGAATCGAGGGACAGGTCCGCGGAGTGGAAAAAATGCTCGAAAACGACGCTTATTGTCCCGACATTCTGACGCAGGTCTCGGCAATAAACAGCGCTCTTAACAGCTTTAACAAGGTATTGCTGGCTTCCCATATGAAAAGCTGCGTCGTAAATGATATTCGTGCCGGAAAGGACGGGGTCATCGACGAGCTTGTGACCACGCTTCAGAAGATCATGAAATAATGAGGAGTTGCAATGGAACAATATAATGTTACCGGTATGAGCTGCGCGGCTTGCAGTTCAAGAGTTGAAAAAGCCGTTTCAGCCGTTCCGGGAGTAAAAAGCTGTGCAGTGAGCCTCCTTACCAATTCAATGGGAGTTGAGGGGACTGCATCTGAAAGGGATATAATCCAGGCTGTGGAAAACGCCGGTTATGGGGCTTCCAGAAAAGGAGGAGCAGTCAGTCCGTCAGCGTATGATGACATACTCAGAGACACCGAAACGCCAAGGCTGAGGAAGCGTCTCATCAGTTCGGTGATAGTGCTGTCAGTGCTGATGTACTTTTCAATGGGGCACATGATGTGGGGATTCCCTGCACCTGAGGCATTTGATAACTATGTATTCCTCGGTTTTTTCGAGATGCTCCTCGCCATTGTCATAATGATCATCAACAGCAAGTTCTTCACGAAAGGCTTTAAAGCTCTTATTATGAGGCACCCCGATATGGACACCCTCGTTGCACTGGGATCGGGGGCTTCCTTCGGCTATTCCCTCGCTGAACTTTTTATAATGATACTCGCACAGGGCAGAGGCGATCACGAGACCGTAATGAGATACGGTATGGACCTGTATTTTGAATCGGCAGCAATGATACCCACGCTCATCACAGTAGGAAAAATGCTTGAAGCGATGTCCAAAGGGCGGACTACCAATGCGCTGAAAGGTCTGATAAAGCTGGCCCCGAAAACAGCGGTCCTCTATCAGGACGGCGTTGAACAAGAGGTTGGAATCGAGGAAGTAAAAGAAGGCGATATTTTTGCGGTCAGACCGGGCAGCAGCATACCTGTTGACGGCGTTGTAGTATTCGGTTCATCATCAGTTGAAGAATCTGCTCTCACCGGTGAAAGCATTCCCGCGGACAAGGAAGTGGGCTCACCCGTTTCCGCCGGAACTATCAACACAGCAGGATATATAAGATGCCGTGCAACAAGAGTCGGCGAGGATACGACACTTTCCCAGATAATAAAGACTGTCTCGGACTCGGCGGCGACAAAAGCTCCCATAGCCCGGATAGCCGATAAAGTCTCGGGAGTATTTGTACCGGCTGTCATGGCAATATCGCTGATAACCCTTACAGGTTGGATAATAGCAGGGAAAACGTTCGGATTTTCCATTGCGAGAGCTATCTCAGTGCTCGTAATAAGCTGTCCCTGTGCGCTGGGACTTGCTACTCCGGTAGCCATAATGGTCGGCAGCGGAGTCGGTGCAAAAAACGGAATTCTCTACAAAACGGCAGCCTCTCTTGAAGCCGTAGGCAGAGCCAACATAGCGGCGCTCGACAAAACCGGCACCATAACCGGGGGCAGACCCGTGGTCACTGATATGCTCCCTTTCGGAATCACCGAAAACGAACTGCTCACCTGCGCTGCCGCCCTTGAAGCAAAGAGCGAGCATCCCCTTGCAAAGGCTGTGACCGAGAGAGCTGCCGGTATGGACATTCCCGAGGTCGATGAGTTCAGAGCTCTTGCCGGGAACGGTCTTTCGGCTGTGCTCGGCGGAGAGCTACTTGAGGGCGGAAGCTACAAGTATATCTCACAGAAATACACCATTCCGCAGGAGCTCCATAAAAATCTCCGTGAGCTTTCCCAGCAGGGCAAAACTCCCCTGCTGTTCGCAAAAAGCGGCAGCTTCATCGGTATGATCGCCGTTGCGGATACCATAAAGGAGGATTCCGCAGCCGCTGTAATAGAGCTTAAAAATATGGGCATAAGCGTATTCATGCTCACCGGCGACAATGAGCTCACAGCTGACGCAATAGGCAGACAGGCAGGAGTTGACAGCGTTATCGCCGGGGTGCTTCCCGAAGGCAAATCGCAGAAAATATCCGAGCTGAAAAAGCAGGGCAAGGTCATCATGGTGGGCGACGGAATCAACGATGCTCCAGCACTTACCTCCGCAGATACGGGCATTGCCATAGGTGCAGGCGCTGATATTGCAATAGACGCCGCTGACATTGTGGTGATGAAAAACAGGCTCACAGACGTTACTGCGGCGATACGCCTCAGCCGCGCAACAATAAGGAACATCCACGAGAATCTATTCTGGGCGTTCCTGTATAACGCCGTGTGCATCCCCCATGCAGCCGGTCTGTACGGCATTGAAATGAATCCTGCATACGGTGCGGCGGCTATGGCGATGTCCAGCTTCTGCGTTTGTATGAACGCTCTCAGGCTGAATTTAGTCAAAGTACATGACGCCAGTCATGATAAAAAAATAAGCTCCGGTCGCAGAACTTCCGGAGAGATAAAAATGGAGGAAAAAACTATGACAAGAACTGTTAAGATCGAAGGTATGATGTGCGGACACTGCGAGGCAAGAGTCAAAAAAACTCTTGAAGCTCTCGACGGTATCGAGAGTGCCGCTCCCGACCACAATACAGATACCGCCGTTATTACACTGAGCAGGGACGTTCCCACCGACGTTATCAAGGCTGCCATCGAAGCACAGGACTATACCTTTATCGGAATGGAGTAAGCTACCTGAAGCGATTAAAAAATACCGGCTTCACAGCTAATGTCATTAAGCTAAGAAAACGTAGAATAGTCACAGGAATCAAATGGGCGGTCAGAAATAATACAACTAAATTAAGCCATTCTTACCGAGCAGCTCAATAGTATAGATATAGTCTATTGACATAGTGTAGGTTTTCACTTAATGAGTAGAATTCAACTTGTGCCTGACTTCATGAAGGGGCTGGCCGACGGCATCAACAAAAGCAAATCTATCATTGTTACCATCCTTTCGGCGAAGTGGAATGCTTTACATATCCCTATTATACAACATAACCTCATAAAAAAGCAAGGTGGGTGCATACCATGTTTTTCAGTCTGATCTTAGAAAACTCCGCCGGAGACCAAATCAACATGACTGCGACAGTAAACGAATCAGGTGGTATTTCAGTGCATCGCTTGTCCCCCCTGCGACATGAGTGCAACGACTGTGATGATACTCCGTTTTTTCAGGTCAATAAGCTGAAGCTCTTCCAAAACAATATAAATATTCCCCTCATCAGGTGAAGCATCTCACCTGACGAGGGGGAACTCTTTATTCTGTAATAATGATACCGCCGAAGTATTCGGGGTTGCCGTCCTTGTCGCTCAGCACGAATCCGCGTGTATGGCATACGGCATATGTACCGTCGGGACGTCTCGCACGGTAGCGTATCGCTCTGACCTCGGCATTCCCGCACAGCACGGCGTCTATCGCCTCGCGGTAGACCTTCATATCATCGGGGTGGATATGCTCCTGCCAGTATTTATCGGCGTGGTACATATACTCCGACTGCATACCGAAATCATCTACCAGCGGCAGAGACCAGCGCGAGAAGTCGTGCCGCAGGTCGTTGAGGAAGACATAACCCTCGCCGACAATGGTATACATCGCACCGAACATACCGTCAAGCAGGCGCTTTCTCTCGGCGGTTATCGGCACGTCCATATTGTCCATTCCCATGAAATAATTAACTATCTTCTCCGCCTTCAACTCGTTCTTGTGCTCGTACATCTGCTTGTCGGCTCTTTTGTAGACCGTATCGAAACAGTTGTCGGATTCGGAGTCGAAGGTCGCCATTCCGCAGGCGATAACAGGTCCCGAGCGCGAGCGCTTATTGGCTTCAGATTCCTCACGAAGCTTTGCAAGGAGCTGTTCCCGCATATCATAATCGCGACCGTCGAGCACAACTACGAACTCGTCGCCGCCGACTCTGAATACGGGGCTGTGGTCAAAAACATCGCATATCAAGCGGCTCGTTCTTTGTATCGCCTCGTCGCCGAAGCTGTGTCCGCGGGTATCGTTTATCTTCTTGAGGTCGTTGACGTCGCACATAACAACTCCGAAACGGCAGTCTTTTGAGGCGGACTTTATCCTCTCGTCAATCGCCGCGATGTACTCGGTGAAGGCGTTCTTGTTGCGAATGCCCGTCAGAGCGTCCATTCTCGCCATACGTCTGGCGGACTGGAGGTCTTTTTCACGTTCTTCCTTTCTGCGAAATTCTGCCTCTATATTTTCAAGGCAGCAGATGATGTGCTCGCTGTCGTCGCACATTATCTCGTGATGCCGCATATGAACTATCTCTCCATTGAGGATAAGTCTGTACACAACGGAATATGAGCTGTTCACAGAGAGGCGGCTGAGCATGGCTCTCTTGTCATGGAGCATCACCACGAGCTCAAGGTCGTCGGGGTGTACACACATGGAGGCGTTTTTCTGGGCCTCCGAAAAGAAATCCTCACCCTGACTTGGGATACCGAGATCTGCAAGCTGGTCGTTTGGTATATATTCATAGTAATTTCCCGATTCAACTTCAACATAGTACAGACTGTCAAAATGGTGCGCAAGTGTAAGGGCTATCTGCTTTAATGCTTCCTGATTGTCTTTCATATACTCATCCTCCATTCTGGGCGGCGGCTTTTTATAAATTATACACTATAGTCTTGAAAAAGTCAATTACTAATATGATAGTTTACCAAAGTCGAATCAAGATATGGGGATCCGTGTGAAGATATTGGATATCCCTACCACGCTCACAGACTTTCCGCCGGAGCAGGCTTGGGTACTCGAAATGATAAACGCCATACTCATTGAAGTGCTTGGAGCAATAGCTGAGAACGAGCGAAATAAAATCCGTGCTCGTCAACGCGACGGAATAGCTGCTGCCAAGAAGAAAAATGTCCGCTTCGGACGCCCACCTAAATCTCTACCTCAGAATTGGCAGCAGTTAATGGCTGATGTCCGCAGCGGAAACAAAAGCCTGTTGAGGCTATGCGCGAGCTTGGTATCTCAAAGTCATGTTACTACAGGTTATACAACAGAATATAGATAAGTGCCTCCATTTACGGAGGCACAAAATTAAAGAATATGATGACATTTGAAAACTACCTATTCCGCTCCTGAAATGAAAACAATCTGCCTTTTTTTATCCGAAGTGTGTAATCACAGCATTGTTCAATAAACTCAGGATCGTGCGTTGAAACAAGCACAGTGCTGCCTGAATCCGCAAGCTGTCGCAGAAAATCTCCGACTTTTTCCATATGAGCGTAATCAAGTCCCGATGTCGGCTCATCAAAAAGGAGCAGTTCCGCTCCTGCCGCAATTGCAGATGCTATTGCAACACGCTGTTTCTGACCGCCGGATAGTGCCATCGGATGAGTGTTTTTATATTCAATCAGTCCAAGCGTATCAAGTATCTCATGACACCTTTTTTCATTTTTATCCTTCATCGAAAGCAGCACTTCTTTTTCCACATTGTCTGTAAAAAGCTGGTGGTTCACGTCCTGCATGACCATGTATGAAAAACCGATGCGCTGACGCTTTCTGTATTCCTTTCCGTTTGATATGATAACGCCCGTGCAGTCCTTTTCCAGTCCGCATACACAACGAAGAAAAGTGGATTTTCCTGTGCCGTTACTGCCGATAACAGCAGTTACCTTGCCCTTGGGAAGTATCAGCTCAGGAATACTCAGGCTCAGTGCATCACCGTCTGCGGCTGAAAATTTCTTCTTTCTGAAAATATAAGGCTTGTGATGATAGGAAAAATAAAAGTCCTTTAGTAATATCCCCTCTGGTATATCAACATGACCTTTTCTTGTATCATCCTGCTCCGAAAGCAATGCCAGATAGTGTTCATTGATTCTTGTCGGACGAAGCCCAAGGCGTCTGGTTTCTGTTTCTGAAAGCTCTGCAAATTCCTTGCTTGACCACTGAAGGGAAATCTTGCCTTTGTCCATATAGATCACACGGTCAACTAAATCTTTCAGATACCAAAGCCTGTGCTCGGAAATGATTATTGTCTTTCCTTGTCTTTTCCAATCGCAGACGATGTCATGCAGCATTCCGATTGCTTCCATATCAAGGTTCGATGAAGGCTCGTCCAGCAGTATTATCTCTGGCAGAAGCGCTGCTACCGAGGCGCAGGCTATTCTTTGCTTTTCGCCGCCGGATAATTCAAAAAGACTTCTGCCGAGAAGTTTGTCAAGCTTCATCTGTTTTGCTATGATTTCTTTCCTTGCGTTTATTTCTTTGGGATCAAGTCCGATATTCTCTGGTCCGAATACGATCTCTCCGTCGGTATCAACTGAAAAGAACTGACTCCTCGGGTTCTGAAAGACAGTGCCCACAACGCCTGCAAGCTCATAGAGCTGCGTTTTAGCAATGTCATGCCCGTTCACCGTAACTTCACCTGTCATATCGCCATGATAGTAATGAGGGATAAGTCCGTTTAACAGCCGTATCACTGAGGTCTTTCCCGAACCTGATGCACCGCACAAAAGAAGTGTTTCACCCTTTTTTATCGACAAGGAAACCCTGTCAAGAGAGTTCTCGGCTGCACCCTTGTATCTGTATGTCACATTTTTGATCTGTGCTATCGTCTGCATCATCCAATATACTTAGAACCCACAAAAACTGCAAGTGCTGCTGTGAACAAAAACATCAACAGATAGTCTGCCACGCTCATTTTCAGTACCTGCACACTGGTTCTTTTTACCTTTCCTCCGAGCCCTCTTGTAACAGCGGCTGCGGATAATTCGTCCCCGATATTCACGCAGGAAAACAGCAGCGGTATCATACGGTATTCTATCATACCTGCGGCGTTTCCGCCGCCCAACATGATACCACGCATTTTCATAGCGTCACGGATAGCGGCGTATTCTTCCTTGATAGTAGGAAAAAAGCGCATGACGACCGCAAGGGAGATAGTTATGCCATCGAGGATGTGCATTTTTTGCATAGCGCAGACAAATTCGCCAATCTTTGTGGTCCTCACCACATACCACGCAGTTATCATCGCAGGCATGAACTGTACTATTATACTGCAATAGCCTACCAGAAAAGCCGACAGAAATCCCTTTGATTGTTCGGAAAGGAACCTGAATGTCAACAGCAATGCTGTCCCATAAAAAATCAGAAATCGAAACGCAGCCGCATAATGCTTTTCAACGATAAGCAGCAGTATCGGTATCATGGTCATGGTGATCCTGACTGCCCAGAGGAAGGGCGCTGTAGCGCTCATCATCACGACTGCCGATACCACAAATATCATGTACAGTTTGGTTCTCGGGTCGAGTTTTAGGCTCATTATACGATACCTGCTTTCTCAAAATGCTTCTTAACAATAGTCTTTCCGATCAATGCTCCAACACAACCGAATACAAAACATAGTACAAGCAATACAGCTATGGTTTTTGAATTAATAGCACGGAACAGGTTGTCGCAGTATTCAACAGAGTAACCGCCGTCAATAAGGTTCTTTCTGTAGGAATCCGCAGAGACAACCACAGGGAAATAGTTGGCACATATCCACAGACAGAAAACGCCATAGCTTATGATTGTTTTCTTGAAGCTCTTATAACCGCCCGATTTTGCAATCAGATCTGCTATCACACCTGAGGCAATGATAAGCGGCGCACCTAGATACCCCATACCTGTTACGAACATGATGATCGCAAGCAGTACGGACATGATGCTCAGCATACCGAATTTTTCTATCTTCGTATAAAACAGCATCATTGGGATAGAACCGACTATCGGTATCATCACTACATAGGACGCTACGATGTAAGGGTGGATAAATCCCAGTATTCCGCAGGCAAATTCTACAACGAACAAAAGCGCTGTAAAAATGCCTATTGTGATAAAGTCTTTTGCCTGTAATTTCTTATCATTCATTATAAACTCTCCTTATTGTGTATTCCTGTTATGCCAGCTTCCAGCTTACCGCCTGTTTTCTGCCACTGATGAAGTTTTTGTATATGCCTTCCTGCGCCATAAGCTCTTCATGCCGTCCTTTCTGAACGATACGCCCCTTGTCCACGACTATTATCTGATCGGCGTTTCTGACGGTTTTGAGCCTGTGAGCGATCATGATGATTGTCTTGTGCTTGGTCAGATTCTCTATGGCTTCGGTCAGTTCTTTTTCGTTTTCGGGATCGACGTTTGCAGTCGCCTCATCAAGTATGATAATAGGTGCGTCCTTCATTATCGCACGGGCAATGGCAAGCCTTTGCTTTTCGCCACCCGAAAGGGTTGCACCGCCCTCGCCGATAACTGTATCATAGCCGTTTGGAAGAGACATAATGAAATCGTGGCAGGCGGCTTTCTTTGCGGCTTCTTGCACTTCCTCCAAAGGCGCTTCTGGTCTGCCAAAACGGATATTATTGGCGATAGTATCTTCAAAAAGATATACCCGCTGAAAAACAAAGCTGAAATTCTCCATGAGCGAATCAAAGCTGTAGTCTTTGACATTCCTGCCGCCAAGCGTGACCTGCCCCTCCTGAACATCCCAGAAACGGGAAATAAGAGATGTTATGGTAGTCTTTCCACCGCCGGACGGTCCTACGATAGCGGTGGTTGTATTTTCCTTTATTTCAAGCGATACATCGTCGATGATCTTTCTGTTCTCGTAGGCAAAGCTGACATGGTCAAGACGAATATCCCTGTTTTCGGGAGTTATGCTTGCGCCGTCGGTATCCATCTGCTCGATGTCAAGTATTTCAGATGCAAGATCGACGCCTTTGCCGATAACACGAAGCAGTGCAGTATAAATACCTGCTGAATCCAGCGACTCGAAAACCATGAATGAACACAGCAGCATGGTGATGGTATACACAAGCTCCATGCTTCCGTTCAGATAGAAATAAACAGACGCACCAGCTATTGCAACGCCTATCAGTTTGCAGATAAGATTCTGAACGCCCACGGCAGGTATCGCTGCCAGTTCGGCAGAGATATCTGCGTTTTTCTTACGCTCGATGGAGTTTTTTAGCTTTGACTGATTAAGAGCGATGATATTATAATTCCTTATCTCCGATATTCCCTGAATGTATTCCAGTATCACGCCGACCATTTCCCTGTCAGCAGAGATCTTTTCATCGGCTACCCTTGCGACACTGCGGTTCGTCCACTGATTCACCAGTATAAAAACGCTAATGCCTGCCAGCGAGATAAACCCGATACGGATGTCAAACGCAAACATGAAAAGTGCAATGACCACAGTCGTGATGCTGCCTTGCAATACCAGCATGATCGCACGGGTAGCAATGTCTCCCATCTGCTCCATTGTGTTTGTAGCGACCGAAGTGATATGTCCGAGACTTGTATCATTGAAGTAACCCATAGGCAGATAACGAAGATGTTCGCCGATCTCTATTCTTTTTAGTGCGGCAGTATCATATCCGCCCTCTGTCTGAAGCATCGTGGAAAAGCGGCTTATGACTGTCTTGCCGAGTGTGCTTATCAGCATCAGACCTATTACGGTCAGTATCGCCTTTGTGTCGATATTATCGTCAAGAACCGCTTTTATGGCAACAAATGCGGCAGGAATCTTCATGGCGGTGAACATTGCTTCAATGACACCAAGCACGATAGCCTTGTAGAATTTTCTTCTGTTCTTTTCACTGCAAAACCCAAAGAACTTTTTTATCATCTCAAGCATATGCGTTCTCCTTTCCGTTGTCGTTATCCCTGACCATACTATGTGCTTCCCACATTTTTCTGTAAAGCTCACAGTTTTCAAGCAATTCCTGCTGTGTACCGCAAGCCTCGATATTTCCCTTGTTGATAACAAATATATTATCCGCATCTACGATAGTCGAAAGACGGTGGGCAATAACAATAAGTGTTCTGCCCTGTATCAGCTTTGCAACACTTGCCTGCACAAGAGCTTCATTTTCGGGATCGGTATAAGCTGTCGCTTCATCAAGTATTACAACAGGTGCATTTTTGAGCATAGCTCTTGCGATACATATCCTCTGACGCTCGCCGCCGGAAAGATGTCCGCCTGCACCGCCGACCACAGTATCATACCCGTTTTCAAGCCCCATGATGAAATCATGACAGCCCGATGCTTTAGCCGCATTTATAACGTCTTCGTCAGTTGCGCCCGCTCTGCCGAGCCTGATATTTTCCATGATGGACATATCGAAAAGGTAGTTATCCTGCGCCACATATGATATTTGTCCCATGTAGTAATCAAGCGGCAGCTCTCTGATGTTCACTCCACCGTATGTGATATCGCCCGAATCAGTATCCCACAGCGAGTCGATAAGCCTTGCGATGGTACTTTTGCCAGAACCCGAAGGACCTACGATCGCAGCGATCTCGCCCTGCTTTATCTCCATATTTATGCCGTGCAATACTTCCTTGTCCTTGTAGGTAAATCTCACGTCGGAGAGCTTTATGTCCGAACCGACAGGCTTCTTTGTCAGCTCTGACGGTCTCACCATGTCCTCACGTTCAATGATCTCAGTCACTTCACCGAAGATCGTTTTCATTTTCAGAATATCGTCCATATAAGAAAATGCGACCACAAGCGGTGTTATCAGTCCTGCCGAGAGAATGATACCTGTAATGAAGTCCGCAGCAGTCAGCGAACCGTTCTTTACCAATAGCAGACCGACCGGCAGAACGCCTAAAAATGTTGCTGGCAGAAACGCCATAGTTCCCGACTGCGGCCAGATGCACCGGCGCATCCAGTCAATGAAAACATCAGCACCTTCTCTTGCAGCTGTTACGAATTTTTTATAAGAGCTGCCTGTCTTTCCGAACGCTTTGATGACCTCTATACCATTGATATACTCAACAGCGGTATCATTGAGCTTTTTGGTCTTTTCAACGGATAATTCAAATCCGCCCTTGCTTCTCGCAAACATGACCGCAGCGCATATAAGTCCAATTAATGCTCCAAGCACATTAGCTATACCTAACCTCCAGTCAAGACTAAGCAGATAGATAAACATAATGACAGGGAGAAGGAGATTTGCCGTAAACTCAGGAACGATATGTGCAAGCGTGGTCTCCATTGAATCCACTCTGTCCACGATAATGTTCTTGTAGCTTCCGCTGTTGTCATCCAGCACCGAGCCGAGCGGTATCCTTGACAACTTTTCACAGAGCTGTTTTCTGATGCTGCCCAGCACATTAAAAGTTGCCACATGAGACAATGCAGTTGAGAATGAGTGCAGAGTTATTCTTATTACCCAGAATAAGCCCATAAGCAACGTCTGCTTCAAGTAATATTCCCATTCCCTGTTGCCGCCAAGAAGCTCTTCTACAATATCAGCCATGATAAGATAGGGGATAAATGATGCAGCTACGCCAAATATGGCAAGCACAACACTTCCTCCAAAATAGCCTTTCTTTCTTCCTGCAAATTCAATTACCCAGGATAATAGACTGCGTTTCTTTTTCATTACTATAATTCGCCTCCATAATAAGTTTGCAAAAGCTAACAGTTGTACTGTTTTATAGGGAAACGCAGATAAGCGCTTCCCTTGAAATAATAATTAAAGACCGAATAGAGACTTCCATGCCGGAAGATAAAACTTTTCAAGTGTATGGGCATAATGCATGGCTTCATCTTTGGTGAAATCGTGTATAACTGCCTGAAGAATCGCTTCAACACTTGCCGTCACGAGCAGATGAAATTCTTTTTCGTTTATGTCATTGACAGCAATTCCGCTTTTCTTCAGTGCATTCATATATCTGATCGTAACTTCTTCCTCAAGCTTTGCTATGTCATGGGTAAAGTTTTCATATTTTGTACCCTGAGATCTGCAAACGATCAGCTTGAACTCGTCAAAATGGTCATAGATGTATTCCATAAATCGGACAGTTTCCATCTTATTATCCCAAATTGATTCAGCTGCAACCTTGCCTATCTCACCGAAATAATCGTCCTCTATCCCGTGAAAGCACTCCATCAGCCCTTCTATCGTAGGCTCAACCAGCGATGCAAACATTTCTTCCTTGCTCCCGAAATGCTTATACAGACCGCCCACCTGGATACCTGCCTCGGCTGCTATTCTTCGGAGTGAAGCATCTGTAAAGCCGTACTGCATAAACTCTTTTTTGGCAGCCTCAATGATCCTTTCATGGCTCTGCGTTTTGTCTCTCGGCATTAATTCACCTCCCTGAGCAGTAAATGAACAGTGTACACCAACATTGTTAGTATACACCGTTCTCTATCATTTGTCAAGCAGATTTCAATGCTTATTCTCTTTTCTTTCGTTTTTCACCGTTTTTAATATTTTTTAAATTAGTCTGCTTTTATCTTTCGTAGCCAAGGATGATCCGCATGGCTGTATAACAGGCGTTTCTATATTTAGTAGGTCAGCATCATGACACAATGTCGTGAGTGACGATATCTAATGCAATATAATTACTGATGTTCAGTATGCTGTCGCACATATGCCCGACAGGTTTTGCGTGTTAACCAATTATATCAACCTAAAACGTATACTTGAATCAGACTTTACAGCAGTTTATAAATAGCTATGAAGAAATTACAGGAGAATTGAAATGTCACACTGGACATATATAACTGGAGTAATTACAGTATCATCCATAGGAAGAACTACTGAAGAAAATGAGTTTATCATGAAGACTACACTGAATCATCTTCCGATTGTATCTGGTCCTGAGCAAAATATGCAGGTCAATATCTCACGGAGTATATTCATCCATGAATCCAATATCTGCGATGAATTCGGACAGAAGTCAAATCTGCTGGATAACGGATGGATGCATATCTATAGTGGCTATCTGTTGACCGTGGACGCCGAGCTGATAGACAGGTATTTTGAAGAAACAAAGAAAGCCTTTATAAAGTGGCTGTGTCGGTTGTCAAAAAAACTCTATGTAAGCGATATCTGTGTTAAGATATATGATGACCTATGTAACAGACTAATTATCTCCGAACCCGCCCCGTTCTCAGATATGCAAGAAGTATCAGCATGGATCAGAAAATTGATGGAAGATGAATGGTGGAAACGGCTCGTTCTATAAGCAACTATAAACAAAAATGAACGGAGGATAATGGTATGGAGAGAAAACAGATAAGCGGCTGTTCATTCGGCATTGGGAAGGGGGATGGAATCCAACGTTGTGCATGTGGAAACACATATGACTTTTGCGCGTATGCAAGGCATTTTGACGATGACACAATGGAACACCAAATCAGATGTAAAGAATGCCGTAGAACAATTACTGTTTCCGGAGAACTAAGTGATTGCGTCAAAGCGTTTAACGAAATGAATGAAGGTGTAATTCCTCTACGTTTTCAGGTCGAATCAGCACCTGAGATAATAACTATATACTCGAAATCAGAAAGTGATATAAATGATCTTCTTGAAAAAGAACTGAAGAATTGTACTAAAATCAGAAGGCTGACAGAATCAGACTTCCGTGCTTATGCAAAGCGAACTCAGTACATCAAAAGAGCAGATATTGTCGTTGATAACTATGCTTTCACACGACAAGGAAATATTGTCACAGTAATCGACCTTGATCGTGTTGCAGATGATTCAACCGATCATAGCTGCACCATTAAAATGACATTAGATGGTGATATTATTGAAAGCACAAGCATATCATACGCCAGAGAGCGTGTTAAAAAACTATGGATGAAGATAAGGGAAATCGAATTGGAAAATGATCCAAAATAATACAGTTTCCCACATAGTTAAATAGAATTATGAAGCTAAGCGAGTTTTTGTTGCTCTAAGGATTAGAGTGACAGTTACATCTGTTGAGAGTCATACTCTCGGGAAAGTGACCTTTGCTGTGACCAACTGATCGTGACAAAATATGCTTGTTACAAATATCTCTTCTCTTATCCCCAATGGTAATATAATGATAATTATCCGAGCATTCTAAGCGGTTTTCGAGCACATGATACATTATTGATAGTGTGAATTTTGAAAAAACTTGAAAAATATTTCAGAAAAGTGTTACACACGAAGAAGTCCGTGCGTTAATATAAGTGAAAGGCAGATCTGAACCTAAAAAATTAATACTGAATAAGCAAATATCGACTAATCCGGATACACATACAGTGTAAGCGGCGTTTAAATTCGAGAGGAGAATTATTATGACAAGAATGATCAGCATAGCAGCAGCAGTACTTATGACAGGATTTGTAGGCGGAGGAGCTTACCTTACAAACAATAACAAGGAGTCCAAGCGTCCTGAGAACGTAACACAGCAGTCTGTAACGGAAACAACTGCTGCAAGCACAGAAGCAACTACTAAAGAGCAGAATGACACGATCAGCATGACAAAGGAAGAACTCATCGAAAAGACTAAAGACAATAACAGCCTGTATTGTTTTGACAAGCTTTCAGCTGATTATACTATCACCTGGAACGAGCGCAGAGAACATCATACAGCGCCCGAGACTTACACAGGTAAGGTATACCTTGATGAGGTAAATATGACGGCTTCCGGAA
>JAFXSC010000015.1 GCA_017525915.1 Ruminococcus sp.
CTCAAGAAGGTCGCCGAGGGAAAAATAAAGTATTAAGGACTAAGGATATGACAATTTTTGTAACAGGCGGTGCCGGATTTATCGGCTCCAACTTCGTATTCCATATGCTTGACAAATATCCGGACTACCGCATCGTATGTCTGGATAAGCTTACCTACGCGGGCAATCTTTCAACGCTTGCCCCCGTTATGGACAACAAGAATTTCCGCTTCGTGAAGATCGATATATGCGACCGTGAGGCTATCTATAAGCTTTTCGAGGAAGAAAAGCCGGATATCGTTGTGAACTTCGCAGCTGAGAGCCACGTTGACCGTTCTATCGAGAATCCGGAGATATTCCTCCAGACCAACATTCTCGGTACACAGGTACTCATGGACGCCTGCCGCAAGTACGGCATACAGCGCTATCATCAGGTATCAACAGACGAGGTTTACGGTGACCTTCCGCTGGACCGTCCCGACCTTTTCTTCACCGAGACTACACCTATCCACACAAGCAGTCCGTATTCAAGCTCAAAGGCTGGTGCTGACCTGCTCGTTATGGCTTATCACAGAACTTACGGTCTGCCGGTGACAATTTCAAGATGTTCCAACAACTACGGACCGTATCACTTCCCGGAGAAGCTTATCCCACTGATGATAGCAAATGCGCTCGCTGACAAGCCTCTGCCGGTTTACGGCGAGGGTCTGAATGTCCGTGACTGGCTCTACGTTGAGGATCACTGCCGGGCTATCGACCTCATTATCCACAAGGGCAAGGTCGGTGAAGTTTACAACGTTGGTGGTCACAACGAGATGAAGAACATCGACATCGTCAAGCTGATATGCAAGGAGCTCGGCAAGCCTGAGAGTCTTATCACACACGTTGAGGACAGAAAGGGGCACGATATGCGTTACGCTATCGACCCGACAAAGATACACAACGAGCTTGGCTGGCTGCCTGAGACAAAGTTCGAGGACGGCATCAAAAAGACTATTAAATGGTACCTTGAAAACCGCGAGTGGTGGGAGACCATCATTTCAGGAGAATACCAGAATTACTACGAGAAAATGTATGGGAGCCGTGCAGAGGTATGAGTGAAACTAAAAAGATACACTACTATGGCATTGACCTCCTCAGGGCGTTCTGCTGCATAGCTATCATAATCATGCACATAAGGGCAAATTCTGCTTATAATCTCTCCGGATATGTATATGATACTATCATAGCTTCGTGGACGCAGTTTGTATATCTGTTTATCATGATAAGCGGATTTGGAATGTGCGTAGGATATTACAGCAAGGTCAAGGACGGAAAGCTCGACGTGAACAGCTTCTACGGAAAGCGTTATGCGAAAATTATACCGTTCTTCGGATTCCTTCTCCTTATTTCTTTAGTTATGGAACGCAACGGTTCAACGGCAGTTGAATCATTTATGGAGATAACGCTGGCGTTCGGACTTCTGCCGAACAATCACCTTGAAACTATCGGCGTAAGCTGGACTTTAGGCGTTATTTTCCTTTTCTACTTCCTTTTCCCGTTTATTGTTTTCCTGACGTATGACCGCAGACGTGCAGTGATGTCCTTCCTCATTTCAATTGCGGTGAACTATGCCTGTGTCTACTACTTCTTCACGGACAAGTTTGTTGTTGACGGTTTTGCATTCAGGCATTGTTTTATTTACTGTCTGCCGTTTTTCCTTGGCGGCGTGCTTATCTATCTTTTCAGGGAGCCGATACTTGCGTTTGTGACGAAGTACAAGATTGTGATGTTCCTGATAATGGCAGCTATGGTCGCTGCTTATTATGCTTTGCCTGATGAGATCGGAGATGTCAGCATATTCACTGTGAAAAATCTCCTTATCAGTATGACGATACTTTCATTCGCTATCGGCTGCAACGGAAAGATATGCAACAATAAAGTCGTTTCTTACCTTAGCTCGATAAGCATGGAGATGTATCTTTGCCAGATGGTACTGTTCAGAGTTGCTGAAAAGGCACATCTTCTCTACCGTTTCGGAAAAGGCTGGCTTTCGTTCTGCGTATGCTGTGTTATTGTAATTGCACTGATAATAGTGTTTGTTGAGTGCTTCAGATTTGGCTGCAAGCTTCTCTCAGCTCTTAAAAAGAAATATTTATCCGGGGTGAAAGAATAATGAAAGCATTTGTTACAGGAGTCGGCGGACAGCTCGGCTACGATGTTGTGAATGAACTTAAAAAGCGCGGATATACCGCAGTAGGAAGCGATATCCTTGCGGAAACTGCTGCTGACTGTGAGTACATCAGACTTGATATCACCGATGCAGAAGCGGTCGGAAAGGCTATAACTGAAGTTGCTCCTGACGTTGTTGTACACTGCGCTGCATGGACTGCCGTTGACGCTGCCGAGGACGAGGAGAATCGTCCGAAGGTAAAGGCAATAAACGTTGACGGTACGCAGAATATCGCCAATGCCTGCAAAAAGCTCGGCTGCAAGATGATATATATTTCTACAGACTATGTTTTCGACGGTCAGGGAACTGAACCGTGGCAGCCCGACTGTAAGGACTACGCTCCGCAGAATGTTTACGGTCAGTCCAAGCTTGACGGCGAGCTTGCCGTTGCAAATACACTTGAAAAGTATTTCATCGTGCGTATCGCATGGGTTTTCGGCGTGAACGGCAAGAACTTCATAAAGACCATGATAAATGTCGGCAAGACACATGATGAAGTGAGAGTTGTCTCCGACCAGATAGGCACTCCGACCTACACTTTCGACCTTGCAAGACTGCTGGTCGATATGGCTGAGACTGAGAAGTACGGCTACTATCACGCTACCAACGAGGGCGGCTATATCTCATGGTACGATTTCACAGTTGAGATATACAGGCAGGCAGGAATGTCCACAAAGGTCACTCCGGTAACTACTGCGGAATACGGGCTCTCAAAGGCGGCAAGACCTTTCAACAGCAGGCTCGACAAGTCAAAGCTCGCTGAAAACGGCTTCACTCCGCTTCCGACTTGGCAGGATGCACTTTCAAGATATTTAAAGGAGATTCAGTAATGGGACAGATAACAGTTGAGAAGAATGTTGGCGGTATCGAAGGACTTTGCGTAATAACTCCGGCAGTTCACGGCGACAGCCGCGGATACTTCATGGAGACTTACAGCCAGCGTGACATGGAAGAAGCAGGCATAAACATCGTTTTCGTTCAGGACAATCAGTCCTGCTCGACAAAGGGAGTCCTTCGCGGACTTCACTTCCAGAAGCAGTTCCCGCAGACCAAGCTCGTCCGCGTTATCAGGGGAAGGGTATTCGATGTTGCCGTTGATCTCAGGAGCGGAAGTGACACCTACGGAAAGTGGTTCGGTGTTGAGCTCACTGAGGAGAACAAGAAGCAGTTCCTCATCCCCAAGGGTTTTGCACACGGTTTCCTTGTGCTCAGCGATGTTGCTGAATTCTGCTATAAATGCGACGACTTCTATCATGCAAACGACGAGGGCGGAATGGCATGGAATGACCCCGAGATCGGTATTGAATGGCCCGAACTCACCGGCGAATACAAGGGCAGTGCTGACAGCGAAGGATATACCCTCAGCGACGGAACTGCACTCAATCTTTCAGACAAGGACAAGAAGTGGCTCGGCTTCAGGGATACCTTCAAGTTTTAACAGATAGGGAAGATAAACATATGGATAAAGATGTACAGCACATATGGCTCATTGGTGCAAAATCTCTGGGCGCTTACGGCGGTTATGAGACCTTTATAAACAAGCTCACCGAATATCATCAGAACGACAAGAGGATACGCTATCACGTTGCCTGCAAGGCTAACGGCGACGGCTGCATGGACCCTGAAAAGACTGAGGGTGCAAAGATACTCTCGGACAAGGTGTTTTTCTACCACAATGCTTCCTGCTACCGTGTGAAGATACCGGAGAAGATAGGTCCGGCACAGGCTATCTATTATGATGTCGAGGCTCTGAAGATATGCTGCCGCTATATCGAGAGGCACAATATCCAGCACCCCATTGTTTATATCATGGCTTGCAGGATAGGACCCTTCATGAAAAAGTATTACGATAAGATACACAAGCTCGGAGGCAAGGTTTACCTCAACCCCGACGGCCATGAGTGGATGAGAGCAAAATGGTCCGCTCCTATCAGGAAATACTGGAAGAAGTCCGAGCAGATCATGATAAAGTACAGCGATCTTGCGATCTGCGATTCTGTAAACATCGAGAATTATATCCACGAATGCTATGACGGCAAGGGCATTAAGGGCGCTGACCCGAAAACCACATTCATCGCTTACGGTGCGGAGACACGAAAGAGCGTTCTTGCTGATGACGATGAAAAGCTGCTTGAATGGTACGCATCAAAGGAACTCTCGCCGAAGAATTATTATCTTGTAGTCGGAAGATTCGTTCCCGAGAACAACTACGAGACCATGATAAGAGAGTTCATGATGAGCAATTCGGAACGTGACTTTGCCATCATCACCAATGTGAACGAAAAATTCCTCGATGAACTCGAAAGCAAGCTGCATTACAGATCAGACCCGAGGATCAAATTTGTGGGCACAGTTTACGATCAGGAGCTCCTCATGAAGATCCGTGAGAATGCATACGGATATTTCCACGGGCATGAGGTCGGAGGCACAAATCCTTCGCTTCTTGAGGCTCTTGGCTCAACTGACCTCAACCTGCTCCTTGACGTCGGATTCAACCGTGAGGTCGCAGAGGATTCAGCACTCTACTGGACAAAGGAAACAGGCGACCTTGCCGCACTTATCGAAAAGGCTGATTCCCTCAGTCAGGAGGAGATCGGACAGCTTGGCGAGCGCTCTACCCAGAGGATCAGAGACGCTTACTCATGGGAATATATCTGCGGACGCTACCGTGAAGTATTCCTTGGAGAGTAACGATCGGAGGAAAAATAATGAAGAAACTTTTAATCGTCGGCGGCAGCAACGGTGTCGGGCTGTCGCTTGCGAAGCTTGCAGTTGAAAACGGCTATTTTGCAGTCATCGCTGATATCTGTGAACCTGACCCGGTCGCAGGTCTGAATGAGACTAACAGTGAATGGGTACCCTGCAATCTTCTTGAATTCAATGCTGACCTGTTCCAGCAGCTCAGCGGGGACAAGGATATCTGCGGACTTATGATAACTGCCGGTATAGGAAGGGTATCAGCCTTTGAGGACCTGCATTTTGCCGAGATAAAGAAAACTCTCGATATCAATACTGTAAGTGCTTTGGAGATAATCAGTATATTCTATAAGCGTATCAGCGGTGCAGAGAAGTTCATGTGCGGAGTTATGTGTTCAATAGCCGGACTTGTTAGTTCACCGCTTTTCAGCGTTTATGCCGCCTCAAAGGCGGCTCTTTGCCGCTTTACCGAGAGCCTCAATATCGAGCTCGAAAAGAAGGGAACTGCCAACAGGATACTCAATGTTTCACCGGCTTCCCTCAAGGGTACCAGATTCAACGGCGGCGAAAACTCAATGGGCGAGCTTGAAGCTGTTACGGCTGACATTTTCACCAGCCTTCAGGAGAGCAGGGAGATACTTATCCCTTCCTATGAGGAGACCCTTAAAGCTGTCATCGGCAGATACAACGACGATCCCCACGCATTCGGACTTTCCAGCTATGATTACAAGATGAACAGCGGAAGAGTTGCAAGCGGTCAGAGGGTAAAGATAGGTTATCTTTCCGGTACATTTGACCTTTTCCATGTCGGTCATCTCAATCTTCTCAGAAGGGCAAAGCAGCAGTGCGATTACCTTATTGTCGGAGTTCATCCAGATGCCTCCCATAAGGGCAAGCAGGTATTTATCCCGTTCAAGGAAAGAATGGAGATAGTCGGATCCGTGAAGTATGTCGATAAGGTAGTTCCTTCATGTCCCGAGGACTGTGACGCCTGGGATCTCTGGCATTACAATATGCTCTTCGTCGGCAGCGATTATAAGGGAACTGAGCGCTTCAACCGTTACGAGGAGTATTTCAGCGACAAGGACGTTAAGATAGTTTATTTCCCCTATACCAAGGGTACGAGCAGTACACAGATAAGACAGACCATCATCGAGAAGGGGAACTCCGGCAAGGAAGGCAGTAACGGCTGATATCAGACGGTTTACCGTGTTCAGAATAATTAAGAGAGAGAGTGATATTTATGAGCAATATGGATCTTCTGCATCAGGTCGATCTTGATATTGTAAAAGAAGTTGTTGCGATCTGCAAAAAACACAATCTGAAATACTATATGCTTGGCGGTACAATGCTCGGTGCGATCAGGCATAAGGGCTTCATACCGTGGGATGACGATATCGACCTCGGTATGCCGAGAAAGGATTATGACAAGTTCCTTAAAATAGCACCGGAGCTGCTCTCGGCTCATCTTAAACTGGTCAATTATCATACTGACCCTGAATATCACTACTATATCACCCGCATACTCGATACCGATACTAAGGTCATCGAGGAGCGCATCGGAAACGATAACAAGTATACAAATGCTTCAATTGACATTTTCCCGATAGACGGTACTCCGAATAACGGTATCCTGAGAAAGATATACTTTTTCCGCGTGCTTTTCCACAGGGCGATGATGTCGCTCTGCTATAAGGATTCCATAGACAGGAAGCGTCCGAGGGGCAAAGCTGAAAGAATACTTCTCTGGGTGATGGAGAAAATGCCGGTCGAGAAGCTTACCACTCCCTATAAGCAGAAGGAAAAGATCGACAAGCTCCTGAGAAAGCAGAATGTGAAAAAGTCAAAGTATATCGGAAATATCATGGGCGCATACCGTACAAGGGAGATAGTGCCGAAGAGCTTCTACGGAAAGGGAAGAATGTATAAATTCGAGGATATCGAGCTCTGTGGACTTGAAAAGTACGATGAATACCTCACTTATACATACGGCAACTACATGGAGCTCCCGCCAGTTGAAAAGCAGAAGACACATTTCAAGATACTCGAGATACACGGCAAGGACGTTTCAGGTGATTGAGGAGGAATACTATGGGATTGATGGAAACCTTCAACAAGCAGGGCGGCAGGGACCTTCTGCATCAGTACAGACGCAGCGGTGCACTTGTTACCTCCGGCTGCGAATTTGCCCTTCTCGGAAAAAGCAAAAAGGCGCTTGAGATACTCCGCTTGTCTGCACAGTTCAAGACCAATCAGAAGCTCAGGAAGAAATACTATCAGCGTATGTGCAGGATCAAGGAGAATCTGGATACCGCCGCACCGCGTGAGAAATCAGACAAGATCTGGGTATGCTGGTTCCAGGGTATCGAGAATGCTCCCGAACTTGTAAAGATATGCTATGAGTCTCTGAAAAAGAATCTCCCCGACCGTGAGATAGTTCTCATTACAGAGGAGAATATGTATGATTATGTTCATTTCCCGGAACACATCATGAAGAAGATAGAAGCCGGAGCGATCTCAAGAACACATCTCTCCGACCTTCTCAGACTTGAACTGCTGATACGCTACGGCGGAACATGGGTCGATTCGACCGTATTCTGTTCCGGCGGCAATATTCCGGAGTATATGCTCGATTCAGAGCTTTTCATGTTCCAGTGTCTGAAGCCGGGACTTGACGGTCATGTACTCAACGCATCAAGCTGGTTCATGACTGCATATTCAAATTCGCCTTTGCTCAGACTTGTACGCAGCTCGCTGTATATGTACTGGAAGGAGTATGACGAACTCATCGACTATTTCCTCCTTCATCATTTCATTCAGATCGCTTCACAGATAATCCCTGAGGAGTGGGACAGTATGATACCTTTCAGCAATTCTCTGCCGCATATGCTGCTGCTCCGTTTCTTTGAGCAGTATGACGAGAGAAAATGGAATGCAATAAAGGCTCAGACACCTTTCCACAAGCTCACTTACAAGTCAGAGGAAGCCGATCTCGAAAAGAAGGATACCTTTTATGACACCGTTATCCGCGGTGAGCACTGACAGGTGATGATATGATAATTGAATTTATCGGTCTGCCGGGTGCCGGCAAGACCTATCTCTGCGATAAGCTTATCGGTGACCTAAGGTCAAAAGGTATCAAAGCCTCGAATTTTATAGAGGACAGCCGTAGCAAGTTTATGTACAAGGCAGTCTTCAAGGCACTGGGAGCTTCGGAGCATATTCCCGACAGCAGGACTTCGGTTCTTGCTTCAAAGCTGAAGGAACTGCTCGCTCCTTATATGGGCATAAAGGCTAAGTACAATGACTGCTGCATCGACAGCTATATTACTGATCTCTGCCGAGTGGTCGCGATAGAAAAGATAGTGAAAAAGCGCAGTTCAGTCTGTCTAATTGATGAAGGACTGTTCCAGCGTGCAGTCACAATGATAATTAATTACGATATCGACGAGCTGCATTACCGCAGGCTACTGTCAATCCTCAGCAGATATGCAAGTGATACCGTTTATCTCAGGATAAGTCCGGAGCAGGCATTTGAGTCTGTCCGCAAGCGCAACAGATGCGTCTGTGCAATGGACAGGCTCGGTGATGATGACCTGAAGGTGTTCCTGAACAGATATTACGAGCTCTGTGAATTTATAAGCGAGCGCAGCAAGCTCACGGTCGTTCACAGAGACGACCCTGAGAATATAAATATACTCAACAGCAGATTCAATTTCGGAGGTGTATGATTTGGTTTGCTTTGTTATCCTGCATTATATGGCAGCTGACGAAACTATAAAATGCGTGGACTCTATACTTGAAAATGTTGAAGGCGAAAAGCAGATAATCGTTGTTGACAATTTTTCGCCGAACGATTCCTTCGGTGTGCTTAAAGAGAAGTATGAAGGAAACGAACAGGTAGATGTTATCCAGACAAAGAAAAATCTCGGCTTTGCAAGAGGCAATAACTTCGGCTACCGTTTCGCAGCAGAGAACTACTCCCCGGATTTCATCGTTGTCATGAATAATGATATGGAGATCTACCAGGAAGATTTTATCAGCCATATCTATTCTTCATATGAAAAGTACGGTTATGATATACTCGGTCCGGACGTATATTCGACTAAAATGGATTATCATCAGAACCCTCAGACCCGCAGGATACTCACGCTGAAGGAACTGAAAAAGAAGTACCGCAAGCTTGCGATCAAGGATATGTTCCCGTGGCTCGTTTGCCTTAAATGGTACATCTCCAAGCTTTTCGGGCGTGACAACAAGGAACAGAAAGAGCGTGAGCGCAAGTCGAAGATACCTTATGTTGACGAGGTCAGGGAGGGCGTGCTGCTCCACGGTTCATGCTATGTATTCTCGCACGGTTTCATGAAAAAGCATAAGTATGCCTGCTTCTATCCCAAGACCTTCATGTACATGGAGGCTGAGATACTCTACTATATTGCAAGCAAAAACGGCGAGAAAATCATATATTATCCCGAGCTCAAGATCGATCATCACGAAGATGTGGCTACTGATGCGACCTTCAAGAGCTATAAGAAATCAACATTCTCTGTAAAGTGCCTGAAGCAGTCGGTGAAGGCATTCATAGAGCTTATGGAAGAATTACAGGAGAAGAAATGAAAACTAAACTAAACCTGAAAAAGGATTCCAGGATCTATATACTTGATGTAGGTTCGAGAACAGGCGGCGGTGAGGCACTGTTCCAGCTCAGGTGCGACCTTGAGGATATGGGATACAGGACATACATCGCTTACAAGGGCAGTGATCTGAAAGAAATGGTCATACCCGAAAAATTCAGGAAGTATGTACTTACTGAAGGCTGTATATGCCGGCTCAGCGATGTTGCTGACGAAGAAGACAACTGCATAATCGTTCCCGAGGTAGCAACGACTTATCTCTTCGGATTTAAAAAGATACAGAAGGCTGTATGGTGGCTCTCGTCAAATTACTATGACGGAAAGTGCAGATTCCGCAACCGTCCGGAAGGCGCTGTCAACGAGATCAAAAAATGCTATGACTATGCCGGATATCTGAAAAAATGTGCGGTACGTCTTTACAAATACCGCAAGGTCAGGTACCCGCTTACAGATGTTGTGAATATTTCCGGCTATAATCATGTCGATGACATACTCAGGAAGAAATATCACCTTGAACCTGTTCTGCTCATACATTCGATCGGACAGGACTTCCTCAACAATAAAATGTCGGAAGAGGAGGCTTCTGCCGAAAGGGAGAACAATGTCCTCTATAATCCAAAAAAGCCTTCAAAGCTTATGGAGAGCCTGTTGAAAAGGAATAAATTCAACTACATCCCGATCATAAATATGTCGCCGGATGAAATGATCGCTCTTTTCAGAAAGAGCAAACTCTATCTGGACTTCGGTCCCTTCCCCGGACCGGAAAGGCTTCCAAAGGAAACTGTGTATAACGGCGTTAATGTAATGGTGGGAAAGAGAAACACCGCCACGAATTATCTCGATGTCAGAGTGCCTGACAAGTACAAGATCGATGTCAAGTCTTCTCCGGAAAAGATCGAGCAGCTCATACAGTATATGCTTGACAACTATAAGAAGATCTATCCGGAATTCGATGATTACAGACAGATGGTTGAGAATATGGAAAAGGTATACTACGAACAGCTTGGAGGAATTTTCGGGAACAATGAGTAACAGCAGTATTAATACTTCTTCGTCTATTGTTATTAATCTGCGGCAGATACTCTATGCCACGGTGTTCATGTTTACTTTTTCGGAAGTCCTGCTTTCGAGCCGTGTCGTTTTCATGTCCACTGCGATATTCAGTGTTGCCGGTCTTTTCGTCAATCTCAGCAGGGTAATGATGATAATGCTTTTTATCATCAACGTAGACCGTTTAAGGCTTACAACATTTGTTGAGCTTTCGCTGCTCCTGTGCCTGATAGTCATATCGCATAAAGTCACGACGATATGGGCACTTTTTGATCTGTTTTTCCTTCCGTTTTTTCTGAAAAAGTATGCTTCGCCCAAAATATATAAATGCTTCCTGTATGCTATACTTTCAGGATGTGCGGTTGTCATTCTTTTTCATTATATGGGTGTTCTGCCGGAGATAATCTATTACCGCAGAAACATGAGAGTACGATATTCTTTCGGTTTCTCAAATCCGAATTCGTTTTCAAGATATGTGATGCTTTCGGATATACTGTTTATCCTTCTCAGGAAGGACAAGCTGAAATACTGGCATATCGGTGTGATTTTCGCATCAGCACTGTTCGTATATCAGTTCCCGAACACTATTACGGTAGCTGCAATGATAGTGCTTATGTCGCTCGTTCTTCTGATAAACAAACTGCTTGACGGAAAACTCATCAATTTCTGGGCTTGCCGTGCAGGAATCGTACTGGTGATACCCTGTATGATCGCTGTTTTCGCATTCCTCATGGTCTATTACAGAAGTCAGCCCGGAATGCTTTACAGGATTGACAATACCATTCAGGCAAGATTTATTATGGGATTCCGCGGTATTGATGATTACGGAATACATCTTTTCGGAAACAATATCAGCTTTGTTTCATCATCTTCAGCCGGCACGCTCGCTCAGGGAGAATACTTTGTTATAGACTCACTGTTCTTCTATCTGCCGGTCAGAATGGGAATCATCATAACTGTTATGTTCTTCAGCTTCTATATGTGGCTGTTAGTCAACGCAGTAAGAGAAAGAAGATTCTACTGTGCAGTTGCCCTGCTGATAGTTGGCTGCTATTCGATGTTTGAGAATGCAATGCTTTCGTCATATGCTTTTGTATTCTCGTTCCTCATGATGGACAATATCTATACAGTCACCGAACAGGCAAAGAGACTATGGAATTCAATTATCAGCGGAAAGAGAAGACGAAGGAGGTTCCATGTCAAAATCAAGCGTTAAAAAGAACTTTATGTATCAGATGATATATGAAGTGCTTGTAATAATACTCCCTTTTGTGACCTCGCCCTACATTGCAAGAGTTATCGGAGCGAGCGGGCTTGGTGTTTACTCGTATTCGTATTCGATAGCGTTCTACTTCGTACTGTTCTCGATGCTTGGTCTGAAGAACTACGGAAACCGTGCTATCGCAATGGTGAGAGACAATGAAAAGCATCTGAACGAGACATTCACGAATATCACCATACTGCACATAATCGTGTCCCTGATATGCCTTGCCGCATATGTCGGATATATCTTTATACTTGCCGAACAAAGGCTCTATGCGGTAATACAGCTTTTCTACGTTCTGAGCGGTCTGTTTGATATCAGCTGGTTCTATTTCGGTATCGAAAAGTTCAAGATGACCGTTTTCAGAAATATCACGATAAAGATACTCAATGTCGTATGTATTTTCGTATTTGTCAGGGACGAAGGCGACCTCTGGAAATACTGTCTGATCATGTCGCTCGGTATGCTCATCAGTTCACTGATACTCTGGGTGCCGCTCAGAAAGTATGTGAAGTTTGTCAAGCCGGATAAGCAGAAGATACTCATGCACCTCAAGCCGCTGCTGATACTTTTCATACCGGCGGTAGCTGTCAGTCTGTATAAGTATATGGATAAGATAATGATCGGACAGCTCAGCAGCAAGGCACAGTTAGGCTTCTATGACAATGCGGAAAAGATAAATATTATCCCGCTTACTGTCATCTCATCTTTCGGCACGGTCATGATGCCTAAGATGTCAAATCTTGCTGCAAAGGCAAATAAAAAGGAATCGGAAAAGTATATGAGCATATCCATGCAGTTCGTAATGTTCCTTGCGTTTGCACTGAGCTTCGGACTGGCTTCGATCGGAAAGGTCTTTGCTCCTATATTCTGGGGAAAAGAGTTCACGTTATCAGGTACGCTCATGATGTATCTCTCGATAACTATACCGTTCATATCCTTTGCGAATGTTATCAGAACACAGTACCTTATCCCTAACGAAAAGGACAGAGAGTATATCTTGTCGGTAGTTCTTGGAGCGATCGTCAATCTGACCATCAATTTCCTGCTTATTCCGGAACACGGTGCTGTCGGAGCGACTATCGGTACTATTGCCGCAGAGGTAACGGTATGCCTTGTGCAGGTATACGCTGTACGCAAGGAGCTCCCCATGCTGAGGTATCTGAGAAGCTTTATAGTGTTCCTTCCGATAGGCGCGGTGATGTTTGCCGCAACTTACGGTATCGGAGTATTGCTCGGCAAGAGCTTCACAACACTGTTCATACAGATATTTGTCGGCGGCTGTATCTATGCTGTATTCTCACTGATATATTTTGTCGCTACAAAAAACGAATTCTTCCTGAAAACGGTCAATGGAGTGAAAAAGAAGTTTATTCACTGACCTGATACAAAAAAACCAGCGGTTTGAATTGCAAACCGCTGGTTTTTTGCGTTTGATGCAGAGCTTCAGCAATTGCCGGCAGTACTCAACCGCGCGGCTGAAAGTCTTTTACTCGATCGACCAGATTACGGTAACAGAATCCTCGGCGGTAATATCGTCCGGCTCGATATTGACGGAATATGCGGCGGATTTTGCAAGGCAGAGATTGTCGGCAATGATACCGCGGCTCATAGGACTTATCTCATAATCAGAACTGCCCCATGAGTAGTCAATGCTGACTATATATCCGAGAGAAACTCCGGCTGCCGCTGTGAGGACCGCAGCCTTTTCCTTTGAATCGGCTACTGCTTTGCCGAGCAGTTCGTTCTTTACGGCTTCAATGTCCCTGACGGTGTAGCTGAGACGGAATTCGGGGTGGAGTTTGCAGTTTGCAAGAGCGTAAAGTATCCTGCCGAGGCGGTCGTTGTCGGAATCAAATTCGAGCTTCATCTGGTGAGTATACTTATAGCCTGCGAAACGCTGCTTGTACACATCGTCCTCACGGTAGCTCTCATACTCGGTATCTACATTGAAACTGAGCGTTCTGAGGTCTGAACGTTCAAATCCGAATGGTTCGAGTATATCCTTCAGCTCGTTAGTATCGCCAGCGGAATGCTCGAGAGTTTCACTGTATTCGGGATAGATGCCTTCAAGCGTAATGGTTATCCTCGTCATATCCGGGCGTATCCGGATACTGCCTTTGCCTGTGACTTTGATAGTTCTCATGAGAAGCCTCCTCTGAAATATTATACTACTCCGATTATATCACATAATCAGAGCGTATTCAAGCAAAAAGAGAAAAGTCCGGAACAAAGCCGGACTTCTCTTACACTGATCTATCTGGAGGGGAATAGCATTGGTGTATCAGGTCGCCTTGAAGATGAACCTGATGAAATTATACATGAGCGGTATAACGGTACTGCTGTCGTGATTGCCGCCGGGAACAGAAATGAAGATATTCTCTGTGCCGTGCTGAGTGAACAGGTCACTGTACTGCTTCGGGTAATCCGAGACCATACCGTCATTGGTGCCGCCTGCTATCATAAGGAGGTAAGGCGAATAGGGCGGGTCGATACGCATATCGTCCTTGCTCATGACGCCGGGGTGGCTCATGATATTGTCACGGGTGGGGAAGATGCCGGGTGCAGGAGCGCCGCCTCCGATATAGCCTACCTTGTCGCAGCATCTTATGCCGATGTAGAGCGCCTCTCTGCCGCCCATTGAAAAGCCTGCGATCGCGGTATTCTCGCGTCCGGTCTTGACCGGGTAGTGCGACTCGATATAGGGCATGAGGCTGTCCGGGAAGTCTTCAACGAAGTTGTCATAGCCGGGGACGTCCGCCTGACCGTTGCCGGTCTGTTTTTCGTGCTGGGGGTCGGTATACTGGTTCGTGAATACTATTATCATCGGTACGGCATCGCCGCTCTTGATGAGGTTTGTAGCTATCTCACGCACGCCCATACCGTTGACCATTGAGTTCTCATCGCCGCCGTAGCCGTGGTTGACATAGAAAACAGGGTACTTCTGGCTCGGGTCATATCCGGGCGGGAGCCATACATTCGCGCCCTTGTTGCGGTTCGCCTTCTTCGAGAAGTAGGTGATATGCTCGATCTTGCCCTCTGCATTTTTCAGGACGGACGAAGGCACGTTCGGAGTTACCTGATCGCGTATGCTTGCCATATAGTTGCCTGTCACCGCGGTAGTAGTGGTGGTTGTTGTCGTTGTGGTAGTTGTAGTCGCAGTTGCCTTCGGGAAGCTCCTGGCCCTGCCGAGAAGGAATTTTGCAAGCACCACGATATCGTTTACCCCGAAACTGCCGTCACCGTCAACATCAGCAATATCAGTGTTGACTGAGCGCTGGGGTTCGCTGAAAAGCGCCCTTCTTGCGATCATTAGGTCGAAAACATTAATAACGCCGTCGGAGTTGAAGTCGCCGTTTATCACGGCAGCAGGCTTCGGAACGGTAATGACCGTGCCGGCTTTAGCAATGACAGCTTCATCTATGGTGATATCAGCCGTGCCGCTCTCGGTCTCGACGTAGAGGATATAGCCGGTGCCTTCCGGAAGCTGATAGCTTGTGTTTGCGAGCACTACATAGTCGCCGGATGACTCACCGTCTGCAATATGGCCGTAGGAGGTCTTTCCGGAAGCATCGGTATACTGGAGCGAGAGCATCATATTGCCCGAGCCGGAAGCAGCAATGCTGAAGCTGTAAGTCGCACCGGAAAGAAAAACATCAGGGTCTAGAGCTTTCTGTGCGCCGTGCCACGAGCTTCCTCTGCCTGAAACTGTGAGAGCCTTGCTGCCGGCGTAAGCAGTACCGCCTGCTGCAACAGAAGCACCGCCTCTTCCTTCCCAGCCGTTGGTACCTTCCTCGAATGTATCGCGGAAGAAATAGCCGTTCTCATCGGTCTGACCTGCTGCATCCGCACCGGAAATGCCTGTGAATTTTCCACTCGCAGGTGAAAGAGCCGAAGTGAAGACCATAGTGACCGCGGCAAGTCCAGAGATCAGAGACTTTAACGTTCTGTGTCTGTTCATGATGTGTACCTCCTTTGAACGAGTATTATAACAAATTCTATAACATTATACATCATTCGTACATATTTTTAAACCCATAATATTGATTTTAGGTGGATAAAAAGCAGGTTTCCCGGATATTTTTTATTCATATACCGGAAGAAAACACCTGCCGCGCCTGAAAGCTGTTCCGGTACACAAAAGAAGCCGGCTATGATCTGCCATAGCCGGCTCAGTGGACCTATCTTACTGCTTGTCGTTATCCTTGTATTCGATAGTGCCTCTGAAGTTGTTTATCATATCCTTCAGAACTGCAACGATCGAAAGATTGAAGTCCTTGCTTTTCTTGATGATAGCAGCCTTGAACTTGAAGGTCTGCTTGCCGTGAGGTGTCGTTCTTGTAGCGTTGAGCGATTCAAAGATCGTATTTACAGTCTTGATGATGTCTTCCTTGCTGGTCTTGGTAGCATCGGCTGCTATTACGAATTCGTCCGAACCGGTACGGTAGATCTTTGCGTCCTTGAAGCCCTTCTGGAGCATATCAACAGTTCTCACGAGGAGCCAGTCGCCCATCTCGTTTCCGAATCTGTAGTTTACTCTGCTGAAATCTGTAATGTTGAACATTATGAAATAGTGTGGCTTCAGATTTTCTGCGTTCTTCACTTTGTCCATATCCATTGAGAACGCAATACGGTTGCTCGCCTCGGTAAGAACGTCCTTGAACATCGCAGTATAAAGCGATTCCTTGGTCTTGTTGTTCTTGGTGATAGCAGATGCGAGCTTCTCGCTTACCTTCTGCTGCTTCTTGGTTATGAAGCTGAATACTATCATAAGACCTACAAGTACAGCGGCGAATATTACCATATATATCCTGAGGTCGTATGTAAGAGAGTAAACCTCTTTTCTTGTATCGTCGAGCATGAGCAGCCAGCCGTACTCAGGCATATAAGAGTAGATCGAAACGTATTTCTTACTGCCCTTCTTGTACTCGAAGTCGCCGTCACCGGATTCCTTCCTGCCGGAATACTTCTCACAGAGCTTCTGGATATCTGAATTCTCAGCAACTGTATCAATGAGCTCGGCATCGTCATTGAAGATGTACTTGCCGTCCTTGACGTTGACCATGCTGTATGATGAATTCTCAATACCCTTGATCGAGAGGGCGTCAAGGCTGCTGACGAGCTGATCGGTGAAGATACCGAGACCTACAAAGCCGATGGGGTTGCCGTCTGAACCGTATACCGCCTTGTACATGGATACGATCTGCTTGCCGGTAGCAGGGGAGATGATGATACCGATATTGTATACACCGTCACCGGCAGCTTTCATAGCATCCTGCAATTCCTTGAGCTTTTCGGGCACCTTGTCCTTAGGTCTTGTTACAAGGCCTACTGTGCCGGGATTTGTATGGGCGAGACATTCGGTCTCCCATGTTCCTATCCACAGACCCTCGACGTTGTCGATAGCACTGGAATAATCCTCGGTGAAAGCCTGAGCCTTTGCTTTCTTATCCGCATTAGTCGGATCGGCGAGAAGGTTTGTGACCTGTTCAGCCTTGCTGTAATAGGTGAGGGTCTTCTCGGCGTTCTCAACGTAGTTAAGGATGATATGAGCACGTTCATCGGTGATGGTCTGCATATGCTCGATCGCATTTTTCTTCGTAGTTATGGTGATCGTTGCCGTAATGATAACGGAAAGCACTATCATGATAACAAGCTGAAGAATAAGGATAAGACTCAGAGTAGATATTTTTTTCTCTTTCATGGCTTTTCTTTCCTTTCGTTATTTTCTGAAAAATCCGAAGCGCTTCTTTTTCTCGGTAAGTCTGTCGATCTCTTCGTCCTCGTCAGAAGCGACTCTCAGCAGGCTGTTTACCCTGCTTTTGAGAAGATTGGAGTTGAATCTCTCATCGCTTTCAGCTTCGATGGTATTAAGATCGACCCCGGACTCATGAGCGCCGTCGAACTCAGCTTCCTGCACGTCATCGGGGAAAGGCTCCGGAATTCTTACAGGTGCGTCATCAGGCTCCTCCACTGCTGCGAGAGTTTTCGCCGGAGCAGGTTTTTCGACCGTCACGGGCTTCGGAACAACGACAGGCTGCGGCGGAACGGTCAGCGGTACGACAGGCGGCGGTGCTATATTCATCGGGGGAGCACCGGGGAACGGATGGTTTACCGGTCCTGCCGGATTTGCCGCGAACATACCTACATCCGCAAGTCTTATTGCACGGTCGGGCATGATGACAGCACAGTTGGCATTCTCCGGGTGGAGGGACATAATGAATCCTGCACAGTTGTTGCAGGGAAGAAACTGAACCTTCGACTGCACTCCTATCAGGATAAACTCATCTACGATAACTTCTCCGGCAGCCTGCATACTGTTTATCGCTTCGATCTCTGCGTGGATGTTCATATGACTTGAGCCAACGAATATCCTGCCTGATCTTGCACGGATAGAGCAGACGGTATCCTCCGGGGATACAAACGGGTTTGATTCAAGTATCTGGTTTGCAACGGTGTATGCAGCAATGATAGTCTCACTGTTATACATTTTAGTATCACCTCTATTCCTTACTATTCGTATCGTTTGGTACAAACGAACTGCGCTTCGGGAACGCAGCTCCTTCATATATTAATTATATCATTCCGGATAGCATAAATCTATAAAAAAATATGCAGATTTATAGCCTATTATATTAATTAGCTATAATTAACTACAAATCAGACGCAGCGCGGGTTAAATAATTTCACCTATATATGTTTAAAAACTGCCCCATGCTGTTAAGGCAGTGTTATTATCTGGTCATCTCTTATCGTTATGAGTTCAGGCTCAGTGCCTATGTATATATAACACAGCAGTCCGGCTTCAAGCTCTTTGCAAGCCTTATCGGTCATGAGCTTGAAGCCGGACTGAAGCGTTCCTTTATTCATTACGCAGGTTTTTGAAGAAGGTGTCGAATGTCAGGTCCGGGGCGTTCTCAAGATTTGCACAGTAGGCGAGCAGGAGCGAAGCGTCAACGGATGAGATAAGACCGTCGCCGTTCATATCGTACTTAGCGATAACGTCCGCTGACGGAAGCGCTGCATCAGGTGATGCGAGCTCTGTACATTTTACAAGTATCTTTGAAGCATCAACAGCGTTTACAATTCCGTTACCGTCGATATCACCTTTCAGTTTAAGAGGGATAACTGAGAACTTCCTGCTGAACTCCTTTGCGTATTGCTCTGCTGTCGAACCGCTGTAACCTTTGATAACGCCGGTATAGTTATAATTACCTTCTGACCCGGTGTTGGAGAAAGTGGAAGTACCGTATGAGATGCTGCAATTCTTGTTCTCAATAGTTACCGAACTCAGGTTCTTGCACTGTGAGAAGGCTCTTGTACCAATTGAGCTGACGGCAGACGGCAGGTAAATGTTCTTTATAGCCGAACATCCGATAAAAGCCTCCCAGCCGATGCTTTTTACAGTTTCTGGAACGGTGATGCCGCTCAGACTTCCGCACCATGCAAATGCCTGTTCACTGATAGTGTCGATGGTATCCGGAAGGCTTACTGTCTGAAGTGCGGTGCACCGCATGAAAGCGGCTCTCTGGACAGACCTGACTGAACGCGGAACGGTAACATTTCTCAGTCCTGTACATTCACTGAACGCATACTGGTTTATCGTATTTACACTGCCCGGTATAACTACATTTCCGGAGCACTTCTGACCGTCGATAAGGATACCGTTCACGATAACGAGGGGATTCGCTTTTCTCTTGTTTTCAAGCCATGTCGTACTGTCAAATGCGTACAGACCGATCTCTTTGACAGATGAAGGCACATCGATCTCCGACAGACTGTAACAGCCCTTGAAAAGATAATCGCTGACAGCAGTGACAGAGGAGGGGATTTTTACTGATTTAAGGGAGGTGCAGCAGTAAAAAGCCTTTTCTCCAAGCTCTTTGACAGAATTGGGTATAGTAACTGACTGCAGAGAAGAGCATCCGCTGAACAGATCTTCGGGAATGCCGGTAACAGAGTCAGGCAGTGCTATCGAGCGAAGACCGGTGCATTCACTGAATGCAGATACTCCCAGATCTCTGACTGTCTTGGGAAGGCTTGCCGATGCCAGATTTTTACAGCCGTAAAATGCAAAGCTTCCGATGTGTGTGATATTGTCGCTTACGGAGACCTTTTTTATGTCGTCATGGAAATAGTACCACGGCGGTGCAGCTCCCATATCTACCTCATCATTGCTGTCGTATAGTATCTTGTAATCAGGAATACTTCCAGTGCCTTTTATGTAAAGAGTACCGTCAAAGTCAAGCATCCACCTGATAGTATCTGTGCAGATGCCGCTTGCACCGGAACCAGCCTCGGCGGTCAGTACATTGCGGCAGTTTTCGGGAGCTGTTCCGGGCATCATGCTGAATGCTGACGCGGAGACAGCGGCAGATAATATTACAGATAACAGCTTTTTCAAATCAATTCCTCCAGTTCATGTCAATGCTCCGTGTTGACTCTTCGCGGTGAGCACTTCACTTTGCGACCTTAATATTATATTTACCGTCAGAGTGTTCGCCTATTGATACAGTATAGCCGGTGTCTATGGTCGGATATCCATTGTAGTCGTAAGCGGCAAAATTAGAAGTTCCGAAGCTGGCAGTATCGCCGGTGTGATAGAAGCCGCCGTTGTCGTTCACAAGACGGAGAACTCTTATCTTATCATTGCCCATAAAGTCATCTGACTGGTTTTCATATTTGAAGCCGTATTGATTGAGTTCGGCTTTAACGTGGAAAATGCGGACTCCTGAATCGTAGGTGTAGTAATGGAAATTGTTGCCGGAGCGTGAAATGTTCTCGATGAGGAAATACTCAGAGGTATAGTCACCGGGAGCCGAGTTTATCGGAAGAATAAGGCAGCTTCCTGTCTGAGAAGCGTCATCGAGGACAAAGGTCTGCTCGCCGTATCCGGAATAGGACTGGACCTCGTTTTCCCTGAGCCAGCCAAGCATAAGCTTGGAGAAGCTGCACAGGTCGCCGACAGCATCGTCCATGCACTCATAGCCTGCATCGCCGTTAAGGCTGGCGCCGCCGTCATTGACATTGTCGTAAGGGTTTGAATCGTAAGCGTAATAGTCGGGCAGACCCATAGAATGACACATTTCATGTATCAGTGTGGATTTGAGATATTTCATTTCGTCGGCGTTCGGCATAACGTCCATTATGATATACTTATCAACACGCAGACCGTCAACGGTGAAGGACGGATCACCGAACCAGTCGTTCGTGCAGGCATACCAGAAATTCTTCATTTCATCGGAGGCGAAGTCGAGCGGTACAGTGAATGTTACGCAGTCGATAACGCCGTCCCCGTTGCTGTCATAGTCGGAAAAATCGAGCTGATCTTCAAGTCCTTTCAGTACCTCGGATGCCATAGGTGTATAGTTGTATCTGCCCTGCGAGTAGTCCGCCATATTTCCGCTGCAAGTGTAGTGGACGACGTCGCCTTCAATGTGGAGACTGCCGTAAGAAGACCTTTCAAACCATGCTGTAATGCTTTCGTACGGAGCTGCGACCGTACCGCTGCCGTAAAGCTCCTCGTAAATCTGTGGGGTATTGTAGTCGTAGTCAGCGTATTTCACATCGGCAAAATCAACGTATATATTAAGTGCCTTTACGTTGCCTGATGTTGGGGTCGGAGCGCCGAACTGAGATATCTGAGAGGGTATCAGATCATTCCCGGAGGTTTCAGAGAGCACCGCCCTTTTCAGAAGGCAAAGGTCGAAAACATTGAGCTTTCCGTCATTGCAAAGATCGCCGGCGGTCCAGTCGGCGAGATATGCTCCTGGTCTGGAAAGCAGCCAGTTCTGCAAAGCTACAACGTCAGCGATATTTGTATCACCGTCGCCGTTCACATCTCCGCGGGCTCCGGAACGTCCGTAAACTGCATCAGAATAGACCGGAACAGTTCCGAAAGGAATCAGCAGCGCCGCAGAAAACGCTGCCGCGAGCTTTTTTAGTTCCATAGTATGCTCCTTTTTCAGATGATCTTTGTTGACCATTCCTCGATATTCCAGATATTGTCGGCAATATCCATATAGAATTCCGGTTCGTGGCTGACGATGAGGACAGTTCCCTTGAAGTCCTTTATTGCCTTTTTCAGCGACTCCTTAGCGTCAACGTCAAGGTGATTCGTAGGCTCATCGAGGACGAGCAGATTCACATCGCGCAGCATTATCCGGCATATCCTTACCTTTGCATTTTCACCGCCTGAGAGCACTCTCATCTGTGACGTGATATGCTCGGTTGTAAGTCCGCACTGTGCAAGTGCCGCACGGACCTCCGCATTTGTCATCGAGGGGTATTCCTCCCAGATCACATCGAGGGCAGTTTTGGAGGTACTTTCCTCCTCCTGCTCAAAATAGCCGTACTCAACGAACTGGTCGTGCTCAACGTAGCCTGATATCGGAGGGATTATTTTGAGGAGTGTTTTCAGCAGCGTGGACTTGCCTATGCCGTTCACTCCGCGTATAGCTATTTTCTGACCGTTCTCGACCTTGACGGAGATTGGCTTGGTGAGCGGCTCATCATAGCCGAGAACGACATTCTTGCAGTCGATGACTACACGCCCGGGAGTACGCGCCTTACGGAACGAGAAAGTCGGCTTCGGCTTTTCGCGCATGAGAGTTATCTTGTCCATTTTGTCAAGCTTTTTCTGACGTGACTTAGCCATGTTCGTGGTGGCAACACGCGCCTTGTTGCGGGCAATGAAGTCCTCAAGGTCGGCTATTTCCTTCTGCTGCTTCTCGTAAGCCTGCTCGACCTGTTTCTTCTTCAGCTCATACATACGGACAAAGTTGTCGTAGTCGCCTGTATATCTTGTCATAACGGCATTCTCAACGTGATACACCACATTTATTACGTTGTTCATGAAAGGCACGTCGTGAGACACAAGTATGAACGCATTCTCGTAATTCTGAAGGAAATTCGTCAGCCACCTGATATGGTTCTCGTCAAGGAAATTCGTGGGCTCGTCAAGTATAAGTATCATCGGGTTCTCAAGCAGCACCTTTGCAAGCAGCACCTTCGCACGCTGTCCGCCGGAAAGCTCTGCGACTTCCCTGTCAAGTCCTATCTCGTTAAGTCCGAGACCGTTTGCGTATTCAGATATCTTCGCGTCGATAGTATAATAGCCGCTGTAATCGAGTATTCCCTGTATCTCGCCGACTTCCTCCATGAGCGTGTTCATCTCGTCCTCGGAGCAGTCGGACATCTTATCGTAAAGCTCAAGCATTTCCGCTTCAAGCTCGCTGAGATGGTCGAAAGCCTCACACAGAACGTCCCGGATAGTCTTCCCCTTTGCAAGAGTGCTGTACTGATCGAGGTAACCTACCGTGATATGCCTGCACCACTCCACCTTTCCCTCATCAGGCTGAAGCTTGCCCATTATAATATTCAGGAATGTGGATTTGCCCTCGCCGTTAGCACCGACAAGTCCGACGTGTTCGCCTTTCAGCAGCCGGAAGGAAGCGTCATTCAGTATCTGCCTTGCACCAAATCCGTGGGTAACGTGTTCAACATTAAGTATGCTCATATTTATCCTCCGTTTTTGTTATGAATATATTATACTATAAATCCATGATATAATCAAGAGGAGATATACTGACGCTGCGGAAAACTTCGCGTCGGTGCTTTTCATTTCAGTAAAATTCAAGTCATTTTCATGGAAAAACAAGTCGTTTTTAGAAATCTGTTGACGTTTGGATGCGGTTGTAATATAATTACAGTTGTGCAAGTCCAGCGTTTTTACAAAAGGCGGCCGGATTTGTTAATATCTTATCCAAAGGAGTGTCAGGATGGAATTTATTATGCAGACCGATAAACTGACAAAGACCTACGGCAAAAAAGATGCCTGCAAGGACATCAGCATCAGTATCCGCGAAGGCGAGATATATGGTCTTATCGGCAGAAACGGTGCAGGAAAAACAACGATCATGAGAATGATCAGCGGCCTTTCTAAGCCTACCAGCGGCAGCTATTCGCTGTTCGGAAAGACCGGAAACGACATGATGAAGGAACTCCGCAATGTCGGAGTGCTTATCGAACACCCGGGTCTTTACCCAAAGCTTTCTGCAAGGGAGAACATCAAGATCAAATGCATCGGTATGGGCATCAACTGGAAGAACGGTTATATCGACCAGCTTCTCAAAACGGTAGGACTGGAGAACACCAACGACAAGAAGGGGGCAGGCTCCTATTCTCTCGGTATGAGGCAGAGACTCGGAATTGCTCTTGCTCTCGTCGGAGAACCGAAAATGATAATTCTCGACGAGCCTATCAACGGTCTTGACCCGCAGGGTATCGTTGAGATAAGACATACTCTCGAAAAGCTCAGGGACGAGCGCGGCATTACAATCATGATATCCAGCCATATCCTCGACGAGCTGGGAAAACTTGCTGATTCCTACGGCATCATACATGAGGGACAGCTCCTCGATCAGTTCACCTCCGAGGAGCTCCACAGACGCTGCGGTCAGTTCATATCAATAAGTACCGGAGACAACCGGAAGACTGTTGATCTGCTTCATACTCACGGCTTCGAGAATGTTGAAATAGATCACGATAACATTATACGTGTGAACGAGCATCTTGACGAAAGCGCTGACATTGCAAAGCTTATCGTCAATGCCGATATTCCTCTGAAAGAAATATTCATCAACAATATTTCACTTGAGGACTACTATCTCAGCGTTACAGGAGGCAAGCACAATGGTTAATATTATAAAAATGGATATGTACCGGCTGTTCAAGTCGAGATCCTTCAAGGTCGTACTTATAGTCGTAGTCATTCTCAATCTTCTCTATGGTTCGTATAACAGACTGGATACTTATTTCACCGCCAAAAGCCTTGAAGAGGGGGCGGATCCGGTCGTATGGTCAAAGACTGTTGATTTCGCCAAGTTCCTGAGAAAGCCTGTATTCTATTTTGACTGTATCATGACACTTCTCTCGATAGTGTGGTTCTCGAATTCCGATCTCAGCCACGGCTATATCAAGAACATTGCAGGTCAGCTCCCGAAGAAGGGACATACTGTAATATCCAAGTTCATTGTTGTGGGAGTACATAATTTCTTCCTGCTCTTTGCAGCTGTTATAGGTCAGCTGATCGGCTATCTCCCTTACAGCTCCATCAATTTCACAAACGATCTCGGTGAAGGCATTCTCCACTTCTGGATAAAATGGCTTCTCCTGCTCTCGATAAGCGCGATAATCCTGCTCTTCTCATCAGGCTTCAAGTCGAAGAACGCTGCAACTACGATAGCAGTCCTCATGGGCGGAAAGGTCCTTACCCTGACCTATGCGCTCGTATCTGCCGGCATCAATAAAATACCGGTCGATTGTCTCAAGGACTTTGATCTTACAAAGTATATGCCCGATGCGCTTATGTCATTTGCAAGACCTGACGTAAAGACCTCGGTCATTGTCAGCATTGTCATCATTGCGGTATTCATTACGGCAACTGTAAGGATCTTCAACAAGAAGGACGTGAACTGAGTTGAACATTAAGAACTGTGTTGAAAGCAGCATATATATGACAACTGAATACTACAAGAATAATCTCGAACCGTTTTTCAGCAACATGACGGATGATGTCGTGTGGCACGGTCCGGCGATCGGTCAGCGTATCGCAGGTATTGACAATATGAGAAAGGCGTGGGGGAGCGAGAATAACGTCCTGACATTTGAGCTGGGCGATATCGAGGCACAGTACACCCAGGTCGTTCCTTCCGCCTGCGAGGTGATGCTGATGTTCGTCGTTACCACATATTATCCGAACGGCGATGCCTATTCGGTATTCCAGCGTATACATTTCAGCTGGGCTGACTGCACGGTCATTGATGAGAACGGACACAAGAGTCGTGTCCCCAAATTCTATATGATACATATTTCAAATCCTATCAGCCAGCACAGTTCCGATTTCATCTATCCTGTCCACTATAACGAGATATGCGATCAGCAGAAGTCGCCCGTTCAGGAGAAGCGTATCAGTCTCCGAGGTATCGACAATGTATTCTATGTACTGTCAGTAAGCTCGATAGTATGGGCTGAATCAGAGCCGGGACAGCACTGCTCCGTGCATCTTCTGGATAAAGTGATAAACGTCCGGGCTTCGGTCGCTGAGATCGAAAGGCAGACAAAGGGCACGCTCGTAAGAGTTCATTCCGGTTACATTGTTAATCCGAAGGAAGTCGTTTCCGTCCGGAGATTCAGCGTAGAACTGTCTGACGGTTCGGTGATCCCGGTGCCGGAAAAGAAATACACGGCAGTAAAGAAACTGCTGATAGGAAAATAAAGCGTTTGTGCGCTTTAATGATAAGGAGGAATCAGAATTGAAAAATCACAGCGCATGGAAAAAAACTCTCGCTTTCACGTTCGCGCTTGCCGTGACAGCAGGAGCTCTTTCCAATAATGCAGCCGGTTTGCTGCATGGGAACACAATTACAGCTTCCGCAGCGGAAAACGATGAGCAGTCCACGGAGACTTCCGCTGAAACTGAAAATGATGACAGCGGCAAAGCTGTCCGCACGATAATGCTCTATCTCTGCGGTTCAGACCTTGAGACCCGACAAGGCTCGGGAACGTTCAGCCTTGAAGAGATACTCAGCTCGGATTTCGGATCGGGAGATGACGTGAATTTCATTGTAATGACCGGCGGAAGCAAAGAATGGATGACCGATAGCAGTCTGCTCTACGATCCGGCGACAGGAACTTCCCCGGAAGGGATAAGCAGCGAATATAACCAGATATGGGAGGCAAAGAGCATAAGCTCTCCCGAGAATCCAGGAAAGCTCGTTCTGCTTGACGGTGACGGCATCAGCGGTGACGGCGAAAACGCCAGGAAATCGGTCGATGAGCCGATGTGCGACCCTGATACTCTCAAAGCCTTCATAAACTATTCCGCAGAGAATTTCCCGGCAGAAAAGTATGACCTCATACTCTGGGATCACGGCGGCGGCCCGAACGGCGGCTTTGGTATCGACGAGCACATCGAGTCCGGCGAAGATACCATGACCTTCGGAGGACTGATCGATGCGTTCTCCGACAACGCTGTAACTGCAAACGGCGGAAAATTCGATTTCATCAATTTTGACGCCTGCGTTATGGGAAGCACTGAGCTTGCACTTGCATTCTCCGGCTACGCAGACTACTACATCGCATCTCCGGAGAGTATTCCCGGTTGCAGTCAGGAGTATACCGGCTGGCTCGGTGCCCTGGGTCAGGACCCGGATATCGACACCTTCGAGCTCGGAAAGATCATTGCTGACGACATGATCGAATTTTACGATACTGACGCCTGCCCGTATCCCAATCAGGAGGCTACACTGACCGTCATTAACAATAAAAAGCTCCTCGAAAGCGATTTCGTGAGCGCACTTTCCGATTATACCGCAGAGCTGAGAAAAAGCCTCGATACCCCCAACAGCAGCGGCGAATATTACTTCTATGACAAGCTGTTCGCGTGGGATTCCTCAATAAAATACGGCTCTCCAACACTCAACTATTCAGATCTCGGTATCGTCATGAACGTTATGCGCGGCAACCTCATGAACTACATCGACGGCAACGATATTACCGCGTATTCCGACGTTTCAAGGCGCATACTCGCCGTTCTCAATGACCCGGAGATATTCTATGTAAGGGCAACTGAGAACTACGGGACTGATGAACCGGTCATCTACGGCGACGAGGAGGGCAACTTCTGCTATGACTTCTTCGGCACGAGCGGACTTTACCTCGGAGCTGTAAACCAGTCCGGCAAGAGAACAAATACCAAATATCTGATCTCACTCGATGAGGCGCTTGGTATGATGGAGGACGGCGAGATAAAGAACTTCCTTATGGATTATTCCGGTGTCATAAGCGACTTCATGATGATCTCGGAGACAGGCTACACGATCAGTGAACTCTCCGATCTCGGCGTTGACAAGAGTCAGATAGATTACGACCTCCTCTGCGAATACTGGCAGGACGGCTATGTTTACGAGGGGATGTCCGAGAGCTATGACTGGATACTGATGAATTACTACTTCGCACATCATCCCGGCGGCAAGGAATCTGCAAAGGAATGGCTTCAGCCCTATATCGCACAGATTGCCGATGAGGTTATTTCTCCCGATAACGTAAGTGTAAGCGTTGTTGAAGGCTCACAGGGGACCAGTTTCATTGTAAAAACTGAGGATACCCACAAGAGACTTATCGACAATGTCAGCCTGACCTATACGGCAGAGCTTCCCGTTGTTGAGGAATACTGGAATAATTCTCCGAACAAGGATGACAGATATGATATCTGTCCCGATCTCATTCTCGGTCAGCGTGAAGCTGACGTTCAGATGGACCTTGGAGAAGGCGAGGATACTCTTGACAGCATCTTCCGCTGGTTCGACAACAAGTCCAGCACCTGGGAGATAGAGAGCATAAGCGACAAGTGGTACGCGATAAACGACGCGGACGGAAAACTCCATGTTGCGGTCATCGAGGGAGGCGACGATGAAACTCTCGAAGTACCTGCGATCACATGGGACGATGAAGAAAATGAGGTAGCAGTTGCACTCTGTTTTACCAACGGCGTGCTCGACTATTTTAGGATTTACACTTCCGACCTTATGGCATACTACACATTTGATCCGGCAGATATCGACTTTGAACTCGAGCTCATGCCGATGTACCTCGACCTCGACTCAGATTATCATTTCATGATCCCGCTCAGCAAGTCCACATTTATCCTCAATGCAGAAAATGCAGACCGGATAAGCCTTGTTTATACCGACGTTGCTGATATCCCCGACATTGAGGACATTGACGGTGACGGAAGCGCTATCACTGAGTCACTCGTTATCACTGACCTCTATCAGTACAGCTTCGACATCACCGACAAGCTTGCTGCCCCGGCAGGTACTCTGATAAGCATTGCGGACGCTGAGGTGCAGACTGCCGTAAGCGACGGTAAAGTGAAGAAACCCGTGGTAATGTATAACGGAAAGGTACTCACAGAGGGCGTTGACTACATTTACTACAACACGGACGAAAAGGAGAGTATGTCCGAGCCCGGAAGTTACAGCATCACCATCTGCGGCAAGGGCGGATACGGCGGAACTCTCGAGACATATTTCGATATATGCGGTGCTGACGACTTTGCAACACCGGCAGAATTTGCTGAAATGGCAAAGACAGACTACGAGCAGAAGACCGGAACTTCCGCAATAGCCGGAGCTGTCAGAAATACTGACGGTACGGTAACGGTATCGCTTACAGATGAAGAGTCGAATGTGCTTGACATATACACTCTCGATGCTGAGACCGGTACAGGTACCAATAAAGAGGGCGAGGATGTTGACCTTCCCCAGACAGGTATGTCCGGAGTTCATAAGGCGGTAACAGGCCTTGCAGCACTTATGCTGCTATCAGGTGCAGTTCTCGTTGAAAAAAGCAGAAAACAGGACGAAGAATAACATCGGTTCATTAACTATTAATAAGAGGAGCGCTGCTTTCAAGCAGCGCTCCTTTGCATATTGGTAAGAAAACTCTCTTATTTTTCAGCGGGCGGCTGGCTGCCGGCATCTTTTTCCGGAAGCTCTTCTTCAGGGCCGCTTTCATCGTTCATCACAAAATCCTTTGTTTCATTGTAGAAGTTTATGATGATAGAAGTAATAAGTGCGACTACGATGATACCGTAAATTCCCAGTATTACCGAAAGTACCCTTCCGATAACCGTTACAGCGGTCATGTCACCGAAGCCTATCGTAGTGACAAGCGCAAAGCAGTACCACATTCCGTCTCCGAAGGTGTTGATATCCGGCTCAAATGCCTGAAATACGACGGAAAACGTAACAATGAGTATCATTAATCCGTAGAAGACTTCTGAAGCCATAGACTTGACGAATATCCTTTTCAGTATATCAAATCTTATCTTGGACATTGAGATCTCTATCATTCTCAAAAGTACCTGTATCGTCATTGTCAGCCCCAGGATTATCGCATTTGAAAGAATGATCTCAGTGTCGCCGTACAATGGTACGATGATCAGATAAAAGCTGATGAACATCAGCAGGATATTCCACAGGGTATTGGCGACCTTGTGCTTGAAGATTATTTTTATTATGCGAGAGTACAGCAACGATGCGCTGAATATGTAGAATGAAGCGCATACTGCCTGCATCGGCGGAAGGCAGGCTGTTATGACAGCACCAAGCAGCAGTAGTATGCCGATACCGGCGAATTTACGGCTCTCGAATTTACTGGACTTCCTGTATCGGAAAGCTCTCATTATGTCTGAAAGTCCGATAGCAGTAAAGGCAAGCACAATGTTGTAACGTATCAGTGCTGCATGATCTATCTCGGTAAGCAGCTTCACAGCGACGATTATCGCTTCAAACAGGAAGCAGCTCTCCGCGTTCTGGAGCTTTTTGTTATTGCTGATATCCATTGGAAAACCTCCGCTTTACGCCGCCGCGGACGACTGCCGCAGAACTTCGCATATCATCGAGAATATACCGTCGAAGAATATGTAAACGATGATGATTATGCTCAATACCGGTACAGCGATATCTATAAGCTTGTTCTTATGCGTCTTTGTATATGAGAAAAGGAGTATAGCAGGGATTATCGTCAGTAAGTAGACGGTTTTTCCGAAGCCCCATTCCATGACCTGCTCCGTTGCCTCTGTGACCCTGTCAGTGCCGAGATCCTGCAATCCGCCGTTGGCGGAAAGATGCAGCAGTACCATGATAAATGTAAGTATAAAGTCTGCCGCTGAAACTATGATTATTGAAAGCGAAACGAATTTTGCAAATCTGAATGAGTTGTGGTTGGTTTTAAGGTAGGCTTCATAATCATCATGTGTTTTGCCGTGCTTTATGAACTGGTACTCTATTTCGTTGAAGTACCGTGCAATGATGATGAACAGCAGGAATGAAGCCGGCGGTTTTGTCGTCAGGAACGGGAAGAGGTATATGGGAAGCGTTACCGAATGTGTTGAGGCAAGTATTTTCAGACATACGGAAGCTACCTCATAGGCTATCGGAAATATTACGAACGCTCTGAAAATATGTATCTTCTTTCCCTGAAAATACTTTTTCGGTGAATAGTTGAGAAAGAACATGACGAGCGTACACAGTGTCAGGTCTATGAAGATGTTGAACGAGAAAAAGCCGTTCGATGTTCCGGAATTAAGGAAAGAGTCGATATTTTCCATGGCAGTTGTGCGGTCACCGAAAAGCGCCGTGCTGATACGCATGACGTATCTCTCGTAGAACAGTATGAAAAGAGCAGCAAGCGTGAAAGCGATCACACTGTTGGTTATCAGTATCTTTTTATAGTTGCTTCTGCCGTTTAGTACGGTCGCAAGTCCTGCGAACAAAAGCAGCTGTACAGAAAAGTCCTTTCCGAACTGAAGGACGGATACTGCGGTATCGTACTCGGAGTGTTTTTCGGCAACGTCAGCATACAAGCTCAGAACTGTGCCTGTACAGGCAAGGATAATGAACAGCCATGCTATGATCTTCAGGTGTCTGTATGAGAGTATGCCCCTGTATCTGATATCGTTTTCGGTAGTGATGTCGTAATATTTTATCTTTGCCTTTTTCTTTTTTGGTCTGCCTTTTTTGCTTTTTTTGTCAGGCTGTGAAGGTGTTGTATCTGGTGTAGGTTCCGGCGGTTTTTCTTCGGTCAGTACTCCGGATTCTGCTTCTGTTTTTACATCTGGCATTTTATCAGCTCCCGTATTGGAAATATGATATTATTCTACCATATTTTACGTTTTTTTTCAAGTATCTGCCACATATTTTTACTGAATACCGCCCGGAAATCCTGACACAGATTTTCATGGACTGACGAGCTCCTTCAGACTTTGAAAAGCTGAATATGCCGTATTACAAAGAATTAACCGCTGCATTCGTTATATGACGATGTACAGCGGTTTTGTTTATAGCCAATGTGAAGCGCAGCCTTAATTCCGGAAGGCGGTCCGTTTCGGGAATGCCGGGTCAGATCATGTCTGTTACGAGCTTTTCAGCGTCCTCTGCCGACATAGGACGTCCCCAGATATAGCCCTGCACATAGTCACAGCCGATACTTCTGAGTGCATCAAGCTGCTTCTCGTCCTCAACGCCTTCCGAGATTACGTCAAGTCCCATAATATGTCCCATTGAAATAATAGCGGCAACATACTGCTTAGAGGATTCGTTTGCGTTGATCTTGTCGATAAAGGACTTGTCTATTTTCAGCAGGTTTGCAGGTATCTTACTTAAATAGCTTAGCGAAGAATAGCCCGTGCCGAAATCATCTATCGCCAGCTTCACGCCTATATCTCTAAGTTCGTTTATAGACCGCAGAGCCTTGTCCGCGGAGTCGATAAGTATGGATTCTGTTATCTCGATCTCGATCTGGTCGGGTGCAATGTCACATTTTTCAAGCAGCTCGCGTATTTCTTCAACAAAGTCATTTTTCATAATATGTCTTGCTGAAGCATTGAGGCTTAAAGTTAGATCAAGTCCTGTTTTTTTGATAAGGGTGCTGAAAAAAGCAGCTGCTTTTTTAAACACCATATTATCGACTTTGTCAATAAGACCGACCTTTTCAGCGATAGGGATAAAGTCCACGGGCGAGACAAAGTTGCCGTCGGGATCCTTCATACGCGCAAGTGCTTCAAAGCCGCGCAGTTTATGCTCCATATCATACTGCGGCTGAAGGTTGAAATATATCGTCTCTTTTTTTAAAGCCTTTCGTATAATGTTTTCTATTTCAAGAGTACGCTCGTTTTTATGGAGCTCAGAGGTGTATTTCAGGATATGATCGCTGCTGTTGGCTCTTTTGATTTCATTCATAGCCAGATTGGCGTGCGATATCAGAGAATCCTGAGTGTCTGCGTCTGCCGGATATTCAGCATATCCGAAGCTTGCCGTAATGTAAAGGTCGCAGCCGTCAACTGTAAGATGATCGGTGAGAGCATCTGCATAGCGTTCAACAGCGTTCCGGAGCTCGATGTCATTGCTGTAACCGTATATGATAAGCAAAAACTCGTCACCGTTGATACGGGTTATATAGTCCGTGGTTCTGGTGCGTTCATCATCCGTAACAGCTTTCCAGCGTTTTGCAAGCTCTATCAGCACTTTGTTTCCTGCATTGAAACCCAGAGTATCATTTACGCTCTTGAAGTTGTTCAGGTCGATAGATACTGCGGTGAACTTCTCATTGCGCCTGATAAGGTCGGCAACATAATCCGAACTTGCAAAACGGTTCGGAAGCTTGGTCAATGCGTCAGTATAACTCATATACCTGAGATGCTCGATCATTTTGTAGCTGTAAAGCTCAGATGCAAGAATAAACGATGTAAGTTCAAGAGTTTCCTTTATCATCAGTGCTTTGTCATCGCTGAAATTTATTGCCCACATAAAGCCTAAAAGTTCATCTTTGAACGTAAGAGGGAACAGGACTATGGTCTTTCCGCCGGCACTTGTGATAGAGTTATGCCATATAGGATTACGCTCTTTTATGATCTCCATATCATGCTCGTTTTTGACTATAAGACAGTTGCTTCCTGCAAGAGTATCAAGCCACGAATAGGCAATATCATAAAAGGCATCATCAACATATCTGTCCATAGGAAGAAGCTTCGTATCTTTTGAAAATGCTTCACAGAGCACAGCGCATTTGCGCTTGGCAGTATCCATCAACAGAATGCAGCAGTGTTCCGAATCGCAAAGATCACGGATACCTGAACAGACTTCCTTCATGGCTTCTTTGAAGTCATCGGGGTTCTGGAGCTTGATACACGTTTCAAGAACATAGGATGCTATGTCCGCGGAGACAGTTGACAGTCTTTTTGCATCGGGTTTCAGGTCCACTTCGACGATATACAGGCAATAGCACAAGTTGTCCTTATCCTGCGTCAAAGGTATGAATGACATATTGAACCAGATATCGTATCTTGAAGGACGCGCATAAGAATTCACGCATTTCTTTTTTACAGCGGCCTCATAACAGGCTCCCTCAAAATTCAGATCTTTGGGTATATAGTCGGTGTATTCGGTGTCAGGCACGAATTTTGTCGTCAGCATGGACATACCTACCGGCTTTTCTATGGTATCCAGATATGCCCTGTTTCCCGTAACTATGCGGATCTTACCGTAATTGCCGTCATCTGCTTTTTCAACAGATACAACACAAGCGGCTTTGTCAATACTGTCAACAAGTGTCTGAAATACCATACTGCTGCCCTCCCTCAATAATACTTACATACATTCTATCAGCTGTGAACAATTATTTCAATATAAACTGAAAATGTTTACAAATTATTCTGAATTATCATCATATCATACAAATCATTTAAGCGCTGTTTGTGTATTATGACAATCTGATATTATAGCTGAAACAGGCATAGTGTAACAGAGCCGCGTTTATTGTAGCTGTCCGTTTTGCGGCTCGAACGAAAACCGGCAAAGTTTCAGGATATGCCGGAACGTACAGCTTCTGTGATATATTTCCTGCGCGCCGAGAAGAAATCCTGCACTTCCCTGACAGCGAAGCTGTAATTGGAGTCTGCATAATACCCTCCGACAGAATCGCGCCAGAAGCGGTCGTAGGTATCCGTGACCATTTCACGGTATTCATCAGAAAAGGCTGCGATGGCGCTCTCAACCTTTTCATCGCTGAAAGTGTTCTCTGAGATATCAGTGAAGGTATCATAGAACTCTTTCCGGAATCCTTCATTGCGGAGTGCCGCTTTGAGCAGGTCCGTTATGAAGCAGTCCTTATCCAGAAGTCTCGCAAAGCTGTCGTTTTCAGGCAGAGCACGTTCGTAGATGCCTGTGCTGAATTCCGTATCAAACAGGATAAAGCGCCATTTTCCGTCGGCGTAGGGATTGCTTTCGTCAATTGTCTGAGCACGCCACATCGCAGAATTAGGTGCTCCCCAATCGTAGTTGTCAATGTAGAGCTCCGTGCTGATATACTCTATGAATCCTTGCATATCAACTTGACTGCACAGTCTGGAATATGCTTCTTCGTCCGAGAAATCGGTCGATTGTATCCAGCTGCGGAGAGCCTGCCATTCGGCAAATGCCGCATCCGTTCCTTCGTCAAGAGCGTCGCGCTTGACTATACAGATATCATTTTTAGGTACTCCGTAATGTGCCTTGATGAAGGCAGCGTCGAGCTTTTCCGTCAGTTCATAGTGTCCCCAGTATTCGCCGTTTATGAAAAGTATGCAAGGCTCCATTCCCTGAGTCAGGAACTTTCTGTCTGATACGAGCGACTGGATCAGTTTGTCACGGAATCGCGTATACATCGCATCGTTGCCGGCATTACGCAGCATGAATGAATCGAACTCCGTTATCGGTGAGCCGCTGGTCTGGCTGTTGACATTTCCGGAAAAAAGGTCATATCTCAGCTTGCCCGCACCGTAGTCTTTCCGTGCATAGACATTGAAGCTCTTCTGCGTATATGAGCGTGTCGCGCCGCCGTGGATACGCACTCCGATGTCCTGTGAGCAGGCAAGCTGTCCGTTCTCGAAAAACTGGACAGAAGCGCCGCGCTCCCATTCGCGTCCCTTCTGCGTATAATTGGCAGGAATAGACCATTCAGGCGTTTCCTGGTCATATTCGTCTCCGCTGAGCCACTTGTCATAGACGCTGCCGAGGACATATATGCCGGTATCGTAGTCAAACAAACTGCTTTCGTCAATTATAAGCGATACGATCTTCACATCATCGTAGTAAGACGCCTTGCTGCTGAATCCGACAAAATATGTATTGGTAACGACTGCGCTTTGAGTTCCGTCTTTGTCAACGGCAACGGCACGGACAACATTAGCCTTATCCACCGGCGAGGAAGGCAGCTCACGGCTCACATAGCCGGCTGGCTGTGCGATGTCACTGCGGGAGCTCAGTTTATTCGGCTCAGATGATATGTCGCGTATGAGAAGCGGCTGCGTGAACTCCGGACTTTCAGCCGTTGGCGTGCTGCCGTCGAGAGTGTAATGCACTGTGCGCCCTTCACTGGCGGTAATATCAAGGTAGAATTCTGAATCGTAGAAACCGCTTGCGGCTGAGAAAGTAATTCCTTCCGATTCAAACGGGAGTGTTTCCGTGTCCGGTTCAGCGTCCGTGGTACTGTCTGTGACTGTTTCAGCGACGGATGGCGGCTCCGACGGCTCATGCGAAGAGGAACTCTTATCTGAACAGGATACAAGAAAGATATCCGCACAGGCGAGTGCAATAAACAGTGCGGATCTGATTTTTATATTTTTCATTAGGCAACTCCTGATAGGCGCGCGGGAAATGTCCCGCGCTGAATTACTCTGAATATATCATAATTCTGACAAAAAGTCAATGGGAACGATGACTTTGCGAGTTTGTTGACCTCGTATATAATAATGATGGATACGGAAAACGACGGCGATACCGTTCTGCCCGATGCCGAACAGGTCAGGGCGGAACGAGACAAGCTCAGCTACCGTGCTAAATACATGAGGATAATTCGCAGTACAGTTGCCGTCCTCATAGTTGTAGCAGCAGTCGCTGTGCTCGTTTCGATACTTTTCCTGCCGGTAATACAGGTCTCGGGGGACAGCATGGAGCCTACCCTAAGCAACGGCGATATAATCCTGCTGGTAAAGACGAAGAAGTTCTCGCGCGGACAGCTCTGCTGCCTTTCGTGGCAGAACAAACTCCTGCTGAAAAGAGTGATAGGGCTTCCCGGAGACGTCATTGAGATAGATGCCGAGGGCAATGTCCGTCCTTGTTTCGGGCAATGTTTTCTGGCAGCTGACGCTGTTCACTTGTACTCTCAGCGGCAGGAGCCGTGTGACCGTAAGAGCGTGCCGGGTCAATGAAGTTCCGGCTTAGTTGTTCACACTTCCGCAAGCCCCGCGCTTATTGAAAATCGGTGCTATGTGATAATCGTTTCACACAGTTTTCATTAAATCATCACAATTGGTTGTGCAAATTATGGTATAATGTGATTAATATTTTAAGTATGATAACAATTATGCTGATCTTTGATAAAAGATTTTAATCGTTTTTTACCGGATACAGGCGTATCTCAGAAGTCAAGGCTTCTGTCTATGCTTTTGTGTTACATAATATTCAGTTGATTCTGAATCAAGGAGGAAGAGTAATGAGAAAGCACAAAACACTGAAACGCACAGCAGCAGGAATGCTCGCGGCGGCAATCATCGTCGGAGGAATGCCGGCAACGACGGATAATCTGCTTTCAGGAAAAGCAGGCATGACAGCTAATGCACAGTCAGCTGTGGGTAATCCCCTCGGTTTCTGGGAAACTACGGACTTTTATTCGAGCGAGACAATCTTTTCTGATATTGATATTGTCGATAACGCAGAGGTCAATATCGGTAAATCGGCCAAATGCTGCATAACTGTCAAAGGAAACCTCTCAGTCGGTGCGGCTAAGCTGATTATCCACGATGGTTCTTACCTTATAGTTACCGGCAGCCTGACTCTCGGAAAGAACAGTCAGCTTGTATGTGAAGGCAATGCTAAGGTAATTCTGAACGGTGAAGAAATTTACGTATCACCGTCAGCAAGTTATAGCGAGGACGATTGGGTCGGAACATCACTTACTGACCTTGAGTATATACCTGACCTTGTTCCCGGAAAGGATTATTTCAGATCGAACGGTGTGTACTACTCATTCGACGGCTCGATGTTCTCAAAGATCACCGAAAACTCAAAGACAAAGCGCCTCAAGCAGCTCTGCACGGATTCATATGAAGGATACAGCGCAAAGATCAGTCCTGCCGCTAAAGAAATCCTTTCAACTTGCAGAACAAACTACACTGTTCCGCAGTCCTTGATCGGCTATTGCATTGACGGTGAAACCTGTGATGAAATGGTGCTTGCATCCAGACCATATAATTCTTCTTTTGGTGCTACTGCAAAGTTGAAAAGTGATCTTAATGCATTCAAGAGATGCGGTGCATTCTACATAGTGACAGAAGAGGAAGCTAAAACAGTAGTAGCTGCTCCTGTCTTCAAAAGTGCATCTGTTAATGTCGGCAATGATCTTAAGCTGTACTTCGCATTCTCAGATGTTACTGCCGAAACAGTCGGCAATTTCAAAGTGGTTCTCACAGGTGAATGTGAAGAAAACGGAATTGCACAGACAATTACCGCAGACAAGGATTTCGGATATGTTGTTACTGCAACGATCACCCCGAATAACATGAATGAGGTCATCACCGGCAAGATATACTACAATGACATTGATGTCGGCATCGACTTCTCATATTCCGTAGCGCAGTATCTCACTGCACTGTACAACAAGAGTACCGCGCTGAGCCCTATCGTCGAAACCATTCAGTTCTATGGCAAAACTTCTGCTAACTACTTTGACGGCAAGAATAATAACATCAGTTCAGATGTTGAAAAATACATGAGTGAGTACAAGCTTACCCCTGATAAGGCTGCTGCCACACTTGCTGATTATGCACCGAACTACACCACAGACGAAGCTAAGCTCTCACTTGTACTCAATTCTACTGTTGCTATGAGATTTTATCTTGCTGGTCTCCCCGACGGCTATGAGGTGAAGAATTCTCAGGGTGAGGTAGTTTATACTGCTAAAAAGGGAAAGAACGGCGTGTTTATTGAGATTCCCGGATGTACACCTCTCGGAATGCATAATACTATAAGCTTAGGCAAGTACAAGATGAGCTGTATGACATGGGTATACCGTGTACTTACTGATCCGACCCTTTACAGCAATCAGAAGACACGCGATCTGGCTGTAAGTCTCTACGCTTACCAGCAGTCAGTATACGACTATGTTCATAAGAACAACTAATTTAGCGGAAGGAGCAGCCTGTTATGAAGGAAAAATACATTGAACCCGAGATAGGGATAGTTGAGTTTGATAACGAGGATGTCATCACAACAAGTGATACTACCCTCAATCCCAAGACTGAAACAGAACTGGTGTGATCAATAATGCAGGCAGCTATAACGGCTGCCTGCAATTCTGCGTAAAAGGAGACATTATGAAAAGACTTATTCCCCTCCTGCTGCTTTCATTCATGATGCTGACTTCCTGCAACGGCGGCGGAAGCAGTTCATCCGGCAGCACTTCCTTGCCATCGGAAGCAACAGAGACCGTCACTGCTCAGGCTGAAACCGACCCGGTATCGACTGAAAGCAGTACGACAAAAGTATCAGCGACTTCCGAAGCAGCTACGACTGCCAGCACAGAAGCTGAAACAGCAGCAGCTACGGAAGCTGCTTCCACTCAGCCTGCCGCAACCGAAGCGTACAGACTTCCAGTTACCGAAGCACCGACCGAAACCGCAAGCGCTGCCGGTACCACTCACAACTACGGTGATGTGACGATAAACGATGACGGTTCTATAACGCTCCCGCTCATACCGATAGATTGATATTGCCGGTGAAACGGCACACAGAACAGTCAGCTGCGAATAATAGCGCAGCTGGCTGTTTTTTCAATAACGGAGAATTGCTGTTCCGGCGATATTCCATAAATATATCGCTTGACAAAAATGGCTGTATGTGGTAAATTTAAACTGTGTGTCAGAAACTATGCAGGGTATGCTTCGCTTGAAAAGGTGATTTTTAAAAAGACTGATTTTTCAAATATAGTATCAATGCAGGATATGTTCCGCGATTGTAGCAATCTTTCTGAGGTCGTTAACTTAAAGGCTTCAAGCGAGAATCTTACTACTGTTGAAAGTCTTTTTGACGGATGCTACCGCCTCAAGGAAATTAACGTAAAAGGTCTCAATACCGAGAATGTAACAAACTTCTGCCGTATGTTCATGTACTGCAAGAATATCAGGACTCTTGACCTCAGCAATCTTAAAACATCGAGTGCAACGGATATGAGCTGGATGTTTGATTATTGTGCTTCGCTTGTTTCGGTAGATGTCAGCGGCTTCAATACTTCAAATGTGACAAATCTGGAGTATATGTTTGGCAGCTGTTTCAGTCTGTTCAATCTTGATCTTTCCAGTTTCAAAACAGAAAAATGCAAGAATTTCAGTGGAATGTTCAGCACCTGCAATTCTCTGCGTGAGTTAAATATCAGCAGCTTTACTGTCAGTGACGATGCAGATGTATCAGATATGTTTGAAAACTACGTCGTCTACAAAATAAAGCTGGGCTCCGGAATCAAAAAGATCACGGAAAAAATGGCTCTCCGTTCAGCACCGAAGGGCTGGGTAAATGAGAAGAATCCCGGAATAATTATAGCTAACCCCGGTGTGAATGAAAATGCTGAGTTTGAAAACAGCGGCTGCAATACCTATATCAAGAATCCTGCATACGGCAAGATCAGCGGTATGGGCATAAATATCAATCAGGACGGCACCTTCGGCATTCGTGTCAGCGTTACTCTCCCCGACACTCTTTCCGCAAAGGAGAAGGAAAGTGCAACTATTTATGTCTATTCCAGAAACGGCTACTGCCATAGTGAACCAGAAATTCCTGTCAAGAGCGACGGAAAGGGCGGTTATTATGTCGATTTCCGTTTGTATGCAAAGGAAATGACTGCAAGGTTGGGTGTAAGGCTCAAAATTGACGGCGAACTCGTTGATGAGGCTGGCATTTCTGCAAGACAGTATGCAGACTATCTGCTTTCTGACCCGGTAACATACGCGAAGGAACAGAATCTTGTAAAGGCAATGCTTTGCTTCTGCGGTGCAGCACAACGTAATTTCAACTATTATTACACTGATGACAACCAGTGTGCTGACTACGGTATCAATTATTCCAGAGATAAGATAGGCACTGCAAATAGCTTTGCTGCTCCCGATGACCTTGATGACCTCAGCTATTACGGCTCCTCGATAGTTCTCGGTTCGGGAATTGTCCAGAGACACTATTTCAGACTCAATACCGGAGATATCGGTAACTATACATTCATAGTTGACAAAAAGCCGGCAGTACCCACCCAGAGCGAAAGCGATGAGTCGCTCTACTATGTTGACGCTACAAAGAACGGTGCTGCTATGAAGCTGTACGACGCGTCTGAGATCAAGGCATACAAGACAAGCGAGCCTTCAAAGACTATCACATTCAATTACAGCGTTATGGATTATGTAGGTATCGCAAAGAACAAGGGGATTTCCGGTAAAGCATTTGAAGTTATAAAGACTCTTAGCTGGCTTGCTGATGAGGCAAAGGCTTACTTTGAAACTAACTGATCGAAAGGATAGCGTAATATGGAAAAGTACATGACACCTGAACTTGAAGTAATCGAGTTCGACAATGAAGATGTTATCACTACAAGCCTGCTCACTGGCGATGATGAAATGGACATCGTAAAGCCCTGACAAAGCAGCGTGCAGATTTCAAGTAATGGCATAGATACAACCGGAAGTCGGACTGGCTTCCGGTTTTTGTTTCTCCGTTTCATCTTACTGTATCTTCACCGTTCTGTCACATAGCAGGAGCGAAATTCCACAAACCGCGCCTTATATTCCACGTTCACTCCATTTTCTTTACAAACTGCTGCTGTATAATACAATCATAGAAACAAAACCTCAACCCAACGTATTAAAAAGGAGTGTTATTATGAAAAAATTATATATGTATTCAGTTATGGCAGCAATGTTCGCAGCGGCAGTTACAGGCTGCGGGAGCAAGACAGATTCAGACAGCACTGTTCCGGTTGAAAATGACGTGAGAACAGCCGTTGTATCAGAGGAGAAGGAGAGCGCTTCGTTAGCTCAGCTTTCAAATACAAATATCGAAGAAACTGAGAAAACGACTTTCACAAAGCGCGATCTTGAGCAGACCGCAGATACAAGCGATGCTAAGTACATTACAGTGGGTGACGGCGCGACCGTTGACATCACAGCAGAGGGCGTGTACGTTATCTCCGGAACAGCCGAGGATTGCACTATCAGAGTTGAGACTGACGAAAACTCAAAGGTGCAGCTCGTGCTCGACGGCGTAAGCGTTACAAATGCAGATTTTCCGGCAATATATGTCGTATCAGCTGACAAGGTGTTCATAACAACGACCGACAGCGAGAATACACTCACAGTCAGCGGAGAGTTCACATCTGACGGTGAAACAAATACAGATGCGGTTATCTTCTCTAAAGACGATCTTGTGTTCAACGGCACCGGCACTCTGGATGTCACTTCTTATTACGGCAACGGCATTACTTCCAAAGACGATATGAAGATAACAGGCGGTACTTACAACGTGAAGTCAGCGCTGGACGCTTTTGAAGCAAACGATTCGATCTCCATAAGCAGCGGAACATTCAATATCACTACCAACAAGGACGGCTTCCACTGCGAGAACGATGACGCTGATGGTACGATAACAATATCAGGCGGTACATTCAGCATCAACGGCAGAAGCGACGGTATTCAGGCTTGCGCTCTGCTCCGGATAGACGGCGGCACATTCGATATCACAGCAGCAGAAGGTTTTGAAGCAACATATATACTCATCAATGACGGAGACATAAATATCTATGCGACCGATGACGGAATTAATGCTTCAACAGGTACAGATGCCTGTGAAACTGCTATCGAGATAAACGGCGGAAATATCAATGTTGAGGTCGGTCAGGGCGACACGGACGCTATCGACTCCAACGGCTCGATTTATGTGAACGGCGGCGCGATTAATGTCACAGCTCAGATGTCATCATTCGACTATGACAGAACGGCAGAATTCAACGGCGGCACTATCATAATCAACGGTACAGAGGTCTCCGAGATACCTCAGAGCATGATGGGCGGCGGTATGCGCGGCGGAATGAATGGCGGAATGAATAGTGGCAGAGGCGGCAGGTTCTGAATATACTGAACGGAGGCGGTCTTATGACAAGTTTGGTACAGACTCTGAAAATGTTCTTTGCAAAGGGAACAGTCAATGCGATAACAGTTCTTGAATAAGCAGATGAGGCTCTTTCAGCGGCAAAGGACTGAGTAAAGGAGATGGACCGCAGGCTGTCCGCCTACTCTCATGACAGCGAACTGAGCGCTGTAAAAAGAATGGCGGGCATTTCACCGGTGCCGGAAAAGGCTTCCGCGGTGACGTCAATGTCACTGTAATAGTAGAGAACGGAATTATATCGGATGTTACCGTTGATTCCTGCAAGGACGACAGACAGTATTTCAACCGCGCCAAAGGCAGTATCATATCTGCGGTCATAACTTCACAGAGCACGGAAGTTGACGCGGTGAGCGGCGCTGCGTTCAGCAGCAACGGCATAAAGGAAGCTGTTCCCGACGCTCTTGGCATCGAGTTCACGAACCCTAACAGTTCAGCTTCAAAATGTCATGGCAGAAGTCGTTCACGCTGAAACATAAGCGCTCTTTACAAAGGAGCGCTTTTCGTGTATAATATCTACAGTAAACTTCGGAGGTGCGCTATGCCAAAGATACTTATCGCTGATGATGAACCGAATATAGTTACCCTCATAAGCCGTTACGTTCAGCGTGAGGGATACGAGGCAGTTTCTGTCTCAAACGGCAGACAGGCTATTGAAGCCTGCAAAGCCAGTGATTTCGACCTGATCGTCATGGACGTCATGATGCCCGACACAGATGGCTTTACCGCCTGCAAGAAGATCAAGGAGTTCAAGGACATTCCTGTCATTATGCTTTCCGCAAGAGGTACTGAGTTCGACAAGCTTTTCGGATTCGAGGTAGGCGTTGACGATTATGTTACGAAGCCTTTCTCGCCTATGGAGCTGATGGCGCGTATCAAGGTAATTCTCAGTCACAAAACTGTTCCGGCTGTATCAGACGGAACCGGTTCTGTCAGTGCCGGCGGTATAGTCATTGATACGCTCGGTATGACGGTGACGGTCGACGGTGAAAGAGCTGACCTCACCGCAAAGGAATATTCTTTGCTGCTTCTGCTTGTGCAGAATAAGGGCGTGGTGCTCTCCCGGGACAGGATACTAAATGAGGTCTGGGGATACGACTGCTTCGGCGTTGACAGAACGGTCGACTGGCAGATAAAGCTGCTGCGGAGCAAGCTCGGAGAATACCGTGATTGTATCAGAACAGTGCGAGGGGTGGGATATAAATTTGAAACGTAAAACAAGATCTTTCCAGCGAAAGCTGTTAGGCTATTTTATGTTCTTCACCGCCGTTATTTTCGCTGTGCTGTGGCTTTTGCAGACAGTATTCCTTCAGCGCTTCTACAATGGCATGGTCATAAGGAATACCATCAAATCAGCCGATAAGATAGCTTCCCGGAGCGATTCGAGCGATATTACTGAGTATATCGACGAGCTTACCCGTGATAATTCCGTTCTTGTATTTGTTACGGATACTGATGGGAATATTCTTTACACATCTGATGAATACAAGAAAGGTCACAGAATAAGTAATAGTGAGTTCGGCGGCATGAAAGCCGATCTCAAGGGCGAGCGCGGACGTTACAGGGAGCTCCCTGACAACTATGATGAGTTCCTGAGCAAGTTTGCCGCCTCTGGCGGCAGTGAAGCAGAATTGCAGACGGACGAGCTGTATGTTTACGGACGATATATCGACTTCTACGGCTGCGAAGACAAAGCCGTGCTGTATATCGGAACTACTCTCAATGCAGTAGGTTCAACGGCAAGGATAATCCGCCTTCAGCTCATATGGGTGACTTTGTTGTCGGTTGTTGTAGGCTTTGTACTTGCATGGTTCCTTTCAAGGAGCTTTTCACGTCCGGTGGCTCAGCTGACGGAAAAAGCCCATAAGCTTGCAGACAAGGACAGCGATATCACTTTCCGGGAGGGCTTCTGTTCAGAGCTCGACGAACTGGACGCTACCCTTGACGAAACAGCGGAAAAGCTCAGAAGATCGCAGGAATTCCAGAACGAGCTCCTTGCGAATGTCTCCCATGATCTGCGGACGCCGCTCACTATGATAAAAGGCTATGCCGAAATGATAAGGGACATCTCAAGAGAAGATGAAAAACAGTGCGCGGAGGACGTTGCGGTAATTGTTGAAGAGGCGGACCGTCTCACTGCACTTGTCAATGAGATACTGGAATATTCGGAATTGCAGATGACCGATACAGAGCTTCCAATGAGTGATGCTGACCTCAGTGAGGTTGTAAGCACTGTTGCTGACAGCTTTGAAAACCTTTACGCAAAGGAAGACTATGTTTTTGAGCGAAACATAGCTGAAAATATACATATCCGCGGGAACGCCCCGCGTTTGCAGAGAGCGGTATACAACCTTATGGACAATGCTGTGCGTCACGCAGGCGAAGACAAGTGGATAGGGATAACGCTCAAAATGGAGGACGGAACAGCTGCCGTTGAAATATCAGATCACGGTGAAGGGATAGCTCCTGAGGAGCTTGAACGCATATGGGACAAATACTATACCAAGCGTCAGCGTCAGGGCAAGGGCGTTTCAGGACTCGGACTTGCTATCGTAAAACAGACTGTCGCTCTTCATAACGGTAAATGTGAAGCTGTATCCGAAAAAGGAAAAGGAAGTGTTTTCAGGATACTGCTCAGTGCCGCAGATTAATTAGCTTTCAAAGATAAGGGCAGCCGTAATTGAATGGCTGCCTTTTTTCTGATAATCAGCACTTGACATAAGTCAATAAACGTGCTATAATTGACATAAGTCAGAAAGGAGATGCTAATATGCCAAGACCACAGAAGTTGCGCAGGATATGCTGTTATCCCGATTACTGGAGCTTTGCGCCCGATCAGGACAAGGCAAACGATACGATAGTAATGTCGCTTGACGAATTCGAGACCATACGTCTTATCGACTATCAGTCAAAAACTCAGGAGCAGTGCGCTGCTGAAATGAACGTGGCAAGAACTACTGTCACGGCGATATATGACACTGCAAGAAAAAAGCTTGCACAGGCTCTGGTAGAGGGCAGACGCATCGTCATTTCGGGCGGAAATTACACTCTCGATAACACTATCTCGGAGGAGATAACTCAGAAAGGAAGCACTATTATGAGAATTGCAGTAACCTATGAGAACGGACAGATATTCCAGCACTTTGGCAGAACAGAGCAGTTCAAGCTCTACGATGTTGCTGACGGCAAGATAATCAACGAGCAGGTAGTAGGAACAATGGGTGCAGGACACGGCGCTCTTGCAGGTTTCCTGAAAAATGCACAGGCCGACGTGCTCATCTGCGGAGGTATCGGCGGCGGAGCTCAGATGGCTATGCAGGAGGCGGGTATCGCTCTCTACGGCGGCAATATGGGAAGCGCAGATGAAGCTGTTGCAGCTTTTCTCGCACAGACACTTGAGCAGAACTCCAATCCTACCTGCGATCACCACCATGAACACGGCGAGGGACATTCCTGCGGAGATCACGGCTGCGGCAAACACAGTTGTGGTAATCACTGATGAAAATTGTAACCCTTGTAGAGAATACCTGCGGACATCAGGATTGTATCTCTGAACACGGACTTTCGCTCTATATCGAGACTGAAAAGCACAAGCTTCTCATTGACACAGGACAGACCGACGCAGTTGTAAAGAATGCGGAAGTCCTCGGCATAGAACTCTCATCGGAAATGCTCCCGACCGCGTTATCACCGGCTTCCACATGATGAAGAAGGAAGGCGAGCATATGCACCAAACGTGTAATTTATCAGCGTTATACCGTCATCGGGAGCAGTGTGACCGGCAACGTAGACATCGCCGCCGTCATCGGGAATACAAAGTACTCTTTCGAGGGGGATAACTCCGCAGACATCGAACACTATCGTCCTTGCACCCTTCATGGTCTCGAGACCGTAGCGGAGAGACTCCTCGCCGTCGTCGTTGAGGTTGGTAACGTGGTAGACATAACCGCGAATCCGGAATTGAAACGAACTGGGGCAGGCTTACAGCGTTAAGCATTACTGCGGTGGCAAAAAGAACTGCAAGCAGCCTGATTTTACCTGTACTTATAACGATCTCTCCTGTAAAATAATAGTGAACGAAATTATCTGTAACAATTATATTGCACTATTTAATCTCTCAATAGCATTTTGTGAACAGAACATGACATTTTTAGCACAATGCCATTCTTGACAGTAACGGTTGACTTGCCGACTTTGCAGTGTAATAATGTGAACGAGGTATGTTGGGCGAATACAGATAATGGAGTAATTGTATGAAAATAGAATTTTGCGGCGGTGAACGTTTTCGTTATCCTTTCGGGAAGTATCCTGTGAATACAGTGCAAATTTCAGCAAAACGGCCTGAAATTTATTGGCGAATAAACAGAAAAATACCGGAAATACTAACCTCACAAAGTCAAGAATGATTTTGGGAGGTAATAAAATGAAAGCAACAGGAATAGTCAGACGAATCGACGACCTCGGCAGGGTGGTCATACCCAAGGAAATACGCAGAACTATGCGTATCAGAGAAGGTGACCCCTTGCTGAGATCATTGACACCCGATATGGAGTTCTGCAAAGCTATGGATGAGATCGGTAAGAGGGTACATATTCCAGGAAAAATCTGAGTATTTCCGTGTAGATAATGTTACGCTGTAATTAGAATCTGCAATGACGTTCATCCACAGGTTACGGAAACAGACATTTTTGGTGTACCGGGTATTATGTAGATACAGTAGGAAAAACTCTCAGAAGATTGAGGAGTATATTAAAAATCAACTGCAAGAAGGTATTATGACAGACCAGTTAAGCTTGTTTGAAACAACAGACCCGTTAACGTATTTCCAAATCAAAGTCAATGACTATAAATAATCTAACCTTATTCTTGTAAGAATTAACAATTTTTAATTTGATATCATCTTTTTTTAGAGTAATCCATCCCACAAAAAAGACAACCAGTTTATGATCGATGAATTATTACTCAATTCTGCGTAAGCTGAATGTTTATGCTGTCTGCGTAGTCGTGTTAAGAAAGCGACTCGACATAAGTCTTTTCCCGGACTTGATTTCTCGGTGCAGATTTCTGCCTTAGACGTCCTTAACAGAGAAAAACCGGTCTATCCGAAGACAGACCGGTTTCCCTTTGTATTATTGTGTATCATGAAGAATTCGTTATAAGCTTATAGTGCCTGTGTAAACAGGTATTTCTTTCTCGGCTCTTTCGACAGCTTCTTCAAGTGAAAGATCATAGAAATCGCTTGCACAGAAGCATCTTCCTGACTTTCTGTCGCTTATGAAAGCTCCGACCACAACTCCGGGGAGCGAACTTTCCGGAGGATTGGGAGCACTTGGTCCGCCGAGATCGGTTCTGCACCAGCCGGGATCAGTAAGACTGATGCAAATATCCGAGCCGTTGTATTTTGACGCAAGATCCATAGTAACTTTATCAAGAGCAGCTTTGCTTGCAGAATAACCTGCCTGTTCCGGCTCGAGCCGTATACCGCTCGTTGTATTGATGATCCGTCCGAAACCTGTTTCCTCCATTTTTTTCAGGAAATGATAGGTTATCATCATAGGGGCTATCGTGTTAATCCTGAAGCTCTCTTCATAGTCTACTGCGGGAGTTTCAAGAGGTTCTGTCCTGTAAGCGACCTGGACACCGGCATTGTTGAATACTATATCAACTCTTGTTCCCAGATCGTCTATCTCAGAAAGCAGATTCTCCACCTGCTCCGTATCAGATAATTCAGCACCGAAAGCCACAGCTTCAACGCCAAGAGCTCTTACTTCCTCAAGCACTTTTCCGCAGTGAGCAGCAGTTCTGCTCTGCAAAATGAGATTACAGCCGTGCTCGGCCATATATTTAGCAACACCGTATCCTATGCCTCTTGCAGCACCTGTCACAAGCGCCCATCGGCCTTTTACTTCAAGCATTTAACAGCCTCCTTTGCACCTTCAAGAGCAGAGATGACCTTATCGCACCAGATGTCGAATTCAGGGTCATCTATCTGGAATTTACGGTGTCCGAGAATATATTCAACTGTCTTTTTTATGCCTTCTTCAGCACTGATCTCAGCTTTGAAATCAGGCACAAGTTGTCTGACCTTGCTGTTGTCAAATATCACTGAATTTGCCTTGTCTCCTATAAGACTGCCAGTCAGGTCGTAATCGCCCATGTCCGCCAATGTTTGCGAAGCGACATAATACGGCTTCAGCTCAACGCCAAGTGCGTCCGCAATAGCCTGATAGATCCTGTTCCAGCTCACGCTTTCACTCGAAGTGATATGGAAAGCTTCTCCGATAGCTTCCGGCTTGCCTATAAGACCTGCGTAAGCCTTCGCAAAGTCGCTGTTATGTGTTATCGTCCAGAGTGAAGTGCCGTCACCGTGGATGATCACCTTTTTCCCCTCTCTGATGCGTTTTACGACCTGCCAGCTTCCATTGCGCCCGTGTACTCCAAGCGGTACCGCCCTTTCATCATAGGTATGGCTTGGACGTACAATAGTCACGGGAAATCCGTCTTTATGGTATCTTTCCATAAGATAGTTCTCGCAGGCGATCTTGTTGCGTGAATACTCCCAGTATGGGTTTTCGAGGGGAGTATCCTCGGTGATAACATGGCTTTCAGGAGGCTTCTGATATGCAGAGGCGGAGCTGATATAGATGAACTGTTTCGTTCTGCCGTTGAAAAGCCGGAAGTCACGTTCAAGCTGCTCCGGAACAAATCCGATAAACTCACCGACACAGTCGAAGGTCATACCCTGAAGCGCTTTTGCCGCAGCTTCTTCATCGTTAATATCAGCGATTATCGTTTTAACATTTCCCGGCAGTTCTTTATTCCGGTTTCCGCGATTCAGGAGGAAAATCTCATCGCCTCTTGAAGCAATCAGTTTTGTTATGGCCATACTGATAGTTCCTGTGCCGCCAATGAATAGTATTTTCATATTATGATCACCATGCTTGACAAAATCTCAGAAATCGTTTACCATTGGAAATATCATATCATCATTGCATATAGAAATCAAGTGGCCAAAGCAATTATTATAGATTTATTCTATTTTTATGATAAAACGTTATACTGCAAAAAAAGACGGCCGCATTACTGCGGCTGGCTCCTCTGTAATCTGAATTGCTTGGGAGTTATCCCATGATACCTTTTGAATATCCGTATGAAATGGCTGCAATCCGAAAAACCTGTTTTGCTGCTTATATACGAGAGATCGTGATCGGTGAACAGCAGGTATTCCTCCGCTTTGTACAAACGCATACGTTCGATATAGTCCTTGCAGCTCATGCCGTACATATCACGGAATTTTACTGCAAACCCTGAATAGCTCATGTGGCACTTTTCCGCTATATCGCTCACTCGGATGTTATCTTCAAGGCTGCTGTCTATGTATTCGGCTATGTTTTCGATACCGTAACTGTCCGCCGCTTTTATAGGACATTCACTTATGTCAAGTCCGGCAGCGAGCCAATACCTTACGATGCCGAAAATCAGCCTGTATATCTGCGAACGCAGAATAACGTCCCTGCCGTACAGACAGCTTTTCATCTCATCAATACAGTTGAAAAAGATCTGGCGACTTTGAAATGAGCCGGTATCTTCGGAATCGAAATGGAACGGCATATTCTTTGAACGAGCGTAACTGAACAGACTCTGAACAGTAGGTGCATAGGGTGAAGTGTCGGGGAATTTCGCAGTATCAAATTTGATACCGGCAAATTTTTTCAAGCCTCCGCTTGCAGAAAAGATAGAATGGACTGAATTGGGCGGAAAGATCATCAGTTCATTCTCATTTACTATGTATGCCTTATTATCGCATATCGCTTCAGCGCTTCCTTCCAGAATAAGGATGAATTCGGCGAAATAGTGCCAGTGCGGCCTTACCGGAAAAGTGTTTTTGTCCGTTTCAAATATATACGCTTCGATTGGAGCGTTAAGGCTGTCCTGCTTTTCAAATAGTGAGTTCATAATTACAGTTCTCATTTCTTTTGCTGTGCGGTGAATCCTTCAATCTTCATGTCAGGATCATCTGTGGCAGTTAGTTTAACGGAAAATATCTTTAATCCGTGGACTGTGAATATCAGCATTTATGCGCTGAGTGACAGCTTGTTCCTTGCCGTTAACATAGGATTCCTCCAGCATTATAATATAGGATTATTATACTATAATAAACTTTGTAATGCAATAGTTTATCGTGGATAAATAATTCAATATGTGCTGTTTCTGATAATCATTCAGTCTGCAATGTAATTATAGCACGATTTTTAATACAGTAAATTGAAACTGCATTATTCTGCCGGACTATGCTGATATGTAGCGTGAGCTGATGCGGAAACCCGATAACGAAGGGCCTTTCACAGATGAAATGATGACTGCTATATGGAAAAGCCAGTATATAGCGATATTACTTGCATTTGTAAGAAATATGTGTTATAATAGCTGCAAAGAATTATTCTTGGAACGGAAGGTGATGTTATGAAACTAAAGAAAAGCACAGCTGCATTTATTCCAGCTATGCCCGCATTCACGCCCTTTTTTCTGAGCGCATCGGTGATATGTATGAGATTTGATCGACAATGCTCTCGGGACGTCACCTGCCAGCCTCCTTCGGATATTTATGGCGTATGTTCCGCTTGAAGATGCAGTGGATATTGAGCCTCAGCAGCTTGATGCTTTCGAGCGAAAAGGATTCGCAGTCGTTGAATGGTGCAGCTGCGAGGTAAGATAACACATAAATACCGCTGTACACGCGTGAGATACATATACATTATTCTTGTGCTAATGCGAGCCGGCAAATAACTTCGGTTCTTTACTGTTTTGGAATACTGACACAACAGTCTGTAACCCAATGCCTTGCTAATGATATTATTCCGCATTTCATCAAGCAAAAGCAATTTGCTGTACGGAATAAGAAGCACTAATCTTTCTTCCCGAAAAGAGGAATGACATATGAACGAAATGGACTTTAGCCACACTAAGCGCTTTGACCCTGCGATGCCGTATAAAAGATTTGTACGGCAGATGTCGGATTGGTATAACGGGGGAGAGCTTCCCGGACTTGCAGGTCAGGATCTGAAATTTGTTTTAAAGCTGCAAAAAGATAAGATGCGATCGCTTGGACTTGATACAACGTGCAAACTCACAACGGCAGGTTCAGGCAATAGCGATACCGGCTGCTTTTCTTTCAGCGACAGAATATTTATAAACAGCATCACCGGTGGAAATATGGTCATGACAAGAAGTATTGTCGATACTGATAATCAACTCACCAAAAACACTGAGGATATCTGTCTGACTGCGATCATACAGGATTTGAAGGACGGAACGAATCCGAGCAATGATATGGCATTATGCTGTCCGCACTGCGGTGCGCCTTCAACACTTGGTGAACTGCAAGCCGGTTGCAAGCATTGCGGTACGCATTTTCTTATGAGCGAGATGTATCCGACAGTCATGAACTGTTTTATCAACGAAAAATATGACAGAGACAAGAATGCGGCTAAAAACAAGCACGATCTGAAAGTTATTCTAACCGCGAGCATCATACCGATGATTGCAGTCGGGATAATAGGCAACCTGTTCACAAATCAAGGTCAGAACATAATCATGAGTATTATCCTCGGTCTCCTTGGCGGTATCTTTGGAGGAGGGTATATCGGAATCATGATTTTCGTGTTCAAAAAGCTGTTCGAGGTTTTGGGACTGATGGGCAGGCAGATGAGGGGCGGAGGGCATACAGCCTCAACTCTGATCCGCGCGAATAAGATCAAACAGCATGATCCTGAGTTTTCATCCGAATACTTCCGTGATAAAGTGATGTCTCTGTTCAGAATGGCTGTTTACAGCCGAGATGCGACAGAACTTGCCTGCTGCAAGTGCCGGTGTCCTGAAAAAGCGGCTGATATCATTGAAGCACAGCTGCACAATTTCAATATAAACAGCTGCAAAATAAAAGACATGGTATGCGATGCCGAAGTCACACTGTTTCTGGATTGTCTGCATTACAAGGAAGGAAAAGTCGTAAGCAAAACGGACAAGTTCAGAATGCATATGAGGAAGCGTATCAAGAGTCCGACTGAACTTGGTTTCTCTTTCGCAGCCGTGAGCTGTCCCTCCTGCGGTGCAAGTTTTGACGCCCGCAATGTTAAAGCCTGTCCGTACTGCAACAATGCGTATTTGCATGAAGACCACGACTGGATCATGACTGACCTGAAATGCATCGGCTAATACACTCCGTCAGCCTGCAACAGCTCAATAAATCTCTGATAGACGAAATACTGTACTGGTGCAAACGACTGAACAAATCACGCCTTTGGCTCAAAAAAGCAAAATCCTGACAAGCCGCAAGACCTGTCAGGATTTCGTTATATTACGATTTATAGCCGATTATGAATTGCTTCATAGCCTCTTCAACAGCAATTGCTGCATTAACCATCGGGTTGTTGCCGGCATTCTGAATCAGAAGCACTATTTGTGGTTAAGTCTATGATCTCATCGCCGCAGAGATCATGCCTGATCCTTCATAGCACGCTTCTTTTCGTACATTCTTTCGTCTGCAAGTTTTTCAGCAGCATCCAGCGTATCCGCTTTAGGTTCACAATTGGCAAAGCCATATGCTATCTGTAACGGAACAGGCGGAGTCTCTTTCGAGTTATAGTCAGCGACCCGTTTCTCTAAATCGGCAAGAGCACTTTCGACCTCGCTGCTGCCGCATTTTTCAGCAACTACAATGAATTCGTCACCGCCTGTGCGGTAGCTTGTCCCGATATTGCTGAAGGAGTCGCGGATGATATGGGCTGCACTTATGATATGGCGGTCACCCTCAGCGTGGCCGTAGACATCGTTGACCTTTTTCAGGAAGTTTATGTCGAGCTGAACTATTACGCAGGCCAGACGCTCACGGCGTATCTCAGCCTCCTTTTCGTGGAAGGCTGCTCTGTTGGCAAGTTCAGTGAGTACGTCAGTATAAGCTATTTTTACCATGAGTTCAGACTTTCCCTGCTCGACTGCAAGCCGTGTCCGCTCCCTCATAAGGTGGATATCCATGAGCACTACAAATATCAGCACTCCGACCCTTGTGAACAGGCTTGAACCGAATATGCTGTTCTTAATGAACTTGAACCTGATAAGATCCACTGCAACTCCGAGTACAGCGCAGGTCATGCCGATGATAACAGTTTGCAGGAAATTTCTGTCAATGGTTTTCTTTCGGAATGCAACAGCCATAAAATAGACCGTCATGCACATTGCGACCGCAATATTGATATGCGAGAACAGAAGCATCTGCCTTACGTCACGTATATCAAGGGCGGAAAGCGTCATAGTCAGTGCGAAATTCACGGTCACAAGTGCAAAAAGGATCGGCAGAAGAACACTTTTTCTGTTGTCCGTAACACTGGCCATAAACGATACAGGAAGATACGCAATAAATATCAGACAGAGATAGTTTATGAAGCGTATTATTTCCGGACGCTGGGTAAATACCTGCAAAATAAGCGTGTCGTTTGCTGACCATATCCCGACAAGTATCGCAAATGCACCGAGCGAGAAGAAGTTGACGTATTTTGCCGCAGATCTCGTAGTAAAGCCAAGTATGAGCATAAGCACACCGTAGAGGGCTATCAGCATACACAGCGCGAAATCAGGCAGCCCGCTGTGATATATATCCCCCATGAACATTCCCGCGTCCTCAACGGCTACATTTCTTAGCTTGGGAGTACGTCCGTTGTATATTGGGTGGAGGGTCAGCGTGACAGATTCGGCTCCAACGGGTATTGGGATCATATGGACGTACATACCGTAGGATTTACCGAGTATATTTGCAAGCTTTGGAGCGTAGGAATAAGTGACTTCTCCGTCAAATGCTGCTGTTATATGCGTGTCTGTGCTCCGGAAGCAAATGCGCTTGCGGTTTGTGTCAACGTTTTTCAGGCTGTGCGTTATGGTAATATCACCACACGGCAGTTCTTCAATGGAATATGTCTTTCCGTCCTCAGCATCCCAGCCACTTGTAAGATCAGTTACTTTATCATCAAATACGCTTTTTTTCGGTGTGCAGCAGATTGACACAATGACTGTACACAGAACAACTGCTAATAGTGGCAGAAGGTCAGCCGAGAGCAATTTTCTGTATTTCTGAAATCTATCCATAATGATATCACCTCGGATAATTCGCAGTTGAAAAGCAATATTGCCTGCTTTTGATAATTAATGTCTGCTCAGCGACTTGAAAATGCCTTATTACAGATTTTAGAAGGCATTTTTAAGTTGTCAGAGTGCAAGAAAAATAAAAAATGAAAGATTATAATTGCGCTTTGCTTTGCCTTTCCGGGCAAAATGAGCCTGATATCAATTAGTGTGCTGTGCCAAATTCCCCAATTATAAAGAATTTGCGCTCCCCGAACAGAGTTCGGGGCAACAACCACCATAGGACGGTTATTGATGATACACTAATTATACACTTTACAAGCTGAAAAAGCAATAGACAGATTGTTAACAAATACAGCCAAAGATTATCAGGTGGGATATTAAAGTCAATTAACTGCACTTGATTTGTTCATGATTCAGTGGTGTAATGTGCATATATGCCTGTTTTTAGTCTGGAATACGTCAACTGTGCCGGGAAGTTCCTCTTTCTTCTGAGCGCTATATGTTAAAGTCGTTTATAGCTGTTGTCATCTTACTATTTTCAACCATGCGAAGTTTGTTCTTTATCAATTTGCAGAAAAGCTCCGCAGATACAGTATTATCTTCTCGTTTTTCTTAAAGATAAATAAGGCTTGACAACCATAGATATTCCCAGTATAATAGGCATATAAATCATTCGCTACAAATAATCATTTCACTTGAAAGAGAGGGGTTCATTGTGAAAATGAGACTTAGACTCAACGCAGCGGTACTTGCAGGGGCTTTGGCCGTGACAGCACTTCCGTCTGACAGCACCGATACCGTATGCGCTGCCGGTTCGGCTGTTGTTATCAACGAGATCTGCTCACAGAACAAAGCCTGCCTTGCTGACAGCTATGGTGTATATTCTGACTGGATAGAGCTGTACAATCCCGGAAGCACATCTGTTGACCTGTCCGGATACGGCTTATCAGACAAACCCGATGCTCCGCTGCTGTTCACTTTTCCGAGCGGTACAACTATCAAAGCCGGAGAGCACAAGGTCGTATTTGCTTCAAAGCAGCAGTCAACTGCAAACGAGTTCCATACCGGATTTGCGCTGAGCAAGAACGGCGATACCGTTGTGATGTCAAGTCCTGACGGAAAAGTGCTGCAACAGGTAGAGATCCCGACACTTGGAACGGATATGAGCTACGGAAGAACTCCGGACGGTGATGATACATTTGAGATAATGCCGCCCACGCCTGCAAAAGCAAATGCAATTGCTGTTTCTGCACCGGCTTTTTCCGCACCTTCCGGTTTTTACGGAACTGACTTTGCGTTGACACTTACAGCCGGCGATAATGATACTGTCTATTTCACGACAGACGGCAGTGATCCGCTCACATCGTCAACTGCACAGGTCTATACCTCAGCCATTACTATCAAGGACCGCACCAGTGAGCCAAACCTATACAGCAATTATGCCGAGGATGATAATTCGGCTGTTTCAATATCAAGAGGGACAGGCTACCAGAAGCCGACTTTCAATGTTGACAAAGCAACTGTTGTCCGTGCGGCTGCGAAAAATGCTGACGGAACTTTCAGCAAGGCAGTAAGCCAGACATACTTCGTTACAAGCAGCAATCTTGCTCAGTATAAGAATATGACGGTAGTATCCCTTGTAACTGATCCTGATAATCTGTTTGACCCTGACAAGGGCATTTATGTCACGGGCAACCAGTACCTTGACTGGAAGAATAGTCCACGATACGATTCTCTGAAAAGCGTCTGGGATACGGACAATGTTACCAATTATTTCTCGCACGGCAGAGAATGGGAGCGCGAGGCGGCTATCACTATTTTCCGTGACGGAGAGAATATCGTTGAGCAGAATATGGGCATACGCATAAAGGGAGCTTCCACAAGGAATACCTCGCAGAAGAGCTTCCACCTGTACGCAAGAAGTGACTACGGTGCTTCAAAAGTCAATTATCCGATAATCCCGGACAATTATGACTGGCAGGGAAATCTCATAGACGAATACGATTCCTTTTCCCTCAGAGCCATAGGTGAGGAAGGACGTCTCCGTGACGGTTTTGCACAGAAGCTTCTTGCCGCCAGGGAAAACATTACAACTCAGGATATGCAGAGCTGTGTGGTATTCCTCAACGGTGAATACTGGGGACTGTATGAGATAGTCGAGAAGTTGTCCGATGACTTCATTGAGTCCAACTATGGCATTGAAAAGAAAAATGTTGCAATGATAAAGAACGGAGAGCTTGAAGAAGGCACTCAGGAAGAATATGACAGCTTTATGAGCTTTGCTGAAAAATATGCCAGGCTTGATCTCACCGATGAAGCAAACTATAAGGCTGTCTGTGACGCAATTGACATTGACAGCTTAATTGAACATTATGCGGCAGGAATATACCTTGGCACCTATGACTGGCCAAACTACAACTACGCTATGTGGCGGAATACCGGTGATGCCATTGCCGGCAACCAGTACAGTGACGGAAAATGGCGCTTCATTTCTTTCGATTACGATTTTTCAATGGGCAAGACTTATGACGATTTCGGTGGAGTTGAGGGCTATGCCTATGATAATTTCCGCCATATGGAATCATGGGACAATGCAGGAAAAAACTCTCCTACCGACCTGTTTATCAATATGCTGAATAATAAGGATTTCCGCAGCAGGTTCGTGAATGTTTACTGCGATTATGCAAATGAAGTCCTCACCCCTGAAAAAGCAAATGCAATGGCGGAGATTTACAGCAGAGATTATACAGAACCGCTTGCAAATACGACTGTCCGCTGGTGGGGATTCTTTGGCGGTTCTAAGGAGAGCAATCTCAGTTACAACCGCACTCAGTACAGGAATACCACTCTGCCGCAGATACAGACTTTTTTCCGTGAGCGAAAGAAATACACAATTGAGGATATGCAGAATTATCTCGGACTTTTATCTTCAATGAATACAATAACGCTGAAAACCTCCGGCACCGGAAAAATCCGGATAAACTCCATTACTCCAGATTCGTCAGGCGGCTGGAGCGGTGATTACTCGGCTGACTGCCCCGTAACTCTGACTGCGATACCGGACAGGGGAGCGCAGTTCGTCGGCTGGGGAGGGGATATTTCCGGCAGCGAAAAAACTGTGACCGTTACGCTCAGAGAGGCTATGACTATTACTGCAAGCTTCGGAGAAAAGAAGCTGATCCGCGGTGATGTGAACGCTGACGGCGAGTTTGATATTGCAGATGTTGTGCTGCTCCAGAACTGGCTTCTTGGCAGAAACAATGCAGAACTTGCAGACTGGGAAGCTGCTGACCTTTCCAATGACCGAAAGCTCAATGTCTTTGACCTTTGTCTTATGAAAAGAGAGCTTTTCGGCTCGGTGTGAATATAAACTGTAACCGTCTGCTCTATCTGCCGTACCTTATGGGCGAAAGGACTCCGCACCTTGACCCATTCGCAAGAGAAGTTTTCTTCGGATGTTCTGCAATTCATAAATAAGCCGACCTTATCCGTGTCGTTATGGAGGGAGTGACCTGTTCGCTCCGTGACTGCATAGAGATATTCCAAATCCACATATAAAAAAGTCCAGTGAATAACTGGACTTTTTTAGTTTGTCAACAAACCTCATTATAATACGAATGATAGTGGGCAGCGGAACGCTGCCTGTGCATAATATTTTAATATTACGTCAAAACTAAGTGGCGGCGTTCTGCAGCCTGAACTCAATTACTGTTGTTCATTGTATTGGCTGACGGGATATCTGCGAACTCACCGCAAGTCTCTGTACTTATCCAATCAAAAGCATTTGAATCGTAGGATATTTTTAACAGAAAAGCTGCAATACCGGGATTGTTATCGAAGTAAACATAATAATCGACAGTTTCGCCGGGCTGTGCTGAAATCTTGTCAGCGTATATGGAAGGGGCGTTATCATTTGCAATGCCGTTGGAGTCTGTACTGTTTTTCCCAACGGCAATCTCACCGTCAGAGACGTTTATTTCCCGGTTCAGACATTTGCCCATAACCGTGGAAACATCAGGGACTACATGAACAGGGTAATTTCCCGAAGGGGTACTGTCTTTTACTTTTAAGCTGATTTTTATGAATTTACCGTTAAATACATAGTCGATCTCCTTTTTAACATCAAGCCAAATAAAATGTTTTGACTTGTAGTCGCTGACGTAGCCGGCATCATCGGAAACAGCGCTGGGGAGCTGTGAACCGTCTATATCAGCCAAATAATAACCTTCGTCTTCGGGGGAGAATTCCTGAAATACTCTGATTATATAATTTTCAGTTGTCGTTATTGCAGTGGTCACATTAGTCGTGGTAGTCTCCTCATTCTCAGCCGTTGTCAATTCTTCGGATTCAGTAGTTCCTTCGGTAGTCAGATCTTCTTCTGTCTTGCATTCTTCTGTGGTTTCAGCGGATATCTGTTCCGCTGACGGTTCTTCTGTGGATGCGTTTTCATCTTCAACATCTGGACTTGAAGCTCCAGTATTTGCCGGACTCTTTGACGATGAGCTTTCATAATCTATGTTTCCGCAGGCTACACAGAATACTCCTATTGTAAGCGCTGCCATGATCTCTGCAAGTATTTTTCTGAATTTCATACTTATCCCTCCTGATAAAAAAATAATTACACAAATATTATACTACACCATGAGGGGAATGTCAAGAATTATGAGGTCGCCAGCTGACCTGTTATGAGCTGCGGAGATGTGAACGCTGACCGTGTGGTTGCTATACTGCCCAGGTAAATGAAACAGGTATTTATCGCACTGAGTTCGCTACAAGGCGGTACAAGCCTGCTGTATTCCTCAGAGAAATACTTAGCACTGCCAAGCTCCTCGAATCTGCAAAAAAGCAGTTCGTTGTATATCACCTTCAGCTTAGAGGAGAAAAGGTGGTCTATTTCCGCAAACAGTCCGTCGGAGCGGAAGCTCTCGCTCAGCTTGCCAAGCTTTATGACGTTCGCACGATAGTTTTGTATCTCCTGACTCAGCGCACTGCGGTATAATTATGTACACTGCATATTCAACAAATCACCGGATTTGATTCTGTGCATTGCTACAAAAAGCAGTGATAAATCAACGTTATTCACAAATTATTCTCAAACGGCTTCGGGTTGAATGTTATAATTGTAATATAAACAGGTGCCGTGAATCAGTTGTATCTGCGACAGATATTTGATCCTGTACTGACAGCGACACGGTGCTGACATAAGGAGTTGAAAGATCATGAAATCAAGCAAATCAACAATCATCAAGCTCATTATCTGTCTTGCAGCAATGGCGATAATGATTCCTGTCGGTGCGGCAACGAAGCTCCTCAGCTTCAAGGAACTGAAATCCATCAATTTCGATGCTTCAAATATCTGGAAGATCATCATTATGGTGTTCGCGGTAATTTTTGTTGAGACGGTCGTTGTGATGCTTCTTGGTCTGCCAAAGCTCAAAAGCCACAGAGCGCGTTCAATAATCTCAATAATAGGCAGCCTTGTGAGGTCACTGTGCATTATCGTCATGATCTGCTGGGCACTCACGATACTCGGAGTCAACATCAGCACTATCATAGCAAGCCTTGGTATCATGGCTCTTATCGTCGGCTTCAGTGCCGAGAGCCTCATAGCTGATATCGTTACCGGTGCGTTCATAATCATCGAAAATCAATACAACATCGGCGATATCATCGAGGTAGACGGCTTCCGCGGAACTGTTACCTCAATAGGCATCCGCACGACCTGTCTCACCGATACCGGTGAGAACGTGAAGATAGTGAATAACAGCTCAATGAAGAACATTCTCAACCGCTCCGATAAGATTTCACGCAGCATAAGCGATATCGGCATCCCCTACGAGACAGACCTCGAGGAGCTTGAGTCACATTTTCCGGCGCTCATGCAGGATATTTTCAGCAGGCACAGCGATATCATGAAGACTCCTCCACGCTATCTCGGAGTCCAGAAGCTTGATGACAGTGCAGTTGTACTGAGATTCGTTGCGGACGTCGAGGATAAGGACATATTCATGGGCGTGAGAGCCCTCAACCGCGAGCTCTTCCTCGGATTCAGGAAGCTCGGCGTGGAGGTTCCTTTCTCGCAGCTAGATGTCCATATGGACAACAAGTCATCGACCGCTCCCAAGAATAAGCAGTAAGCTTGACCGAAGGGGGGCTGCCCTATGATTAACAAAGAATACAATATACCTGAGGAATACAGCTTCCCTGCGGATAGTTCCGTTGATATGGACGCTGAATTCAACACCTCTCCGCGAAGAAGGAACGCTCTGCCCGAAAAAAAGGGCACTCAGCGGAGGTTTCTCAGGCATAAGGCTGCAATGCTCCTTGCGGCATTCACATCGGTATACGTCTTTATGCCGATGTACGACATACCTATGTTCCAGGAAAGCGGCGAAGCTGCCGTCAGTATTCCGCCGCCGATGGCTGAAGTCCAGACATCGTATGAAGGCACGGCAACATTCGACTATGAGTATGAGCTGGCCGGTACTGCAAGGCATCAGGTTTACCATTTCAGCAATCATATTACCTACTACTATCACACTCCTGACGGCGAAAAAGAGGAAGTCTATCTCGGAAGCTTCGGTTTAGGCACGGACATCGACGGCGAGAAGCTCGGTCCGTTCTTTGAGGAGCGCGGGCTTGATGTTACTCAGGCACGCAAGTACTTCTCGTCCGGAGATAACTATATGTCCTATACAATCGAGGATAAGAGCGGAAAAGTGATACAGCCCGATGAACTTCCGGACGGATATTCCATAAGGGAATACGCTCCTTCCATACTTGCAGGCTGGGCGGAGGAACGCTCAGGACAGCAGGATGCTCACGAGAATGCAAGTCACCTTTATTATATGAACCTCCTCGTTGACGACGAGGACCAGAGCATCTATCAGCTTATAGACACACCGTATGAGCTGCATATATACGATAACCGTCAGATGTATTATATCCTTCCGAGAACGGGAGAGCGGTATGAGCATCCTGATACAAGCGACTGGTGCAGCGAATACGATGACAGCTACGGCAGCGAGGAAAACGGCTATGCAGGCCTTGAATCAGTTGACCGGAACAGCGTTGACCTCGACAAGAAACAGTTCGGCATAAAGGTCACTCCGTCGCCTATGGTCAGGGACTTCGGAAACGGCGCGGAATGTCTGTACGACCTTTCATACGAGATACATTTCGACCGCAGCGAGGTTCCCGGACTGAAATTCCCGGACAATCCTGCCTCGATCGACCCGAAGCTCCCGATGAAGGAGCAGCTCGCAAAGATGGCGGAGACTTACGGCATTGAGCCCGGCAGACTGAGACTGCACAGTGACACTACCCTTTCGGACGCATATACCGTACTTGAGGGCTCGGTCTACACCGGTGACCCTCTCGGCGATGACCTTAACGTTGAAAAGGGAAAGATAACATTCTACCGCGCCGGAACGATACACCTCGTTCTTGCTCCGGAGGGAAGCACCGACAGCGCGGAGGTCTCCGACTATGAGGGCAGGCTTGAATTCCAGATGAATTACGGCGGCTCTCAATACGCGGTCTATGACAGCACGATGAACGAGCCGTTCAGGCACTTCGTATACTACTACCACACTCCTGACGGACAGCCGGAAAATATTGATCTCGGAGCGCTTGGAACAGACTGGGATAATGTAGTTGAGTATCACCTGAAGTCGTTCTTTGATGAGCGCGGACTTGATGTGAATGATGCATATCAGTTCTTCTTCAACGGCGATAACTACATGAGCTGTCTGGCAGCGAAAGAGGACGGATTTGGATTTGATGAAATAAAATTCAGCGAACTGCCGGACGGATATTACGTCACGGATTCGCTTCCGGAGAATGTCAGATTTGACAGGGACAGAACAGAAGCCGACTACGGTGACCGCTCTGCTGATGATAAGTCGTACTATATGTCACTTCGTATCGACAATAACGAGATTTTTGACGATAACGTAACAGAGGGCGAGGACGGCTGGGCTTACCGACCGTATCTGCTCGGAGCTGTAACGACAACGTACAGCTATTATGTAGTGCCCAATCCCGGTGAGGAGCCGGTGCGTCCGGATCCTCCCGGCTCGTGGAATGAATATGACCCGAACTGCGGCGGTGCAGAGGCAGGCTATGCAGAACTGCAATCCGCTGCAAATGACGGCATTGATCTCGACAGCAAATTCTTCACGCTGACCCTTCGCCCTTCTACCATGGTCGAGAAAATCAGCGACACAGAAGAAACGCTCCACTACATAGTATATTATGTTTACTTTGACCGCAGCGAGGTTCCCGGACTTAAGCTGCCGTACCGCGAAAGGGAAAATGCTTCATCGGTACTTATCAAGGTCAATCCCTCGCTCTCATTGAAGGAGCAGCTTGAGAAAATGGCACAGGCTTACGGCATAGACCCTTCAAGGCTGAGATTCCACAGTGAGAAGTTAGGTACTATGACCGCAGGCTTCCTTGACGGTGCATCGTACATAACCAATACTACTGACAGACTTCTTGAATATGACGCAGAGACCGGAAAGAAAATCAACTACCGTATGCATAAAATAAGGCTTGTGCTTGCTCCGGCCGGCTGATGGAGAATACCTCCGGCTGCGGAACTGAATACCGCAAGGGAAGACCGATCTTCAGCGGTTCAGATGAGAACTGCGAGGATATGGAGACTCTTGCATGAACAAAAAGACGCCCTCTGCATAAGATAGTGTCATTAAGCTAAGAAAACGTAAATAGTCACAGGAATCATCCCGATCTGTCTTTTTGTCATGCCATTTTGGATAAAATAATAGCAGGAGTATGTTTGCTTCTCTCATACATACTCCTGATTATTTTTCGTATTCGGTTAGCTTAATGACATTAGTCCATGAAGAACGGATATTTTTCTGTATATCGTTGTATTACAGTCATAGCATATTTGAATTCAACGGCGTTCTCATGATGCTTGCGAAGCAGAGACGTTGCTGATTCGGAATCCGTTTTCTGTCATGACTATATCAAAGGACTGTGTGATGACTGTATCGGCGATGTGGATATACTTTCCGGTTACAGTAAAGCTGTTCGCAGTTACATTTGTGAACTGTAGCTCATCCCAGAGCCATGAATCAGAATATGCAGAACCTCTTCCCACCGAAAGAACATATATCTTCCCGTCCTGTTCCAGATAGATCGGGACTGTATCCTCAAACATGATCTGAATCATTTTGTCGTATTCCGGGCCGCTCAGTGTGTTTTCAACAATAGCCTTGATATCGGCAATGCTCTGACATTTTGAATCTGTCACACGGAAATACTGACGCTCGGGATCAGGATTATAACTATCACTTTCATCAACACTTACGCTGCCGCAGCAAACTCCGTCATAAAGGGGGACATATTCCTGAATGAGCTTCTTGGATGTCTCTTTCATCTGTGCTTCACTCAAAGCATCTGATGCCTCGGTTGGCACCTCAGTTGTCTCAGCCTGAGTGGTCGTTGTCTGTTCAGCTTTAGCGGTGGTAGTCTGTATTGCTTCAGTAGATGCATCTGTTGTCTCATTAACTGGCTCTGATACAGCTTCGGTCGTAGCCGCAGTTGTCTCAGCAGTTTTGGATGAAGAACTGTTATCCTGACCACATCCGGTCATTGACACAGCAAGCAATACACTAAGTATCATAACAGTTATTCTTCTTCTTTTCATGGTAATTACTCCTTTTTTTAACCAGAATATGATTATCAGTGAATCATGGATCGCTGACAATTATATTATAGCACACTTTTATGCAGTTTGGGCAAAATTACAAATTTGTAATTCAGAAGATTTTCAGGCAGCTCATAGCTGATTGCTTTTGATAGTGGACTGCTCTTTGCTGATGCGTAGATTATTTAACATCAAGCCTTCTATGCAATTGAACAGGTCGTCGTTTCCGGATAAGAAGTATACGACCTTGCATTTGCGGTCAGATGCATTTTCCAAGAGCCGAGCAGTAAGCGCCTTTCGGTCGCAGTGTTTTTGTTCGTCATTAGAAAGCCATACGGATATGTATCCTTTATCCTGATCTGTGTGTATTTCCATACTATAATTCCTCTCTTAAAGATTATGCAATATGTCAATAGCCCTTAGTCTATTGACACACGCAAAAACCGTGTCATATAAGTTGTTTTTAGGCTTTTGAAATATGTCAGATAAAACTGCCACCCAATTGAAAGAGTTTGAGCCGGCAAATGCCGGCTCGCTCATGTTTATGTGATCTTTCTTTTGTACTCTCTGAGTCGGCGGTAGAATGTGTTCGCTTGCAGTCCCATCTGTTTCTGAAATTCCACGGCTGTGATATTCCCGGACTTCCACTGTTCATACAGATGGCCGAATTTTACCCAGTCGATAGGAAGAGGTGGTCTGCCTTTAAATTTTCCCTGAGCCTTGGCAATAGAGATACCTTCACGCTGACGCTGTAAGGTCTGCTCACGTTCAAGCTCTGATAACGCTGCGAAGATAGACAGCACAAAGCGTCCTTGCGGAGTGTTGGTATCGATATTCTCTTTGGCGCTGACAAGCGTAACCTGTTTCCGCTGAAGCACATCTATAATATTGAGTAGGTCTCGCGTTGAACGTCCAAGCCTGCTGATGCTCTCTATGTACAGGGTATCGCCCTCACGGACATATTCAAGCATAGCCTTCAGTTCAGGACGGTCAGCGTTCTTGCCTGACATCTTCTCAGCAAAGATACGCTCTACTTGGTACTGCTTCATCAGCGCTTCCTGACGGGCGGTCTCCTGATGCTCCGTCGATACACGTATATATCCGATCTTGCCCATCAGTACACCCCGCAGTATTCTTCGTACAGACTTTCGCCGGCGCCGAACTTGATATCGTTGAGTGCTTCTTGGAGCAGGCTTGGCTCCATGAGCATCTCCTCAATCTCATCGCAGGTATACCCATACTCCAGAAGCAGTTCAACGTCTTCGCTGTCAACGCCGTAGCAGCCACAATACGCAAGCAGGATCTCTTCGTGCATATTACAATAGGAAGGATCGTCGTAATCGTACCATGCGGCGTACTTGGAACGATAGACCTTAGGCTCAAACTCTGATCTGGTGATATTACCGTTACGGTCAATGCAGAGAATATCCCCCTCCTCAGTGCTTATTCGCTCTGAAGCGAACTTATACAGACCTATCTTACCGAGCGCATTCTTCATGATGGATTCCGTACTTGCATATACATACAATCCGAGAACAGGGAAGTGAAGCAGGCACATAGGATTGCTTCCCTTTATAATGGATAGGCAGTTGCGGTCATCAAGAACGGTGAATGTGAAGTTGCCCTCCACAGTCTCAGCCATATATTTCAGACTCTCGAAGTCGAGCATCCCCTGCTTTTCAATTAGCTGTACCCCGATATAGCTGTCGGTTTCAATATAGCTGTCTGGAATAAGCTTATCTCTGCGGAGTTCCTTGTCATTCCAGAGCACTCCGTTATGAGCAAATGCAAAGGAAGTATCCCCGGCAGTACCGGGAAACGGATGATTATTGTAGTTGAGCTTGCCGTCACCCTGTGTAGTCATTCTTGTGTGACCCATAACAGCAGTAGTGCCTTCCGGCGGACTGAAATGCAGCTTGTGAGCAGGCTTAGGGCGCTTGTATATAACGACCTTACCATTATTGATGTAGCTGATACCGGCAGCATCAGTTCCTCTCTCCTCGGCTGCATTGCCGAGAGCCTGAGTGAGCTTCTTCAATACCCTGTACGGGACAATCTTCTTGTAGTCGAGCCAGCCAAACAATGCACACATCTTATCTTCCCTCCTTGAATTTGGCATCTACAAACGGCGATTTCTCAGAGACTTCCCTGAACAGTTCACTCATCTTTTCAACAAGGACTGTTGCAACGATCATCCCAATAATTTTGAGTATCTCACCGACCGGACTGCCGGCGGGTATTTTTGTGATAAAATTTCCTTTCATTTTAAACTTCCTCCTTTGTTTCGATTGGTTCGTTTATGTAGAGCTTTCGCTCTTTCAGATAGCTTATGAGTTCCGGTTCAGTCAGCGTCTCAACGAACTCAGACCAGCTCATCTTAGCGATTCCCTCATCGGTCAGATTTATTGCAAGGTCACAGACAGCATCGACCAGCTCCAGTGCGGCAATCAAAGTGTTGTATTTGAGCGTACCCCTGAACAGCCGGAACTCGATAGTCGCATAGTTCATAAGGTTCACTGCTGCATACCTGCCGTTGTTGCCCTTTTTAGCCTTGTCGAGTATTTCTTTGCCGGTCTTCTCAAAACCGTACCTTGCAGCCCAGCGGTTCATTGAGTATTCCGAACGGCGTGAGAATTTCAGGAGTTCATTCCAGTGATGCTCCACGAAATACAGTATCCGGCTGATGATGACGTCCTGCTCATCACGGTTATCGCCAAAGCAGGAACGGTTGACGTGGATATGCAAACCACAAGTCGAAGTCTGATGACTTCGATATCCCAGAGATATAGCCTTTTTCATTATCTCTTCCCACTGGTAATTCTTGTGGTAGTCAAGGCTCATAGGGTGAGTTACCAGTTCCATACCGTCATCTAATGAGCCGTCGCCCTTGATGTAGATATGCTCCTCATCCCGGTTTGCAATAGCAAGCAGATCATCTGCGTTATCACTGTCTTTACCTGCTCCGTCAATCTCGAGTTCGGCACCGAAATATCTGGAACTGTCACCGTAGAATATGGGCTCGGGCTTGTAGCCGTAGTCGTGAATGCTGCGGTTCTTATCTACCTCATCGTGATAGCACTCAGAGCAATAGTCGTAGCCATCCAAATGGTAGGCATCGTCTTCGTGAAGTAGCGTGTCGCAGCAGGAGCAGCGAGTGTAATGGTTGTGATAGCAGTGCGAGCAGAGGGTGGTGTATTCATCACCGTAGCTGTCATCTGTCCATATCGTTTCTCCGCATCGGTCACAGGTTGAAGTGTAACGCTCAATACAGTCATTGCAGACTATCTCACCATTGACTTCGCCGTAGTCATCGTCTTCATCAATGAGTGCTCCACAGTGGGAGCAATACAGTGCATTTGTGTTCTTGTTTTCCATCGTAAAAAACCTCCATAAATAGCGTAAGCCAGCCCATTATGGGCTGGCTTTAGTTTTAATATTCGCTTGCAAGCAGCATGGTTGAGTGGTCGTTATCGTCGATAACATAGAGCTTTTCCGTTATTGGGCTATCAGACGGTAGCAGGTAGACCTTGCGGTATTCCGGTTCTTCTGACCTGTGGGTTATAGACTGCATACAGCCGACCTGCTCCAAGTCAAAGACCTGAAGGTAGTCCTTTGGAGCCGGCATTCGCTCCACGCATTCCCAAAGGAATAACTGCAATTCCAATGGGATAGCGGAATCTACGCCGCAGGTCAGATAGCGTTTCTCTGACATTGGTTGACCTCCTTGAATAAATAGTATACCGGTAATGGTATCCGATAAAATAATATATCTATGGAGATCAGGAAAAATAGGAACAGGCGGCATTAAGCCGCCCAAAATCAGTGTTTCAGGCTCATTTTACCCGTTTTAGCCTGCTATTTACGCACTTTTCTTGTTGTTTTCGGCCTTACCGCTGCCGAAGTTGAGATATCTGACTTTAATTAAGCATATAACGGATACCGTATATCAGGAAATCCTGTACTGTTGTTATTATAGCATAGTTCATTTCCGAATCTTTCAGTATATTAATTTCACGTTGTATGTCAGTGTGAAATAATATTTTCTGAAATGCTACTTCTATGTAATTCTGTAAGACATTCTCTCTTATACAATTATCCTGCAATATATATTATTTAAACTTAAACAAGTGAATGAAAAGAGAATACCATACAGAATCAATACTAATCCATAGATAGGAGCAGATACCATGAAAACAAGAAGAACATCCACAGTACAGAAGTCTATACGGATACCAAAACGTGTAGCAGATTCGATCGAGAAAGAAGCTGCCGACAAGAACAGAAGCTTCTCTGACATTGCCAACTATAGACTGAAGCAGTCGGGAAATTCTCTTACGCCCGCAATGCTCGTTAAGCTCCAGAATATAGCTAATCTCGCTGTTGAAGCGGTGGAAGAGAAATCGACCACAAAGGCTAAAGAAGCACAGAAGGAGGTTGCAAAATTATGGAACTGCTTAAAGTGATAACGCACGCTGCAGGCGGCAAGGATTACGTCAGGAACGCAGTAAACTATGTGCTTGACGAACGCAGTACCATCGTAAAAGGTAACGGCGTAAATCCTGACGATGCTTCGGCTGCAATAACGGCTTTTGATAAAAACGCTGAATTCTGGAATAACCAGGATAAGAACCAGTTATTGCATACCGTATTATCGTTCACTAAAAAAACAGCTCCTACTGTCGAAAGAGCAATGAAACTGTGTGAGGAAGTATTAGAGCCCTATACGACAGAACACCTTTCTTTGGGGACTGCACACGAAGAAGAACACGCGGATTCGTTATTCCACGTCCACGAACTGATAGGGACGACCAACTATAACACCGGAGCTATGCTTTACGCTGATAACAGAACGACCTTTGCTATGGCTCAGCGGATGGCGGATGTTACGAACCAGCCGGTAAGATTGGTCGTAAAATCCGACAATGATAAGGAATGGGAGTGTAAGAGGATTTTTACTCCTGAGGATTAAAGCAGAATAAAGACCGGCTGTAAATATTCAGCCGGTCTTTATTAAATCAATTAGGGGGATCGGAAGATAGATATATTTTTCACTATTATATCAGCTTATGAGCTGATACTTCATGTTGTACTGAATAGCATAGCTTTCTGCATATGAACCTGAATGGCATAATATTGTTATATTCTTACATGCACAAAAAGAGAATATAGAATCTCCGAATGATTTGACACTGTCAGGTATTGTAATACTTGTAAGGTTTGTACAATTAGAAAAGGCATAATCGTCAATACTTTCAAGACTATCTGGCAGTGTTATGCTTGTTAGACTTGTGCATTCGCTAAAAGCGGACTCACCGATGTTTTTAACTCCGTCTGAAATGATGATAGAAGCTAAACTGCTGCAACGACCGAAAGCACTATATTCAATACTTGTAACACCGCCTGGAATAACGATAGAAGTTAGACTGTTGCAATCAGAAAAAGCAAGACCTCCGATACTCGTTACGCTGTCTGGAATAGTGATATCAGTTAAACTGTGGCAATTTACAAAAGCTTTATATCCAATACTTGTAAGGCTATCAGGTAATGTTACACTTGTAAGTTTCAAACAACCGTAAAATGCCAATCCACCAATGCTTGTTACTCCGTTTTCGATAACTATACTTGAAATCTGTATAAACGGTGCGCGTTCTGTGTAATAATACCATGGTGGTTTAGATAAAATATAGTTATGCATTTCGCCTGTACCGGTAATAGTAAGCGTGCCATCACGAGCAAGTTCCCACTCAATGTTCTCCCCACATTTTCCAGATCCGGCTATCGGTGATGTTGTAGTTGTTGTGGTGGTCGATGTGGTAGTTGTGGTTGTAGAAGTAGTGCTTGTGGTTGTCGTTGATGTTGTAGTTGTAGTTGATGTAGTAGTTGATGTAGTAGTTGTTGCTGTTGTTGTTGAAGTCGTGGTAGTTGTAGTGGTTGTCGAAGTAGCGCTTGTGGTTGTCGTTGATGTTGTTGTACTTGTGGAAGCCATTGTTGTCGTGGTAGACGTTGTAGTATTAGAGAATTTATCAGCGATATATTTTTCAAGCGTAAGATTCGGATCTTCTGCAAGCTTGGCTGAATATGTCAGCAGCATGGAAGCGTCAACAGCGGTAATGAGCTTATCCTTATTGATATCGCATAGCGCAAAATCTTTTTCAGTTGCGCTTGTACCGTCGGAAAGCTTTGCACATAGCACAAGTATACTTGATGCGTCAACAGCGTTGATCTTGCCGTCTGCATTAACATCGCCAAGTTGCGGATTATCAGCAGGAGGTCTTGTGGTTGTGGTTGTACTTAGTGATGAAGTTGTAGTTGCTTTTGTGGTAGTTGAGGTAGTCGAAGTAGTTGAAGTAGTTGAAGTAGTTGAAGCAGTTGATGTTGTCGTTGGCTTCGGCGTTGTAGTTGTAGTCTTTGTTGCGGTTGTAGTAGTTGTTGTTGTTGTAGTAGTGGTTATAGTGCCCGTTGACGTTGTATAACCGCTTCCTGAACTTCGTCTGAATATCATGCGCGTGCCGTTCTCTAACCAACTCAGTTCATCATCAGCATATGAAAGAGATACGATATCTTTTCCTTTGTCATTATATAAAGTGATCGAAGAGTTTTTGTAAGACCATGAACAGTCAAGAGTCTCATCAACTGTTCCGTTCTCGTTTATGGATTTGAATTGAGCAGAGAAGCCATCATTCAAGATAATACAAAGATATCCTTCATCATTTGTATTTAATACTACTTTGCCGCTGGCTTCGATGACTTTATAACTATCCCATTCTCCAATAAAATACTCCGGATCATAGTCAACATGTGTTGTTGTAACGGTTGTTGTTGTAGCACTGGTACTTATAACCTGACCATCTATAACAGAAAAATAATATCCGCACTTTTCGGCATATTCCTGTGCTGTTGAGTTAGCATATCCGTATATAGTGCCGGTGAAACCATCAGATGAATTGGATATAGTATTTCCGTCCTTAAATAGAGAATGATCAACAATTTCACAATCTGGATTAAGTATATATATGGATTCCAGATTCGGGCAGGAATGGAAAGCTAATGCTCCGATGTAGCTTACGCTTTTAGGAACTATAACTTCTTTAAAATCACAACCAGCAAAAGCTCCACCCATGAGGCCCGTGATGCCGTCGCTATCGTCAATCCACAGTATTGTTTCAGGGATAACTAAATTTTGTATTTTTTTATGACTGAAAGCATCGCTGGCTATTTCGTCAACTGGGTAGCCGTCAACGTAAGAACGGATTCCTTTAAACGATAAAGAATTCCAGATACCTGAGAAGCTATCGTTTCCGTATCCTAATAATTTCACATACTCCTTTTGTGGATGAACTTCATATTTCAAGCCGTCAAGTGTAACAATGTAAAAATCATCATCTTCTGAATATGCAATTCTGGGCTGGATCTCAACGATGATGCCTCCTAAAAATAAGCATACGACCAATAATACTGATATAAAACGTCTGCATTTCATATGCTCTTCCTCCTTACTAACGTTAAATAGAAACGCTATACGCTTTCAATAGCAGTGTTTAACTGATTGCTGGGATTTGCAATATATATGATAATTATAGCACAAATAGAGGAGCAACTTGTGTAATTTTTGTTAATAATGTACTGGATAAAGTGATTTTGTAAGCCTATACAAGTGAAAGGCTATGGTTTTGGTAATAGTGCAGTAGTACTTGTTATTCCAGCATACAAGGTTCTGTTTAACGGTGAATATACCATAAAAGAGGTGGACTGCATCAGCGGTCTTCTAACAATGGTAAACTGTATCACAGCGGCAAATCTGAACTCAGACAGTTTGCTATGCACGTACATGAGATTACCGGCAACTATTGTAAACCGGAGATCAAGAAATAATTCCAGGTTGATCCATATATACAACGAGCAATTTCCAAATAAATATAGTTGAACAGCTTGCGTAATGCTTTACTCCCGGCTTTGTGCCGGGGGAACTGTTCTTATTTTACTGATCGTTACAATATAGCTTTATGGTGGAACTATTATTACATTCTCACAATATTCGTGTTAATTTATGTGAAAACATTTTAAAAGCATATTGATTTTTACACGAATATATGCTATAATAATACTGATAATAACGTGGAGGTGCTGGTATGTACCGAAAGATATCTGAATATTTGTCAGAATGGAAGAAAAGTCCTAACAGGAAACCGCTTATTCTTCAGGGAGCAAGACAGGTCGGAAAGACCTATGCTCTGCTTGAATTCGGTCGCAAGAACTACGACAACGTAGCGTATTTCAATTTTGAAACAAACCCGAAACTAGCTGATACATTTGCCGAGAAAATCAGTCCTGCATATCTGCTGCCTATACTTTCGCATATTGCAGGAACAACCATAGTGTCAGAAAAAACGCTTATCATATTAGATGAAGTCCAGCTCTGTGAACGTGCGCTGACTTCCCTCAAATACTTCTGCGAGGAAGTACCTCAGTATCATATAATCGTTGCAGGCAGCTTGTTGGGAGTGGCTGTAAACCGTAAGCAGTTCTCTTTCCCTGTTGGTAAGGTCGATATAAAGACGATGTATCCAATGGATATGGAGGAGTTCCTGCTTGCTTTAGGCGAGGAGGCTCTTGTCAAGGAAATACGAAAGCACTTTGATGATAACACGCCTATGCCAAGTGCATTACATGACTCTGCGATGCAGTTATACCGCCAATACCTCATAGTAGGCGGAATGCCTGAGTGCGTTCAGCAGTTCGCACAAACCAAGGACTACCTGCTTGTGCGTCATACCCAAGACACCATTCTGCTCGGTTATCTCGACGATATGAGCAAGTACAATACTACCAATGAGATCAAGAAAACTCGTCTTTGCTATGATAATATCACTGTTCAGCTGTCCAAGAAGAATACACGATTCCTGTATAAGCTTATAAAGAAAGGCGCGAGAGCTTCTGAATTCGAGAACGCCATTGAATGGCTGAGCTTGTCGGGTATCGTATCTCAGGTATATCGGGCAGAGCAGATAAAGAAGCCTCTTGAGAATTATAAGGACATCGACTCCTTCAAGATATATGTCTCCGATCTGGGACTGCTTTGCGCTAAGAAGGATCTGACCGCTAATGATGTGCTGTATATGGTCGAGGATATAAACGAGTTCAAGGGCGGCATGACTGAGAATTACGCCAACAATCAGCTTATGATGAACGGATACCGTACCTATTACTGGGAGTCAGACCGTGGTGCTGAGGTCGATTTCATCATTCAGCGTGATGGAAAGCTGATCCCCATTGAGGTCAAAAGCGCTGATAATACTAAAGCTAAAAGCCTACGTGTTTATATGGATACCTACAAACCGGAGTACGCTATTAAGCTTTCCGCCAAGAACTTCGCATTCGAGGATAACAAGAAAATAGTTCCGCTATATGCGGCGTTCTGTATATGACTCACATATGCCTAAGGAGATAATATGTCTGATATCAATAGTATAATTACCAACGCAGAGATATTCCGGAGCAGGCGTAAAACTGTTGCGTTGCAGATAGCAGAGGATGGGCATCTCATTGTGAGAGCACCTCTGCGCTGTTCCAATAAGGATATTATAGGTTTCATCGAAAAGAGCGAGAAATGGATACAAACTCACACTGCCAGAGTCTTAGAACATAACCGTGAACTGGAACAGCTCGAACCATTCACTGGGCAGGATATACGCGATATGGCTCAGAGGGCACTTGAAGTTATTCCTGAACGTGTGAAGTATTATGCTGATATGCTCGGCGTAACATACGGCAGGATCACTATCCGCAACCAACGTACAAAATGGGGAAGCTGTACTTCCAATGGCAACCTCAACTTCAACTGCCTGCTTATGGCTACACCTGCTGAGGTAATGGATTCTGTCATTGTACATGAACTATGCCACCGACTGCATATGAATCACTCTAATGGGTTCTACGCTTCAATATACCGCGTATTTCCCGACTATGACAAGTGGAATAAATGGCTCAAGGATAATGGTGGACTACTCATCAAGCGTATGACCGCCGGCTCAAATAAATGACATTTTTGAATTATGATATATCGGTGCCGCCCACTGGGCGGCACCTCTGTTTTGCTGTTGACTTCAAGTCCTGAAAGTGGTATAATTTTAGGTGACATTTTGAATAGGCGTTAGTAAGAGCAAAACTTACTGAAAAAGGAGGATTTTGAATGAAGAAAAATTTTTGGAAAAAGACCGCGGCTGGACTAATGGCGCTGCTGATAGTTGCCGGAGCATCGCCTGTTGCGCCGTTCTCGCAGACGTTTGAGAGGACTGCTATCACGGCGAGCGCTGCCCCCGGAGATGTAGTTGATTCGGGAAACTGCGGCAAGACCGCAGAAGATAATGTCACTTGGGAACTGACAAAGAATGCTGATGATGAAACAAAATACACCCTCACTATCAGCGGAACGGGTGCTATGGCGGATTATTCTCATGATACTCAGCCGTGGACGAATTATAAGGGCAGTATCACCTATGTTGAAATAGAGAGCGGTATCACATCTATCGGCGAATGGGCGTTCCAATTCTGTACAGGTCTTACATCAATAACGATACCTGACAGCGTTACAAGCATAAGCGATAATGCTTTCTATGGCTGCGAAGGTCTTCCGTCAATAACGATACCTGACAGCGTTAAAAGTATAGGCATAAAGGCATTTGAAAGCTGCAAAAGTCTTACATCAATAACTATCCCCGGCAGTGTTACAAGCATTGGCGATTATGCATTCGATAACTGTAGAAACCTTACATCAGTAGAGATATCTGACGGCGTTACTAACATAGGTAAGTGTGCCTTCTATTACTGCTCATCTCTTAAATCAGTAGCGCTCCCTGACAGCGTTACAAGCATAAGCGATAAGGCTTTCTCTGGCTGCGATGGTCTTACATCAATAACGATACCTGACAGCGTTACAAGCATAGGCGATAAGGCTTTCTCTGGCTGCGTAAAACTGGAATCAATAACAATTCCTGACAGCGTTACAAGTATAGGTGCTTCTGCGTTCAAAGGCTGCCAAGGTCTTACATCAATAACGATCCCGGAAGGCGTTGAAAGCATAGGCGATAATGCGTTCGATGGCAGCTTTATGCTTACATCAGTAACTATCCCGGCAAGCCTTAAAAGTATGGGGAATACCGTCTTTAACACCTATTCTATGATTACCAGCCTGACCTACGGCGGAAGTGCATTACAGTGGGCTGCTCTGACAGACGGTTTAGATCCTTTTCTCCCTGATAGATGCACGATCACCTGCCTGAAAAAAGATGTTGTGATAGCCGAGAGCATAAACGGCACAGTCACGGCGGATAAAATGATCGTTGCCCCGGACGAGACTGTCACCCTGACCGTCACCCCCGATGAGGGCTATTCATTTGGCAGCGTTTCCGTCAAGGACACAGATGACGAAGATGTTGAGCTGACGGATAATCATGACGGTACTTATTCGTTCACAATGCCTGCGGAAGATGTTACTGTAAGCGCGACATTCATGCAAAACGTTATTCCCGTATACAGGGAGGTGGAGCTGACTTTTGATTCAAACGGGGGCTCCGGTTCAATGGATCCTATCGTAAACAATGAAGGAACTGCAATAATGCTCCCAGAGTGCGGATTTACAGCTCCTGAAGGAAAAGTTTTCAAGTGTTGGAGCATACGCGGTGCTGAGTATAACGCCGGTGCTTCATTCAATATGAAAATAGCCACTGCAACAGCTATTTGGCAAAACGTTCCTGTCACCTACCTCGATGAAAACGGCGTGGAGCAGACGATCACGGATTATACGGTTCTCACCGGCAATGAACCGCTGGATGAATGGGGCAACATAAGTTTAGCCGGCGGCACCTATATTGTGGACGGTACATTGAATTATGGAGTTCCACTCTGGTTCACAGGCCGTAATACTGTGCTTATCTTAAAGGATAATGCACAGCTGAATATCTTAGGCGCTATCTCTGGTATTGTATCTGATGATTTGTATATTTACGGACAGAGCGGCGGCACAGGGGAAATCATCATCGATTCACGCATGAACTGCTTTGAGAGCGATTGTTTATACCTCTACGGCGGTAGCATTACTGCAAAAAGCGAATATCCAGAATGGTATGATGTAATAAATGCAAATATTTATCTCGGCGGTGCAAAAGTTACGTCAGACAAGTACGAAGGCGCTGTTCAGGTCAAGGACGGTCTTATCTACGAAGACGAGGACGGAAATGTTTACGATAGCGCCAATAATCTTGATACAGCAGCTATCGCAGGCAAAACGCTCACTTCCTTCAAGCCAGAATCGCTTGCTCCCGCCAGCGATGAGATTCATCTCGACAACAACGTAAGCTTCCTTACAGTTTCCCAAACCTACCTCGACGGCTATGATTTCAGCGGATTTATGGTTGGCGAAACTCCCTGCGCTGATATGGCTGCCGTTGTCACCGCAGTAAAAGCTCTCCGTGAAAGCGATTCTAATGCTGTTATCACTATCACCCCTGTATTTACTCAGAAGACTGACGAGTACGCCCTGACTATCGAGAACGGTCATCTCAAAGGCAGCACTGAAACAAACGGCAGCTTCAAGGCATCCACGCAGCTCTACGCAGTCGCAGATGCACCGGAAGAAGGTTACAAGTTCAGCCATTGGGAAGTTGACGGCATGACAGTCGGCTACGAGACAACCTACGCATTCCGTATGCCGTCCAAGGCTATGACGCTGACTGCGGTTTATGTTCCTGATACTGCCATGAGTCTCTTTAAGGTAGGCATTGGCTACATCGAGAACGTATACAAGCCCGAAGCCGGTAGGATGTCGTTCGTTTCGATACTGTCCATTCCGGACGGATGCCAGATGCTCAAGGCAGGTATAGTGGCGCAGAAGACTGACGTTCTGAACGGTGCCCCCCTGAAAGAGGCGAATGCAAGGTTCGTGAGATTTACTGACACATCGGCAAATCAGTACACTTCGTTCAAGTACACATGGACGCTGACTCCGAGCGATGCGGATACCGAGTGGGCCGTCCGCCCGTATCTTGTGTACAAGGATGCACAGAATGTGGAACACACTGTTTACGGCGATCGTGTTACAAAAAAACTAAGTGATTTTGAATAAGAGAGGTGCTAACAATGGAAAAATATGAAACTCCCGAAATGGAGATAATCGAGTTCGAGACCGAGGACGTTATCACTACAAGCGGCGGTGACGGCACCGGTCAGGGCGGCAGCGGCGACGTTGGCTGATATATAGTATGGACAGGGCGGCTTCGTGCCGCCCTTGATTTTTTTGTATTTACTTATGATGAGTGGTATGATATAATATACATAGAATGGAATAGCTTCTTCTTTAATCGGCAGAATATTTCACATTGAGTCGCATATAAGCGACCCTGACTTCAAGTCGTGTGAGCTGATAGAACTATAAACGGGAGGAAAAGAAAATGAATGTCTTAGTAATTACAGGAAGCCCTCACAAGAACGGTACAACTGCATATCTGACCGAGCAGTTCATTAAGGGAGCAGAAGAAGCCGGACATGAGATATTCCGCTTTGATGCTGCAAGCAAGGACGTTCACCCTTGTATAGCCTGCGAAAAATGTCACGGAAGTACTCCTGCTTGCGTGTTCAAGGACGATATGCAGGAACTCAATCCGCACCTGATAGAAGCTGACGTTATCGCATTTGTGTCTCCGATCTATTATTACGACATAAATGCTCAGCTCAAGGCAGTCATCGATCGTTTCTACGCCAACGATGCTGTTCTGCACGGAGGCAAGAAGACAGTGCTTATGGTCGCAATGGCTGATAATAGCACTGAAACTGCAAAGGGAGCGCTGGAAACATTCAAGGGCATGGCAAGGTATCTTGAATGGGAGATAGCAGGTACAGTAGTTGGAGTGAACTGTATGACTCCCGAAATGATAAAAAATACTGATTACCCGAAACAGGCTTATGAGCTTGGAAAGTCATTGTAATTCCTATCAAGGTACATAAAGTTTAAGCATTCACGGAGAAGTCCGCAGAATAATTTAAGCGGCAAAATCTATTTAAGTTCGTCCCCGCGGAAGCGGGGGAGTAGAGATAAAAACGAAAAAATTATAGGCGATTACGTTTTCTTGAAAAAATGAATCTGCCATTTCGTCAAAAAGCGGCGTTTTTTGAGATAAATGCAAAATGAATTTTCTGTAAAAACGTAATTTCTTAGAAAAAGTGTGTTTTTTATCGAGGTGATAGTCTACGTATCAATCAAGGAGGGCTGACTATGGCACGATATAACAACTTAAAGGATTACTTTCAGGGCGAACACCTTGACTATATCAGAAGTATTATCAAGGAGCATCTTGAGCAGGAGTTGAATAGCGAGTGTCAGGTTGATATTCCTTTAGTCCACTCACTTGTATGTACCTAAACTGATGAATGACAGAAAGGAGGCTCTTGTTATGGAATACTCGGAAGTGCAGAAAATTGCGAAAGATACCATAGAGCACATAAAATCAAAGATAACCGTAGGTATGAAGCTCACAGATATCAGAAAGCTCTGTGAAAACAAAATGCTTGCATCAGGAGCCGATTCGTTCTGGTACTGGGATATAGGAGCTTTTGTTTTCTCTGGCGATGAGACTACCATTTCTGTTTCGGGCAGAGACTATGTCACATCCGACAGAATTATCGCTCCCGATGACATTATAACCATCGACCTCAGCCCTCAGAACAATAACATCTGGGGAGACTATGCACGGACGATAATCCTTGAAAACGACAAAGTGGTCGATGATATAAACAGTATTCGCAATGATGAATGGCGCAGAGGTCTGCTTATGGAGGAAGCACTGCACAAAGAGCTCATAGCATTTGCGGCTCCGCAGACCACATTTGAGGAACTCTATTACCATATCAATCAGCTTATAACAGAATGTGGTTTTATAAATCTTGATTTTCTCGGCAACCTCGGACATTCTATCGTAAAGGATAAGAATAATCGTATCTATACTGAGAAAGATAACAAAGCTCTTCTTTCATCAGTGGACTATTTCACGTTTGAGCCGCATATAAGCGTTCCAGCTTCGAAATACGGATACAAGAAGGAGAACATCTATTATTTCAAGTCGGGTAATCTGATAGAACTATAGGAGCCTAATATGATACTCAAAGCAAACAGAAACGACCTGCAAGAAATATTACAGCTTCAATATCTTGCATATCAAAGTGAGGCTGACCTGTTCGGAAGTCGTGACATTCCTCCGCTGAAACAGACTCTTGATGAAGTCGTTGAAGAGTTCAACAGTGGCGTGATACTGAAAATTGTCGATGATAAAAATGCCATTATCGGTTCTGTCCGCGCAATAGAACGTGACGGAACGGTTTATATCGGCAAGCTTATGGTACACCCTGACCACCGCCACAAAGGCTATGGTACTATGCTCCTGTGCGAGATAGAGAAATGCTTTTCCGATAAGCGGTACGAGCTTTTTACAAGTACACGAAGTATTGATAATATCCGTCTTTATCAGAAACTGGGCTATACGATATTTGCTCGAAAAGCTGTAAATGATGAACTTGAATTTGTGTATATGGAGAAAAATGAAAACTATTGAGATCAACGGCAGGACCTGTCATATCAGAATAAACGGCACTGACTTTCCTACGATATACTGGGGCGAGATGAAGAACAGCTCCGAGACGATTGAAAAAGTCCTCGCGCTGTGCGAGGACTTGAAGTGCAACTATATCGTTTATGAGGTCGAGGACTGGAACGCCGACTTCTCGCCGTGGGAGTTTACGCTCAACAAGAAGATGTCCTTCTCTGGCGGAGGATGGAAAACTCTGGACTGGCTTCTGAACGAGTGCGTTTCATATTGCGAGGAAGAGTACAGTCTGACGAGAGAGCGTATCCTCTGCGGCTATTCTCTCGCAGGACTTTTCAGTCTGTGGGCGTTTTATGAAAGTCAGGCGTTCAGCGGAGTTATCAGCTGTTCAGGCTCGCTGTGGTTCGGGAACTGGATAAGCTACGCCGAGAGCCATTCCGCTCAGCAGAACAGCTCAGTATATCTCAGCCTCGGCGACCGTGAAGAAAAGGCTCGTGACCGCATTATGGCGACTGTGGGCGACTGTACTCGCAGACAGTATGAGCTTGTGTGCGGCGATATAAACGTGTCCCGTCATATCCTTGAATGGAACGACGGCGGACACTTTAACGAGCCTGAGAAGCGCATAGCTAAAGGCATAAAATGGATAACTGGTGAGGTTGGATATGGAATTTGAATACTATAATCCAAGCGATGAAAGCAGAAGCTGCGTTGTGAGAACAATGACGAAGCTAACAGGTAAGGAATACAGCACTGTCAAGGCAGAACTTACCGCTCTTGCACAAGAACTTGGATATGAAACATATAATGACGAAGCTGTTTTCGGGCAATACATGGCAGAACACGGCATCTATAAAATAAAAGAATATGTTGATACGACAGTTGGAGAGCTTGAACTGAATGACGGCTCTTACTGTGTTTACAGCACAAATCATAAAGGCTTTTTTCACTTGATACCGATTGTGGATAATGTGATATATGATAGAAGAAACGATAGCCATGGGCTTTATGTGATAGCTGTTTATAAAAAGGAGAGCATATGAGCGAAGAATTCAAAAACAAAGTAGCAGTAGTAACAGGCGGTGCAAATGGTATCGGTAAGTGCATAGCCGAGGATTTCCGCAGAAACGGTGCTACGGTGTGTGTTATTGACAAGGTCGAGGGAGATCACTTTGTTGGTGACATCTCCGACAAGTCCGTGCTTGAAAAATTTGCGGAGCAGGTCATATCAAAGTACGGACACATTGACTATCTCATCAATAACGCTTTGCCGCTGATGAAAGGAATCGACGAGTGCAGCTATGAGGAGTTTCAGTACGCTCTGTCAGTGGGAGTGACTGCGCCTTTCTATCTATCGAAGTTGTTCGCATCGCACTTCAATAAGGGTGGCAGTATCATCAATATCTCATCTTCCCGCGACCGTATGAGTCAGCCTCAGACCGAGAGTTATACTGCGGCTAAAGGCGGTATAGCTGCGCTCACTCATGCTCTGGCGGTGAGCCTTGCAGGAAAGGTGCGTGTGAACTCTATATCTCCGGGCTGGATAGATGCGTCCTATAAGGTATACGAAGGTCCCGATGCCTATCAGCAGCCCTGCGGTCGTGTAGGAAATCCTCTTGACGTTGCTAATATGGTGCTGTTCCTATGCTCCGACAAGGCAGGCTTCATCACAGGCGAGAACATCTGCATCGACGGTGGTATGACCAAGCAGATGATATACCACGGTGATAATGGCTGGAATCTTGAGTGAGCTGATGAATCATCAAGGCATAAATTAAGTAACAAAGTATGTTTAAGCTCGTCCCCGCAGAAGCGGGGGCGTAGAGATAAAAAATTCAACATGGTGTGTTGATTACGAAATAATGAAAAAATGAAGTCCATAAATTTCGGAAAAGTGGCACTTTTTGAAAATAATGTGGCATAGTTTTTTTTGAGTATTCGTAATTTGTACTCCATTAGCGTTTATCATTTGAAAATAGCTTTCATATCAGATGTATAAGCAAATCAACGGCGTTATCCGAATCTTTACCCGCTCCGTATATCTCGAGTTCGACGCCGAAATATCTGGAACTGTCTCCGCAGAATATGGGCTCAGGCTTGTAGCCATAGTCGTGGATTGAGCGGTTCTTGTCAACTTCATCGTGGTAACACTCGCTGCAATAATCGTATCCGTCAAGGTGATATGCGTCGTCCTCGTGAACCAAAGCATCACAGCAGGAGCAGCGAGTATAGTGGTTCTCATAACAGTGACGGCAAAGTGTGGTATATTCATCACCGTATGAATCATCCGTCCAAATCGTCTCACCGCATCGGTCGCAGGTGCTTGTGTAACGCTCAATACAGTCATTGCAGACGATTTCTCCGTTCACCTCACCGTATGGCTGCACCTGCCGAGGTGCTGGATTCTGTTGTTGTACACGAACTTTGTCACCGCTTGCATATGAACCACTCCAAGGAGTTTTATGCTTCAATATACCGCGTATTTCCTGACTATGACAAGTGGAATAAATGGCTCAAGGATAATGGTGGACTACTCATCAAGCGTATGAACGCCGGCTCAAAAACTGAGGAGGTTTAAATGAAACAATACCGCTTGCTGCATACAAGGATATAAATATATCAATATCGTTGTCATTAAGCACCGAAAGGCTATGCTCAAACTGCCGGCTCAAATCTCTTTCAATAGGGGGTCGTTTTTATCTGACATATTTCAAAAGCCGAAAAACAACTTATATGACACAGTTTTCAGGTATGTCATTAGACTATGGGCTATTGACATAGTTATGATACCATCGGTTGACAAATGCATATCGCTCTGATATTATAATAAAATAAAAATAATAAACTCAGAAATGATACAGAAAGGAACTCATATCATGTTTGAGAGCGAATTTGCCAAAACCGAATTCATAGCGAATGATAATACTGTTTTTCACGTCTGGAAGAAAGAAGCACATTTTGATGATTATAAACAGCCTGTGACCGCCTTGCTTGAAATGCTTCGTGAGCATATCAAAGCACTTCTTCCATTATCTAGCTTAAGTAACAGGTGTGTGTATACCACGGCTGGTTTGTCGTGGTATTAATGACAGTATATATATAGTAGAGGGTGAAAAGAAAATATGGTTACTATCGTTTTACTATTGGTGGCTTCCATCGTATTCAGCTATGCAGGTTTAGTTTTGAAAGATTTTTACAGACCTGTCAGGATATTTGAGAATCTTCTGTTGACAGCGTTTTTGCTGCTCACATTGACAACGCAGCTGGCAATGATTTTTTTTACCGCCAGAAGAACGGCGTTTTTCTCTATGATAGAAATAATGGCATTTGACTACTACTGGTTTAATTTTGCGCCATATTATCCGCACAGCGATCCTGCGGGAAACGGTATGGCGCGGGCTTTCCGAAGTATTTTTAATACTCTGGCATCTTTTCTTTTTGGAGTGATATCTTTTTTCCTTATAAAGTTCTGGGTGTCCGGCAGCTGGCTCAACGGTCTGAATATAGTTTTGTTTCTGGCGGCATACATCGGGCTTCGTAATCTGTTTTGTAACGGGAAGTCGTTAGTGTCAGGCGATTCTTTTGAAGAAGCTGCAAGATGGGTAAAAATGCGTGAGGAGGATTACAGAAAAACCCTGTTCAGAGAAAGTATGCCTGAAAAACCAGACTCATGGGAAGCAAAGGAACTTGATTCAAGCCCTAAAGAGTTAGAGCACTGGGATGTCTATGGATGTAAGTGTATCGATGTCAGAACTCATGGAAAGTATAAATGTCTGTTACTGGAGGGGGTGTTTGAATTTCCCAAAGAAACAGAAAAAATACGCCTGACCGGATTACTTTGCGGCTGCCTCGGATATACAAATGAAGGAGATGCAAATGACACCTCATATTTTGTTCCCAAATATATGAAACTGGCTTGGTATGATTTTTCTGACGGAAAGACTTACAGGATATATACTTCATTACCAAAGGAACTTGACCACTATTTCGATGATACAGACCGTTTCTGGCTTGATGATATAGAATTCCGTATCATACCGCACGGCAAGGTTCTGATGTTTCATAACAGGCATAATCAGATACATAACATTATGATCGACTACCCCTTACAAGGTGAAGTGACAAACGATTACGAGCAGAAAATTTCTGATCTCATTTCAGAATATAAAATAGATGTAAACAAGTACAGATCAACAAGAATACCGTCTCCTGATACGATCAACGATTATCTGAAGCGTTTCAGATATCGCCCTGTATTCTGCACTGAAGACAACAGTTCAAAAATCACCAAGACTATCTGCAACTTCTTCAACGGAGAAAAAATCTTATCCGACGGCGAGTGGAAAGAAGATATGGAACCTGCACGGATAAAGGATGTCTTCATTAGGTTTGAGAGTGGACAGAGCAAATATTCAGCCTTTATTTACTTTAACGAGGATGAGGTTTTGGAGACTTTTTATGAGGCGTTTGAGAACTGCGATGAATCCTTGCAAGGAGAATTCATTATCAAAGCCGGAACGCTGCAAAGCGATTTTTCATTCGCATTAAAGCTGGGCGATAAATGCTTTCATCTGAAAAGAACTGAGATTAGGCTTTATAAAAACAATGACAACGATGCTGGTAAGCTCTTATTCAAAAGCTATAAAGGAAATCATAAAAACCTGTTAAATGGCATTGAGGTTCAGTAAGCTTATTTGCATTGATTGGATTTATCGCAATCTTGCTATAATTCTGGCGCAGCTGAAGCTTACTGTGCCTATGTGTTAAAGGGGAAAATATGGCAAACTTTTTTAAACTGGCAGGTTATGATTATGACGAACCCCGTGGTGAAGTATCAATTGATTACGAGGGCTGCGGCATACGTTTGTTTGTAAATGTGTATACAAGAACGAACAATGAAAATGTAGACTACGAGTGTCAGGAAGTTTCTTTAGAGCAAGTTGAGGGTATATTTATAAAGGTTCAAAGCCTTCTGGAACTTGTGGGCAGAAAATTAGTCTGGGAACAAGCTGAAAATGAGTATGGCTATGCAGGAGTCCTCAATGTGGTCGAGTACGAACTGATCAACAAAGCTGAATTCATAATTGAGAGCATCAATGACAGTATCATGACAGTATATTGGAAGGGCTTCGGAGATATCTGCTGGAGTTCACCATTCAATGTTAATGTTCCCTTTGAAACAAGAGTAACTATCCCGCTGCCCGAATCTGCTCTTTCGTCAAGCACAAGAGACGATTACCTGAAGATTTATCTTGAAGACGGAGAGATAAAAATACAGGGGGGCATTAATCTTGGCTATATAGGTTTATTTAAGGATGCCCAGATTGAAATTGAAGACTCTTTAGAAGATATCAGGAAATGGAATATAGTAGAGAACCAGCTTGATCCGGATTGCTCGGAAGATGATCTTTTTGATTTCTTAAATACTTACTATAATAGATTTATTCAAAAAATAAAAGAGAATCTTGATAATATAAATGGAACATTTTTACTTCAAGTTCTTACAGATATGGATAACTGTGAAACTAATTTCATGGTGATAGATGGATTATTTAATAAAGATAAGCTTATTTATGGCAATGAAGAAGATATTGCCGAGATTTACAATCCCGTAAGGACAGGATTGCAAAGCCTTTCTGCGTACCTTGATACACCAAATGACGGTTGCATACCTAAAGGACATATAGAGAGTGTTCTCAGATCCTTTTATCCGATGTTTGATTTTGATTGTTTCCTTGAAAATATAGTTCCCGAGCATCTCGGATTAAGTGACGGAAAGATATCTTTTCAATGCTCGGATAAGTTTGATTGTGCAATTTTGTGTGGCGCATATGCAGTTTTGGATGAAGAACTGTCTTTCTCAGATTGGCATAATAATTAAGCAGATGTCTATTCTCATTTTCAATGATGATCGTCACGATCGATCTGAAGTTAAACTCCAGGTTGTTATCGTGGATGGTTACCTTTTCCAGCAGTTACTTAATTAGAACTACTATTCTATTTATAAAAGCTACCGCCTCCTGTTGGAGGCGGTTTTCGTTACTCAGTTGGCAGATTTATAAAAGTTGGTTCATGCTTAGACGCACGTACATATCTGAGCATATCTTCATGGAGCAGGCGTACTACGGAACTGTCCGTTCAGCCCTGTGACAAGCGCGTCAACAGTGCCCTCACCGCCGTCTGCAACAGGTCTGATTACTGTTTCAGCATCGGGAAATACCCGAAGTATTCCCTCTGCGGCGGCTTTACCGGCATCAAGTGACGAAAGGCTGCCTTTGAATGAATCTATTGCGATAACTGCTCTCATTTTGCCCCTCCGTAGATTTGTTAGCTTTATTATAACATTTTTTCGAGGTGTTGTAAATGCCTTTGCGATGTGCTATAATGAGAATAATAAATATGATGAGGTGAGAGTATGACAGATTGCCTTATAGTTGCTGCCGGCGGTGCGATAGGCGCTGTTTGCAGATTTCTGATAGGAAAGCTCCAGATAGGCAGCAGTGACGGATTTCCAATAAAGACGTTTATTGTCAATATACTTGGCTGCTTCATGATCGGTCTTGTGGCTGCACTTGCAGTGAAACAGCTTTCGGATTCGCCTAAGATAGTTCTTTTCCTGAAAGTTGGCATTTGCGGCGGTTTTACCACATTCTCGTCCTTTGCACTTGAAACGGGCGGACTGTTAGAAAAGGGCTCATATATTACAGCTGCCTCGTATGTCATATTGAGTGTTACGGTAGGTGTTGCAGCAATGTTTTCAGCGCAATTCTTAGCTGATAAATTATTCTGAGAGGTCAGGAATGAAAATTATGAAAATACTGAATTTACACGGCTTCATGGGCGAAGCCGATAACAAGAACTACAAGGCTTTATATGAAATTATACCTCCTGAGGATATTATTTCTCCGCAGTTAAATTATAAGGGAACTGCACCGGCTGAGCTGCTTGAACAGCTTTCGGATATGGTAGATTCCGACGATTTTATATTTGTGGGACAGAGCCTCGGAGGCTGGTACGCGGACAAGCTGAGCCGCAGGTTCAGGCGACCGTGCATACTTACAAATCCCTGCTATTTTCCGCATGAGCTGGAGCTTATCACAAGCTCCGGAATATCTGCTGAGTTTGTGGAGCAATACCGTGAAATGTCCGTAAGCACGCAAAACGAGCGGGCTTATACTCTGTGCAGTGACGGCGATAATGTTCTTCCCGACAACTATGCTGATTGTGTGAGATTGTCCGGAACTGTTAAGGCAGTTCACGGCAGCCACAGCACTATTGAGAACGTCGGAGAGCATATCTCAGAGCTGCTGACTGAGATACAAAATGACCGTATGCTTCTGTTTTTAGGCAGAGGATCGGCGTTTGCAGACGAGCATAATTCCGCGTTCTTTGTTGAGGACAATGAGCTCGTTCTCATTGACTGCCCGGCAACTTCATATCAGAAGGTTAAGAAGATGAACTGGGAGCAGTACGACAATTTCTATATCCTCGTCACCCACACTCACGGCGACCATAGCGGCGGTATCGGAACTATGCTGCAATACGTTTGGTTTGCAAGCTATATGAAGAAAAAAGTAACTATCGTTGCACCGTCTGCAGAGGTCAGGGAGGACTTGCTTCTGCTGCTTATAAGGATAGAGGGGTGTGAGGAGGAGTGGTTCGATATCATTATATCTGATGAACTGAAAAAGAAATGGTTCATCTCATCTGTGCCAACTACTCACGTAAAGCCGCTTGAGGGCAGATGTTTCGGTTATCACCTGTATATTCAACGAAATAACGTCGTTTACACAGGAGATACCGCCACCCTTGAACCGTTCACACCGCTGCTTAAAAGCGGTTCGTTTTTGTATACCGAAGCATCTTACTACCAAAGTGCAGTTCATCTGCATCTGAAAGAAGTGCTGCCCGAATTCATTAAGCTTTCGGACAGCGGAGTTCATGTATACCTCATGCATCTTGATGTTGAAGATGAGCTCAATAAGCTTATAACTGATACACCTTTGAAGTTTGTTCAGGTCATATAGTTGAAGCAAAGCATTTAGTCAGGCAGCCTCGGCTGCCTTTTTGTTATACATTATTTTTCAATTACAAAATAGATTTCGTCAAGTGCAGCGATATCATCTTTATTGGTTTTTTGATGCGGGAATATTCAACGAAATGATTGACAACGTAAAAACGACGTGATAAGTTGAAGATCTCCGCATTATTCTGCGGACACAGTAAGTTTAATTGAACCTGTCAAGAAAGGAATACCAACAATGGAAAAGTATACTTCACCGGAAATACAGAACATCGCATTTGATACAGAAGATGTGATAGTGACTTCCACTATTCTAGATGATGATAAATAAAAAAATCGATACGAAAGGAGCCGGTGGACTGTAAAAAGTCCGCCGGCTTTTTGAGTATTGCTGAGTAAAGTAAATCGAACCTCTGGAAAATTGTCTATGAAAAATATTTCAGAAAAGTGTTACATCCTGATGTTGCTTTGCGTTTATATAAGTGAAAGGCAGATCTGAACCTAAAAAATTAACGCTGAATAAGCAAATATCGACCAGTCCGGATACATATACAATGTAAACGGCGTTTAAAAGTTCGAGAGGAGAATTATTATGACAAGAATGATCAGCATAGCAGCAGCAGTACTTATGACAGGATTTGTAGGCGGAGGAGCTTACCTTACAAACAATAACAAGGAGTCCAAGCGTCCTGAGAACGTAACACTGCAGTCTTTAACGGAAACAACTGCCGCAAGCACAGAAGAGACAACAGAAGCGACTACTAAAGAGCAGAATAATAAGATCAGCATGACAAAGGAAGAACTCATCGAAAAGACCAAAGACAATAACAATCTGTATTGTTTTGACAAGCTTTCAGCTGATTATACTATCACCTGGAACAAGTTCAGAGAACATCATACAGCGCCCGAGACTTACACAGGTAAGGTATACCTTGATGAGGTAAATATGACGGCTTCCGGAATGGAGCAGCTTACTGTAGGCGATGATCTTATACACAGATTCCTCTACTCTGTCGAGGACAAGCAGATGCTCACCGGCGAAGAATACTGGGGTGAATTCGACACAACTACCGGCGGTTACAATTTATTCCAGGAATCTTACAGATTCAAGGATGTGACTGATGAGTCAGACGTCCTTGCAGACAGAGTTTATATCCCGGGTATCACCTGCGGCAGAAGTGTAATCTGGTACGGCACTGAGGCTGACGAATGGGACATTACAGGCGAAAGAACTGAGAACGGCAGAAGAATAGTATCTATATCAGGCGTTCATAAGGGCGATAATAACTATGAAGGCGTTTACCGCGAGGAAACTTATACAGTAGAGATAGACGCTGCAACAGGTATGACAATTTCCTATGTAACTTATGATGAAAGCGGAAAAATGACTTATTCATATGAGGTTACAAACTACAAGTTTGATGATGAAGCCGAAGCATTCAAGACAGCTGAAGATGTAACGAACGAGATCGAAAACGGCGGATATATTCAGAGACATATAGGATATTGATTCGTACTCTGACTTTAAAAATGTTTTAAAATAGGCTATACAAAAGAATATAGGAGGCAATCCCCAATTCTGTGTAAACGGCAAATAGTGTAATAAAAGAGTATATGATGAGACCGATTGTAAAAGCAGTCGGTCTTATCTGCATATTAGCAAATAATTATTTGATTGTCAAGATGAAATGTTATTCTGGTACTGGAAGGATCTTTACATCAGTATTCCATTCACAAATAGACAATCCTCATTATCTCCCTTAACGCCTGGGAGTGTTTTCTCAGGCGTTTTTACAAAACTTGTTCAAAGCACATATCAGTCCTTTCACTATATAGATTACGTTAAGAATCAAATAAACAAATACACTGAAAATGGCAGCTCACGGAGGAACTGCCATTTTCATTCTTCAATTGCTCAGTTTTTCAAGAAGCCCGAGCTTGAATTATTGGATAACAAGTGCGTCCATATTTGTTACATCGACGCTGCCGTCAACGTCAGCGTTTATAGCAACTTTTTCGTCAAGAGCATATTTGTCATGACAGCTGCATACACTCACGTTTCATCAGTATAAGGTCAAATACATCAAGTTTGCCGTTCTCTTGTAGGTCGCCGGCTTTCCAGTCAGCAAGCTCTGAATCCGGCTTTGAGAGCAGCCATTTCTGGAATAATACCAAGTCAGCAACATTAAACTCACCGTCTGCGTTAACATCTCCGCGAATTCTTTCGCTTATGTTTTCGCTCTCAGTGTAATAGTATTCCGGTTCGGTGACCTCCTTGAAATTGACTCTGAAATAGTCCATTGAGCCATTCATTCCGTCGGCAATGAGATATTTTGCATTGCCACTGATTATATCAACAGGGTCTGCGTTCACTGTCCCCTTTGAGGTCTTTGTACCGCTTCCGTCATTGACAACAAGCTTTGCAGTATCACCGTCAAGAATAACGCTGACAGTTGTCCATTTTCCAGCAGTATAGGCATTTTCAGCAGTTACAGACTGCACTCCGCTGCCGTTGTCGATTGCAAATGTCAGGCTGCCATTTTCAGCGGTGAGTGACATAAACTTTTCATCATTACCGAAGCGGAAAATGGTGTTTTTCCTGTTGTCACGGAGAAGTATTGCGGTCTGATAATCAGCATCATGTAGAGCTGCATAAGAACTGTCGCCAACGAGATAGCTGCTGCCGTCAAATGTCAGTACGCCGTTTCCGCTGGTCAGTTTATCGTTCCAGGTGGGACTGCCGAATGCTGTACCGTAAGTCGAAGTGAATGTGTCTGCGGCGATGTGAGAACTGTCTGTATCGAATTCAAGAGCGGCATACTGTCCGTCAATAAACGGACGCTTCAGTGCATAGTCTTCAAAGCTCGCCCAGCCGTATATTGAACCCTTCTGAAGCTTTCTGCCGGTATCGTCATAATAGTCGCCGTCAGGCATTGCCTGACCTGATGCAGCGCCGTTTGCAAGTCCGTATGCTACGCCCTTGACAGTTGCATTTCCGCTGACACTATAAGTGTTGAATACAAGTCCGCTTTCTATCACACGGGCATTGTCAGAAACAACAGAATCGCCCATAACGCCTGCATAGTCAGCTACGATAGCATTATCCCTGACCTGCGCCCTCTCAGCTACGACAGCGTGTCCAGTCACAATTGCATTTCCGGATACCTTTGCACTTCCGGAAACGATCGCGTGTCCGTCTATCCTTGCATTTCCGGTCACTGTGGCATATCCGAGGACTTTTGCGTCCCTGCCGACATAAACTGAATCATCAACAGTTGCGGTATTGGCTACAAATCCGCCGCCGTTGGAGTGTCTTCTGCCGGATGATTCATTAATGCTGTAAAATGACTGCTTGATGTCCGCACCTTCAATAGTAACGCCGTAAGGATAACGGTTTTTACCGAGAAACGGAGCGTGGTTCTCGTCAAACTCGCCTTCACTGAACATATACTGCACGCCGTACTTCTGCCATGTATCGCTGTCGGGAGTAGCTGTAACTGTCAGATATGCAGCGGTATCATTTCCGCCGAAGGTCATCGTTGCTGTCTCGCCGGATTTGAAAAGGTCAGAGTATCTGGTAGTGCCGTCACGCTGTTCAACAGCTATGCAAGCCCGCCAGTCTGCTCCCTTGATATTTGTCAGTCCGTCAAGCTTTACGGTAATTATGCTGCCGGTAACTTCAAGCGGAACTATATTCACGCCGAACTGCTGCGGCGCACGTTCAGTCGGGACAGTGTAGTAGTTCTCAGCCTTTGTGCTTTTTTCGAGGAGAGTATATATCTCGCCCCAGTTCCATTCGCCCCGGTTCAACAGCTCTGCTTGTCGAGCCTGATAGTCGCTCTTGTGTGCAAAATCGAGAGTTGCGAGACGCTTAGCATAATTGCCGAGCGTTTCCTTCATATCTGCACCGGAGAGCCTCTCGATCTCAAGGTACGGATACTCATCGACCTTGCCCTGCTGCATAAGGTCTTTCACGAAACTGCTGCCATAGCCGGGGAGATCGTCCGGATTCTCGGTGATATACTGCAAAAACGCCCACGCAGCATAGTTATCGCGTCCGAGAATAGGAGTGAAGCAGAGATTCTTCATATAGGTCTCGAAGTAGTCCGTTACTCCCGAAACATCTGCCCACTGCTTGTAATAGTCCGAGTACAGGAACTGCTCACGGTACCAGTTTGCGATTGCCTCCCACAGGGACTGCACATACTTGTTATTGTTCCAGCCAAGCTGATGTGCTGTTACAACGTGTCCGAATTCGTGGGGCAGTACCCAAGATGGATTCGGTGAATTCTGCATTGCTCCGACACAGCAGAACATAAACGCATAGCCCTGATTATCATAGCCCATATATGCCCAATCATCGGCAAAAGGTGACAGTCCTGTGCCGGAGATATAGAAATTCACCTTGTACTGCTTTCCGTCACGGAGACTAAGATTTGTCGATTGCGTAGGCGGCTCCATATGCAGGTCATTCATATAGACGTCCCAGCAAGCCTCAAGATTCTTTGCATTTTCCTCCAGGAAAGCCTGTGTGACCTTTGCAGAGTCGGCACCGCTCTTGCCCCAGATGAACTGGAAATGCTCAGATTCCCAGCGGTTTACGTCCTCGTTTGCACACCATATATCCCGTGTGGCAAGGAAATCGGCAGCAACTGCCACATAGCTGTATGGCACTACCGGAAGTGCGACTGCTGTAACTGCACCTGCACTCACAAATGCAACGAGCTTTCTGAACCATTTTGACATTGTATCCCTCCAGTCATAATCTTCACGTTCATTGTGATTTTAAGTATACCACGCCTGCTGTGTGAGGTCAATGGCAGTTCCTATTGAAAACATTGCATTTTTAGTACAAAACCGGCAGGGTATTTTACCTCTGCCGGAATGATTTACTGTTCAAATAATGCTCGTCTCATAATCATAAGGTCGAAAACATCAAGCCTGCTGTTTTTGCTAAGATCGCCGGCTTTCCAGTCAACAAGTTCGGCATTTTCAGTTCCAAGCAGCCATTTCTGCATCAGTACAAGATCTGCGACACTGAATTCACCGTCGCTGTTGATGTCTCCGGTCCTGGATGTTGAATCTGCCGGTCCAATGCCGTCAATGATCGAATAGAAGCATGGTTTTGCGGTGTAATCCTCATTGAATAAGAGCGGATACTTGCTTGCACGCCAGCTCATATCATCGGTAGTGCCCCAGAATACAACAGCTGAAACACTGTCCTTATATTTGACGATGACGTCCATAATATCCGAATAATACTGTGCCTGTTCCTCGAATTTATCTGCGCTGCTTATCATCTGGTCGAGCTCGGTTATCTGCACATCAAGACCTGTTGCTGCAAACATACTGAGCGCCTTCTCATATACGTTAGCAGTCGGGAATACGTCCGTGCCTAAATGGGACTGCATACCGATACCGTCAATGTAGTGAGAGTCAGAATTGATCTCCTCAGTCAGCGCAACAATCGCCTCACGCTTTCCGGGCATATACTCATTGAAGTCGTTGTAATAGAGCTTGCAGCCCTCTGGAGCGTACTTCTTTGCAAATTCAAATGCGGGCTTGATAAAGGAATTATCGCCGAAAACCTTTACCCACGGAGACTTCGAACTGCCATCCTCCTGAGAACCGGGCTGACGTGCAGAACCGTCATCGAGCAGACACTCATTTACAACGTCCCAGGCATAGAATTCAACGTCAGGATATTCCTCCTTGACTGCCGCAAAGACGTTTTTGATGTAGTTCTCCATACGCACAAGCATTTTCTCTTTTGATACCCACTCGCCATCAGGATCGTAGTTCTCCTTGAAGAACCATGTCGGAGTCTGCTGGTGCCAGATAAGAACGTGTCCGCGTACCGGAATTCTATTTGCACGAGCAAAATTTAGGATCGAACTTGCGCTTGCAAGGCTTATCTGCGGATTTTCGTCATCTCCTGCTTCAGCAAGAGCAAGGCAGGCTTTCTGGTCGAGAAGTGCATCGGGCTTCATTTCGTTTCCGGCTGTGATAGAATTGAAATGCTTCAGAATAAGCTCCTTAGTAGAAGCCGGTGCAAGTTCCTTTGTCGTACAGGCTGTACCTATTTTGAAATAGTCTGAGTAAACATCCCTGAGGGAAGGAATGTCACTCTCCGGGTGATATACTGGTGCAGTTTTCAGTGTGAAATCGTCAATATAGATATTGTCCGAGCCGCCTTCAAAATAGACGAATACATCTGTCCATTCTTCAGTGAAGCTCACTTTCAGGTTAGAGACTTCCTGCCAGCCGTTGCCGTTGAGATTTGCAAGATTCTCATAATGCTGCTCGCCTGCTGCATCGGTGTACTGAAAGCTGACAGTCACGCTTGTGTACCACTGTCCCATTGCTGAACAGCTCACAAGATATGCAATTCCCGGCTCGCACTTGTCATCAAGTCGGAAAGCAGGACCGTTCCACGACTTTGAGCGTTCGCTTGCACAAAGGCAGTGAGTACCGGAAACTGCATTTTCCTCGCTTGCTGTTATAACGGTAGTATCCCTGTCGCCGCGGTTTGTCCACGCTGATACATCACCGTCCTCAAAGTCAGAGGAATAGATGATAACCGTTTCGTCGGTTTCTTCAGCATTGGTAACTACTGACGGCAGCGATGATACCGACAGACTCAGTGCCACTAATCCGGCAGCAAAATATGTTGCCTTTTTCTTCATAATTAAAATATCCCCTTTGCAGTGCTAATCAGAGCCGCCTAAAGCTCTGAACTGCTGCTTATGAATGTGGATCTCTGATCAGGATTCCATAATGAATATATCACATTATTCCTTTGACATCAATAGCAATTCGTGTTCTAAATATTGCATTTTTAGCATCAAAAAAGGCAGAGGTATTTCACCTCTGCCGAAATTTTTTATTGTTTGTTTTTGCGGTACTGTGTCGGAGTAAAGCCGGTTTCCTTTTTGAATACACGCATAAAGTTGTAATAGTCATAACCGCATTTCTCAGCTATATCAGGCAGCAGCATCGAAGTAGTGGCAAGCAGTTTTTTTGCGCTGTTCAGGCGGCTTTTCTGAAGGTCCTGCATAAAACTGATATTGAACACTTTTGCATACAGCTTATGGAAATATGACTTGCTGATGTTTAGCCTTCCACTGCACATTTCGCCGTTCCAGTCGGTTTCAGGGTGCAGGAATATTTCTCTTCTGAGTTCAAACAGTTCTGAATAGTGTATGTGCTCGGAGAGCTGATCGTTCATATCGCTTGCCAGCTTGTCGGTCATCGCTTTTACGGTCTCAGCTGCATCATCGGGACTGAGATAAGTTTCAGCCGGCAAAACCTTAGTCTCAGTTCTGGCATAGACCATATACTTTTCTTCCGTAGAAATGCTGTTCCTCCATACGCTTTCCTCGACCTGTTTAAGATAAGCAGATATGCGTTTCTCAGGAGAATGCCCTGAACCTATTATGACAAAGCTCTTGTCTCTGTATTTGAATACACGCTCACGGCTGTTGCAGCACTTTGAAAGAATATCAGCAAATGATGCAAGGTACTTGTCGCTTTCCACATATCCGCTGTCGTTCTCGATATGCCGCAGTCCGCCTGCTGTGACAGCGATAATGTACATCTGGTCGCCGTTTGATCTGGCAGCATCCTGCATTTCCGTCCAAATACCCCGGCAGTTTTCAAAGATGTACAGACCTGTCAGTTCATCTCTTGACTGAGAAAGCTTTTGACGGTAAAGCAGCCGTTTAAGCTCATTCTGGGTACTCAGGAATTTCAGCGCATTGTTGACCTCCCGGCAATAGCGGATATAGTCCATATTGAAATCATCTATGCTTTCGTTCACCTCAAGGGCGATATAGCCGTAGCACTGATCCTGAAAATGCACCGGCAGTAAAAATGTCGATGTGATGCTCTCTTTATCGAGGGGAACGGGGAGTATCTGTTCAAGCGGAAAGCTCATTCTGCTGCCCTCAGAGCCGATAAGGTACATCGTGTCCGAATATCCGTCAGTGCGGTAGCCTCTGCCGGTCTCAGTCTGAAAAACGGTGTCCCAGTCAGAGCAAAGACAAAGGAACAGTCGCTCCTTATTAAAATTGTCCCTGTCCATAAACTTATACTGCAATTCAAACATTTTCAGCACAAGGTCATTGAGCGTTTCGGTCTCGTAAAGAGCAGCCGAAACAGTGCAGTCGAGTATGCCCTCGTCTGCCATTACCTCATCATATACAATGAATCTGTCATTTTCATTCTGTGAATTGCAACCGCAGCTTTCACGGCACAAAAGTATGCCCTTTTCGAGCTTAGTTGGAACTGCTGTTTCGCCAGTCATAGCTTCATATAGCCTGCATACAGCATTTCTTCCAAGATCTTCCTGCGAGGTCTGATAAGTCGTGATCGCGGGGACGTGCAGACGCGCCTCGGTGAAACCGTCATAGCCGGTCACACGGATATTGTCGGGAACAGAAATGTTCCTCTCGGCAAGAGCGTCGCAGAGTGCAATTGCCATTGTGTCATTGGCGCAGACAACTGCGTCCGGCATTTCTCTTGTGCCGTCAGCTATTTCGTCCGCAAGCTTTTTTGCCGCCCATATCCAGAAGTCTCCGTAGATAATATCATTATCGCCGACCGGAATCCCGGCTGACTTCATAGCATTGACGAAGCCCTCAGCCCGGTTATGAGCGACTTGCGTTGTGTCAGGTCCGGTAAGACAGATTAGCTTCCGGCAGCCGTGACCGTATATGAGATGGAGCGTTATCTCGGACATCTCGCTGCTGTCGTCATACCAGACAGGTATGCCCATATCGCTTTCCATTCCTATCCGGACTACCGGCTTATTGAAATTCTCTTTCAGGTAGCTGTCGATGTATTCGTAGAAATATTCAGATGCAAAGGTGTATGGAGCATAGACTATGCCGTCAAGCTGCGAGGAGCTTATGGCGCAGAAAAGGTTCTTCTCACCGGACCGTACCTTATCGTTGTAGCATTCCTCATTGAGAGTGTAAATGAAGGTGCTGTATCCGAGCTGTCGTGCCTGTTCAAGTATGCCGGAAAGCAGCCGCTTGTTGGTCTTTTTGTATATCCTGCCCATAATTATGCCGATGTGCTTTTTTCGTTCCATAATGCTCCACCTCGCTTTTTTTCAGTATATCATACAATGACTAAAATTGCAAGGTTTTGTTCACCATTTTCAATATCTGAAACGACAAATGCCGCAGCACTCAAAGCTGCGGCATTTCTGATCTGTCCCACTTTTGCTAATTACCCATTATGAAATCTCCGGATGTGCAGTCGGAGAATATCACCTGTTTAAAAGTTCACGCCTCATCAATACAAGGTCGAACACGTTAAGTCTGTCATCTTCGCAGAGGTCACCGGCTTTCCAGTCAGCAAGGTCTGAGTCCGGCTTTGAGAGCAGCCATTTCTGCAATATTACAAGGTCTGCAATGCTGAATTCTCCGTCCGCATTTACATCTCCTCGCACCGTCAATTCACCGGCATTTGATGCGATAACAATGTAATTCATACAGTATGCAGACTGCCCATTAGCGCCGAGAGTGAACTTGTCACCGGCTTTGAGCGGAATCGAGTACAGCTCAAACGTAACGTCATTTGAAGTCCTGATAACTGCGTCTGATTTTACTGCACTGTCAAGCCATTCAGGGACTTTCTCCACACGGCTGTCAAGTCCAACATAAAGCGTTATATACTCCGCAGCGGTAAGCTCCGCCTGAGTCTGTGAGGAAGCCTTTGCATCGCATGGAGTGAGTACGATCTCAGCGCCTTTCAGCTTTGCAGGCAGCTCGGTAACCGCACAGCGTTCAGCATTTCTGTCGCCGAAGAGCACATCACCTGTATCGAGTGAGCTGTCGGTTCCCCACGAATTATAATATGTTGTATCTATGACATCAATATTTACAAACCTGCCCTCTATCGGGTCATAGGTTATCGGCTCAACATTTCCGCCGAGAACGGTACACTTCGGACGTGTAGGCATATCGTAGCCTGTTCCGAGGAAGAAGCTTGTGTGCGGCGGCTGATTGTATGCCGTATTCTGCGCTGACACCTGAACGCGGTACTGCGGGTCGTGCATAAGGCACTGAACACGGTAATCGGTATCGTAGGTGGTGGCGTAGATTCGTATGCCTGTACCGTCAGCCTTGCGGACAATCAGCTCCTCGCGCCAGTCACCGAAAATGTCAGCGCTGAGGCAAGGCGTCCCCTTGGTCGTATTGCAGGTGTAATATCCGTCAGTCGAGAGCAAAGTTGTTATAGTAGTCTTGCCTGCGTCGCCTGTCAGCTTCGAGATGGTTGCAGGCGAATCGGTATAGCCGTCGAGGATCTCACGCTCGAGGTCGCCGTCCCAGTAGGAGAGGAAGTTTATTGCAGGGCGGCGGCAGTTCAGCGTTGAACTGTCAACACCCTTGACCTCATTGCCGTTGCCCCATAATTCAGCACCTGGATTGCCAGCCCATACGTTATCGGCACAGCAGCGTCCGGTATCGCCTGAACCGTTGTTGCGGAAGATTGTTTTTCCGGTATCCGCATCAATGAGTGAAACGCCATAGGGTTTATCTTCGTGGCAGGTCCAGACCTCGATACCGGGATTTGTCGGGTCAAGGTCGCCAACGTGCAGAGCATCGCCGTGACCGGTATTCGTGTTCCATTTGAGCGTGCCGTCGTGGTCTATGCAGGTCGAACCTGTGATTATCTCGTGCTTGCCGTCGTTGTCAACATCAGCGACCATTGAGTTGTGGTTGCCGTCACCGTAGCCGGGAGTTGACGAGCTTGTACCTGTGTCAAAAGTCCAGAGCTTTTTCAGCTTCTTGTTCTCGACAGAGTACGCAGTTGCGGTCAGTCTGCCGTAATAGCCGCGTCCTGTGATAACGCTCGGGTGAACGCCGTCAAGGTACGCAACGCTTCCCCAGTAGCGCTCAACGCGGTTGAACTTGTCGGAGGTCTTGCCCCATTTTGTAGGGTCACCTCTGCCCGGCTCGTAGTTTACGGTATCAAGTGCCGCGCCTGTTGCTCCGTCAAAAAGCGTGTAAAACTCATTGCCCGAATAGATAAGACCGCTGCTGTCGCGGTACACCTTTGAAGCATCACCGATGACCTTGCCGGTGCCGTCAACAGTGCCGTCCGAGGTCTTGCAGGTCATCTCGCACTTGCCGTCAAGGTCGAAATCGGCAACGTAAAACTGCGTATAATGTGCGCCTGCACGGATATTCACGCCGAGGTCGATGCGCCAGAGCTTCTGACCGTTCAGACGATAACAGTCGATATATACCTTGTCGGTCTTGCCCTTCTGGGAGTTGTCCTTGGAGGTGGAAGGATCCCACTTCACGAAAAGCTCATACACGCCGTCGCCGTCCACGTCTCCGACGCTCATATCGTTCGGGGAGTATGTACCGCCGTCCGAGCCCTTTGCAGGCTGATCGAGCTTTATGTCAAAATACGCATTATTCGATGTGAGCGAGCAATTGTCGCTTGTGAGCAGCTTTCCGCTCAATGTCAGGCACTCGACTTTGTACACGGACGACGAATTGCCGCCCTTATCGAGGAAACAGGTCGCACCGTTTGCTTTTTCAGTTGATGTGTATATCAGTGTATTGTCGCGGTAAAGCTTGTATACTGCATCATCGGGGTCATTCGCAAGGAATCTCCAGTTGACAAGCATTCCCGCATCTGTTTTCACAGCACATATTCCTCGGTCGAGGTATTCGACTACCATATTGTCGGTATTGTTGAATGCAGTGTTATTTGCCGCCGCATCTGCGTACAACGATATGCCGTTCCACGATGAAAGACACATTGAAGCGGTAAGGCAAGCGGCAAGAATCCTATTGCAGTCCATTCTAATATCCCCCTAAAAATCAATTCTTTTCAAACAGTTCACGTCTCAATATCACAAGGTCGAACACATCAAGCCTGTCGTTTTCACTTAGGTCACCGGCTTTCCAGTCAGCAAGCTCTGAATCCGGTTTTGAGAGCAGCCACCTCTGCAAGAGTACAAGGTCTGCAATGCTGAATTCTCCGTCCGTATTTACGTCGCCGCGCACTGTCAGCTCATCGGTATTTGAAGCGATAATGATGTAGTTCATACAGTATGCGGACTGTCCGTTTGCGCCGAGAGTGAACTTCTCACCGGCTTTGAGCGGAAGTGAGTACAGCTCAAATAATACGTCATTAGTAGTCCGGACTACTGCACCTGTTTTCACAGCGCAATTAAGCCATTCCGGAACTTTTTCCACACGGCTGTCAAGTCCAACATAAAGCGTTATATCCTCCTCAGCGGTAAGCTCCGCCTGAGTCTGTGAGGAAGCCTTTGCATCGCAGGGAGTGAGTACGATCTCAGCGCCTTTCAGCTTTGCAGGCAGCTCCGAAATTGCACACCTGTCAGCAGTTCTGTCACCGAAAACAGTGTCTCCGACTTCAAGCGAAGTATCGACTGCCCAAGCGCTGTAATACGTTGTATCAAGCACTTCAACGCTGCTGATAAGCTTGCCTGTTATCGGTTCTCTTGTGACAGTGCCGTTGAACTCGACCGGATCACCTGCAAGCTCGTTGAGATACATTTCAAGGTTAGTGTAGTCATCGGCGGAAAGCGATACAATTGCACTGTCCTTTGCGTCATTCGGGTTCAGACCGTGCTCACTCTCCCACGCATCTGGCATACCGTCGCCGTCAGTATCGATCGGAGCAGTGCCGCCCTTGAAATTCTTTGCAGACGGATAGCCGCCAACATCGTTCTGGCTGTCGATTATGCCCTTGAGACCGTCACGGCTACCGGTGTATGTGTATGTGCCGTTCTTGACCTCATTTATGTAGCGCGAGTCGATATAGTCCCACTGAGGATAGTTGGCACCTGCACCTGCAATGACAGATTTATAGGCACTATCAGCCGTCTCAGTGATGACGTAGGACTCAAAGAACGGCTTGTCACTCTTGACGTCATTGCTGGTGGAATTCTTGCCGCCCGACTTTGCCTTGCCGCTCGACCACTCGTCAGCGCCCGCGTCAATGAGGATACTTCCGTTTTGAGCAGCCTTGACATTTCCGGACGCATAGAGTTTCTGCATATCGCCTGTGTTCAGCTCATTTCCGTCAACCGAAACAAGGTGCAGAGAGGTGTTTGACACCGAGCCTGCCTTGTAATAATTGTTCACGAACTGCACACGCCTTGCACCGCCGTCAGTCGTTCTGTCACGCCAGTTATAGACTACATTGTTGCGTATATCAAGCTGTCCGCCGTAGGTCACGCCGTCCTGTTCCATAGCGCCTGCCAGCGACCAGTTTCGACCGGTATTGTCGATGAGGAGATTGTGGTGGAACGAGCCGGTGTATCCACCGATCGAAGCCGCAAAAGCGTGGCGCTCCACATTGGAGCGGTCGTTGGCATCGTAGTGAACGGAGTTATTCAGCGATTCGCCGATGATGTTCCACTGGAAGGTCAGATTTGCCGCACTTCTGGAGCTGAATCCCTCATCGGTCGCCCACGAGATAGAGCAGTGGTCAACGATTGAATTATCGCAGCTGCTCATACCCATACCGCCCATTGATTTGCCCGAAACATCGCCAACTCTGGTGCGAATGTCACGGATGATCACATCGCTTGACCCCATAGCGCCAAATGTATAATTGATGAGCGTGATACCGTCGCCGGGAGCGGTCTGTCCGGCAACATACACATCGCCGCCGTCCTCAGGAATACAAAGAACGCTTTCAAGCGGGATAACTCCACCCACATCGAAAACGATCGTCCTTGCGCCTTTAAGAGTTTCAAGACCGTAGCGGAGAGAGCCCTCACCGCTGTCATTGAGGTTTGTGACGTGATAGACATAGCCTCCGCGTCCGCCTCTGGCAAAACGACCGTAGCCCTCGGCAGTCGGGAAGGAAAGACGGTTTATCTGGAATGAATAAACAGTGCCTTTGACTGTGCCGTTTGCGTTGACCTCATCCACGCGCCAGTAATAGGTGGGAATTGAGGAATATGTATCATCAAGGGCGTACTTTGTGCCGGTCTGATTGCCCTTGAATTCGGGTGAATTGCGGTCTGCACTGAACACCGAATCGTAGCTTGTGCCGATATACACATCGTGGGACTGAGCGTTCTTGCCGGCATTCCACGAAAGTCCGTCAGCAATGTCGAGGTGAGCTTCCTGATCGGCAGGGTACATCTTAGATACGCCGTTCACAGGATCGCTGCCATCCAGTTCAAAGCCATTCAGCCACGCTACGTCCTGTCTGCCGCCGCCTTCAGGAGTGATAAGGATAGTCACGCTGCTTCCTGACCAGGTGACATAGGAAATGCCTGCGTCGTTCTCGTCATTGACATTGGTGGGGCACTCAACTCCGGTCAGGACTTTCTTGCCGTTCACAGAAATGCTGAGCTTGCTGTTTGTGTAGCCGTCAGTGTTGCAGTGCCACATCTGCAAGGAGTGTTCGCCGTCAGTAAGACCGGATATTTCGAGCTTGAGTACACCGCCGTTGTCACCGTCCTTGATCTTTGCGCCGTCCATAGTGAGACGCGGGTATATGCCGCTTTGGAGCTGCAATTTCTTGTTGTTTGCACCAGTGACATTGCTGCCGGCACTTCCGCCGTTGGACAGTCTGAAATTGACATTGCCTACTGAATATTCAGCGGTACTGCCCTCTGCGAGCAGCCAGTTATTGGCATTTTTCGAGTACGAAGCCTTGCGCCCGTCATTCTTGTTTATGTCAACTCTTATGCGTGAGCCGGTGGTGAACGAAGCTGCATCTGCTGTGATTATATTTGAATCCTGAACATTTTGCGTCAGACTTACAGCGTTCAGCATCAAAGCGGCAGCTGAAAGAGCTGCAAGCATCTTTGTTCTTCCTGAACCCATATTGATACCTCCCGTTAACAAATTATGAACGAAATTATCTATAACAAATATATCACACTGTATAACCACTATCAATAGCATTTTATATCCAAAAGCTTGCATTTTTAGTTGTCTTACCGGTCGATAGAAAATCACCTGCGGTTGAATTTAACCGCAGGTGATTCTGAATTTATGTGGATGATACGGAGAGCAAATTAATCAAACCAAGCTTGAACTGCTGTATTATAAGTGCGTCCATATTTGTTACATCATCGCTACCGTCAACGTCAGCGTTTTTAGCACCCTTTTCATCAAGCGCATATTTGTCCGGATTTGAGATTGCCTGCATAATGCGTACTGCATCAGCCATGCTTATGGAGCCAAGCCTGCTCCATGAAGCTCTCAGGGACGTGAAGTATATGTGCGGTGAAGATGTTTATGAGAGCTATTGCGGCGCTTTTTAAGTCCACAAAAGTACACTTTTATGCACACCTTGAAAACAAGCAAAAAAGTGTACATAAAAGTCCTGTTTTGACTTTTGAGACGTTCCGAAAGTCGCCACCACTTTTTGAGACGGAAAGGAACTGAATATGGATAACAGGATCTATGGGTATGCTCGTGTTTCTACCAGAGAGCAGAATGAAGATCGTCAGCTTGAAGCTCTCACCAAGTTCGGTGTGCCCGAGCAGAACATTATCATCGATAAGGCTTCCGGTAAGGATACAGAGCGTGAAGGCTATCAGTACCTTAAGCGTCAGATACTCCGTAAGGGAGATACGCTCGTTATCAAGGAGCTTGACAGACTCAGTCGTAATAAAGCTGATATCAAGAGAGAACTGGAAGAGTTCAAAGCAGCAGGAGTACGTGTAAAGATACTCGACATTCCGACTACTCTTACGGACTTTCCACCAGATCAGGCTTGGATCTTAGAAATGATAAACTCGATCCTTATAGAGGTTCTCGGCAGCATTGCTGAAAACGAGCGTAATAAGATACGTTCTCGTCAACGTGAGGGAATAGAGGCTGCAAAGAAGCGGGACGTTAAA